>NZ_JBOIUB010000002.1:0-618388 GCF_050749885.1 Zooshikella sp. RANM57 | reverse complement strand
TATAAACAAAGCTTAGTGATTGATGAGCGCCTATTTCTAATATTTGTTCTTTACATGAAGGGAACATTTCAGCAGCTTGATGTAAAAAGCTTTCTTGCGGTATTGTGAATGATGGTGTTGCAAGCGATTTAACATCTTCATAGCGGGTGATCACCCAGCATTTTAGTTCCTCATCCCAATAAACCGGTGCTACATTCTGCATCTCTTTATAAGTAGGATAAGGATTTGACACAAAAACTTGTGACTTAAGGTCGAACTTCGGCTGCGCAGTTTTCAATTTTAGGTTCATAACTTTCTTTCCTTGTGTAAAATTGCGAAATTTAACATTGATAGGGCGCAACCGCTTGTGGCTAAAAAAATGGAAAATATTATTATTTAAATAAAATAAGTCATGTTATGTATGTTTTAAGTCTGTTGCTGTCATATTATTGCTTCCGTATAGCCGCAAATACCGCCAGGGAGGCGAGTGCTTGAGAAGCGGGTGAACAGCCAAATGTGTTGAGTGTTATCGTCGCTAATCTGTAGGCACGCTTCTTTGCAGATTCTTGTGCTTTTTGACCCATATCACCGTCCAAAACATCGTCCCTAACCTGAAATATGTACGCAATATCACAAGATAACGATGACAGTTGCTGTGCGGCATATTGGTTATCACTACCTGCAAGTACACCAAGCAGAGCGGCAGCTTCAATCAGAGAGCCCGTTTTCATGTGGATAACTGAATTATCTTTGCCGTATCCCTGAAGATCTTTCATTTGCCCAAGGATCATACCGCTATCTGTCAGTGAGCGAGCCAGAATGGACACAGCCTTACTTGCATTTGGGCCACCTTCTGCAACAAGGCGAAACGATGTACAGATGAGCAAAATTGTGGTGAGAAGCGCTCGTGCCTCTCCGAACTTTACATGCAAAGCGGCACGACCACGACGAGTGTCGCTGTCGTCCATGCAGGGTAAATCGTCAAGAATCAGGGAGCTCAGATGAATTAGCTCGATAGCACAAGCGTAATCTAATGCGTCTACGGCTTTACCTCCCGTAATTTCGCAAGCCATCATTGTTAGAAGAGGGCGAATATATTTACCTTCGTTTTCGATAAGATAATTAACGCAATCCAAAAATTCGGCATCAGAGGCAGTGGCAATTTCGACAAGCCGTGATGTAATAACGCCTTTCCACTTATTGCGATAAGCAATGAATGCAGACGCGTCGAAGTCAAAGGTATCAAGGCTACTTTGGGGCTGCAGGCTTGTGTCACGATTTGAGTTAAGTGTAATAAAGTTGGATATCGCCATCATTCGTTCCCTCGCTGTGGCTTCATCCACACGTGTCTTCAACACGTTTATATAAGAATAGATGATTTGTTAAACACAAATAGGTTATACACAAAAAAAATAATAATTAATACGAAAGTTTTTTGATGGTATTATTGATGTGGTTGGTAACTATCTGTATTAATTCACTATCTTTTTGATTAAATTATTCTAGAGCCTGTTAACACTATTTGAATCACCACTGCCGTAGACTATTTTTTCGCCTAGCAAGATAATCACGGCCCGAAGGGTTATGACGGTAAAAGCACTACTCGTTGTTGCTCATTGTTCATTTAGAACAACTAAACTTCACGCTTCGCGCCTAGATTAGTGCTTTTACCATCATAACAGTGATATTCGAATAGTGTTAACAGGCCCTAGATAACTTTTTGAGTTAAGTTTTTAAATTTCTAGCATGTTTTTGAATATTTATTATCGGCAGAGAGCGTGTAAGATTAGAGGTGAGCGTTTTTATTGTTAATTATTTTGGTTGATAAGCTTTAGGGCTCTTCTCATGTATACAGGTATTGTTGAATATTATTTTACAAATAAATTGATGGCTATGTTGCAATGGCTAGAATGAAACTAAAGCAAGATAACACCAAGGTAATACTTGTCGACGAAAAAGATAATGAGGTTGGCACAATCGATAAGCTTGAAGCTCATGTTCTTGGGCTATTACACCGCTGTTTTTCAATATTTATTGTTAACAGTAAAGGGGATATATTAATTCAAAAAAGATCAGCTTCGAAATACCATTCCCCTGGTATATGGTCAAACACATGTTGCTCACACCCGCTACCAGGTGAAAGTACATTACATGCTGCTCACAGGCGCCTTTATGAAGAAATGGGCGTTGATACATCACTCAAAGAAGTGCTGACATTAATATACAAATTCGAATTACGGTGTGGTTTGATAGAGCATGAGTTTAACCATGTTTTACTAGGCGTAACTGATCGTATGCCACGGGTAAATCCCTCTGAAGTCGACGATTGGAAATGGTGTGATCCAAGAAAGTTGTTAAATGATGCAATCGAAAATTCAGAGAAATATTCCGAATGGATGACGTTAATTTTAAATCGTCTAATAAATGAACAATATTTGCCTATAGCTAAAAATAATCCGAGAAAGGGGTAACGGTCATAAGTTACTACAACAAGGTGTGGGTGTCACATAACTGATTTATCTCCATCAACAGAGTTATCCACCGTTTGTGTGGATAGTTCTGTTGATGATTCTTAGAGGCCTATGATTAGTAGGTTATACGAAGGTTGGTTGATATTTAGTCAGTATGGTTGGGTAGATCATTTTGTGGTCTGATTAAATTTTTTTATGAGATAGCCAAATAGATTCCAGTGAGTGCGATCACGCCACCAGTAAAGCGAGTGGCTTTATGTAAATTTGTTTTCTGCATGAAGATCCCAAAACCTATTCCTGTGACATGAAGCATTGCCGTCGCTAATACAAAACCAACCGTATATAAGACAGCGTTGATCGTGGGTGGAATTTCAGCACCATGAGCATAACCATGAAAAATCGCAAATAAACTGATAATAAGGGCACTATAGTGGAGCGAAAATCGAAATGCCCCGGCAATCAAGACGCCAAGTACCAGGACAGATACTAAAATCCCTTCTTCAATAAAAGGAACTGGTATGCTAAAGAAACCGAAAATGCCACCCATGACCATAACACCCACAAACGTACATGGTACTGCCCACAATGCATACCCACCAATTTGTGCCGCCCAAAGGCCAACAGCCAACATCGCAAGCAGATGGTCAATGCCACTCATTGGGTGGCTCAATCCGTGCAAGAACCCTGATGCTTCTCCAACACCGGTATGAGCCAAAGCTAAACTGGGTAGAACAAAAAACAAAAGCAGGATTTTTATTAACAATTGCTTCACTGACTTACTCCTTGTCAAAATAGGTACGTAAATACTGTAACATCACAGTGTTTTATTCTTTCTTGCAATTTAGTGTCCAGTAATTTTTACAGCTCTGTATTATATTCACTTAAACTTACTATGATATTTCAATATTGGGACATTTAATATGAAAAATGTGTATTACTGTTTCCACCACCTGCTTAGTGAACTCATTTAAGCCCTGCAATCTCAAACGTTGTTATATGCAGGGTTTGGGGAAAAATATAAGGATATCTAGTATCAAATAAAGTTAAACTTAATGAACGACTGTTATTCCCTGTAGTGGTAGAAAATTTATTATAGTGACAAATAAGAATGGTAATACTTTGAATGAAGTGGCTGTTGAATTTAAACAGAAAAAACTAATCGCAAATATGAAATAGGATATTACAATATATTTCAGGGTAGGAAACAGCACAATCAGGTTTTATGGTATAATTATAAGTGTTAACTTTCTTTATCCGGTCATTCATTAATATAGGGTTCTTGAGTTTAATCACGTGAGGGCATATAACGTTTGTGCCAAAGGGGTATAAAAAACTTCACGCTATAGTATAGATATACTTTGTATTGTGTGCAGATATGTCTGTTTATAGATAACTGCTTTTGTGGAAGGATAAAAGGAAAATAAAATACTCGAAATTATAAGTGAAAATAATAATTGGACTTAGTATGGGCAATAAAGTTGCTATAAGACGGAATTGTTATTTTAATTTTGAGGTGTTTTTATGTTAATTGATTCTCCAGTCCATCCTCCTTGTTTTGGCCCTGGATATACAACTGAGATAAAAAAAATAAAAAAATCAGGTTGTTCAGTCGTTGCGGTAGGGTTACAGGGCTCTGAACGTTATTCATTGGTAAACATAGAGAGTTACATTCAATACGTTTTAGATATTTATACTAGTGATGGCGAGTTTTTGCATAAAAGTAATTATACTGATGTTAAACAATGGCAACAAGATGTAGAGGATACTGTGTTACATATTCGGGAGGCTTTTCCATATTCAATTTTTTTTGCGTTGATTGACTTTAATGGCAAACTAATCGGGACTGCACGTGTTACCAAAAAAAATCCATCGTTAATATGTGATCTTGAAGCGACCTCGGATGACGGTCTTCCTATATTCTATTTTTTACCAGATAAATATTCCCAGAAAATAGAGAAAGCAATTAAAAATCCGGAATTATCAAACTTTGTTATATATGAAAGTGGTTCTTTTGCAACAAGTGTACGTTCAATATACCATCGAATAGATGCGTATCGTATTCTTGCTTATCATGTAATGTCTTTTGTTGAGCAATTACATAGGGTAGACCCTAGTCTTGCTGTTATTATTGCTTCATCCGACTGTGCCAAAGCAGGACCAGAAGTATGGAGAAAATTATTAGGTGTCGATATTATACCAATTACTGAAATATGCCACTTTATTGGTTCATCAACTGTTGGCACAGCCTTTGATGTAAATGTACGTCAGAAATTTATTTCAAAGTATCAAGAACCAGATATTAAACCACAGTATCATAAGGTTTTTATGTAGGTCTTACTGTTACATGGGAGAATAAGTCATGGCAGAGGGACGGCCAGATAGAATGCTATGGGACTCACTTTGGATGGAACTCTGTGAAATAAAAAATACATGTAATGGCAGAGAAGCATTTTCAATTCTCGAAAGAGGTTTAAATGCGCTAAAAATAGAACGTTGTTATTGTTCTTGTGTTGCAGGTAGTGGAACCTGTTTTTATCCTACCGCGGAGGTTCACAATTTACTGGGTAATCCTAGTGACATAGAAATTGGCAATAATTCCCATATTCGAGGAGAGCTAATCACTGGTAGAACCGGGGGGGAAATAAAAATTGGAAGTCATTGCTATATTGGTGAACATACACGTATTTGGTGTTTAGAGTCTATTACTTTGGGGAGCTATGTCACAATTAGTTATGGGGTTTCCATTATTGATACGGATGGACATGAACTAGATCCTCAACAAAGGCTTAATAGTCAATGGACTGGACCTGTCCTGCGATGTAGAGACTCGCTTACCCATTCTGACAACATTAAAGTTTCTCCTATCTTATTCGGCAATAATATTTTGGTTTTTCCCAATAGCACTATTTTAAAAGGAGTAACGGTCGGTAGTGGTGCTTTAATCGGTACTGGAAGTATCGTTACTCACGATGTGCCTGCAAACTCCTTGGTGATGGGAAACCCAGCTAAAGTCATAAGAACATTTCATTAACTAAGTAAGCCACTATGACAACTGAACATATCATTCATAGAACGCCTATATTCTCCGATGATTGGTGGTCAGCATTAGAGAATTTTGCTGAACCCAAATTATTCAAGGATAGTTTCAACCCAGCAGACTTTATGTTTAATGATGAGAATTTTCTTGATTTTCTTCGATGCAGAGCGAGTGTAGACCAACATCAGCTTCCTGAACATGATAATTTTTTACGGGTTTTTGTCGATGGAGGATTTCGCTATAAAGAAAAGGCAGAGATACTGAAACATCCACCTGAAAATGGAGAAAAACTTAAACATTATTGTGATAGGATATTTGATGGTAAAGAATACATGATTTTGGCCAATTCAGTTGAACAATTCCTTCCTAATTTGCATAAGAAGCTAATTGCTCTGAATATATATGATAGAGTTTTGCCAAAGCTTCAATTAAAAACGGAACAATCCCTGCATATAAACTGCACTATATTTATGGGAAATTATTCAATGACGCCATTAGGTATTCATCGTGATGATGACTTTTTACGGGGAGGCATTCACTTCCATCTTGGACCAGGGCCTAAAGTAATGCACTTATGGCCTACGGAAGTTTACATCAAAAATACGGGATCAGCTTTCCGTTCATTTGAACTTTCACACAGATTGTTAGCTACCCCTGAGCACAAATGCTTCACTTTAGAAGCGGGAGATTCGTTTTATCTTCCTCAAAATATTTACGCTTCCGGCCCTTATCATGTTGGTTGTCCTCAGGGTTTCTCAATGGCGATGACCTTAGGTTTTTTTTATGAGAATGCTCAAGAGACTTTACAACATGCTCTTTTAAATCTAGTGAGTGATCGTCCAGAATTTGACCAATTAAAAAATGAGGCAATGTGTTTATATTTAGAAATGCTTCGAGAGCACCAAGGCTTTTCTTCGGTTATGTAATGATGTAATGGTTGGATTTTGTATCAATACTTAAGGTAAACAGTCATGGACTACACAAGAAATTGGCCTTATATATCTAAATCTACACAAGATCGTTTAACTCATAAGCGAATTGTGCTATGTGGTGCAGGCCTTGGTAGCATTATTGCTGAAATAGCGGTACGTACAGGATTTAGAAATTTTTTGTTAATTGATGGTGATACTGTAGAAGCCCACAATCTCAATAGACAGAATTATGTTGAAGAGGATATTGGAAAGCCGAAAGTGGAAGCACTAAAAAAAAGGTTGATGGCTATAGATCATGGTTTGAATATAGATTGCCAAAATAAATACGTTACTCGTTATGATGGTAAAAATTTACTTCAAGCGAGCGATATCGTTATCAACTGTTTCGATTTTGATCGTCAAGACTTTTTAAGTTTTGATGATATAGCGAAAAAACTCGGCTTATTGATTATTCATCCATTTAACTTGTGCTGGGCTGGAGGGGCTATTGCTTTAACTCCAGAAAGTGATGACTTTAGTAGTTTACCTAAAAATGAAGATGTTATGCAGAGTCTAGTTAAACATATTTCTATGGCGAGTGGTAATTGCATGCCTTGGCTACAAAAAAAACTAGAATACTTAGCGACGCGACGTGTTGATTATATTGCTCAATTATCAGTAGGTGCTATTTACTCAGCAACGCTTACCATCCAAATTATGGTGCGTTATCTGAGTGAATTGGAAATTAGGACGTATCCTTTTGTTTATATTGCTCCTAATCTTGAGCATATGGTCGATAACTTAACAAGTATAGGTTTTGATTAATGTAAATATTACCTTGGTTATTGTAATTGTAATAACCTATTTTAAATAGCTATCATTAAATGTATCAACCTTTATATAACCAGATCAATGACTACAACTTTATCATGTCAAATCAGTCATTATGAGTATTTGTCACTTCTTCTAGCTTGCAAGTGCCAGTTGGTTAATTAATCCTCATGCGAATGAAAGTATCTTATTTGTCGTTAAATGTATCAAAATAATCTTCTATTAATAATATGGAATAAATATAAATTTTTTTAATTTGCTTATTAATTATTGATATTAGTAATTATGTAATAGTATATTTGTATAATATAATTGGTTTTAATATAAAGGGTGTGGTACGAAGGTGCTGGATGGGTGGTTTTTGATCCGGTATTTTGCTATTAAATCCATAGTTAAACGAGTGATTAAAAGAAGTTTTGGTGTAAAAATGAAAGTTAAAGTATTTTATTTGTTTTTGTTGCTTTCAGTAGTGTTAAATGTATATGCGGGTAACCAATATTATAAAATTATATCTTCAAATAATTTATGTCTTGATGTAGAGGGTAACCAGGTAACCAACTATACGCCTGTTAAGCTTTACCCTTGTCATGGTAGGGATAACCAGCTTTGGTACACAGATAGTCGAGGTAGACTTCATCCAAAGTCTGCTAATAATATGTGTTTAGATGCAGGGTTACCAGGTGCAGGAAATAATACCTATATCAAACACTGTAAAAATCAACATCGTCAAGCTTGGTTTATCATAAACGGTTATATTTATAGCGGGGGCAACACAGACTTTGTTTTAGATTATGGAGCATCGAGTAGAACTGTTTTTTTATCTGAATTTAATGCAAATGTAACTCAGCAATGGCGGAAGGTCTTAGTTCATTCAAACAATAAATCAAATAAATCTTACACGTTTAATAGCGATAAAAATAATAAACAATATTTTTGCTTTAATGATATTTGGGTGAAGATAGGACCTGTATCAGATTTTGAAGTGGTAAATACTTTATGTCCGATTGAGTGTGAAGAAAAAGCTGAACCTGGAAGAAGTACTTATGAGTGGAACGGTAAATGGAAAATTATTTCTGGTTCGGATGGAACACAAACAATCTGTAATTGTCGCACTTGTGTGAAAAAGCACTGACTTTATCATTAAATTTGGAAAACACTGCAGAAAAGCAGGGAGCTTTGTATGAGGTCCTCTTGAGCCAGTACTAAAGTGCGGCAAGGTAAAGTTCTCGAATTTATTAATAGAAGGTTAATATTGGTGGTACCTCAAGGTTTTATGGGTTATAGCCATTTTACCTTCTAAAGAAGTGTATTGTACCGCAGAGGAAGGATATAGTGGCTTAGGCCACGTTTTTAGAGAGTTGTAGAGTAATCACTTTTAACTGAAATACTGATCTTTATCCCATTTAACGGACACCTGTTATTAGGAGTTTACACGCATAGTTGCTCAAACCTAGCCGGTGTTTTATAACCAATAGATGAGTGCAACCTTTGCTGATTATAATAAACTTCAATATACTCAAAAATTATCTTTTTTGCCTGTGCTCGATCACTAAAAGCATAATCATAGATACACTCAACTTTAAGACTATGGAAAAAGCTTTCAGCAAGAGCGTTATCGTAACAGCAGCCTTGGCCACTCATACTACAGATAAGTTTATTGTCCTTAAGTAGTTGTTGGTATTTTTTAGAGCAATATTGACTATCCCTGTTGGAAAATTACGGCGCCATAAGGCCTTTAATAACGCCTCATAGACTAATTCTTTATTGATCAGCTTAGACATCGACCAACCGATGAATTGTCGGCTAAATACGTCAATGAAAATAGCGAGATATAACCAGCCTTGCAGTGTCCAAACATACGTGATATCACCGACCCACTTTTCATTTGGTTTTTTTGCACTAAAATCCTGTTGCAAAAGATTTTCAGCTATCGGTAAACTATGCTCGTTATTCGTTGTGGCCTTGAACTTTTTGGCTTGTTTAGCTCGAAGCCCAAGCGCTACCATCCGTTTAGCAACCCGTTTGTGATTAACACATTGCTTGTTGTCTTTTAAGGCTTTGGTGATACGAGGAGAACCGTAACGGCCTTTATGGTATTCAAATAGCTCGATAATATCGTCACCCAATTGCTGATTACTCTTGATTCTCTGTGTTTCATCTGACTTGCACCATTGATAGTACCCTGACCGAGAAGCATTAAAAACACGGCATTGAAAAGCCACAGGCCAGTCCTGCTTGTTTTGCTTGATAAAGGCATACTTCACAGCTGGTCTTTCGCGAAGTATGCTGCCGCCTTTTTTAACAGGGAATTTTCAGATTTTAGTTTCTTGGTCTCTTCTTCAAGCTCCTTGATCCTCTGGGTTTCTGTTTGTTTTGAGTCTACGTTCATCGTGTGCTCAGCTGTCTGTTGGTTAATCATGCGTAAAGCAAACTAACCCCAATACCTAGCTCTTTTGCAATCGCTATCTTAGGCCTACCTGACTCTAAAGCCAGTCTAACCGCTTCTTGTTTGAACTCGGCTGAATATGTTTTATTTTTCTTTGTATTCATGGGATACCCATAGTTTAGGTGAATATTATCCTAAAGTGGGGTGTCCGTTAAATGGGGGGAAGATCAGCGGTAACAAATTCTCCAGGGAGGAATTTACGGTATATTCGAAGAGTAGTGTTATATAGACTTTGGACAAAGGGACTTGACACCTTATCATTGATGACTGAGCCTCAAGTCACCTATTATAGGTTAAGGTGTTAATGCTTGTTTAAGCTCGTTGGAGTTGGTTGAAATGCTGATATGTTCGATAAACCATTCTCCAAGCTGTTTTTCAAGTTTAATTTTAAGCAACATTCTATTGGCTAAAGTGTCTTCAATAATATAGTCTCTTGAAATAATTATGTTGCCTATTTTTCTTTCCTTACCATGATAAATTTCAAAAACTGAATCGTCTCCAAGCCAATCTACAAACATGGTATCCATTTTAGATAATCTTCTTTTTTTGATTTTAAGATTTTCAACAACAGTGCAATCATTCAAAAGATTTGAGAAACATGATTTATTATTCTTATCTTTAAGGCATTCAAAGAGTTTTTGTTCTCGATTAGCTATTGAGGACTTATCGTTTGAAAAAGCCATGGCAGAAAACATCATAAAAATAACTGCAACTATATAAGTGGTAAATTTCACAGTATATCCTCTCTATGGTATAACGCATGAAATAATTAGTGGAAGATTATATAAAAAAGATTTATTGAATCCAGTGATGCGTTATTGTAGAGCAGATAATCTTCTAAATATGTGAACAATAACTTATAGCAGGCAGAAATTCTAATTACTCAGTTTTGGATGATAAGTGTAACTTGTTGTATTATATAAATCAGCTGTTGTAAGAATTAATAGCCATTCCTGACTTACTTGTTTATATTTTAAGTAATTGATGCTTCCGCAACGCAGGATACGTATACAGGGCGTCACTAAATTGAATGTTATTGGTTCAAAGTTATTTGTTCATGAAACTTTAAACGGAATAAATGCTCATTCGGGTGACCATAAATTGAGCAAGTAATTTAACACAAGCTTGATGCCAGTCAATAACTATGTTGATATTGTGATAACCCGATATATTTAAATCAGCTTTCTGTTGTCTGATAATAAATACCCTTCACGAATCATTTTTAGGGTCTGTTAGCAGGCCCTAGTTGAGGTATGAAGTGAAAATGTTTACCTTGCTATACATTGTAAATGCAACTTTACTTTTATTACATGAGATAGAATCAGCATATGAAAAAGAGTGGGAACTACTCAAACTACCAGGTAAGATCAGTGGATTTTTGCTTTTTCACATCCCAATTATAAGCTTACTACTGTATGGGTTAATTGAAATTGAAAAGGTTACTGCTATTGGATTGATATTGGGTGTTATCTTTGGCGTTGGAGGTGTGATTCCTTTGATAGTGCATAAAGTACTATTTAAGTCATACGATCAGTTTAACCTACCCATATCTAATATTATTATCTATTTGAATAGCTTATCTGGAATTAGCTTGTTCTTGTTATCTGTTAGTCATTGTCTGGTTAAGTAAAGGGGTAAGTCTATTGATTGATATTACTTACCCCATTATAGCTGTAACGAAAGTCAGCTATTTTTTTGGCACGTTGTGGAATCAGAAAGTCAATATGGCTGGTTAGATACCAGCGCTTGATTAGTTATAAATTCTTGGTTAATACTCGTATTTTATAATGCTTATAATCTTTATTTAATATCTTTTTAAATAAGTAGATAGATATTGGTAAAGTTATCAAGTAACCTAATACGACACCTATAATACCACCTAGCTCTGGTTTGCCTAAAATACCCACTATCAGTCCACCAATGGCCCCAATGATTGCCCCGCCTAATAACGATATAAGCATAAATCTCCATACATAGCTCCACCAAACCCTGGTGGCAATAGACCATGTTACTTCGACCATATTGTCATCGACTTGATTAACTAGCTCTGATGATGGATTCTTATAAATATTTGTGTTGCTCATTTTTTATACAGCACCTTACTTGTATTAAGCCCATACTTCAAACAATTAGTGAGCAACATTTTAACGCAAAATATTACACGATTGTAGTCTGCACATTAAATATCATCCCCTGGCCTCTACTGCTCACGGTGCTCCCAGCCCCTGTCATTCAGTAAGGTATGGTTATCGACTATTTTGGGGGAGAATATTACTACTCATCTAAGAACGTGTCTTAAAAATCAAAATTTAAACAATTCTCCTAACTAAAATATGCAGTATGGCTATGTGGGTCATTGTTCACTATTTTCTGCTAAAACTTCATAGTCCTTAGAAATGGAGAGAATAACACAACCATAATTTTTAATATTATATGGGTGTTTTTTAAACTGATAATTAGTTTTAACCTTGGTGTGCGTTAGTTTGCTCAAATCATTTAAAGATTTTCTTTCAGTAAATTTACAAGTATTTAGGCTTTTTTGTTACTGGAATGGTGAAACTTCAAATATTTAATTATCTACTCTTCTAATTAGGTATACACACAAAAGTTTATGAATGATAAAATCGGCTTATCTAAGGAGGCTAATGAAGCATACTTGGTGCAGCGGAGGCAGAATGGATACGCTATTTTACTTAAACCTGCTTTCGTGGAGGCAACAAATGGCCGTCTTTTATATTTCTTATAAACCTCATAATAAAGTAACGGATGATTCTGTGAAAGCTTTTTTATTAGGTGTTGGGGCTATAAAAGTCATGGAAGCTTTATGGGCACTGCAATTACCAATTACTATTGATAACATAATCCGTACGATAAAATCAAAATTTCCAAACCAAGAAGACAAGTTTTTAGTGATTAAAGCTGGAGATGTCAGAACTAAATCTTATTTCGGTCATGCGCCAGGTAATCAACTTCACATTCGAAGGTAACTGAGCAATATCCAATAAACTTCTAGTAAAATCAAAGACTGAGTTGATTGTTTTTGTCTATAATTTGCTAAATGAAGGTTGATTTTGTTAAGGTTTAAAATGAAAGTATACTTAAAAATTATTTTTTTTACTTTTCTGGTGGCGTCTTTTTATGAAAAAGTATTTGCTTCTGAGAAAAGTCTACTAGATGACTCTGAGCTAAATCAAATAGTATCTTTAGTCTTAAATCATCAAAGGATTTTAGCATATTTACATCCAGAAGTACCAGGTAGGGTGCCAGTAGTTATCGCTTTAACAAACCCATATAGTTTTAGACCTATCAAACTGAAGATGTTTGGTAAGCCTATCATAATGGCAACGAATCGAAGTCAACTAGGAACGGCTGTAAAACTTAAAATTGAATGCTCTGTTCAAATATGCAACGTAGGTATACGCTACGATCCTGAGGGAATGTTTGGTAATTTATCACTTTCAAAGAGGGACAATAATTGGTCCGTTAAGAACGTGGAAATTTTTGAATGATTTATTGCGATATTTGTGCCACACAATAGCGCAAATAAATAAACAGCTATTGTATTTCGATTTAGCACAATGACAAACAAAGGCTGGATAACGCACATCGAACTGTTTGCCGCAAGGATACGGCAACCAAGCCTCCAGGGAAGGATTTACGGCGTGTTAGAAGGGCGTTATGTAGGCTTTGGGCAAAGGGATTTCAAAAACTATTTTTAAAAAGGTTTAATTATATGCGATTGCCCTAGCAAGCCTACTTACTCTTTCAAGTTTTTCTCAAGTTTTATTAAAAAAGTGACTTGACTCCTTTTTTTTAGCGAATAGCCATAAAAATCGAAGGCAACGACGCCATTCGTGAAAAAAATTGGTTTCATAAAATCTTATTTTAGGTAAAAAACTCAAAGCATAAAAACCTTTGTCTGCGAATTTATCGAGGTAAACGCCGTCTAAAATATGACATGCTCCAAAGCAAAAAAATACGATCAGGTTGGTTTCTACGATACTATGTGTCATCTTTAAAATTATGCATATTTGAAAGAAATAACGGAGAAAGACTATCCGTTTAAATCCGAAGTGTGATTAATCACTAAAGACAGCTGTTCGGAGCTTGAGTATTTAGCTTCAAAATACTCAACTATCATCGCTACATCTGCTTTCTTGCTCTATAAATATCCTTAGTGTTTATCTTCCAGTACACCAAAACCCTACTCAGATGTTAGTAATTACTAGTCATATAGGTCTTTATTTACGATAGGTTGCAGCACAACTAGGAGTTATAAACTACTATTGGGATGTGCTCTTTTCATTTAGGAGAATAAAGATGGCTAGGCAGTACATGGGGGAGTGGATAGAAAAACAAAAGCCATACTTACTCTTGCTGCTTACTTTTATATTGATGAATGTTTTTGCTTCTAAAGCTTATACAGATGTTGGTGCAACCCGTGTTTACATTGCTGAGTTGTTACATTGGTCGTATGATAATAAAGGCGTAGCCATTGAGTTATTTGATAGTTTTGATCCCTCATTTCGACGCAAGTTTATGCCCATCACTTTGCCTTTAAAGCGGATTATAAATGGTTATCATCGGACTATTGAAAATGATATTGAAGCCTGTTATATCGGTGAGTCAAAAGATAATGTAGAAAAGCTGGGTTTTAATATAAATAGAATTTACTCTAACCCAATTACTGTTACAGATGTCGTTGCATTAACACTTAAGCAAGAGAAGATTATCCGTAATTGGGAAGAGTTACAAGATAAAAATATTGGTATTATCAGAGGCTTGAGCTTAGATATATTTAGTCAACAAAAAATCAAAAACATCACAAAAGTAAATACGTTACAATCTCTTTATGGTATGTTAAAAAATCAACGGTTGGATGTAGTGATATCTTTTTTTCCAGATGCTAAAGAGTTACTGGTTAATACTCACCATGATTTTACTTTTGTTATTAATCGTTACTACGATACATTCCATTGTGAAAACACTGAAGCAGGTCGTTACAACGTTGAACAATTCAATACACAGTTATCCTTGGCAATTAATGATCGTCGTTATGAGGCTATATTAAAAAAGCACTGGAGTGTAACCTCTGAATACTTAATATTAATGAAGGGGCTAAGTGGCAAATGAAAGTAGTTGATCGTCACTCCGATTAAATTTGCCAGAAATAGAAATAATTAGCTGTAAAAGATTGCTTCGTATCAAGTTTTGATGCTTGCTACTACCATTAGTGCTCACCCTTAATATCCAAGCCTTTTTTTAAAATAGCCAGTAACCTCAGCTATTGGCTATTTTAAGGATGGCTGTGGAGTAGTTAATCAATATAAGCAGGTAATGCTCCTATCCGTAACTTAATGCTTTCTGATAAGCGTGACGCTGCCTTATTTTGGTAAGATAGGCCAAAGTATTTTCGCGGCCTTCCAGTAAGCCACTTCTATTTGCAATCTCCAACATAATGGTCATCATAATATCTGCTGCGGTAAACTCATTGCCGGCAAAGTATGTGCGCTGGCTCAACGTAGATTCAATATAAGCAAAATCGACATTAATTTCCTTGGCAATGTAGTTATCCATAGGCTGGTCACCATCGCGCTTCTCTCTCTGCATAAACAGGTGAGTAATAACGGGCAAACCCAAGGAACCCTCAGCAAAGTGGGACCACTCAAGATATTGATAATATTCTGGTGAACCTTGGGTTGGCCTAAAGCGCTTTTGCTCATCTTTATCGAGGATGTATTCCATCACTGCACTGGACTCGCATAAAACCATATCCCCATCAACTACAATCGGAGCCTTACCTAAGGGATGAACCTTTTTTAAGCTAGCTGGAGCCAGATGAGTTGTTTTATCGCGTTGGTGGTCAACACGCTGATAAGGCATGGCAAGCTCTTCCAATAACCATAGTACCCGTGTGGAACGGGATTGATTTAAATGATGTACTGTCAACATAGATAATGTATTCCTAGGGGGCTTTTCAATAAGGGGTTTGTAAATGAGGAACCTTCAAATAATGCCTGCACAACGAACAACGACATTTTCGATAGATTCCTCTACGATGGGGGTTCAGGTGTTTTTATAGTTCGTCTGGGCCGACTTGGATGACCAGCTTGCCAAAGTTTTTGCCATCCAATAATCCAATAAATGACTCGACAGCATTTTCCAAGCCTTTTACAAGATCCTCACGGTAAGTGATTTTTCCTTCTAGCAACCACTGCATCATGTTCTGGCTGAATTCGTTGTAACGATGGCCATAGTCATCAAAGACGATAAAACCCTGCATTTTAATACGCTTCACTAGCAAGGTACCCATCAGCATTGGCATACGATCAGGCCCATTAGGTAACTCTGTTGCGTTGTACTGTGAAATCAGGCCACATAACGGCACGCGTGCACTTGGATTGAGGAGTGGCAGTACTGCATCGAAGACTTTACCACCGACATTTTCGAAATACACATCAATACCTTTGTTACACGCTTTGGCAAGTTGTTCAGCTAAATCCGGGGATTTATGATTGATACAGGCATCAAAACCTAAATCCTCAACAGCCGAGCGACATTTTTCTTCACCACCTGCAATACCAATGACTTTACAGCCTTTCAATTTAGCAATTTGTCCTACCAGACTGCCAACAGCCCCAGTAGCGGCAGCAACAACAACGGTTTCACCTGCCTGTGGCTGCCCAATATCCAGCAACCCCATATAAGCGGTTAAGCCGGGCATTCCCATTACTCCCAAAGCATAAGAGGGTCTAGCGGGGGCTTTACCCAGCTTCAATAGGCCACGGCCATCGGAAATCGAGTAGTCTTGCCAACCAGAGAAGGCAACCACCCACTCACCAACTTCATATTCTGGATGATGAGATACTTCCACACGGCACACTGCACCACCCACCATAACCTCATTGATTCCAACAGGTTCGGCGTATGACTTGGCATCGCTCATACGGCCACGCATGTAGGGGTCCAACGATAAATACACTGTACGTAATAGCACTTCTCCTTGCTTAGGCGTTGGCTTTTCGCTCTCTAAAAAGTTGAAGTTACTTAGTGCTGGTACACCTACAGGTCGAGAGGCTAAAATCCATTGACGGTTGATGGTTCCATTCTGTGGATTGAACGTTGTCATTTTCTGTTTCCCTATCATTACAAGGCGGCAGTTAAAATATTGCGGCTAACTTCAGGTGTGATTGCGCCGTGTTCACCCAATTGCGTCATGCCATGCTGGGTTAGCTGCTCGACGAGAGTGTCAATATTCATTTCAGCGATGTCGATTTGCGATAAACGCACAGGCACTTGCATGACTTCAAAAAACTGCTCTGTTAACTCGATGGCTTTGTTGATGCGGATATCATCATCGCCCTCTGTCAGATTCCATATGCGTTCAGCATACTGCAATAGCTTTTCGCGTTTAGCATCTTTACAGATTTTCATTACAGCGGGTAAAACAATCGACAGGGTTCGCGCATGATCAACGCCATAAGCACCAGTGATTTCATGACCAATCATGTGTGTTGACCAGTCTTGAGGTACACCTGCGCCTATCAAACCATTAAGTGCCATGGTGGCAGCCCACATAATGTTGCCACGGACTTCAAGATCATTTTTGGTTTCCGATGCTAGCGCTTTTGGGCCTTCTTCGATAAGGGTAAGCAATAGTCCCTCAGAAAAACGGTCCTGTACTTTTCCATTTACGTTGTAGGTTAAATATTGTTCCATCGTATGCACAAATGCATCGACGACGCCGTTACTAATTTGGCGGTCGGAAAGTGACAAAGTCACTGATGGATCGAGTACTGCAAATAATGGACGTACTAAGGGGCTGTGGAACGACAGCTTGGCACCGTCACGTGTTATTACTGCGCCAGCATTGGTTTCTGAACCCGTAGCAGGCAAAGTAAGTACACAGCCTATAGGTAGTGCATGTTCAATGGGTTGCCTTTGAGCGACAAAATTCCAGGGATCATCACCTGTATACAAAGCAGCCCCAGCAATGAACTTGGTGCCATCAATAACAGATCCCCCACCAACGGCGAGTAAGAAGTCAATGTTATGCTGACGGATTAAATCCAGTGCCTTCATCAGGGTGTCGTAACTTGGGTTTGGCTCAATACCTGAGAACTCAAACCAGGTATGTTCACTCAGTGCTTCAGCCACCTGCTCATAAACACCGTTTGTTTTGATCGAGCCGCCACCATAAGTAACCAACACTCTTGCTGATGCAGGTATTGCTTGCCCAATAGCTTTAATTTGACCTTCACCAAAATGGATTTGAGTCGTATTTTGAAAACTAAAATTCAACATCACAATTTTTCCTATTTATAAAGCAAGTGCAGTCAGTAATTTATCTGCTACGAATTCCGAACTTGCTGGATTCTGACCGGTAATCAGCAAACCGTCTTGTATGGCAAAGGCATTCCAGTCAGCTACTTTTTGAAAATCGGCACCACGATTGTTTAATTCGTCTTCCAGTAAAAAGGGAACAACCGTCGTCAATTGCACAGCTTCTTCTTCACTATTGGTAAAACCTGTCACCGCTTTGCCTTTAAGTACATAGTTACCTTGAGTATCCTTAACGTTCAAAAGTACGGCAGGTGCATGGCATACGGCAGCGACAGGTTTGTTGGAGGCTAAAAAGCTCTCGATTAAGGCAATGGAATGGCTATCTTCAGTCAAATCCCATAGCGGTCCATGTCCTCCTGGATAAAACACAGCGTCATAGTCTGCTGATTTAACATCGGCCAGTCTTATAGTGTTTGCCAGCAAAGCTTGTGTTTTCGTATCGTCGTTAAAGCGTTGTGTTGAAGCTGTTTGGAAATCTGGTTGTTCACTTTTGGGGTCAATGGGAGGTTGTCCTCCTGCAGGAGATGCAAGGGTTACTTGCACGCCTGCATCAACCAAGGCGTAGTAGGGAGTGGCAAACTCTTCTACCCAGAAGCCTGTTTTTTGGCCAGTATTTCCCAATTCAGAATGGGAAGTTAGCACCATTAATACTTTTTTTATGTTTGAGTCAGTCACGCTTCTTTTCCCTCAATCAACAATTGAGGCTAGTGTATGAGTTCTACCTGTTTCTAACAATATGAAAAAAATAGACTTCATTAGTCAAAAAATTGATACAATAAAACGATGACACTATCTTTCGAACAACTCAAAAGCATGGTGGTTTTTGCTCAAGTTGTTGAGCAGGGCAGCCTGACCGCGGCAGCTAAGCACATCGGTCTATCGCGGGCCGTTGTCAGTTACCACATCAAAAAACTGGAATCTCAGTTGGGGGTGAAGTTACTCAATCGCTCTACCCGCTCTATTGCATTGACTGAAGCGGGCAATGAGTATTATCAGTCCTGTCGAATCATTGCTGAACAGGCGGCTACTGCAAATCAGCAGATCGAGAATTTAAAAAATGAACCTGTTGGTTTATTGAAAATAACCTGTCCAGTGAATGTTGGATTACAGATGATTGTGCCAGCATTGAGTGAATTTCGTCGTCTTTACCCCAAAATTGAACTGGATGTCATGCTGACGGATGAAGTCGTTAATATCATGCAAGAAGGGATCGATCTTGCTATTCGTGGGGCTCCATTGCCTGACTCAGGGCTTCAAGCTAGCAAACTTTCTACGTTAGCGACTTGTTTGTGTGGGTCTCCCGATTACTTAAAAAAACGTGGACGCCCAAGTACACCGGCTGAGCTGGAACAACATGATTGGGTCATCTATAAACTTACTTCTGGTGCAATCAAATTAAGTAAAGGCTGCAGGTCATACAGTATCGCTGTGAAAGGTAGTATTACCACCAATAATGCTGCAGCGCGCACTGCTTTTATTGAAGGTGGCCATGGATTAGGGCGCATTCCTGTTTACGATGCCTGGCCAAAAATCAAGGCAGGCTCGCTAGAACTGGTGCTAGAGGACTATCAACTGAGTGATATTAATGTTTATGGCGTTTTTCCACCTGGCAGCGCCAATTCAAAAAAACTACGACTATTGATTGATTATCTGAAGGATTATTTTGTGAAGGTTGATCGACAGGTTTCGTTTTAGCAAACAAAAACACTTTCTGAAAAGGTTAGTTTAGAAAGTGATGTCGAAAAAATTAAATTAGTACAGATAGCACTATAGAACTTTCCTTTATTGTAACCTTATAAGTATTTTATTTTTGGTTACATGATTTATGGACTGTACGTAGCGCTAAATTTTTCATTTGTTGGGACAAAGTCTCTCATTCGTCATCAGTTAATTCTGTTATGCTAAGTGCATTAATGTACATTGAAAAATTATGGTGTTGTAAGTTATGAAAAAAGTACTGGCTACGGCCTTATTATTGTTTTCAATTCAGGGATTCGCTGGGGGGATAAGCTATGAAGTTAAGTTGCTATCTTTAACTGAAACCAAAAATGCTGAATATACTTTAAAATACAAAAGTATTAAGTCAGGTGAAATTTATACCATATATTTATCTTACAACAAATGGGGCTATATATTTGACTCTATGTTTTCGCAAGATAAATATAATTCAGCAATAAATTTACTCAAAAAACAAATGAAACAAAAAACTCCTGTGAGATTTGGTTGGTGGGGGCCTTGTGTAATAGACAAGAACAAAAATATATACCGCAGTGATGCGCTTGTTATATTCAACGAAGGGGAACCTGATAAAAAATTAGAGGTTGTTTATCCTTTTTGTGAGTACGGCTAACAACCGTGCCCATTATCTTGGAAAGCGCAGTGTGTAGCTACTAATATTCCGCTAATTACATACACTTCCCAAAGATACATGTGGTTGGAACAGACCTATGGGCTTTGAGTTTAAGCAGAGGTGCACAAAAAACAGCAGTATGCAGGGTTATCGGCTATTTTGGTGGAGTCGATATTCCAGAATATAGCTGATTAGATATCTGTTCTTACCTGATTAGCTCTTGATAGGAACAGGTTTACAAGGAGCAATAGTCTTAATATCTGCAGAAAGATTCAGCCATTTATACCTGCCATCCCCCCTTTATCATAGCGATCACCCATAACGCGATCTGCCAGTGCATCCAGGGCTGCCCACTCATCATTTGACAGTTTCACATTGTAGGCACCGAGGTTTGATTGAAGATTTTTCAGTTTAGTCGTACTGGTCAGTGCAAGTACGTGTTCGCCACGGCCAATAACCCACGCTAGTGCAATCTGAGCAGCGGTACATGATTTTTTTACGGCCATGGCTTCGATCTCGTCAACCAGTGCCACATTGGCATTATAGGCCTCACCTTGGTAACGAGGTGTAGTTAAACGCCAATCATCATTACCAAGCGTTTCGGTTTTAAATTTGCCTGTGAGCATTCCTCTACCAAGTGGGGAATATGCGACCAGTGACGCGCCTACTTCTAGACAGGCTGGGATTACATCTGTTTCGATATCACGACTAAAGATAGAATACTCAGATTGCACTGCGGAAATTGGATGAACGTTATTCGCCCGGCGGACAGTGTTACCAGATGCTTCTGACAGGCCTATCGCTCGTACCTTACCTTCTGCTACTAGCTCAGCCATAGCGCCTACCGTTTCTTCTATAGGTACCTTCGGATCTACACGATGAAGGTAGTAAAGATCGATAACTTCGGTCTGGAGTCGTTGCAGGGAGCCTTCAACAGCACGGCGACAGTTTTCAGGTGAACCATCAAGACCTGTGAATTCTCCGGTCTCAAAATTTCTGGTAGGTCCAAATTTTGTTGCAATAAACACTTTATCTCGCCGGTCTGCTATCGCTTTGCCAAGTAAAGACTCGTTGGCGCTGCCTACGCCATACATTTCTGCCGTATCAAAATGTTGAACACCAAGCTCAATTACTTGATGTATTAGCTGTATAGCTGCTTTTTTTTCCATCGGTGCGCCATAAAACTCCGATAGACCCATACAGCCAAAGCCTATAGCAGGTAATTCTCGTTCAGTATTACCTAGTTTTCTTTTTTGCATTAGTGTTACCTCCAACATCATACATTGCAGTGTTTGTGTAAACTTATTTTTAACAATTGACGCGATGTTTATCAGGCTAACTATCAATGAACGTCACTTTAACGTAAAACACATTGATTAATTTTAACTGGCTATCACTATTTGAGCCATTTAATATAAAGAAAATAAATGTATCTCTTTAGAGAAGTAAAGGTTTTTATTGAAGGGATGTTATACGTCATTTTAGGAAAAGTAATGGTTGGCAGTTATTGATGCTACTCGGTCATTTAGCCTTAAAGGCGTCTTTTGAGCAAACCTTGGATGGCTCTTTATCTATTTCTTTATTATTTTTTGATAGTAATTCATAATTTTTTTTATGTTATCACTATTGCATTCTTAGATGGCTTTGTTAAGCGGTATGGATAAGCAAATAACTATAGAAAATCGTGCATATATTATTCGATCAAATGACTCAATAACTCCACTGTATTTTTCATTTTGAAGCATTTTTACCAAAATAATGGTTTTTAGTCGATGGATGACCTGGTTACACAAAGATAAACTGGTTAAAATGCATTCAACTTTACGACGAGATGATTATTAATTAATAGGTAGCCATAAAAAAGGAGTAATGCTATGAGTAAACAGTATGTTTATTCTCCAAATAAGTTGATATTATTATTTTGTGTTATAGCCTGCTCTTTGTTTTTTTGCTTTTTTTTGTATATCAAACGCTAACTAATGAAAATAGTATTCGTATTATGAGCGTTGTTACTTTAGATGTAACGGAAGCCAGATACTTTTTTTTGGCGGCTTTAGCGATTTTATTATGCTTTATTAGTATTTTGACTATTGCGATAATTCGTAGTTTTGGTGAAACTAGATATATAGTTCTATCTGATCAGTATATTAGTTCTCCAAAAAATACTTTTTCATCAAAAAATGAGCATATTTTAGTTAGAAATATATTATCAATTAACTCAAAATTTATAGCTAAAAAAGAAGTACTCTATATCACACATAATAAGGGGGTTATTGTAATTTCAGAGTTGGTTTTTGAAAATGAATTTGAATTTAATGTATTTAAAGCAGATTTATATAAATATGTTTCAAATGCGAAAAATAGTTAACTCAGAAGGCTAGTGTTTGGAGCCTTCCTTAAAGGGGATTACCCTACCACTTTAATAGTTAGTGCCCTTAATGCTCTTCCCTCATCCCAGAATATCAAAATCACCTTCTCAAAAATTTCCAGTAATCATAAGTTATCGGAGGTTTAATTGATTTAAGAATAACATAATATTTAGTTAGAGTAATATGTAATACGACATAACTCGTCAGTATGCTCTTACTCTAAATCTTTAGGTTATTGAATACAGGTGAAGGTGATTGACGGATATAAGCCTGTTGGCGAATCATATGCTGGCAGCATGATTAGCGTCAGAGGTTAAGGATGAGCTTTCGACAAGGGGGAAGTAAATAGTCTTTGCCTTATATGGAAGACATGGTCAATATTCGTCGCCCTACCTACAACATCAGTTTCAAAAGTGGGCAGTGAAAACAATGTTGCTTAAAGAGGATTTACCCAAAGGTAAACTTTCTAAAATACGTTATAAGTAGCATGCTGCTTGACTTGCCAACCTGCTTCCCTGTTGCTTGACTTATACATGATTAATACGTATGTTCAAATCGTTTGAATTTTGGCTATTTCTTGTCTAACAAGTCACGTATAGCGGTGTGCTTAAGAAGGCTGATAGGTCATTTTAGTGTAATAATTTGTAGGTATTTCTCAATTAGGTGAAATACGTGGGGAACGATTTGATTCACTACTGGCCGAAGAGCATAAGGTGTTTGGGACCATCGCTTGTGGTTAAACATCTGTTGTTGGCTACTTTGCTAGGTCATTATTCCCCTGAATTTAATAGTGAGCCCGAAGCACGATTCGTGAAGGGTATAGATGGTATTTAAATCGAATTTATTATGGCGCAATCAGATACGGTAGAGCGAATTCTTGATGCAGCAGAAGCCTTATTTGCTGAAAAAGGTTTTGCAGAAACATCATTACGCACCATCACCAGTAGAGCGGGGGTTAACCTGGCAGCGGTTAACTACCACTTTGGCTCTAAGAAAGTGTTGATTCAGGCGGTTTTTTCTCGTTTTCTGGACCCTTTTAGCAAGCAATTATCTCAAGCGCTGGATAATGTTGAGGCCCAGTGGCATGAAAAAACGCTGAGCTTAGAAGAGTTACTCAAGTTGTTATTTCAACAGATTTTATCGGTCGAGTCTCGTGGTAAAAACGACTTATCGATTTTTATGCGTTTGTTAGGGTTGGCATTCAGCCAGACCCAAGGCCATTTACGTAAGTATCTTGAATCCGTTTATGGGGATACCTTTAGACGTTACATTGAACTTGTCGTACGAGCAGCTCCCGGTTTGCCTAAGGAAGAGTTGTTTTGGCGAATTAATTTTATGCTAGGCTCCGTGGCATTTACTATGTCTGGTTTGGATGCGTTACGTGCCATTGCTGAAGCAGAGTATGGTGAGCATCCTAACATTCCCGTGATATTAGAGAGAATGGTTCCCTTTCTTGCCAGTGGTATGCGGGCAGAAGTACCCACGTTGACATCATCCCATGCAACGGGCGAGCAAACGACATTTGATTCATGATGCCTGCGATGCCACGAATAGAAGTTTGTGTTGGTCATCAGCAGTTGATGTTTTTCAACGCAAGCAATGACATGCCGACGTGTTACTCGATCTCCACCGCTGAAAAAGGGGTAGGTCAACAGCAAAACAGTGGGCAAACGCCGCTGGGCAAACACTATATTAGGGCAAAAATTGGTGACGAATGCCCGATAAATGCCGTGTTTGTCGGGCGTCGTTTTACGGGGGAAATATACTCTCCACAACTGGCTAAACAATATCCCAATCGTGACTGGATTTTATCCCGTATTCTTTGGCTATGTGGTTGTGAGAAAGGGGTTAACCGGTTGGGCAATGTAGATACCATGCGTCGTTATATTTATATCCATGGCACACCAGATACTGAACCCATGGGAGTACCATACTCTCATGGTTGTATTCGGATGCGGAACCAGGATTTAATTGAACTTTTTAATGCGACCCCTGTGGGTACGCCTGTGCTTATTAAGCGTTAGTTGATCAAGGATTCAGTATGCGTTCTGGACCATTAGTGATTGACATTGCCGGTACCCAATTGACCGAAGAAGATGTCCAGTTACTACACGACCCCAGAGTTGGGGGGCTGATTTTATTTAGTCGTAACTATCAGCATCGACAACAGCTTGTTGATTTAATACAGCAGGTGAGGGCATTGCGTCCTGATTTACTGATTATGACAGATCAGGAAGGTGGCCGTGTGCAACGTTTTAAGGCCGAATTTACGCGTATTCCCGCTATGGGACGACTCGTTAAAACGGCACAAAGCGAAAATATTGAAGTGACTACATTGCTCCGTGATGTTGGGTGGTTATTAGCCAGTGAGTTATTAGCCTGTGGTATTGATTTAACGTTAGCACCTGTCGTGGATTTGGATCGCGGTATTAGTGATGTGGTCGGTGACCGAGCCTTTGCTGAAGATCCACAACATGTGATTGAGTATGCGGGTGCTTTTATTCAGGGCTTAACGGCTGCTGGTATGTCTGCTTGTATCAAACACTTTCCTGGTCATGGTGGTGTTGCAGAAGATAGTCATCATCATCAGGTTGTTGATGAGCGTTCCTTTGAAGACATCATGGCAACCGATGGTTTTACTTTTAAAGCTTTTATTGATCAGGGTATTCCTGCAGTAATGGCTTCTCATGTGGTTTTTCCAAAGGTGTCTGCTGAGCCAACAGGTTTTTCACGTTATTGGTTAACCACGGTTTTGCGCGAGAAGCTAGGCTTTAAAGGGGTGATTTTAAGTGATGACTTATCAATGCATGGGGCAAACTGGGTGAATGGCAGTGCTGTTGCCCAAGCTCAAGCCGCACTGGATGCAGGCTGTGATCTGCTGTTAGTGTGCAATCAGCGCGCTAAAGTCTTGCAGTTATTACAGCAGCCAACATTTGCACAGCGAGATTGTGCTAACCAAATAAATGTACTGCGAGCTAATTCGTCTGTTGATTTTGGTCAGTTACAACAAGATGCTCGTTGGGAGGAAACACGGACACGTTTGATGCGGTGGAGTTATGACTGAGGATGTTGATAAGGCGGTAACCAGCTTTTGGCAATACTTTGATTTTATTAAAAGTCAGGATATTTGGGTTTATCAGGTATTTACGGTTGTTTTTTTAACACTGTTGGCCAACTTTATTGCCCGACACATGTTAAATAAACTTGCTGTTCAGTTAGAGAAAACCGTGAATGTTTGGGATGATGCGTTAATTGCGGCTGCTCGTAAGCCTCTAGAAATTTTGATCTGGGTCGTTGGTTTAAGCTGGGCGGCAGAAATTACCCGTAAAGTGTCGCATGCAGTGGTGTTTGATATTATTGAACCAGCACGCCAAGTTATTGTGATTGGCTTAATTACTTGGTTTCTGGTGCGCTTAATTCATAATATTGAGCAAACATTGATTTCTCCACCATCGCATCGCCAGCCAATGGATGCGACAACCGTGTCAGCCATTGGTAAGTTGCTTAGGGCGGCGGTGATTATTACTGCAACACTTGTGGTGCTTCAATCGTTGGGTTACAGCATTTCAGGCGTGTTGGCGTTTGGTGGGATTGGGGGTATTGCTGTTGGTTTTGCGGCAAAAGATTTATTAGCCAACTTTTTTGGTGGGTTAATGATTTATTTAGATCGCCCCTTCAAAGTGGGTGATTGGGTGCGTTCTCCTGATAAAAATATAGAGGGCACGGTAGAGCATATTGGCTGGCGCTTAACCTGTATTCGCACGTTTGATAAGCGGCCTTTATATGTACCGAATTCAACGTTTACCAATATTTCCGTTGAGAACCCTTCACGAATGCTCAATCGGCGGATCTATGAAACCATTGGTCTTCGCTACGATGATGCAAGTAAAGTCCAGCCGATTATTGGTGCTGTAAAACATATGCTGGAAAACCATCCAGATATTGATACCCGGCAAACCTTGATCGTTAATTTTAATGCGTTTGGGCCATCCTCTTTGGACTTCTTTATTTATACCTTTACCAAAACCACAAACTGGGTTGAATACCACAAGATCAAACAGGATATTCTGCTAAAAATTCTGCAAATTATTGCTGATCATGGTGCAGAAGTAGCGTACCCGACACAAACTGTCCATTTACCCGATGCGCTGAATGTTGTATCAGCAAATGGATTACATCATCCAGAAAGTAAAGTTGCATTTGAACACGGAGACTAACGCATGCCGTCGTTGGCTGTTATTGGTGGCACAGGCTTGGCACAGTGGCCAGAGCTGGAACTACGGGATTCGGTGGATCAAGAAACGGTTTATGGTAATCCTTCTGCACCTATCATTATTGCCAAGCTAGGTAATGTAGAGGTTGCTTTCCTAGCCCGGCATGGTTGTCCACATCAGTTTGCACCTCATCGGATTAATTACCGCGCTAATATTGCTGCGTTAAAGCAGCTTGGAGTTAACCAGATTTTTGTCGTGAATGCAGTGGGTAGTATTTGCTCAGAAATACCACCAGAGAGTATTGTGATACCTGATCAGGTAATTGATTACACTTATGGGCGTGAGCATACTTTTTTTCCTGGTGATGATCAGCCCGTGCATCATATTGACTTTACTGAGCCTTTTAGTGCGAGCTTGAGAGATCAGTTACTACAAACAGCTCAGGATATTCAATTACCCATTAAAGACAAAGCAGTGTATGGATGTACTCAGGGTCCCCGCCTAGAAACAGTTGCTGAAATCAATCGCTTAGAGCGTGATGGTGTTGATATTGTGGGTATGACAGCAATGCCTGAAGCGGCTTTAGCGCGAGAGATGGAAATTGACTATGCCAGTATTGCTTTAGTGGTGAACATGGCGGCAGGGCGGAGTTCAGGCATTATCACCATGGATGAAATCGAACTGGCGCTAGCTAAAGGTATGCAAAATGTTAAACGCTTATTGCTGGCGGCGCTCAACCGTTAGTGATGGCTTTAAATAGTGTGTTTTTCCACCAGAGAAGTGGGCTTTGGGGTTTGATGAGAGGCTATTTGAACTGCTTTTAGAAATCAAACTTTTTAAGGAACTGGCTTTTCTGGTATGGGAGAGGGAGAAACAGGGATTAGTTTGATTAATACGCCAATAACAGGACTATCAATGTAGTGTATGGTTTTTGGCGTAAGCACTTCTGTTTGCTGCAAACTGTAATTTGCTTTTAGCTCATAGCGCAGGTCATCAGGACTTGCTGCCGCTAGCCAGCGCTCTTCAGCTGTCATGTCAGCTTCATCCTCAAATTCCACGACATCCCAACGCTGTTTGGTTGCCGTTTGTTTTACTGTGGGTGAGCGGACTTCAAACGTACGAAACCATAAATCAATCTTGAGTTGGTAAACATGCTCTAAAGGTTGAATACGTAAGGTGCCAAGTAGTTCAGGTTGCTCACCGTAATACTGCCCGCCCTCTATTCGAATAGGTTCAGCTTGTTGATAAGGTTGAATCCAGCCCGTATAGGCCAGCACATAAAATGTATGATTACGTTGCAGTTTTTGAACTGTTGCAGACAAGGTATGTTGCTCTTTCTGCAGCACTGGATAGGTGGTATAGGGGGCTAGGGCGTTATCTGCTTCACTTGGCTGTTGGTCAGAAAGGCGGGCATAATGAGAGGGGAGTGGTTGTTTATTCAGTGCTGGCCAGGTTTCCAGTGTGTCTTCATTAAACTCTTGCTGAACGATAATGACTTCTACTTGCAACCATTGTGGTAATGGTTCTGCTGGCGTTTCTGGTGAAGATTTTGCTGGTTGTCCCGTTGTTGCCAGACAGACAACAACGGGAAAGAGCGACCCGATGAGCAGGTGTAATAACGAGCATCCAATGCTTGGCCTTTTCAACTTGATGACTTATCCCTTTTGATCATTACTCCCTAAGCTTAGTCAGGCGCTCACTCTTTTTGCTATCAAGACAGACAAAACTCATGGTTTTTGGATAAAGTCACAAGCTTAACTCGCTAACAGGGTCATGACTTGCTGGGTGGTTTTTAACCGCGCATCAGGTGAAGGCATTTCTTCAAAATATTTAAAGATAGTGGCACCTTCCAGTCGGTAGCGATAAGGATGCGCCTGCACTAACTGTACAATCTTGAGGGGGTCAACTTGTGGTTCGTTGCCAAACTCCAGTCGGCCTGTTTCTGAGCCAGTATCTATTTTATGAATACCCAGTTTTTGGGCTAACAGCTTAAGCTCTGTTTGTCTGAACAAGTATTTCGTAGGCTCAGGTAATAAGCCAAAGCGGTCAATGAGTTCAACCTGAAGTTCTTCTAATGCTTCTGTGTTTGCTGCATTAGCAATGCGTTTGTACATCATTAAGCGGGTATGGACATCAGCAATGTAGTCTTCAGGGAGTAGGGCGGGTACGCGTAAATTAACCTCTGGGCCTTGCTGTAGTGGTTTATCCAAGTCTGGTGTTTCCCCTTTTTTGATAGCAGCAACAGCCCGCTCTAGCATTTCCATATACAAGCTGAAACCCACAGATTGAATCTGTCCACTTTGTTCGTCACCTAACAATTCACCTGCACCCCGTATCTCTAAGTCATGGGTGGCTAAGGTAAAGCCTGCCCCAAGCTCATCCGCAACAGAAATCGCATCCAAGCGTTTTACGGCGTCATCAGTGACTTTCTTCGATTCGGGGGTGAGCAAATAAGCGTAAGCCTGGTGGTGGGAGCGGCCAACCCGACCCCTTAGCTGGTGTAGTTGTGCCAAGCCAAATTTATCTGCACGGTCAATGATAATGGTGTTGGCGCTAGGAATATCGATACCGGTTTCAATGATCGTAGTACAGACCAAAAGATTGCTACGCTTGTGGTAAAAGTCAGACATAACCTGTTCTAGCTCCCGCTCTCGCATTTGCCCATGACCAATGGCAATACGTGCTTCAGGTACCAGTTCCGTGAGTTCTTCAGCGACTTTTTCAATGGTTTTGACTTCATTATGCAAGTAGTAAACCTGTCCACCACGTAACAACTCACGCAAAATAGCTTCTTTGATCAGATGCTTGTCTGAAGGACGGACAAAGGTTTTTACCGATAACCGACGGGCGGGTGGGGTAGCAATGATGGATAAGTCGCGCAGGCTGGCCATTGCCATATTCAACGTTCGGGGAATGGGGGTGGCCGTGAGGGTCAGAATATCAACCTCAGCACGTAATGCTTTTAACTGTTCTTTTTGGCGAACCCCAAATCGGTGCTCTTCATCAATAATAATTAAACCTAAATTGCGGAAAGTCACAGACCCCTGCAACAGCTTATGGGTTCCTATGACAATATCCACTTTACCTTCTGCTAATGCAGAAACGGTTTGATTGACTTCTTTACTGCTGCGAAAGCGGGAAAGGACTTGAATGTTTACAGGTAAATCGGCAAAACGATCTTTAAAACTTTCATAGTGTTGTTGGGCGAGCAGGGTAGTAGGCACAAGTACAGCGACTTGCTTGCCTCCTTGCGCCGCAAGAAACGCAGCACGCATCGCCACTTCGGTTTTACCAAAACCTACATCACCACATACCAGGCGGTCCATGGGCTGAGGTGAGGTCATGTCTTGAATGACGGCTTGAATAGCCGACTGCTGATCAGGGGTCTCCTCAAAAGGAAAACTACTGGCAAATTGTTCGTAGCTAAACTCGGGTGGAGGAAAGGGGAAGCCTTTACGAGCTGCACGACGCGCATATATATCCAGCAGTTCGGCGGCGACATCACGGGCTTTTTCGGCTGCCTTACGTCGCGCTTTACTCCACTGCTCACTGCCTAATTTATGTAAAGGCGCTAACTCATCATCTGCGCCCGTATAGCGAGATATTAAGTGGAGGCTGGAAACGGGTACATAAAGCTTTGCTTCATCACTGTATTCTAACGTTAAAAACTCAGCCGGTTGATCATCTATGGTCAGCGTTTGTAAGCCACGATAACGACCTACGCCATGATCAATATGGACGACAGGTGCCCCTATTTTTAACTCGGTTAAATTTTTGATGATTTGATCACTTTGATCCTGCTGTTTTCGACGGCGTCGGCGTTGTGCAACCCGCTGGCCAAACAGCTCTGACTCTGTAATCAAACACAGGTTGTGATCGGTGAACCATAAGCCTTGATCAATAGGCGCGACGGTAATTCCGAAAGGGGTGTTGGTGTCTTCAACAAAGGCTTGCCAGTGATTAAAAAGCGAAGGGTTAATATTGATCTTTTTAAGGTGTTCTAACAGCGTTTCCCGTCGACCTGCTGATTCGGCACAAAATAAGATACGAGGCTTATGTTCATTAATAAATGCCTGGAGGAGGTGTAGGGGGTGTTCATGGTGGGCATCAGTTGCCAAAGAGGGTAAAGGCAAACTGGGAAGATTTGTTCGTCCAGCCTTTTCTTCAACTGACTCTTTTTCAAGTTGTAACCGGGGTAGCTGACGACAAGCAGAAAAGAATTCGTTACTGGGAACAAAAACCTGATGAGGTGGCAAAATGGGCCGTTGAATGTCATGTCGACGGCTCTCATAACGATTATTCGCTTCTTGCCAAAAGCGCTCAATGGCAGGCTCTACATTACCAAGAAGGATGGCTTGAACCTGATTCGGCAGATAATCAAAAAGTGTGGCACACTCTTCAAAAAAGAGTGGTAAATAATATTCAATACCTGCCGGTGCAATAGCATGAGTGACATCCTGATAGACAGGACATTGTCGAAAGTCTACATCAAATGTTGTACGCCATGTGTGTTTGAAATGATCAATCGCTTTGCTATTGAGTGGAAACTCTTTTGCAGGCAACAGGTGCAGTTCATTAAGCTTTTCTATTGAGCGTTGTGACTCAGGATCAAATAAACGCAGGGTCTCAATGGTGTCATCAAATAGGTCTATACGGACGGGGGTCTCCAAACCCATTGGAAAAATATCCATGATACTGCCTCTTACTGCAAACTCGCCATGTTCAAAGACAGTATCAACGCAGCGATAACCTGCACTTTCCAGCCGTTTACGTTCAGCCTCCAGCTCAAACTGATCACCCACCGTTAATATCAGGCTGTTTGCTTGTAAGTAGTTGCTGGGTGTAATGCGGTGCATCAAGGTAGTGACTGGCACAATAAGAATACCTTGGCGCACTTGGGGAAGTCGGTAAAGGGTCAGTAAACGTTGTGAAATAATATCCTGATGTGGAGAAAAACTATCATAAGGTAGTGTTTCCCAGTCGGGAAAAGATAACACAGGAAGCGTATCTTCTTCTGGTAAAAATAAGCTTAGCTCTCGTTCAATTTGATTGGCACTGGCTGTGTCAGGCGTAATGATCAGACTTAATCCATTAAATTGGTGAGCAGCCGTGGCAACAGTCCAGCTAGTCGCAGCGCCTTGTAAGTTACCAAAAAAACGTCGATCACCACGATGGGTGGGTAATTCCAGAGCAGTATGTTGAACGGTCATTGACTTACCAGTTTGTCCTACAAAATTTCAAATTATCTTTCCAGCTATGCATCATACGCGAGATATGGGATATAGCGCACGCCAAGTATTAAGAATGACCCGTCACTGAGTTGCGTTGCGGGTGACGAGCCTCGATAATATACGCGCTTATAACCTAGAGTGTGTATCGACAAAAAACAATACCGTAGTGTATTGGCTAACTAAAAAGGTAAAAAACGTGAACCAGAAAATACAGCGTGACTATTTCCAGGACTGGAAAAGACGTGAAGCGATGGCTGAGGCCATGATCCCGCTGATTGGCAAGCTGTATCGTGAGCACAACGTAGTGACATCCATTTACAGCCGGCAAATCATCAATCGCTCTGTCATCGATATTATTAAAGCCCACCGCTTTGTCCGTCAAATAGAAGCAGAAGAGCTGGCTATTGAGGACAGTTACCCCATTCTTCAACTGCTTACCGAATTGAACTTAGGACCCGCACACATTGATGTGGGTAAGTTAGCCATTAAGTTTAAAAAGCAACAACAAGAACAGGACCTGGCTACGTTTGTTCGTCAAGAAGTTGCTGATGTCATTGATAAGCATCCAGAGGGGAGTGGCAAGGGACAAGATGTCGTGTTATACGGCTTTGGTCGCATTGGCCGATTAGTCGCACGAATATTAATTGAGCGGGCCGGTAGTGGTGATGGCTTAAACCTTAGAGCCATAGTGGTGCGTAAAGGTGGTGCAACAAATGATTTACTAAAACGGGCCAGCCTGCTGCGTCGTGACTCAATACATGGTTCATTTGGTGGCACTATAACCATTGATGAAACTAACAATGCCATCATTGTTAATGGTAATTTCATCCAGGTGATTTATGCCAACTCACCCGCTGAAGTAGACTACGCTCAGTATGGCATTAACAATGCTATTGTGGTGGACAACACGGGTATTTGGCGTGATCAAGAAAGCTTGTCACAACACTTCAAATGTCCTGGTGTCAGCCGTGTATTGTTAACTGCGCCAGGCAAAGGTGAGTTAAAAAATATCGTACAAGGTGTCAACCATCAGCTCATTACCGCAGATGATAAAATTGTGACAGCCGCATCGTGTACGACCAATGCCATTGTTCCGGTACTGAAAACGGTAAATGATCAGTTTGGTATTGAGCATGGTCATGTAGAAACGGTCCACTCCTATACCAATGATCAGAATCTCATTGATAACTACCATAAGGCTGACCGTCGTGGTCGTAGTGCACCACTAAATATGGTGATTACAGAAACGGGGGCGGCAAAAGCCGTAGCCAAGGCTCTGCCTGAGCTGAAAGGTAAACTGACAGGAAATGCGATACGCGTGCCTACGCCTAATGTTTCTTTAGCTATTCTTAATTTAACGTTAAATAAAGAGACAACAGTAGATGAGCTAAATAACTACTTGCGGGAGATTTCTCTGTACTCTGATCTGCAGAAGCAGATTGATTATGTCAATTCTCCTGAAGTGGTTTCGTCTGATTTCGTTGGTTCTCGTTATGCTGGTATTATTGATGGAGAAGCAACGATTGTAGACAACAATCGTTGTGTACTTTATGTGTGGTATGATAACGAATATGGCTATAGTTTCCAGGTGAATCGTATACTACAAACCCTGGCTAATATTCGTTATCCCATGTTTCCAAAGCCATAAATTTGGATAAAAACCCTGTGGCTATGCCATAGGGTTGTATTAGCTGTTGCTCCGCAGTACCGCAAAATCAGAATAAATACGGCGTTAAATGTGGCATAATTGCGACTGCATCATTATAATGCTGGCGATTTTTCTGTGGGGTAGTCACTCTAATTAGCCTGATGATGCTCATGTGAACCGCATTGCAAGATGTCCCTAGAAATGGGTTTTGACCTGCAAAGCTATGTGATTTTGGTGTGAGCTTTTGAGCTTATAATTAAATCACGCTTCTCAGCGCAACCACTTGACTGAACAATACAACAACAAGCGTCAGTCGCCCGTGATGGGTTAATTAGGGTAACCTTGAACGTTCAACCAGTGATAGGCATTACGTATGATCAACATCAAACGGGGCCTTGATTTACCGATCACAGGATCGCCACAGCAGACCATCGACGCTGCACGTCCAGTTCGCTCAGTAGCGATACTCGGCCGTGATTACGTTGGTATGAAGCCAACTATGGCAGTTGCTGAAGGTGATCGGGTAAAGACAGGACAGGTTATCTTTTCTGATAAAAAAACACCCGGCGTACTTTATACTGCTCCTGCAAGTGGAGTAGTGACCGCGGTCAATCGAGGTGAAAAACGTGTCTTCCAATCGCTTGTGATTGCGATTGATGGAGATGATGCGGAAACATTTGCGAGTTATGCTCCCAAAACCTTTGATCAACTGACTCAAGCACAAGTACAAGAAAACTTGATTCAGTCAGGGTTATGGACTGCTTTTCGTACGAGACCGTTTAGCAAAGTACCCGCGCCGGATACCACACCGCATTCCATTTTTGTAACGGCAATGGATACCCATCCATTAGCTGCTGACCCTGCTATCGTCATTAAAGAATATCAAGATGACTTTATTCAGGGGTTGTCGCTCATTGCTAAGCTCACTTCAGGCAAAGTATATGTTTGCCAAAGTGACAATGCGTCAATCGATGTAGGACAGGCTCCTGTCTCTGTACATCGCTTCTCAGGTCCTCATCCTGCAGGCTTACCAGGCACACATATTCACTTTCTTGATCCTGTGGGCACGAATAAGACCGTTTGGCACATTGGCTATCAGGATGTTATTGCCATTAGCCGACTGTTTACTACCGGTAAGCTTTGGCTGGAACGCGTAGTATCTCTGGCAGGTCCACAAGTCGATAAACCAAGGTTGGTTAAAACACAATTGGGTGCCAACTTGACTGACCTTACTGAAGGTGAAGTGTCAAATAAAGCCAACCGCGTCATTTCTGGTTCCGTGTTTGGTGGTTCAACCGCTAAAAATGAACTGGCGTTTCTGGGGCGTTACCATAATCAGGTGGTGGTGCTTGAGGAAGGCTATAAGCGTGAATTCATGGGGTGGTTAGCGGCAGGACAAGAGAAACACTCCGTCATGAATGTGTTCTTATCCAAACTTTCAGGTAGTAAACGCTTTCCTTTTACTACAACAACCAATGGCAGCGTCAGAGCCATGGTGCCAGTGGGTAATTACGAAAAAATTATGCCACTGGATATTTTGCCAACACAGTTACTTCGGTCGTTGATTGTGGGTGATACCGAAATGGCTCAAAAGTTAGGCTGTTTGGAGCTTGATGAGGAAGATTTGGCACTGTGCAGCTATGTATGTGCAGGCAAATATGAGTACGGGCCAATCCTTCGTGACAACCTGAACCGTATTGAGCAGGAGGGTTGAAGATGAGCTTGCGACAGTTTCTCGACAAAATAGAGCCTAATTTCCATAAAGGGGGGAAGTACGAGAAATGGTATGCGCTGTATGAAGCGGCTGACACCATTTTTTATACCCCAGGCAAAGTGACTGGCTGCACCTCGCATGTCCGTGATGGTATTGACCTGAAGCGGATCATGATTACGGTTTGGTTCTGTACATTTCCTGCCATGTTTTTTGGTATGTACAACGTTGGCTGGCAAGCATTACAAGCGATGCCTGCAGCGGGTGTCACTGAAGTGGATGGCTTGCGTGGTGTATTTATCGGTCTGCTGAGTAGCTATGATGCCAGTAGCTGGTGGGATTGCTTGATATATGGGGCTGCCTACTTTTTACCTGTTTATATTGTAACCTTCATTGTGGGTGGTTTTTGGGAAGTATTATTTGCTTCTACTCGCGGTCATGAAGTTAATGAAGGCTTCTTTGTGACTTCAATCTTATTTGCGTTGATCTTACCGCCTACGGTTCCCTTATGGCAGGTTGCTCTGGGTATTTCGTTTGGGGTGGTCATTGGGAAAGAGGTCTTTGGTGGTACGGGGAAAAACTTCCTTAACCCAGCGCTAACTGGCCGTGCTTTCTTATTCTTCGCATACCCAGCACAAATGTCAGGTGATGCTGTTTGGACAGCCGTTGATAACTTTACTGGTGCAACCGCTTTAGGGGTAGCTGCCTCCCATGGAATGGAAACACTTCAAAATACCTATACTTGGGCTGAGGCCTTTGTAGGAACCATTCCTGGATCTATTGGTGAAACCTCTACTTTGGCTATTATGCTGGGTGGTTTGGTCTTGCTGATCACGGGTATTGCTTCCTGGCGTATCGTTGCTGGTGTGATGGTTGGCATGATTGCCACTGCGTTGTTATTCAATGTCATTGCCTCTGACACAAACCATATGTTTGCTATGCCTTGGTACTGGCACCTGGTATTGGGTGGCTTTGCCTTTGGTATGTTCTTTATGGCCACAGACCCAGTTTCAGCATCAATGACTGATACGGGTAAATGGTATTTCGGTGGCTTGATTGGTGTGATGGCTGTATTGATTCGGGTAATCAACCCGGCATTCCCAGAAGGAATGATGTTAGCCATTCTATTTGCCAATCTGTTTGCACCATTGATTGACCATTTTGTGGTGCAAGCAAATATCAAGCGGCGGGAGGCAAGACTCAATGTCAGCTAGTAATGACTCAATTAAGAAAACGATTACCGTTTCTGTCCTGCTGTGTTTGGTCTGCTCAGTTCTCGTCTCTGGAGCAGCAGTATTGTTGCGGGATACCCAGAAACAAAACAAACAGCTGGATAAACAGCGTAGCATTTTGGAAATTGCAGGGCTAATGCAGCCTGGTAAGCCTATTGCTGAACAGTTTAAGTCGGTTACGCCTAAAATTGTTGATCTACAAACAGGTCAATTTGCTGATAAGGTTAAGGTCAGTAGCTATGACCAGCGCAAAGCCGCAAAAGATCCTAAGCGGTCTGAGATCGTTCCTGCTGATCAGGATGTTGCCAGCATTAAGCGTAAAGCGCATTACGCGACAGTTTATGTGGTAGAAAAAAACAATGCCATTGATACCATTATTTTACCAGTACATGGTTATGGACTTTGGTCCACGATGTATGGTTTTCTGGCGTTGAAGGGTGATACCAAGACAGTTGTAGGATTTGGCTTCTATGATCAGGGGGAAACACCTGGCTTAGGAGGTGAAGTAGACAATCCTAAGTGGAAATCACTGTGGCCTGGCAAAGAAGTTTATGATGACCAGTTTCAAGTGAAGATCAACTTGGTCAAAGGGGGAGCAAACCCAAGTAATCCAAACTTTGATCACCAGGTTGATGGCTTGGCTGGTGCGACCTTAACTACGCGTGGAGTTGAAAACCTACTGCACTTTTGGTTAGGCGAAAATGGCTTTGGACCCTTCTTGGCTAACTTAAGAGCGGGGAAAGCATAATGAGTAATACCAAAGAAATCATCTTATCCCCAATTTTGGATAATAATCCCATTGCGTTGCAAATTTTGGGGATATGTTCTGCTCTGGCGGTAACCAGTAATTTGCAGACGACTGTTGTTATGTGTATTGCACTGACATTGGTGACTGCATTTTCAAATATGTCTGTCTCCTTAATTCGTCACCATATACCCAGCAGTATTCGTATTATTGTGCAAATGACGATTATTGCTTCATTGGTTATTGTGGTGGATCAGGTGCTGAAAGCCTATGCCTATAGCATTAGTAAGCAGCTGTCTGTGTTTGTGGGGCTGATTATTACTAACTGTATTGTCATGGGTCGTGCTGAAGCCTTTGCCATGAAAAACCCTCCTATCCCAAGCTTTATTGATGGTATTGGGAATGGTTTAGGTTATAGCGTTATCCTGCTTACACTCGGTGTTATTCGAGAATTATTGGGTGCAGGAAAACTATTTGGTGTAGAAATTTTGCCACTGGTTAGTGAAGGTGGCTGGTATCAACCCAACGGTTTATTACTGTTACCTCCCTCTGCATTTTTCCTGATTGGTTTGATCATTTGGGGACTTCGTACCTGGAAGAAAAATCAAGTGGAAAAACCTGATTATAAACTGGCAGCCCACAGCAAATATAAGGAGGCTATGTAATCATGATCGAACATTACATCAGCTTATTTATCCGGGCGGTGTTCATTGAGAACATGGCTTTGGCCTTCTTCCTGGGGATGTGTACCTTCCTGGCTATTTCTAAAAAAGTTGAAGCCGCTATTGGTTTGGGGATTGCCGTAGTCGTTGTCCAAGCGGTTACGGTTCCTGTCAATAATCTGCTTTATCAGCACGTTTTGAAAGAAGGTGCTTTGGCCTGGGCAGGCTTGCCAGATGTGGACTTGTCATTCCTTGGTTATTTAAGTTACATCGGTGTTATCGCTGCAATCGTACAGATTTTGGAGATGGTGTTGGATAAGTATGTGCCTGCGCTATATAACGCACTTGGCGTATTCTTACCATTGATTACCGTAAACTGTGCAATTATGGGAGCCTCACTCTTTATGGTGGAGCGTGATTACACCTTTGCAGAAAGTACCGTATACGGTATTGGTGCAGGTATTGGCTGGGCATTAGCCATTGTTGCGCTGGCGGGTATCCGCGAAAAGCTGAAATACAGTGATGTGCCTGAAGGGCTACAAGGTCTGGGTGTAACATTTATCACCGTTGGCTTGATGTCACTTGGTTTTATGTCTTTTTCTGGCGTACAACTTTAAGCCGTTTTATGTACCAACAGCGTGTGAATAATAAGGAAACGATATGTCAGGTATCAGTGTAATCCTGCTCGGGGTTGCCATGTTTACGGTCATCGTCCTTGCATTGGTGGCAGTAATCCTGGTAGCTCGCTCCAAGCTGGTGAGTACTGGCGATGTCACAATCAATATTAATGATGACCCCGAGAAGTCAGTAACAACGGCGGCTGGAGGCAAGCTCCTCCAAACCCTAGCAGATAACAATATTTTCTTGTCATCCGCCTGTGGTGGTGGTGGCTCTTGTGCTCAGTGTAAGTGTAAGGTTTTGGATGGAGGTGGCTCTATCCTTCCTACCGAAGAGTCTCACTTTAACCGCCGTGAAGCGAATGAGGGCTGGCGCTTAGCGTGTCAGGTTCCTGTTAAGCAGAACATGAACATTGAAGTCCCTGAAGAATTTTTTGGGGTGAAAAAGTGGGAATGTACGGTTAAGTCAAACCATAATGTTGCGACCTTCATCAAAGAGCTTGTTTTGGAGCTTCCTGAAGGTGAGGTGGTAAATTTCCGTGCAGGTGGTTATGTTCAGTTGGAAGCACCTCCACATGAAGTTCATTATAAGGACTTTGTGGTTGAAGATGAGTACCGACCAGATTGGGATAAGTTTAACCTGTGGCAGTATGTTTCAAAGGTTGATGAACCTGTGATTCGTGCCTATTCCATGGCCAACTATCCTGAAGAAAAAGGTATTCTGAAGTTTAATATTCGGATTGCTTCACCACCTCCAGGCTCTGATGTGCCTCCTGGCAAGATGTCTTCCTGGGTATTTAACCTTAAACCTGGCGATAAAGTGACGGTATACGGTCCCTTTGGTGAGTTTTTTGCGAAAAAAACGGATGCAGAAATGGTATTCATTGGTGGTGGTGCGGGTATGGCACCAATGCGGGCACATATTTTTGATCAGCTTAAGCGCTTGCAGTCTACACGTAAGATGTCTTTTTGGTATGGTGCGCGTAGTAAACGTGAGATGTTTTATATTGAGGACTATGATCAGCTTGCGGCTGAGAATGAAAACTTTAAGTGGCATGTTGCGCTTTCAGATCCTCAGCCAGAAGATAATTGGAATGGGTACACAGGTTTTATCCATCAGGTGTTGCTTGAAAATTACTTGAAAGATCATCCAGCACCTGAAGACTGTGAATACTACATGTGTGGACCTCCCATGATGAACGCTGCCGTCATCAAAATGCTTGAAGACTTGGGTGTTGAGCCTGAAAATATCCTGCTTGATGATTTTGGTGGTTAATACGGAATTGGTTAAAAGTGAATATTGTGTGTCAGCGAGTGCTGACATGACACAACGCTTTAGATAACTGTAAAAAGGGTTCGGTCAGCATGATTGAACCCTTTTTTGCTTATAGCAAGTGCTAAAGCTGTCGTTGTTTAGTATCAGTGAGTACCGTAGTGAACATACTTGAACAATATGTGTATGCGAAGAGAAATGCTTTTGGGTATGCCATTCAATTGCTGTTTGTTTGTTTGTTAGCAGGTTGTAACCAGCAGACTATTGAACAGGTGAGTGGACCAACGATGGGAACCTCTTATCAGGTTAAGTATATTGCGGTTGATGGTGTCAGTCAGCCAGAGGTAGCTCAGCGTGTTGATGCTGTATTGGCTGATATCAACCAGCGTATGTCAACGTATATTTCCACTTCAGAGTTAATGCAATTTAATCAGGCGCCAACTGAAGAGGTATTTAAGCTTTCGAATGATATTGTAACGCTTGTTGCGCTTAGTCAGGAAATTTCTGAAATGAGTGGTGGACGTTATGATGTTACTGTGGGTCCTTTAGTTAACTTGTGGGGATTTGGCCCTGATAAGCGGCCCACAACAGTTCCCTCTGACCAAGCACTGGCCGAAGCTTTTGCTAAAGTGGGTTACCACTATGTTAAAGCGGATAAGCAAGCCTCTACTTTACTGAAAGAAAAACCTGTTTTTGTTGATTTATCCTCTATAGCCAAAGGCTATGCTGTTGATAAAGTCGCGGATGCACTCGACACAATGGGTATTAGCAGCTATCTGGTAGAAGTGGGAGGAGAGTTAAAAATTAAAGGTGAAAAAGCAGCGGGTGTTCCTTGGCGTATTGGTATTGAAGAACCTGTTTTGGGGCAGCGTAAAGCCAGTGCTGCCATTGAAGCTCCAGGTAAGGGAATAGCCACCTCAGGGGATTATCGCAACTATTATGAAATAGATGGGCAGCGATTCTCACACACTATTAACCCGCTCACTGGTCATCCTATTACGCATAAGCTTGCTTCTGTGACGGTGGTGCATCCTTCAGTTGCTATGGCTGATGGACTGGCAACGATGTTAATGGTTGTTGGCTATCCTGAAGGTATGACACTGGCAAAAGAGCATGACCTGGCAGCATACTTTATTGTCAAAGAGGAAGAAGGGTTTGCCAGTTACGCATCACCAGCATTTCAACCGTATCTTGCAACTGATGCGAGAGAGGAGTAAGGCATGACTATCGTCTTTTTAGTTTTTTTTATGATGTTACTGGTCATTGTAGGTATGGCTGTGGGGGTAATATTTGCACGAAAACCACTCAAAGGTTCGTGTGGAGGATTAAACGCATTAGGTATGAAAACGGCGTGTGAAGTCTGCGGTGGAAATCAGGATAAATGTAAAAAAAATACTCAGTCCACAGTTACCTCAAACAGCGATGTGGATGAGAATGCCACTGAATTCTACGATGCGGCTAAGTAATCACATCCTGAACAATACTGCTTTAGTGGCTTTTTAACATTAAGCTAAGTATTTCTGAGGGAGGATGTCTTTAGAAACAACCCCCTCAAAAAAAGTATATTAAAGTCGTTATTTTTAGCCTAGCAAGAACGTATGAGACTAATGGAGTACCATGGTGGTCGGTGTCACAAATTATGATGTAGTCGTATTGGGATCTGGACCTGCAGGTGAAGGCGCTGCAATCAATGCACGAAAACTGGGAAAACGGGTTGCGTTAATAGAACAACAGCATCAACTCGGTGGTAACTGTACCCATTGGGGAACAATCCCCTCTAAAGCGTTACGCCATGCAGTAAAAGAAATTATCAGTTTTAATACAAAACCGATGTTTCGTGAGATCGGTGAGCCTCGCTGGTTTAGTTTTCACAATGTCCTAAAAAATGCGGAAAAAGTGATTGCAAAGCAGGTTAAATCAAGAACGCAATATTTAGCGCGTAATCGGATTGATATTTTTTTTGGGCGCGCAAGCTTTGTTAATGAACATACTATTGAAGTGCTGGATCGTAATGGAACAATACAGCACTTGGAGACCCAGCAGGTAATCATTGCTACAGGATCTCGTCCTTACCGCCCGGCCGATATTGATTTTAGCCATCCTCGTATTTATGACAGCGATACCATTCTTAGTTTAAAACATACGCCACGTCGTATTGTCATTTATGGGGCTGGGGTTATTGGCTGTGAATATGCCTCAATTTTCAGTGGGCTGGGGGTGAAGGTCGATTTAATCAATACCCGCGATAAACTGCTGTCTTTTCTGGATGAAGAAATTTCTGATGCCTTGAGTTATCACCTGCGTCATATTGGTGTGGTGACTTGGAATAATGAAGAGTACGAGAAGGTGGAAGGTGTTGATGATGGTGTCATCATTTATCTTCGTTCTGGCAAGCGATTTAAGGCAGATGCCTTACTTTGGGCTAATGGCCGTACGGGTAATACCCAAGGGATGGGTCTGGAAAATATTGGTTTAATGCCCAATAGCCGGGGGCAATTGGATGTTAACGAGCAATATCAGACTGTGCTGGAACATATTTATGCGGCCGGTGATGTGATTGGTTGGCCGAGTCTAGCCAGTGCTGCATTTGATCAAGGGCGTTCTGCGGCAGGCAATGCAGCAAGTAATGAGCAGTGGCGGTTTGTAAATGATGTGCCCACAGGTATTTATACTATTCCTGAAATAAGCTCTATTGGTATGACGGAGCAAGAGTTGACTTCTGCCAAAATACCTTATGAGATTGGGCAGGCATATTTTGAATCGATGGCTAGGGCACAAATCAGTAATGAAACCGTGGGTATGCTGAAAATTCTGTTTCACCGTGAAACGCTAGAAATTTTGGGTATTCACTGCTTTGGTGATCAGGCATCAGAGATTGTGCATATAGGTCAGGCTATTATGAGCCAAAAAGGTGAAGCTAATAGCTTGCGTTATTTTGTCAACACGACATTCAACTATCCGACCATGGCAGAGGCCTATCGTGTCGCTGCACTTGATGGTTTAAACCGTTTATTTTAATCACATTGATGACAGCATTAACCTGCTTGTTGCTGTGTTGACGTGTCTAAGTGGAGATAGCGAGTAGGCCAGTCGGTAATAATGCTATCCACTTGGCAGTCACACATCTGCTGTATATCCTTGGCTTCATTTACCGTCCAGGTTGAGACCTCAAGTTGCTTGGCCTTGGCAGCCGCGACCAGTGAAGGATTACAGCGCTTATAATAAAGTACTAATAACTGGCAGTTTAATGCTTGGGCTATACGAATGGGCTGTGGATGGTGCTCTACAACAACGCCAAGACGATAGGGTCGTTTAGAATTCTGTAAATAATCTAAGCAGTGCCAAACGCCTGAGGTGATGACAACATCGCTTCGAAGTACACGGTGCATTAGCCACTGATGGGCTGCTTCAGCAACGGCATAAGCCTCCGCTCGATTATCGGCTTTCAGTTCAAGCTGCAAATGTTCAATTTCGGGACAGGCATCAATCAATGTATTTAATGAGGGAATACGTGCCGGTTGATTCCATCCATTGAGTGCATAGCGTGCATCAAGCATTCTCAATTGATCATAAGTCTGGTTTGCTACTTTTCCTTGTCCGTTTGTCGTTCGGTTTACGGTGCTGTCGTGGATCACCATTAACTGATGATCCTGACTTAACCTCAAATCAAGTTCAAAATGGCGAACGCCATGGGCAATCGCATGCCGAAAACCGACAAGGGTATTTTCAGGTGCTTCATTCCGCGCACCACGATGTCCTATGACCAGCATTACAATGAGCGATTATGGTTTTTGATGAACAACACTATGCAGTACCTGTCGACGATCAAAATACACCGTAAAGCGGTCATAATCCCAACGCGTTATGACAGGCTGGCCCACTGAGTGAGTCGCTTTAGGTTCACCGTACTGATTACGAACCTGCTGCTCAGTTAAGCCATGACGGGGCAAGTCGCCTGCTTCAGTCTGTTGCTTCTGGTCCGCAATATTAACGGTTTCACCCCAGCAGCTAAGGCTCAAAAAGAGTGTAAGACTGGTAATAACTAACGACTTCATGATGAGTACTCCTAGTCAGATTGATCAAGCCTCGCCCGGCGTTGCTGGGCCTGAAATTGAATAACATGTTTCGCTAACAGTTGTCTATCACTGTCACTGATGCATTCAAATGTGATGTGGTTTGTATAGGCTTTATTTTCTTCTTCACAAGATACAACGCGTCCAGATAATAGCATTCCTGCATAAGAAGGAAATAAAACAAGTTTTATGGCAATATACCCTCCCTTTGGTAAAGGTGCTGATGAGCTGAAGGCAATACCACCTTCACTTAAGTTGACTGATTGACGTGGTAGTGACGCAATATCTTCACTGCAGGCAGCAAGGATACGACTGAGCAATTGAATTCGGCGGTCAATATTTTTTAAGTAATTGGCTACTTGACGATCCTGCTCATGAATGGAGCGTAAGATATGTTGTGACTCTGCTTCAATAGTCTGCATTTCAGTAATGAGCTGAAACTGCTCAGAGGTATTACTGAAGGGATAGGCTGTTGCATCTGGCGCAATGAGCTCAGACATGAGCTGGTATTCGATGGCGACCATGTCATCGATGCGGAAATAATTGCGGTGGTCTTGTACATCGTCAGCCATAACTAACCAAACCGTTATTTTTCGTTTTTTGCATTCAAGAATATCTGTTTTAGAGTGTAGCAGCCATTTATTGAGGGCTAAGGCAAAACTGCATGTTTAAACCATTACCACTGTTTATTGGGCTGCGATATACCGCAGCGAAGCGGCGCAATCACTTCATTTCATTTACCTCGTTAATTTCACTTGTTGGCCTGGTATTAGGAGTGATGGTCCTGATCATTGTGTTATCTGTTATGAATGGCTTTGATCGGGAATTAAAGCAGCGCATTTTAGGGATGGTTCCTCACGCCAAAATCACCAAGGTGTATGGCACGATTACGGACTGGGAAAGTTTAATTAAGCAAATGGAACGTTCTCCTAGAGTGATTAGTGCAGCGCCTTTCAATAATACGCAGGGTATGCTGACCTCTAATGGACGGGTGCAACCCGTTGCTATCTATGGCGTGGCTCCAGAATTTGAACGTCGGGTATCAATCGTTAATGAGCATATGCGAGCAGGTAAACTGGCAGATTTAAAGCCTGGTCACTTTGATATTGTGCTGGGGGATATTGTGGCCCGCAGGTTGGGAGCGCAAGTCGGGGATAAGGTTACACTGGTATTACCTGATGCCTCTGTTAATCCTGCAGGCGTTTTTCCTCGAATGAAACGATTTAATGTGGTGGGTATTTTTGAGGTTGGGGCAGAACTGGATAGTTCTTTGTCGATTATTCATTATCAGGATGCCGCAAAACTATTACGTATCAAGGACGGTGTGCAGGGTATTCGCTTAAAAATGGTGGACTTGTTTACTGCCCGAGAGGATATCGGCAAGCTCGCAAACACGTTGCATGAGCGTTATTATTATAGTGATTGGACCCGTACCCATGGCAGTCTATTTCAAGCAATTCAAATGGAAAAAACCATGATTGGCTTGTTGCTTACCCTTATTGTGGCGGTAGCAGCATTTAATATTGTCTCAACATTGGTCATGGTGGTGACAGATAAGCAGTCTGACATTGCTATTTTGCGTACATTTGGTGCCAGCACTAAAACCATCATGGGCATTTTTATTGTACAGGGCTCTGTTATAGGGGTTTCAGGCACGCTACTTGGGGTTATCCTGGGAGTACTTGTGGGTGCTAATGTGCCAGAAATAGTGGATTGGATTGAGAAAACCTTTGAAATACAATTTTTAAGCGGTGATGTGTATTTTATAGATTACCTCCCATCACAGTTGCAGTGGGGCGATGTTGGCATTATTACAGCTGCTGCCTTGTCATTAAGCTTTTTAGCTACGCTCTATCCTGCCTATCGAGCATCCCGTACTCAACCTGCAGAGGCACTGCGTTATGAATAATCAGCATGTATTAGTGTGTCAAAAGTTGGTTAAACGTTATCAGGAAGGTCCTACTGAAGTTGAAGTACTAAAGCGTGTGGACATGCAGCTGAGTGCGGGTGAACGAATCGCAATTGTAGGGAGCTCTGGTTCAGGTAAAACCACGTTATTGAACCTGTTAGGTGGATTAGATACACCAACAGAAGGTGAGGTGCTGCTAGATGGGCAGCAGATCAGTAAAATGGGTGAAAATGAGCGCGGACAGTTACGCAACAGTAAGCTGGGTTTTGTTTATCAGTTTCACCATTTATTACCAGAGTTCACGGCGCTTGAAAATGTTGCTATGCCCTTGTTAATGCGCTCTCAGGTTAAGCTTAATACCGTTAAAGAACAGGCGATAGAGCTGCTGACCCGAGTGGGGTTAAGTCATCGACTTGATCATAAACCAGGAGAGCTATCTGGAGGTGAGCGGCAGCGGGTGGCTATTGCCAGAGCGTTAGTGACAACACCCTGCTGTGTTTTGCTGGATGAACCTACAGGAAATTTAGATCAGCATACGGCGCATACTATTCATGAGCTAATGCAGGAGCTAAGTCAAACCACAAAGACGGCCTTTTTGGTGGTCACGCATGATTTGGCTTTAGCGAATCAAATGGATAGAGTTTTGAAACTGGTTGAGGGTGAGCTGATCGCTGCATAATACTAGCGTTTGAGCAGCAATTGGCTTTGCATCAATAAAAGAAGCAAGCCTCTTATTGAGGTTGCTTCTTACATGAGCTGCTGCTAGTCGTTTTCAGAAGGTGCCTGATATTGGCTAGGATCAATGGTTTTTCCTAGGGATCGTTTGTCAATACGGCGGTTTCCTCCTACCACTTCATAGCGAAATACCACCATATCGCCCACTACAACTTCAAGGGATTGTTCAGCCGATAAATAGTTGTAGTTTTCCCCGTCAACGGTCAGGGTGTGGATATAATATTCAGGCATACCCAACCATTCTTTATGAGGACCGTCAGTGTTAATGGCTTCCAAAATGCCTTTACCCTGACTTTTCTTTTTACCTTTACGGAAACCTTGGTAACCTTTTCTCATAACACTCAACTACATCAAATTGTTGGTTTAAAGAAGCTAATGATTTTGCTGTCGCGTTTTGCGTAGCTTTCGACTGTGCCAACTACGGGTAACATGCCAACGCCAGTAGAGGCGAATAGTTAAGTAGCTCACAGCACCTAAAAATAGTCCTGTAATAATAGAGCCAAAATAAAGTGGCTGCCAAATACGCCCAAGTTCATGTTCAAACCATTCTACCGTCATAGTGAACTCTATATCACTTACGGGTGTGCCTAAAAGGTAGCAGCCGACCTTATAGGTGAAGTAAAAAATGGCAGGCATAGTGATAGGGTTAGTAATCCAGACCAATGCGATAGATATCGGTAGGTTACAGCGTACTAGCATTGCTAAGACGCCCGCTACCAGCATTTGCATTGGAATGGGTAAGAATGCACAGAAAATACCCACAAAAAAAGCGCCAGCAACAGATCGTCGATTTAAATGCCATAGGTTTGGGTCATGAATGCGATCTCCAAGATAACGAAGAGAGCGGTTGTTTTTAATTTTTTCGGGGCTAGGTAAAAATCGACGGATAAGTTTCTTTGGCATGAAAGGGCTCAACTAACCAAATACTGTCAAAAGCTGGAGTATTATGCCTGTAAAGTTTGCGCTATACCAATATGTTACATAAAGTTCTACTGGCTTTTATCGCTGGTTGTGTTGGCATTGGGTGTATCCCAGTACTGCCAAGTACTCTAAGCATAGGCATTTTTGCAGTTGTGGTCTGCCTATTGTGTGTATGTTTACGCCACCAGTTAATACTATGTCTGATCATTTTGGCTGGTTTGTTGGGCGTGTTACGTGGCTATAGTTTTGGTTATTCTGGTTTGGCACAGCAATTACCAAAAAGCGCTGAACAACAAGCGTTGCAACTTGAAGGTGAAATTACTGAAGTCCGACAGCGTGATCATCACCAGCAATTATTAGTTAAAGTCCGCTCATTAATCACACCTCAACAAGAAATTACATCTGCTCCAGAGTTTATTTTACTGAGTGATTATCAAGGCTCCGCTGACTACCAGCCTACGGAAATATGGCATTGGATAGTAAAACTAAAGCGTCCCCATGGTTTTGCGAGTCCTGGTGCGTGGGACTACGAGGGGTATCTATTTAAAAATAAGGTGGGTGCAGTAGGGTATATCCGGCAAACACAACAGCAAATAGCGCCTGCCTGGCATAGTGTAAATTGGTTACGTTGGTTCTGGCCCCAATCATGGCGTGATTATATGCCACCAGTCGTTCATGATGTGCTATGTGCTTTACTCTTGGGTGATAAACAGTACTTACAAGCGAGTACCTGGCAAGCATTTCGTGCTACAGGAACGGCTCATCTATTAGTCGTGTCTGGATTACATATTGGCCTGATGGCTACATTAGGTTGGCTGTTTGTCCATGCTGTTGGACGGTTAGTCAGTTGGCCATGGGCATTTATCTCTCGTCCACGTTGTGCTGCGATAGTTGCTCTGAGTTTGGCTTGTAGCTATGCATTATTAGCGGGATTCTCTCTACCAACACAGCGCGCGTTAATCATGGTCACTGTTGTGTTATTGGGAGTGTTAGTTGGAGTAAGGTTTAAGCCGATTACACTTTGGTTATCAGCACTAGCGGGCGTGGTTGCCTGGGATCCATTGGCGTGGATAAGCAGTGGTTTTTGGTTCTCGTTTATCGCTACAGGCGTCTTGCTTTGGCGTTTTGCTAATCGGCCTGGTAAACCTTCGTGGACGTTTAATCATATTTGGCCGCAATGTGTTGTGATATTGGCTGTATGGCCTTTACTGTATAGCCAAGGGCAGAGTGTGAGTTGGTTAAGTCCTATCATTAATATGCTCGCAATTCCCTATCTTGGTTTTATTTTATTGCCCATGGCTTTGCTGAGCAGTTTGCTAGCCGTTTTATCGTTTCCGCCAGAATGGGCTGTTATGCCTGTATCAATCGCTACGCAAGGCCTGTTGACGGGAATTCACTGGAGTGCTTCGCTGGTAACGCCAACGCTGACAATGCATCTGCAAGGACTGCCTTTGATTATGGCTTGTGTGAGTGCGTTATGGTTGCTATTACCCTCGGGATTTCCTGGACGCTGGTTAGGATGGTGTTGGTGGTTGCCAATTTTTTGTGCCCAACCTGCTTATATCCCAAATGGTGGACTTCATATTGCCATTTTGGATGTAGGACAAGGGTTAGCTGTTGTTATAAAAACTGAGCATCATTTACTGATTTATGATACTGGTAAGGCATTCTCACCTAGTTTTTCTGCGGCAAAAGCCGTTTTAATTCCTTATTTACAACATAAAGGCTGGTTGGCAATAGATACCTTGCTAATTAGTCATGGTGATCAGGACCACAGTGGTGGTGTGCAGGATATTATTTCACAGTTGCCCGTAACACATGTTCTATCAGGTACTCCAGAACAGCTTAAAATTAGTACGTCTGAAGTATCTACTTGCTTGCCTGGACAACTTTGGCAATGGGATCAGGTAACGTTTCGTATGTTAGCGGGTGGCGGGCCACATAAGAACAATAATAATAAGGCTTCATGTGTACTGCATGTGTCAGCTGCAGGGCTAAGCGTACTCCTTCCTGGAGATATTAGTCATACAGAAGAACAGCGTTTGGTTGAACAGTTTGCTGGTCAACTACAGTCTGATGTGTTGATTGCTGCACACCATGGCAGTAAATATTCATCTTCTATGCTATTTCTTAAACATATACAACCGACTTTTGTCGTATTTTCTGCGGGGTATCTTAATCCATTTAAACACCCTGCACCTGCAGTATTGAAAAGAGTTAACCTGTTATCCAGCAAGGAGCTTCAAACCAGCCGAGATGGCACAATAGAGATAAGTTATGACCCTGATTCGGATTTAATTTCTACTTCACTTTATCGACGTGATGTACGGCATTATTGGTCTGAAAAAGTGAACTGGTAGGTATTCGGTCAAGGGATAGTTTGTGTTAGAGTGTGCGCAACGTAAATGAAGGGGAGAAGTCGTGTTCGAGATCATCAAAGCCGGTGGATGGCTAATGTGGCCAATCCTGATTTGTTCGGTGATGGCATTGGCAATTAGCATTGAGCGTATTTGGACGTTGCGTGCTACTAAAATTGCCCCCAAGCATACTCTAGCCTTAGTCTGGAAGTGGATCAAAAACAAGCAGTTAGATTCTAAGAAGCTTAAAGAGTTAAAAAGTAACTCTCCTCTTGGAGAAATTTTGGCCGCAGGTTTAGCCAATTCCAAGCATGGTCGTGAGATCATGAAAGAAAGTATTTCTGAAGCGGCTGCTCGAGTCATTCATGAACTGGAACGTTATCTTAATACGCTGGGAACGATTGCAGCAATTGCACCGTTGTTAGGGTTGTTAGGTACTGTGCTAGGTATGATTGAAGTTTTTAATCAAATTGGGGCCGCCAGTGCGATAGGTAATGTTGATAGTTTAGCAGGTGGTATTTCTAAAGCGCTGATTACTACTGCAGCAGGCTTAACGGTTGCAATTCCCTCGTTAATGTTCCATCGCTTTTTTGTTCGCCGGGTAGATGAGCTGGTGGTAACAATGGAACAAGAGGCAACGAAGTTAGTTGAAGTGGTTCATGGTGATCGTGAAGTGGACTATAGCGAGGTAGGTAAGCAGTGAAATTCCAGCGTCAGTCCAGGGAAGATGTTACCGTCAACTTGACGCCTTTGATAGACGTGGTTTTTTTATTGCTGATTTTCTTTATGGTCACGACTACGTTTACTAAAGAGTCTCACCTGGAAATCGATCTACCTGAAGCCTCAGGCAATCAAGTGGCTGAGCAACCTAAGCAGATTGAAATATTGATCAGCAAGCAAGGGAATTATGCTGTTAACTCCCAGGCGCTCGTCAATAATTCTATAGCCACAATTAAAAATGCTTTGCAAAAGGTCTCTAATGGTGACACCAGTTTACCACTAGTCATTACTGCTGATGCTAATACCCCTTATCAAGCTGTAGTAACCGCAATGGATGCAGCAGGGCAAATGGGGTTTGTTCATTTACGCGTAACCACCAAGCAAAAAGCAGAAGAGTCATCTCCATAATTAAAAGGGCTTTTATAAAGCCCTTTTAATTTTATGCCGAGTTTTTTAATGTCAATAAAACAGCATATAACTCAAGCCTGGTATCAGGGAAGTAAGTGGCTCTGTCTTTTATACCCATTGAGTTATCTATTTAAGTGCATTGCCCGTCAACGTCGAAAGAGCTTCCTATCTAAACCTCCACCTGCCTTGTCTAAACCCGTGATTGTTGTTGGTAATATTGCTGTAGGTGGTACAGGAAAAACCCCTGTGGTTGCGGCTATTGTTCAGAAATTGCAGCAACAGGGGTTACAGGTAGGTATTATTAGTCGGGGATATGGTGGCAGTGGTACTCAGTATCCCTTAGACGTTAATGAGCAAAGCAGTGCTTTAATATGTGGTGATGAGCCACTTATGTTAAGGCAAATGACAAAGGTGCCTGTGATTGTTGATCCCCATCGGTATCAGGCGGCACAGTATCTGATACAACAGTATGCAGTTGATATTATTGTTGCTGATGATGGTTTGCAGCACTATCGTTTGCCACGAGATATTGAGGTAGTGGTTATTGATGGACAGCGTGGTATGGGTAATGGGTATTGTTTACCAATGGGGCCACTTAGAGAACCTGTTGAAAGATTACACTCTGTTGATTTTGTGATTTGTAATGGTGCTTATTTACCTGAAAAAAAACTACCTGTTGTTGCTTGTGAAATGCAATTGCATCCTGTCAGGATTTATAATTTGAAGACAGGTGAGGTCAGTAATATCAGTCAGTGGCAAGGGAAAACTGTTGAAGCTGTTGCTGGAATTGGTAATCCGCATCGTTTTTTTAATACTTTAGCTGGCCTTGGCATTAAGCCTAAAGCGCATGTGTTTGCTGATCATTATCAGTATCAAGTAGAGGATTTAATATTTGATAGTGACCATCCTATTATAATGACTACAAAAGATGCCGTAAAATGTCATGCATTTGCCAGTGAGCGTTTTTGGTGTCTTGCAGTTGAAGCAGAATTACCTGAGGTATTTTGGACATCATTGTTAGCAAAGACTGCAACTATTGTTTAACTAGTTGTCTTGCTCTTGTTATGGGTTACAGCAAGAACGTATAAACAAATGTAACTTGTTGGGTTAGCAAGTAAATGGCGAACTGATAGGGGGTGAGCAGAATGGATAAAAAACTATTTGAAATATTAGCCTGTCCACTTTGTAAAGGTGCATTATATTATGCCCGTGAGCAGCAAGAATTGGTATGTCGCCAGGATGGACTTGCATTTCCCATTCGTGACGATATTCCTGTAATGCTTGAGTCTGAAGCCAGAACACTCTCAACTGAAGAGCGGCTTCAAAAAAAATAATAGAAAAATTAGTTTAATTAACTCCATTAGATTTGATTACACATATGAACTCAACGGACTACACCGTTATTATTCCTGCACGTTATGCATCAAGCCGGTTACCTGCAAAGCCATTGGCCGATATTGCAGGAAAACCAATGATTCAGCGTGTTTATGAGCAAGCTTGTGCAAGCAATGCACAGCGTGTGGTAATTGCAACAGATCATCCTGATATCGTTACGGCTGCCCAAAAGTTTGGTGCTGAAGTCTGTTTGACGGATGCCGATCATCCTTCAGGTACTGATCGACTGCAACAGGCTGCAAGTGCACTTGGGCTGGATGATGATGCTGTTGTGGTGAATGTTCAAGGTGATGAGCCACTTATTCCTCCTGCACTGATTGATCAGGTAGCACATAACTTACGCAATGATCGGGATGCTGTCATGGCGACGCTTTGCCAGCCAATTACTGAGCTGGAAATGATGCAAAACCCGAATGTGGTAAAAGTAGTGACAGATGCCAAACATCATGCGTTGTATTTTTCAAGAGCACCCATACCTTGGCCCAGAGATGAGTTTTCAGCTCAGCAACAAACACTACCTGCAGGTTTACCAGTATCACACCATATTGGTATATATGCTTATCGAGTCAGTTTGTTAAATGACTTTGTTTCCTGGGGAGGCTGCCTGCTCGAACGTACTGAGGCATTGGAGCAATTACGTGTGCTGTGGCATGGTAAGAAAATTCATGTAGCACAAGCGTTGGTAACTCCTCCTCGAGGTGTTGATACGCATGATGATTTGCAGCGAGTTTGTCTGCTGTTAGGGGGATAGAATTGATTAAGGTAATGTTTGTATGCCTGGGCAATATCTGCCGATCACCAACAGCACATGGTGTTTTTCAGCATATGGTAGATAGTAAGGGCTTGGTAGATAGCATAGAAGTCGCATCTGCTGGAACCTCGGCTTACCATATTGGAGAGCAGCCAGATGCCCGGAGTCAGCAGGTTGCTGCTGCTAGAGGCTATGACTTATCAATGATTCGGGCTCAGCAGTTTAATCTGGAAGACTTTTTTTCAACAGACTTTGTTCTCGCCATGGATAAGAGTAATTTAGCTTGTTTACGTGAGTTGTGTCCTCAAGGTCATGAAGAAAAATTACAGTTATTTTTAAACTATGCGGGGGTGAGTCAGCTCGAGGTGCCTGATCCATACTATGGTGGGCCGGATGGGTTTAGTGATGTGCTTGACCTCGTCGAACAAGGGGCAAGAGGATTACTTCAGCATATTTGTCAGCAGTACAGGATTCCATCGTGACAGGTCAGCTAACGTTACAGTCTGCAACCCTTAAGCCATGGCATACCCTGGGTTTTGATGTTAAAGCCAAGGGGGTTGTTGAGGTTTTTAGTGAGGTAGATATTCATCAAATTCTTGCTTTTGCCAAGCAGTATGATTTACCTGTTCTCCCTTTGGGAGAGGGCAGTAACACCATATTTTCAAGTGACTTTGCGGGTATTGTTATGCGTGTCTGCTTAAAAGGGCGACGTGTTGAGCAAGGGAATGATGGACAGTTAGTCGTTTATGGCGCAGCAGGAGAGAACTGGCATAGTTTTGTACGTTGGACAATAGACCAAGGTGCCTCTGGTTTAGAAAATCTATCTTTAATTCCAGGTACAGTTGGTGCCAGCCCTATTCAAAATATTGGGGCTTATGGGGTAGAAGTTAAAGATGTGATTGACTGGGTGCGTTACATTGATATTGCCTCAGGTGAAGTCATCCAGTTGAAGGCGAGTGATTGTGCATTTGCTTATCGTGATAGTATTTTTAAACAGCAACTAAGAGATCAAATAGTGATCACTGAAGTTGCTTTTCGTTTGTCGTCGAATTTTACGCCGAATTTGTCTTATATTGGATTGCAAGACAGTCACGCAAAGACTGCGTTGCAGTTAAGCGACTATATTGTCAAAGTTCGAGAAGCTAAACTGCCAGATCCACAGCATTTGGGTAATGTAGGCAGTTTTTTTAAAAATCCAATTATTTCTGAAGATCACTATCAGGTGTTAAAGGAAAATTTCCCCAACCTGGTTGCTTATTTCGTAGGGGGAGGGTGCTGGAAGCTCGCGGCTGGTTGGCTAATTGATCAGTGTGGCTTTAAAGGAATACGCAAAGGTAAGGTGGGTGTGTATAAACATCAAGCCTTGGTTTTAGTTCACTATGGGGAAGGCCATGTTGAAGATTTGCTGTCTTTAGCATGGGATATTCAGCAACAAGTATGGTTACGTTTTTCGGTAAGAATGGAAATAGAACCTAGGATTTACCCTCAATAACGGGCCAAATAGAAGGCTTTTTTATTTTGTTGGCTTTAGAGTATCAACAACAGAGGACTAACCTCTGTTGTTGATATTTTGTTTAAGGCGCGTTATGCGTCTCGTGATGCTTCCTCAACAGGCTCTGTAGTTGAAGCTTCAGAGGTTTTCTTGGTTTGCGGTTTAACTGTTTGATAATCAGCTACTGGCTCCAAGTTCATAACCGCAGAAGCACTTTTTGGTGGTTCTGTCGGTGTATGTAAAACTTCTGCTAAGTCTGCAGCTAAGTGTGTAGGTTTGGCACTTGGTGCAGATGGCTCACTTTGTAACTGTGTAGGTGTTACCTCTGCTGCTTGTGAGCTTGTAGTGGCTTCACTTGCCGCCTTCTGAGCTTGCTGCTTACGCTTATGACGAGGATCATTCTGCGCTCTACCTCGACGACGTTTTGGTTTGCTACTGGTTTGAGCCGCAGGTTCTTCTGCCTGAGTTGTAACAGGTTTTTGACTAGGCTCTTCAACTGTATCTGTTTTTGCTTCTGCCGCTTTTGTATCAAAAACAGATATAACGTGCTCCTCTGCTGCGGGTTTCGCAGTTTGTGGTGCTGCAGCCTCTTTGCGGCTTTCTACTGCTGGTGTGCTAGTAGTTTCTTGATGTGTTTCTTCTTTTTTGCTTGCTGTAACCTCAGGTTTGCCCTCAACTGTTTGTGAAGACTCATTCAAAGAAGAGGGTTGCTGAGCCGATAATGCCGTTGGTTTGTTATAGGAAGACGGCTCCTGATCAGTTTTTACTTGATTCTCAGAAGGTTTTGAATCCTGTCCTGTATCCTGACAGGTTGTTGACTCGTAAACAGAGGCTGATGACTGTTCGTGAGTAGTATCTCGCTGTGTTGTTTCAGTCTTTAGTGGTTGAGCAAAAAACTCCTGCTCTTTCTGATCCTCATCTTTTTGGCGTTGAGAGGGGCGGTTACTTTTACGTCTTTGTGGTTGGCTACTGCCATTACCTCTGGGTCTACGCTTAGGGTTTGTATTCTCTGTGTAAGAATCTGCAACAGCCTCTCTCTGCTCAGTGTGTGTTGTCGTTTCAACACTTGCCTGGGTTTCTGAACGATCCCGACGTTTAGGTGGGCGCTGTTGAGACTTGCCACGGGTTCTCTCTCCACGAGAGTCTCCAGAAAAGTCTTTACTGCTTGGTTTGGATGAGCGGTCTTGGCTGTCTTGTTGACGCGAAGGACGGCGATTACTCGTACGAGCTTCTCCACGCTTTCCTTGAGTGCTGCGAGTTCGGCCATCTTCTTTTGGCCGGCTTGCCAAAGGCTTTTCAGTAGTAGGAGTTGATTCACTGGTAAACAACCCACTGATAGAGCTCATAAGAGATTTGAAGAGACCTGGCTTGCTAGGAACAGGTGCAGGTTGAACGGGGGCAATGTTTTTGACTGCGGCCTCTTGACGAATGCCTCTTCCCGCACTGAGTTCAATACTTTCTGTCTCTATTTGAGTTTCTTGCTCGTAGTTGAACTCATTTTCACCTTGACTGACTTGGTCTTCACGCAAACGTTGAACTTCAAAGTGAGGCGTTTCAAGGTTTGGATTAGGGATAATGATAACCTGAATAGAATTACGAGATTCAATATCCGCAATGGCAGCACGTTTTTCATTCAGCAAAAAGGTCGCAACCACTACAGGTACTTGGGCGCGTATTTCTGCTGTTCGTTCTTTTAGCGCTTCCTCCTCTAAAACACGAAGGATTGCCAATGATAAAGAACCTACATCACGAATAATTCCTTGACCATTACAGCGAGGGCAGACAACACCACTGGTTTCTCCCAGGGAAGGGCGTAGTCGCTGACGGGACATTTCCATTAAGCCAAAGCGTGAAATACGACCTACTTGAACGCGAGCTCGGTCCATTTGTAAGGAGTCGCGCATCCGAGATTCAACTTCACGTTGATTGCGAAGTGGCCCCATATCAATGAAGTCAATAACGACTAAGCCACCAATATCACGTAGTCGAAGCTGGCGGGCAATTTCGTCTGCCGCTTCAAGGTTTGTTTGCAAGGCTGTTTCTTCAATATCGCCACCGCGCGTTGCACGTGCAGAGTTAATATCGATGGATACCAGTGCTTCAGTAGGGTCTATTACAATAGAACCTCCAGAAGGCAGCTTAACTTCACGTTGGAAGGCTGTTTCTATTTGGCTTTCGATCTGAAAACGATTAAACAATGGAATAGAGTCTTGATAAAGTTTGATGCGATTGCGGTATTGAGGAATGACTTGCTCAACAAAGCGTAAAGCATCGCTATAAACGGCTTCATCATCGACTAATACCTCACCAATATCATGGCGTAAGTAGTCGCGAATGGCTCTGATAATGACATTACTTTCTTGATAGATAAGAAATGGTGCTGGTTTTTTCTGTGCGGCGTCTTTAATAGAGTTCCAGAGGTGGAGAAGGTAGTCTAAGTCCCACTGTAATTCATCACGAGTTCGACCTAAACCTGCCGTACGAACAATAACACCCATTTCAGAAGGAATATTAAGCTGGCTCATTGCTTCGCGTAACTCAGCTCGCTCTTCACCTTCAATGCGACGAGATATCCCTCCTGCACGAGGGTTATTTGGCATTAAAACGAGGTAACGACCTGCTAAGCTTACAAGTGTTGTAAGGGCTGCACCTTTATTCCCACGCTCTTCTTTGTCGACTTGGATGATGACTTCCTGGCCTTCAGATACCACATCACGAATATTGATGCGCCCCTGAATTTCATGTGGCTGTTTCGCAAAGTATTCTCGAGAGATCTCTTTTAAAGGCAAGAAGCCATGACGCTCAGCCCCAAAATCTACAAATGCAGCTTCCAGGCTAGGTTCTATGCGGGTTATACGTCCTTTGTAAATGTTGGCTTTTTTCTGCTCCCTTGCTCCTGACTCAATATCTAAATCATACAAGCGCTGTCCATCAACCAGCGCAACACGCAACTCTTCTCGTTGAGTTGCATTAATTAACATTCTCTTCATATGGTTTGTAGTACCAATAGTTGCAACGCCATGAGCATTACATTGGCACCACCTATCATTATTTTATTGTGAAGGTGCTATTTTAGGCCACGCTCAGAAAATTAATCGTTCTCAATGCTGAAGCGTGGTTAGCAAATTTATTCGGTCTAACGTCCCATTTTGCAGATGCTCTGTGCGGCTTTATTGTATGTTAAAAGCCGCTGCAATTACCTGGCAAAAGGCCAATCTCCCACGTTGGTATGTGATTTATACGATTACATATGTGTTTGCGTCAGGATGATTGGACGTCGCCACCTTTCACATATAAAGGCTGATATGTGGGCACATGTAAACTCAAGGCCCAGTGTTAAACTTAACGTATCAACTGTATTAAAGATACGCCATTAATTGTATGTCTTGATGACTAGTTCAAATGGCATGAACAAACTCTGTGTATTGCCATAAATACGGTCAAGACAAAAAAAATTGCTGCTTTGCACCGTTAAATGTTTGACTTTTGGTGCATTATTCCGATTATAGCAGGTCGCGAACTATATCAGTAATTCGTAAGTGCTTCAATCTGCTTAAAAACTATTACACTATTATTATGAGTAATGATTCAACTCTCCATGCAGTAACTGCTGCAGACTTTAGTCAAGTTCAGCACCTGGTCGTCACGGATGAGTATGCCGGTCAGCGTATTGATAATATGTTAAAAGTCCTCTTGAAAGGGGTTCCGTTAACTCACATCTACCGACTATTACGTAAAGGTGAAATTCGTGTAAACAAATCACGCATTAAAGCGCACTATCGATTAGCCTCTGGCGATAAGCTTCGACTTCCCCCCATTCGTGTTTCTGATGCAAGGGATAAGCAACCAAAGGCTAGGCCGCAGCAATTACAGCAAGTGGAAGATGCCATTATTTATGAGGATGGAGGTTTGCTTGTTATCAATAAACCATCTGGTCTTGCAGTGCATGGAGGAAGTGGTATTAAACTGGGTGTTATTGAAGTGTTAAGACAATTGCGGCCACAGAGTAAAGTGCTTGAGCTTGTGCATCGGTTAGACCGAGATACCTCAGGTTGTTTATTGGTTGCCAAAAAGAAGAGTGTACTACGGCATTTGCACCAACAGCTTAGAGAGGATCAGGTACATAAGGTGTACCATGCTTTGGTTGCGGGTCGTTGGCCTTCACGTAAGAAAATTATCAATGTGCCCTTACAAAAAAATACCCTGCAATCTGGGGAGCGAATGGTAAAAGTGGATAGTTCTGGGAAACCATCTACTACAGAATTTAGGGTGTTAACGAGGTATAAAAATACAACGTTGGTGGAAGCAAAACCTATTACTGGGCGTACCCACCAAATTCGGGTTCACTCACAGTATGCCGGACATCCAATCATCGGCGATGAAAAGTATGGTTTAGCTGAAACTAATGTTGATATGCGTTCTTTGGGGATAAAGCGTCTTTTCCTTCATGCGGCAGCTATCAGCTTTATCTTGCCCGAAACCGGTAAGCCCTTTACCATATCGGCCCCATTACCTGATGATTTACAGAAAGGTTTAAGTCAGTTGCAATGAAGTCCTCGTATCAAGCCATTATTTTTGATTGGGATGGCACGTTGTTGGATTCAACGTTGGCCATTGCTGAAAGTCTGAAAGAGGCTGCCACCGATTTGCAGCTGCCAATACTCTCCAGAAACGAGTATCAAAATATCATTGGATTAGGTTTATCTGAGGCGTTACAGACTTTATATCCTAGTCTGTCTGGTGGGCAGTGGCAGATTGAAATGCGTGAGCGTTATACCTATCACTTTCGTCAGTGGGAGCAGAAACAGCTTGCGTGTTTTGATGGTGTGACTCAGGGGCTGTCACAATTAAGAGAAGCAGGCTTCACCTTGGCCGTTGCTACTGGAAAAAGTCGTCAGGGGTTGAACCGTGCGCTAGCTGCAAAAAGTTGGGATGACCTATTTGAGGTGACACGGTGTGCTGATGAAACTCATTCAAAGCCGCATCCTCAAATGCTGTGGGAAATACTTGAAGTACTTCAGCTTCAGACTCATCAGGCACTTATGGTTGGCGACACTGAGTTTGACATGGCGATGGCTTCAGATATAGGTATGGATTGTGTGGCGGTTAGTTATGGTGCTCATCACCTGGATCGTTTGCAGAAATACCAACCCGTTTTATGTGTCGACCATTTTAGTGAGCTGGTTAAGTGGTTACAAAAAAGCCTAGTGGTTTAATGTTGCAATATAGGGTTTTGACATGACAGACAGTACCGACAGACCTGAGTCCGAAAATAAGCCGTGGCGAGAGGATGATGACGCTTCTGCTGTAATTGAGCCTGGACATAACACATCCACTATGAAAGAAACAACATTAGGACAAAGTCGCAATAATGCTAGTAAGCCTGAGGCTAGCAATAAAGAGTGGCAGCTTATCGAAGGTTTAGTTGGTGGTATTTTGGTCGAAAAGCGTCGTACTCGACGCTGGGGTATCTTCTTTAAGTTGCTGACGTTTATCTATCTTTTTGTATTACTTTATTTGTTTACCTTGGGGGGTATCAGTAAAGATGCAATGGTCAAGTCAGGTGATCATACTGCTCTAGTTGAAATTAGTGGGGTTATTGCCGCTGATGAAGCGGCAAATGCAGATGCGATTGTGACAGGGCTTCGAGCTGCATTTAAAGATAAAAACACGAAAGCGGTTATCTTGCGTATTAATAGTCCTGGTGGTTCCCCTGTGCAGGCGGGTTATGTTTATGATGAAATCAAACGCCAGCGTAGCTTACACCCTGATATTAAAGTCTATGCCGTCATTATGGACTTAGGCGCTTCGGGCGCTTATTACATCGCTGCTGCAGCAGATGAAATATATGCAGATAAAGCCAGTTTGGTTGGCTCAATTGGTGTTGTTGCTTCTGGTTTTGGTTTTGTTGAAGTGATGGATAAAGTCGGCGTCAGTCGCCGGGTATATACAGCAGGCGAGCATAAAGGTTTCTTGGATCCTTTCTTACCGCAGAATGATTCAGAAACAAAGTTCTGGCAGACTGTACTCAATACAACACATAAGCAGTTTATTAGTAGTGTTAAGAAAGGGCGGGGTGATAGGCTTAAGGATGACCCTAAACTCTTTAGTGGACTGGTTTGGTCTGGGGAGCAAGCGCTTTCTTTAGGTCTGATTGATGGGCTTGGTAGTACTAGCTATGTCGCTAGAGAAATAGTCAAAGAAGAAAATATTGTTGACTTTACGCCACAAGAAAATCCCTTGGAACGATTTGTTGAAGGTTTAGGGACAAGCATGGGAAATGCTATTAGTAACAAGCTTGGCTTATCTCAAGAAATGAAATTACGCTAAGACTTACTGCTTGCTTGCAATACCCTTTGATAGATATTGGTATTGCAAGTATCTCCTGTGGTATATGACACTATCAGTGTTGTAATAATGGGTTAATACCAAATTCCTTAAGAAGACTAACTAGTTGAATCAATGGCAGCCCAATTAAGGTATTTGGGTCTTGACTGTTGATGTACTCAAATAGTGCAATACCAAGCCCTTCACATTTAAAACTACCTGCACAGTCTAATGGCTGCTCCTGCTCAATATAGTCGTGTATTTCTTGATCTGTTAGCTCACGGAACTTTACTACTACGGGTTCTACAATGGTTTTATGTTGTTGATGGTTGCTATCAAGAACACATAAGCCCGTAAAAAAAGTCACTTGACGACTTTGGCACTGTTTAAGCTGACTGAAAGCGGTTGCTTTGTTGAGAGGCTTGGTAAGAATCAGCTCATCAAGTGCTGCGACTTGATCGGAACCAATAATCAAGGCCTCAGGGTGCTGCGGAGAGAGTGCATAGGCTTTAGCAGTTGCTAATCGGTAGGCGAGTTGACTAGCACTTTCCCCTTCTTCTGGATGCTCATCAACCTCAGGGGAGCAGGCAGAGAAGGGAATATTCAAGCGTTGTAGGAGCTGCTGCCGATAGCGGGAGGAGGATGCAAGAATTATGGGGGGGAAGGTTGAAGTAGCATTCATAGGTAAAGGAGAGTTATTAATAGAAAAGTAGTCATGAGCAATTTAACTAAAAAAGTTACTCTGTGCATGTTGGTTTCGTTTATGCTGCATAATAACAGTATTTTTAAAGATAGATTAAAGGAGAGTAGTTTATTTCAGTATATAGGTTAAAGCATATAAGACGTTATCCCATTAAAATCTTTTGACAGATACCATCCATATCCCTATCATTGCGCGCTTATGTTAACTGGGCAATTACCATTAAGTATTAATCCTCGCAAACTGGCACATGCTGAAACCCGCATTGCAGGCAGTATTTTAGTCACTGACCTGTCCAGGTTTGCCGAGGCGATATTAGATCCGAGCGGTGAAGTAGCACTTGATCTGCAGTTTTTAGTAGATGAAGAGGGCTTCTATGTCGTTCAGGGCACATTGTCTATAGAGGTAAAGTTGACGTGTCAACGTTGCTTGCAAGTTATGCGCTTACCTTTATCAGTGACGTGTAATTTAGCTATTGTTTGGCATGAGGAAGCGGCAAAAGCGGTTCCTGCACATTATGACCCTGTTATTGTTGCAGAAACTAATGTAGCGCTAACAGACTTGGTAGAAGACGAACTCATATTGGCACTACCAATAGTTGCAAGACATGAGCTAACAGAATGTCACTTTGAGGGCAACGTTGAAGCATCTGATCCAGATGGTGGTAACGCTGAAGCAAATACACCATCTAGAGAAAACCCTTTTCAGGTGTTGGCATCGTTAAAAACTGATACCTAACTTAATTAATCAGGAGCTAAAGCATGGCTGTTCAACAGAACCGTAAAACTCGTTCTAAGCGTGGTATGCGTCGTGCGCATGATGGACTTTCTACTGCTGCATTAAGTCTTGATGCGGCTACTGGTGAGACTCATCGCCGCCACCACGTTTCTCCAGATGGTTTCTACCGTGGTCGTAAAGTTGTATCTAACAACGACGACGAGTAATTCTTGGCTACAATTGCCTTTGATGTGATGGGTGGGGATTATGGTCCCCATGCCTCACTGACAGCAGCTCTCCAATGTCTTTCAATTCATCCTCATCTTAAACTACTGCTAGTGGGTGATGCTGCAGTTATTGGTGAGCTGTTGAGTGGTCAGTCTACTCAGGTGCAACATCGGTTGCAGGTGGTTCATGCACCTGAAGTGATCACAATGACAGATAAACCTGTCCAAGCAATACGCATGAAAAAAAAAGCATCTATGCGTGTTGCGTTAGAGTTAGTGGCAGAGGGGCAGGCTCAGGCCTGTGTCAGTGCTGGTAATACTGGTGCTTTAATGGCACTGGGTAAAGTCATCGTGCGTACGTTGCCAGGTATTGATCGGCCAGCGATTATTACCCGTTTGCCCAGAGAGCAGAGCGTGACGTATTTGCTGGATATTGGTGCCAATGTTGGATGTAGTGCGGATCAGCTCTACCAATTTGCTGTTATGGGCAGTTGTTTAGTCCGTTTGCTACATGATATATCTGAGCCAACAGTAAGCTTATTAAATGTTGGTGTTGAAGAAACAAAAGGTAATGAACCTGTTAGGTTAGCATCACAGTTACTACAGGATAATGATGACATTAATTACTGTGGTTTTGTGGAAGGCGATGATATTTATAAAAATAAAGTAAATGTTGTTGTGTGTGATGGCTTTGTTGGCAATGTTGCATTGAAAGTAAGTGAAGGTTTAGCGGCTTATATAAAAAATACAGTAATCAATGCCTTTCAGCAGGTTTGGTGGGGCAGGTTGCTGGCTTTGCTAGCACAGCCAGTACTGAAAACAATACAACAGCAGTTAGACCCTCGTTATTATAATGGTGCTAGTTTGCTGGGACTGCAGGAGGTGGTCGTGAAAAGCCATGGTGCTGCAGACGCTCTGGCATTACAACAGGCTATTGGTCTAGCGGTTAATGAAGTAGAAAAAAATATTCCTGACCTGTTGTCTAAAGAGCTGGAAAAACTATTAGTCTCATAAAATATGCAGTCCAGTTTTTTAATCGCAATGTGGATAATATTGTGTTTTAGTGCAGAAAGATTGAATTAAAAAGGCTATCAGTTTACATTTTTTTGGTAATTATTCGGTGTATTATTTAAGGCTAAATATTGCAAGATAATAGCTTTGTAATTTACCAGCAACATATTTTTACTATGAGTCTCATTTACCATCGCCTATAATTGGCGCGCATTTATAAACTGAGAAGAATTTCATTGTTATGAGTAAAATTGCGTTTGTTTTTCCAGGGCAAGGTTCACAACAAGTTGGTATGCTTCAACTGTTGGCCGATCAATACCCTGAGATCAATGAAACCCTGACAGAAGCTTCTGATGCGATTAGTTTAGATTTGCGCAGACTCATTTTTGAAGGACCTGCTGATGTGTTGAACCAAACTGAAAACACACAGCCGGCCTTATTAGCTTCCAGTGTAGCTATCTGGCGTGCATGGCAAGCGCTAGGTGGTGCCAAGCCCATATTTATGGCTGGTCATAGTCTGGGAGAATATTCAGCACTGGTATGTGCTAAAAGTATAAGCTTAGTGGATGCTGTTCGCTTAGTTAAGCGTCGTGGGCAGTTGATGCAAGCTGCTGTCCCTGAAGGGCAGGGCGCTATGGCTGCAGTTCTAGGCCTTGATGATAACATGGTGCAACAGGCATGTGATCAGGCTGCAGATGCAGGTCTTGTTTCTCCTGTTAACTTCAATTCACCTGGTCAGGTTGTTATTGCGGGACAAGCGGCGGCAGTGGATAAGGCCATTAGTGAAGCTGAAGCTCTGGGCGCCAAAAAGGTAGTTAAATTACCTGTGAGTGTTCCCTCTCATTGCGCATTAATGAAGCCTGCAGCAGAGCAGTTGGCCGAAATATTATCAGCTATAGAGATTGCTTTACCTGAAACGCCAGTTGTACAGAATGTTTCAGGACAAGTTACAGAAACACCAGAAGTGATTAGAGCACAGTTGATTGAGCAACTCTACAGCCCGGTTCAATGGGTGGCTACAATCAATACGATGCTTGCAGCTGAGGTTGAAACTATTATCGAATGTGGACCTGGCAAAGTATTATCAGGCTTAAATAAACGAATTCAACGTAAATTACAGGTGTCATCTTTAGAAACACCTGATTTGATGAGTAAAGTTCTCTCGTCAACAAGCGTCGCTGTATAAGTGTTTAGAAAAAGGTGAAAAACACATGCAAGGTAAAGTCGCCCTAGTTACTGGAGCAACGCGGGGTATAGGTAAGGCCATTGCGGAGCAGTTGGGGCTTGCAGGTGCAACTGTAATTGGTACTGGTACAACAAGCGGTAGTGCTGATCGTATTTCTGCTGCATTAGCTGAAAAAAATATTGCTGGCCGTGGCTATGCAATGGATGTGACTGATGCAGAACAAGTTGATGCTGTTATTAAGCAAATAACAGATGAATTTGGTGCACCGCTGATTATTGTCAATAATGCAGGGATTACTCGTGATAATTTAATGCTTCGTCTGAAGCTTGAAGATTGGCAGCAAGTTTTGGATACCAATTTAACTGCTGCGTTTCGAATTTCTAAGGCGTGTTTAAAGGCAATGACCAAAGCACGTTGGGGACGAATTATTAATGTGAGTTCTGTCGTAGGTTCAATGGGTAATGCAGGACAAAGCAACTATGCTGCATCTAAAGCAGGTATTGAAGGCTTTACTCGTGCATTAGCTCGTGAAATTGGCGCTCGAGGAATTACAGTTAATGCTGTCGCCCCAGGTTTCATTGATACCGACATGACGCGAGAATTACCAGAAGCTCACCGTGCAAAATTGCTTGAGCAAATTCCTTTAAATCGCTTGGGTGATCCTAATGAGATTGCCTCTGTGGTCGCTTTTCTAGCTGGGGATGCTGCGGCATACATTACGGGTGAGACTGTGCATGTCAATGGTGGTATGTACATGGGTTAACCCTGTGTTGGCTTTAGTTGTTAATACCAATTAAAGCTAACTCATTTGGATTTTTGCGGTTATTTAAGGTCGCAGGTTGCTTATTAAACTTGCACTTTTTTACAGTCGGTTTTATAAACTTACACAGCAGCAAGGCTGCATCTGTTTACATAGGAGCAAAACTAGGTATGAGTACCATTGAAGAGCGCGTCAAAAAAATTGTTTGTGAACAGCTTAGTGTTAAAGAAGAAGAAGTAACTAACAATGCTTCATTCGTTGAAGATCTTGGCGCAGACTCACTGGACACTGTTGAGTTGGTAATGGCCCTTGAGGAAGAATTTGAAACTGAAATTCCTGATGAGGAAGCAGAAAAAATTACTACTGTTCAAGAAGCGATTGATTACATTATCGCTAATCAGTAATTCTTTCTAGTTTTCGATCAAATAAAAGCCGCTTCTGCATTATGTAGAGCGGCTTTTATATTATTTAGTAATGCCTACGCGTATATATATTGAGCTGTTTTATTCTACTTAAGAATACGACATTTGCTATATACATACGATACTAGAAGTATACAGCGGTTCTAAAGGCATTGTTATATTGTAGAGAGGAGAGCGTAGGTGTCTCGTAGAAGAGTGGTGGTCACCGGTCTTGGTTTAATCAGTCCACTCGGCAATGATGTCGAAAGTTGCTGGCAAAATATATTAGCAGGTAAAAGCGGCATTTCTCCAATTGAACATCTTGATGTTCCATCTTTGAATACCCGCTTTGCTGGCGTGGTTAAAAACTTGGATATTGAAGTTTACATGTCAGCAAAAGAGGCTCGAAAAGTCGATGTTTTTATTCAGTATGGTATCGCAGCAGCCTCACAAGCGATTTATGACGCTAAGTTTTCTGTTTCACCTGAAAATGCCCACCGTATAGGGGTGGCAATAGGTTCAGGTATTGGTGGTTTGTCCACCATTGAGCGAAATGCACAAGTTCTAGTTGAGTCGGGGGCTCGACGAATATCCCCTTTCTTTGTACCTGGCTCAATTGTCAATATGGTGAGTGGTCAGGTTTCAATGCGGTTTGGTTTAAAAGGACCAAACTATGCCTTGGCAACGGCCTGTACCACTGGAACCCACTGCTTGGGGATGGCTGCCCGGAATATCATGTATGGTGAAGCCGATATTATGGTTGCGGGTGGTGCAGAGAAGGCATCTTGTGGATTAGGTATGGCTGCTTTTGCTGCTGCTCGTGCACTTTCGACCCAAAATGATAGCCCTCAACAGGCTAGTCGCCCTTGGGATAAAGACCGTGATGGTTTTGTCTTAAGTGACGGTGCGGGTGTTTTAATACTGGAAGAACTGGAGCATGCAAAACGCAGAGGTGCAAAAATTTATGCGGAGTTGACGGGCTTTGGCATGAGTGGTGATGCATTTCATGTTACAGCACCTCCTGAGGAAGGTGAAGGTGCCGCCTATTCTATGAAGAATGCGCTTCAGGATGCGAAACTTAATCACACTGACATTGATTACATTAATGCTCACGGAACATCAACACTTGTGGGGGATGTAGCAGAGACCCGTGCTGTTAAAAGTGTTTTTGCTGATCATGCCTATAAACTTGCCATCAGCTCAACTAAATCAATGACAGGCCATTTACTGGGGGCTGCGGGTGCTGTTGAGGCGTTGTTTACCGCACTGTCCCTAAAACAGCAAATAGCACCACCAACAATTAACCTGGATAATCCCGATGATGAGTGTGATTTAGACTATGTGCCTCATCAAGCAAAGTCCTTGCTAATTCGTCATGCGATGTCAAACTCTTTTGGGTTTGGTGGTACCAATGGTACGTTGATTTTTTCTCGCTATGAACAGGATTAGTTGGTAAAGCTTGTGTAAGGGGTTGTCATGGCAAAGCGGCTGGGATGTTGGTTGAATGGTGAGCCTTGTCAATATATTGCTGTTGGTGATCGAGGCCTGAGTTACGGTGATGGGCTTTTTGAAACGATTAAGGTTGTTAATCAACAGCCTTCACTTTGGCACTTGCATAAAGCCCGTTTGGCCAATGGTATAGCACGGCTGAAAATTCCTTGTGATTTGACGGACATTGAGCGTTGGGTTTTTGAAGTCTGCCAACAGCACCCTTCTGCGAAGGGTGTGGCTAAGCTGATTATCACTCGTGGAGGCGGTGGACGAGGCTATAATCCTCTGGGGAGTGGCCCAGTTACAGTACTTGTTGAGCTTTATCCCTATCCTGACTATCCTGCCGAAAACTGGTCAACAGGCATACAACTTTTTCCTTGTGCAACTCAGCTTGCTCATCAGCCATTGTTAGCGGGTATTAAGCACTTAAACCGGCTGGAGCAGGTGCTTGCTCGACAAGAGTGGCAATCTGCTGAGTATGGAGAAGGGCTGGTACTGGATCAGTCTGGTTATGTGGTTGAAGCAACCATGAGCAATGTATTTTTGGTTTGTGATAACCAACTGATAACTCCAGATCTTAGTCTTTGTGGGGTTGAAGGGACCTGTCGAGCCTTTATTCTTGAACATGCTGAAAAACAAGGAACATCTGTTGAAGTGCTAAACGTCACATTAGCGATGTTATTCACGGCAACTGAAGTGTTTGTGTGTAATAGTGTGCTGGGGATCTGGCCTGTTCGAACTTATCAAGCTCATTGTTGGCCGGAACAAAAATGCTGGCCTATCGGGCACATGACTCAATATTGGCAACAGACCTTAATAGAAGTACTGGGATGAAAAGATTTTTTTTGTGGTCAACTTTATTAATCACATTGGTATTAATGTGTGTAGCTGTTGGCGGTTATTTGTATTTGCAAGGCTTCGGCCAAAAAAAACTACTTAATAATGAGCAGTCTCTTAACATTACTATTAATTCTGGGACTTCTGTCAGGCAGTTGGGGCAGCAGCTTGTTAGCCAAGGACTTGTGAAAGAGCCTTGGTCTTTTGAAGTTTATGTTCGGTATCGTGGTAAAGCCTTACAACTTAAGGCGGGTGAATACGAAGTACCAGCTCATAGTACCGTAGATGAACTGATAGCTTTATTGGTAAGTGGTAAAACACGCCAGTATGCGATTACCTTTGTTGAAGGATGGACGGTTCGCCAAGTATTAGAGGTGCTTGCTCAAGCACCAAAAGTTGAACACACCATGACTCCAGACCAATGGCAAGATTTACCTGAGCTGTTGGGGTTTAAAAGTACCTACAGTCATCCAGAGGGGCTAATTTTTCCTGATACTTATGCTTATACCGCTGGAACAAAAGACATTGCATTGCTAAAACGTGCTTATGAAAAGATGGAGCATACATTGGCAGAGGAGTGGCCAAAGCGTGCTCAAAACTTGCCCTACCAAAATGTCTATGAAGCGTTAATTATGGCTTCCATTGTGGAGAAGGAAACAGGTGTACCAGAAGAGCGGCCAGCCATTGCGGGTGTTTTTGTTCGACGGTTACAAAAAAATATGCGCTTACAGACAGACCCAACGGTTATTTATGGTCTAGGTGAGCAATATGCAGGTAATTTAACGCGTAAGCATTTACAGCAAGATACATTGTATAACACGTATCGTATCATGGGGCTCCCCCCAACACCTATTGCCCTTCCTGGAAAATTAGCCATCCACGCAGCACTGCATCCAGCACCAGGAAATAGCTTGTACTTTGTGGCAAAAGGGGATGGTAGTCATCACTTTTCATCCTCGTTAAGAGAGCATAATCGTGCTGTGCGTAAGTATCAGCTTCGTCGCCGACAGAATTATCGCTCAAACCCTCAAGCTAATTAGCAATACCACTGATGTTGAAAGTAACTCAAATTAGAAAAATTTTATGACTGAGCAGCACAAGCACATAGGTTCGTTTATCACCCTTGAGGGTGGTGAAGGTGTAGGAAAGTCGACTAATTTAGCCTTTATTATTAACGATATAAAAAAGCGTGGCCTTTCTGTGGTTAAAACCCGTGAGCCTGGAGGGACTCCAATAGCAGAGCAAGTTAGAGAGTTATTGCTTCACCATGCTGATGAAGCATTAGATCCAACTGCAGAGTTATTGTTAGTGTTTGCGGCTAGAGCACAACACCTGGCTCAGGTAATTAAACCTTCATTAAATGCAGGAAAGATTGTCGTTAGTGATCGCTTTACGGATGCCAGCTTTGCATATCAGGGAGCCGGTAGAGGCTTGTCAATAATGGTACTTGAGACTTTAGAAGCACTTGTACAGCAGACACTTCAGCCTGATCTGACGCTGCTTTTAGATTTGCCAGTTGCGGTAGGTATGGCCCGAGTGGCTAAAAGAGGGCAAAGTGACCGCTTTGAGCAGCAGCAGCATGATTTTTTTGAACGTGTGCGAGTGGGCTATTTGGCTCGTGCAAAAGCATATCCTGAGCGGTTTCGCATTATTGATGCGGCACAGCCTTTAGCTGATGTTCAGCAACAAATCAGACAGGTGCTTGATGAGTTTTTCAGTAAGTAATGAATTATCTCTACCTTGGCAGGGGCCTTTATGGAATCACTGGTTCCAGCAGCACCAACAAGGGCGAATGGCACATGCTTATTTACTGGAAGGTCATAAAGGGCTAGGTAAGTTTCAGTTTGCACTGCGTGTTGCCTCTGTATTGCTCTGCTCAAATGCTGTCAATGGCTCAGCTTGTGGACTTTGCAAAAGTTGTCAATTATTAAAAGCGAAGACTCACCCCGATCTGTTGGTGGTTTCGCCAGAACAGGAAGGTAAGCCCATTAGGGTCGATCAAGTTAGGGAGTTGCTTGGCTTTGCCAGTAAAACGGCACAGCAAGGTGGCTATCGGATTATTATTATTCGTCCTGCAGATGCAATGAATATCAATGCATCAAATGCATTACTGAAGTGTTTGGAAGAGCCAGGTGATAATACGATAATATTACTTATTACTGATATTAGTAGCGGATTACTCCCAACGATAAAAAGTCGGTGTCAACGGTTACAATTTACGCTGCCTGATCCGCAAATGGGTAGGGAATGGTTGATGAGGCAAGACACTTCTCTTACCGAGGAATCAGCAACACTACTATTAAACCTTGCTAGCCAGGCCCCTTTGCTTGCACATGATTACTATCATAAGGATGCCTTAGCCATTCGCCAGCAGGTGTTGGAGGGGGTAAAAGCGATTACCAAGCGGCAGGTTTCTCCTGTAAGTCTAGCTAAGCAGTGGCAACCTATTGAATTATCACTCGTTTTAACTTGGCTATTAGACTGGTTAAGCGATATGATAAAAATCTCGCAACTAGGTTGTGATAGTTGTTGCAAAAATAAAGACGTAACGCCAATGTTGACCTATATTGCTAATAAGGCAGGTATTCAAGCACTCTATCAATATTATGACTGGTTGCTGATACAGCGCCAGCACCTGTTAAGCCAAGGCAATTTAAATCTTCCGTTATTGATAGAAGGGGTTCTCATACGTTGGCGCGGTCTGACTCAACGCTGAAAAGCAAGGCAGTAACATGAATAAACCTCCTCGACTTGGCCCTCGTAACGGTATTTTGTCACTTACCATTAAGGATAAGGCTGTTCTATACGCAGCTTACATGCCTTTTGTTGCTAATGGTGGGCTTTTTATTCCTACTAATAAGCAATATAAATTGGGCGATGAAGTCTTTATGCTGCTCAATCTGATGGATGAACCCGAAAAAATCCCGGTAGCTGGCAAAGTAATCTGGATTACACCACGACGTGCTCAAGGTAATCGTGCTGCAGGTATCGGTGTGCAGTTTAATGGTCAAGATGATATGGCGCGCAGTAAAATCGAAACCTATCTGGCAGGTGCGCTGCAGTCTGATCGACCTACTCATACCCTCTAGTTCATATCAACACCTCGCAGTTTCACTTTTTTCTTCAGATTATGCTGGCTGAGTATTTATTACGCTCAGCCTTGGGAGCGATGTTTTTATAATGTTAGTGGATTCTCATTGTCACCTTGATCGTTTAAAACTGGATGCTTATGACAACAACCTGGCTACGGCAATGCAAGCAGCAGAGCAGGAAGGGGTTAGTCACTTTCTGGCAATTGCCGTTAGTATGGAGAACAGCCCACAGGTAGTTTCAATTGCCGAGCAGTATCCCAATGTGTTTGCCACTGTAGGAGTACATCCTTTAGAGCAAGAGGGCAAAGAGCCTGATGTAGATGCGCTAGTTGCACTGGCGGATCATCCTAAGGTGGTGGCTATTGGGGAGATGGGGCTAGATTATTACTATGCGAAGGAGACTATTCAGCAACAGCAGCAGCGCTTTGCAAGCCAATTACAGGTAGCACAGCAAGTGAATAAACCGGTGGTTATTCATACTCGGGAAGCAAAAGCGGATACATTGGCATTACTTCGCAGCCATACTATTGAAAAGTTTGGAGGGGTTTTACACTGCTTTACGGAAGATTGGGATATGGCACGCCAAGCGCTGGACTTAGGTATGTATATTTCGATTTCAGGGATTGTTACTTTCCGCCAGGCTGATAATGTGCGAGAGGTTGCTAAGAAAATTCCTCTGGATCGTTTGCTGGTAGAAACAGATGCGCCTTATTTAGCCCCAGTACCATTTCGTGGCAAATCTAACGAGCCAAAGTATGTTAAGGCGGTTGCTTCCTTTTTAGCTGAGCTAAGAGGTGAATCCTTAACGACACTGGCAACACAAACCAGTGCCAATTTCTTTAATCTATTTAAAGATGCAAAAGCCTAAGTAACCAGGCCAATTCTAGTCACAAAGTAGCTCTTCCCGTTGTTTGAAATACTGAAGTGCTTCAGGATTCGCCAGTGAATCAGTGTTTTTCACTGGCCGGTTGTGAATAGTCTCTCGAACGGCTATTTCCACGATTTTGCCACTACGGGTTCGGGGAATATCACTGACTTGCAATACTTTCGCAGGAACATGACGTGGTGTTGTGTTCTGGCGAATCGTTTGCTTAATAATATTTACCAAATCGTCATTGAGTGTTAGTTCAGGTTTCAGTTTAACGAACAGCACGATACGGTTATCTCCTTGCCAGTCCTGGCAAACAGCAATACTTTCCAGTACCTCAGGAATTATCTCAACTTGTCGGTAAATTTCCGCTGTGCCGATGCGTACACCACCTGGGTTTAGAACGGCATCGGCCCGACCATGGATAATGACACCACCGTTTTCAGTGATTTCACCAAAATCCCCATGGCTCCAGTACCCAGGGTGCTGACTAAAGTAAGCTGCTTGGTACTTTTGTTGGTTAGGGTCATTCCAAAAGCCTATAGGCATAGAGGGAAAGTTCTTGCGGCAGACCAGCTCACCTTTTTCACAGACATTGGCTTGATCTCCATTGCTGCGCATGAAGACTACATCCATCCCTAGCCCAAGACACTGTAACTCACCTCGATAGATGGGAAGAATAGGGCAGCCAAGCGCAAAACACGAAATGATATCAGTACCTCCAGAGATCGATGATAGGCAAATGTCTCGTTTGATATCACGATAGACATAATCAAAGCTGTCATCGGCCAGCGGTGAACCCGTTGATAAAATAGTACGCAAGGCTTTGAGCTGAAAGTGCTGAGCAGGTATTACCTGTTGTTTTTGTAGTGCTGATAAATACTTGGCACTGGTGCCAAATACACTGACATCTTCGGTTTCCACGATATCAAAAAGGATAGAGGGGGTTGGATGAAACGGGGAGCCATCATAAAGAACCAGCGTTAAGCCTAAAGCCAGTGCGCTGACTTGCCAGTTCCACATCATCCAACCACAAGTGGTGAAATACAAAAAGACATCATCATCTTTTAAGTCAGTATGCAAACCTAACTCTTTTAAGTGTTGGAGTAATGTGCCACCTACGCTATGCACAATGCATTTAGGTTTACCCGTAGTGCCAGAAGAATAAAGAATGTAAAGCGGAGCATTAAAGGGAACAGGGGTAAAGGTAAGCCTTGGTGGAGGCAAGGAGGTATCCAGCCAGTCTTGCCAGCAGCTGATATTAGGCAATGTAGGTGGTTTGGCTCCAGGGTTGGCAAAGTTGATAACAACTGTTTGCGTTAAGCAATCCAGGTTTTGGACAAGGTGAGAGACTTTGTTATGAAGATCAATATGTTTGCCATTATAGAAATAGCCATCTGCAGTAAACAATACTTTGGGTGTAATCTGACCGAATCGGTCTAAAGCCCCTTGCCAGCCAAAGTCGGGTGAACAACTGCTCCAGACTGCTCCTAAACTGGTTGTTGCGAGCATGGCAATTACGGCTTCAGGGCAGTTCGGTAAGTAGCCTGCAACTCTGTCGCCTTGACGGATACCATAGTGCTTGAGTTTAGCGGCTACCTGAGCAACTTGCTGATGGAGTTCGTGATAACTAATGGTATAACGTTGGCCCTGTTCTCCACGAAAAATAATGGCAGGCTTATGATCACACCGAGAGAGCAAATGTTCTGCATAGTTTAATGTGGCACCCTGGAACCACTCTGCACCAGGCATGCTTTGGTCGTTTGTCAATATGGCTTGAGGGGGGTGATGCCAGCGTATCCCATAAAACTCACTAAGCAATGACCAAAATTCCGGACGATGTTTTATTGACCACTCATGGAGATGAGGATAGTCCACTAATGTCGTTGTATAGTGATGGTTTACCCTGGTCATAAAGGCCGTCATGTTGCTGGCAGCGACGCGGGCCTGGCTTGGTTTCCACAGCAGTTTACTCATAATCATCCCAATGTCGTACATTTAGTTTTTATTGTTACGCGAGCGGGCCATATCATGATTTTTTAGCTGAGCATAGAGTGCACATGCGACCTTGCTTTGGTTGGGGCGATTAAGTTGTTGGCAAATCCAGTGACTGACCGCTGTAAGCTGTGAAAGGTCAATATTGGATTGAATCCCTAATCCATTTAGCAGATACACTACATCCTCAGTAGCGACATTGCCGCTGGCTCCCTGAGCGTAGGGACATCCTCCCAGCCCCGCGATAGCACTATCTACAATGGCAACCCCTTCCTCCAGCATGGCATAAATGTTTGCCAGTGCTTGTCCGTAGGTATCATGAAAATGAACCGCGAGCTGAGAAAGAGGCACATAGTGTGCGACAGCGGCTAACATCCGTTTACAGGACAATGGGTTGCCCACGCCAATCGTATCACCCAGTGAGATTTCATCACAGCCCATTTCATTTAACTGCTGGGCAACCCAGGCGACTTGTTGGGGGGCAATATCGCCCGTGTAAGGACATCCCACTGTACAAGATATATAACCTCTGACCCGTAACTTTTGGGCTTTTGCTTTATCAATCAGAGGGATAAAACGTTCCAGGCTTTCCGCAATAGAGCAGTTAATATTTCGCTCGCTAAACACTTCACTGGCGGCTGCAAATACAGCAACCTCATTGGGCTGGCAGCTCAATGCTCGCTCAAAACCACGAAGGTTAGGGGTTAACACACTGTAAATCACTTCTGCTGAGCGTTGAAGCTGATGCATAACCTGCTCGGTATCAGCCATTTGAGGAACCCATTTTGGTGATACAAAACTGCCTGTCTCTATATGCCTGATACCTGTAGCGACCAGCTGCTCAATGAGCTGGCATTTTAGCAATACAGGTAATGAGTTTGGCTCGTTTTGTAAACCATCCCGAGGGCCAACTTCCACAATACGAACATGACTGGGCAAGCTCATGCTGTTACCTCACTGGCTGAAGACTCAACATCAGCCCACTCAAAATCCAGCAGTTCAAAGCCTGCTGTCACTAATGCACCAGGTTGGCAGTTAAAGCGTGTGACTTTCCCTGCGGCGGGCGCTCTGATGGTGTGCTCCATTTTCATGGCTTCTAAGATCAGTAAGGGGGTGTTTTTAGCCACGCTATCCCCTGGTTTGACCAAGAGTGCAACAACACTGCCAGGCATGGGTGCTGTTAGTTCTGAGCCTGTCTCATTTTCTAGGGTTTGGTGTTGACGCTGTTGATGAAAATGAAACCACTCGCCAGCATATTGCACATCAATTGAAGCATCACCTAATGCTCCCAGTTGATAGTGCGTAATGAGAGTATGTCGGTGTTGGTCCGTGGTCTGTAACGTAATAAGGTTCCCTTTTCGCCAGAAATGGCATGTTTGAGATGCTTCTGCCAAGGCAATTTCCAACGTTTGAGTATCCATTTCACGCATGGCGAGTGTAAAGGCCTGTCGCCCGTGATGCAGCGTTAACGTCAGTAAGTTTGGCTGATTTAAGCGCCAGGCATGGTGACTGCGCCATGGAGAATAAGGGTCTGTTGTTTGGTGGTGAATCGGTGAGCGTGGTGTATCAAGCCACGCTATAGCCGCGCCCATAAGCGCGATATTTCTGTGCTGATCAGGGGGCTGTTGAATGCTTGAAACTACACGCTCAACATACTGGGTATCTGTTTGACCATGACGTACTTCTGGCTGCTGTAATAGTCGATATAGAAATCCTTGGTTGGTGGTAATACCTTGTAGTTGTAGTTTACTGAGCGCCTGTTGAAGGCGCTGGATAGCGGCAGGTCGTGAGGGGGCCCAGCTAATTATTTTGGCTAACAGGGGATCATAGTGAATAGAGACTTCATCACCCTGCTGTACGCCGGTATCTATACGCAGATGATTTATCTCGGGCCATGTTAAGTGGGTAATGGTACCAGTTGAAGGTAAAAAGCCTTGTTGAGGATTTTCAGCATATAAGCGTAATTCTATGGCATGGCCATTGATAGCCAGTTGCTGTTGGCGGCAGGGGAGGTGTTGCCCCTGAGCTATAAGTAATTGCCATTCCACCAGATCTTGCTGTGTAATCATTTCTGTCACAGGGTGTTCAACCTGCAGGCGAGTATTCATCTCCATAAAGTAAAATTGTTCATCTGCACAGACCAGAAACTCAACAGTACCTGCGCCGACGTAGCCAATGGCTTTGGCAGCACGAAGCGCAGCCTCCCCCATTCGTTCACGCAATTTTGCCGATAAACCTGGAGCGGGTGCTTCTTCAACGATTTTTTGGTGACGACGCTGTAGGGAACAGTCTCGTTCGAACAGAGACACGCCATGTCCCTGTTCATCCATAAAAATCTGGACTTCAATATGCCGTGGTTGGCTAAGGTATTTTTCCAGCAGTAACGTATCATCACCAAAGCTCTTTTGGGCTTCGCGCTGTGCAGCGGCCATTTCCGTAGCGAGTTCACTGGGCTGATGAACGATACGCATGCCTTTACCACCACCGCCTGCCGCCGCTTTAAGCAGTATTGGGAATCCTATTTCTTGAGCTGCGTGTTGAAACGCTGCGAGTGATTGATCTTGCCCGTGATAACCGGGTAGTAAAGGCACATCGGCTTGTTGTAGGTGTTGCTTGGCAGCCTGCTTACTACCCATGAGGGTGATGGCCTGAGCGGGAGGGCCGACAAAGGTAAGGCCTGCTTGTTGGCAAGCTGCAGCAAAATCAGCATTTTCGGATAAAAAACCATAGCCTGGGTGAATAGCATTGGCGTTGGCTTGTTTGGCAATTGCTAGAATTTTGTGTGTGTTCAGATAACTTTCTGTGGCTGGCGCTGGGCCAAGGGCATAAGCTTCATCGGCTAGTTGAACATGCAGCGCATGTTGGTCTGCTGATGAGTAAACAGCAACACAATGTATCCCCATTGCCTGTGCAGTGCGGATAATACGACAGGCTATTTCCCCACGGTTGGCTATCAAGAGTGTACGCATTATTCAGACCTCGCCGTGTTCGAGTGATTTTCAGGTTGGCCTTGCGCTGTTTTAGCATGCTCGTTGAGTTGCCATTCAGGAGGTCGTTTGGCGAGAAAGGCTTGCATACCTTCCTGTCCTTCAGCAGAAGTGCGAAGGTCTGCGATCAATTGTTGGGTATATCGTACAAGTTCTGGTGAGATGGGGTGAAAAGCGACATTGGCAATTAACTGTTTAGCAGCCTGTAAAGCATGAGGACCATTATTCAGTAAGCGTTGAATAAAACGTTCAGTGGTGGTGGCAAGCTCATCAGCTTCACAGACTAAGTGAACAAGTCCTAGTTGTTCAGCAGTAACTGCATCAAAGCTTTCGGCGGTGAGAAAATAACGTCGTGCTGCGCGAGGACCAATCGCCTGAATAACATAAGGACTGATGACGGCAGGTACTAGTCCCAGCTTAACTTCACTCAGGCAAAAAGAGGCTTTGGGGGTTGCTACCGCAATATCACAGCAGGACACTAAGCCCACAGCACCACCATAGGCAGCACCATGAACCTGACCAATAACGGGATGTGGAAAGTCATTAACAGTTTGTAGCAGGGTGGCAAGCTGGCCTGCATCGGTCATATTGTCTTGGTGCGTGGCTGACGCCATACGTTGCATCCAGGAAAGGTCTGCACCTGCACTAAAGTGTTTTCCTTCACCATTGATAATTAACAATCTGACCTGGGGGTGTGCAGCCAGTGCCTGCAGTTGTGTAATCAGTTCTGCAATCATTGCATCATCAAAGGCATTGTGTACCTGAGGCCGGTTTAAAGTCAGGGTGGCAACGCCATCTTTACGGCAGGTGATCTGTAAATAGGCAGATGAATAGAGCGCGTCCATGACAACTCCTTACATACGAAAGATGCCAAACTGGCTGGTTGGAATAGGGGCATTCAGACAGGTAGATAAACTCAGCCCGAGTACTGTTCTGGTTTGTGCGGGGTCGATGATGCCATCATCCCATAGCCGGGCACTGGCATAATAGGCACTGGCCTGGTGTTCATACTCTGCGACCAGTTCAGCTCGGTAACTATCACGCTCAGCGTGAGGCCAGGTTTGCTGACGTTTATTAAGGGCGGCCTCTTTAATTTGGACTAAGACATCCGCAGCTTGCTCTCCCCCCATGACTGAGATACGGGCATTGGGCCATAACCAAAGAAAACGAGGATCATAAGCACGACCACACATGCCATAATTGCCCGCACCATAGCTGCCACCAATAATCACTGTGAGTTTAGGTACGTTGGCACAGGCTACGGCATTAACCAGTTTGGCTCCATGTTTAGCAATACCTTCACTTTCATACTGACGACCAACCATAAACCCCGTAATGTTCTGTAAAAACAGCAGTGGAATACCACGTTGACAGCAAAGCTGAATGAAGTGGGCTCCTTTCTGAGCTGACTCAGAAAACAGCACGCCATTGTTGGCCAGAATGCCAATGGGATATCCCCATAGTCGGGCAAAGCCACAGACTAATGTGCTTCCAAATAACCGCTTAAATTCATCAAATACTGAGCCATCGACCAGACGGGCAATAACCTCACGGACATCAAAGGGTTTACGGCTATCATCTGGAATGATGCCGTACAGTTCTTCAGCAGAGTAACGAGGCGGTTCAACCGGCATAACGTCCAGTGCTGTCTTGGCGGGCCTATTGAGTTGAGCAATACATTGCCGAGCTTGTTGTAGAGCATGCTCGTCATTTTCAGCGTAATAGTCCGTGACCCCAGATAGCTTACAGTGGGTATCTGCACCACCTAGTTCTTCTGCGGTAACAGTTTCACCAGTAGCTGCTTTAACCAAAGGCGGGCCTGCTAGAAAAATAGTACCTTGTTGTTTCACAATAATGCTTTCATCGGCCATTGCCGGGACATATGCCCCACCGGCTGTACAGGAGCCCATTACCACAGCAATTTGAGGAATGCCCTGCGCTGACATTCGAGCCTGGTTAAAGAAAATACGACCAAAGTGGTCTCGGTCAGGAAAGACTTCTGCTTGGCGAGGCAGGTTGGCACCACCAGAGTCCACTAAGTAAATGCAAGGTAGATGGTTTTGTGCGGCAATCTCCTGGGCTCGAAGATGCTTTTTCACTGTTAACGGGTAGTAACTTCCTCCTTTAACGGTGGCATCGTTGGCAATAATCATGCATTCAATGCCTGCTACCTGGCCGATACCTACGATGATTCCCGCTGCAGGCACGGCCTCATCATAGACTTCCCAAGCGGCAAACTGGCCAATTTCTAAAAAGGGACTGCGACTATCCAGTAAGTGGTTAATACGTTCTCGTGCTGGGAGTTTGCCTCGAGCCTGGTGGCGTGCCATTGCACTGGGTCCACCACCTTCAGTAATGGAAGCCAGACGGGTTTTTAAGGTCAGTGTGAGTTGCTGATGGTAGTCACTATAGCGTCGGTACGTATCACTTTGAGTATCAAGTTGACTGGTGATAACAGACATAACCTTGGATATCCTTACTGTGGAATTCCATACCACCTGACTCAATGCGTCCTCAAGCCCACTAGTCAGGTATGCACTTCTTTTCTTATTTTTCTTTCGTTGAAGTAGTGACTGGCACTACAGATTAACTCAAGTATTTACTTAGAGTGCTCAAACAGCTCACGACCAATTAACATACGACGAATTTCAGAGGTACCCGCACCAATCTCGTAAAGTTTGGCATCTCTTAGTAGACGTCCAGTAGGGTAGTCATTGATATAACCATTGCCCCCCAGGATTTGTATGGCATCAAGTGCCATCTGGGTTGCTTTCTCTGCACAATAAAGAATGACACCTGCGGCATCGGTTCGGGTTGTCTCACCGCGGTCGCAGGCTTGAGCTACAGTGTAAAGATAAGCACGGCAGGCATTTAGCGTGGTATACATATCCGCTACTTTGCCCTGAATGAGCTGAAACTCACCAATAGCTTGACCAAACTGATGGCGCTGGTGAATGTAAGGTATCACCACATCCAGGCAAGCTTGCATGATGCCCACTGGGCCTGCAGCCAAAACTACCCGTTCATAGTCCAGGCCACTCATCAGCACTTTGACGCCTTCATTTTCGTTGCCAAGAATATTGGCGGCAGGCACCATGCAGTCCTGAAACACCAGTTCACAGGTGTTAGAACCACGCATGCCTAACTTATCCAGTTTCTGCGCCTGGCTGAAGCCTGCAAAACCCCGCTCAACAATAAACGCGGTAATGCCTCGAGGGCCTTTATCCTTATCAGTTTTGGCATAGACCACATAGGTCTGGGCATCTGGGCCATTGGTAATCCACATTTTGTTGCCATTGAGTCGAAAATAATCACCTTCTCGCGCAGCGTTCAGCTTCATACTGACGACGTCAGAACCTGCATTGGGTTCGCTCATGGCTAGCGCCCCCACATGTTCGCCACTAATCAATTTGGGGAGATAGCGCTGTTGCTGTTCTGGTGTGCCATTACGGCGAATCTGGTTAACACAAAGATTGGAGTGTGCACCATAACTCAAGCCTACGGATGCTGAGCCACGACTGATTTCTTCCATCGCAATGGCATGGGCAAGATAGCCCATACCGCTTCCCCCCAGGTTTTCCTCAACGGTAATACCCAGTAAACCGAGATCTCCCAGCTTGGTCCATAACGCTTTTGGGAATGCATTGTCACGGTCAATACTATCCGCTAAGGGGGTGATTTCTTTTTGGGTGAACTGATACACCTGAGAGCGAAGTAAATCCATCGTTTCGCCAAGTGCAAAGTTAAGGCTGGGGTAACGGGTATGCATGGTAAGGTCCTTTATCTTATTTATTATGATGCGTAGATGAAGGGGCGATGATGCCTTGCTGTTTAGCTAATGCCGCCAGACAGCGTGCTTTAGCGGCAGTGAGTTCTTCCTGCATGACTTTGATATCGTCAAGCTGGTGGATGAGTTGTGTCTGACGTCGGTCGATTGCCACTAGAAAATGCTGAAGTTGTTTACGGTTGTCCGTTGTCGGGTCATACATATTGATGAGTTCTAAGCATTCATCCAGGGAGAATCCTAACCGTTTGCCTCGAAGGATAAGCTTTAACGTAACTCTATCCTTATTACTGTAAATGCGCCGATTTCCCTCTCGCTTTGGGTTAAGTAACCCTTTGTCTTCATAAAACCTAATGGTCCGTGGGGTAACACGGTATGCCTTGGCTAACTCAGAAATACTGTAAGTCTCTGACTCTGAATGATTCATTGTTTTTATTGTGGTGGTTTATAGGCGTTTGCAACACGTTGTTCCATATCCATAGGTGTCGTTCCATAGATGCTGATTAAACGAGAACAGAAAGTGTTTCGGTAATTACGTATAACCTTTACGTAAACGTAAACCTTGAGTGTGGATATTGGCAAGCGCATCAAGGTTTATGACAATCGTGCAAAGTGTCAACTATCTGTAACAGCTAAGTAGGTGAGGGCTAGTCAGGGAGGTTAAATAATGCGCTCTACAGCATGGTGTGATTAGCACTAAGCTCCTCACAAATTTTGATAATGCAATCGCGCATCCAACGGCTTGCCGCATCGAGTTCAGTGCTTTCATGCCAGTAGAGGTGAGCTTCCATGATGGGAATATCATTAAAGGGTAAGTTGACACAATGTAAATCAGGATAAGCTCGGGCAAATCGTTCTGGTACCGTCATGGCTAAATTACTTCGCCTGACGACCAAAGGTGCCATTAAATAATGCTGGGCGCTTAAGGCAATGTTACGGTTAATCCCCTGGCGACCCAGCGCTATATCTATCTCATCTATACGGCTATCAAAACGACTGGATATTTGTACATGTTTTAAAGAAAGATACTCTTCATTGTTGATAGACGCTTTAGCCAGGGGGTGATCACGGCGCATCACACAGACATAGTTATCTTCAAATAAAGGCACATGTTTAACTTGAGGGTCTGTATTAAGAGGGGCATCAATCACAAAATCGAGGCGCCCAGAGGCAAGCTCTTTGGTGGTTTCGCGTCGTTGCACGGGCATACTGGTGATATTAATACGAGGTGCTACGTTATCTAGCTTGCCAAATAAACGGGGGAGAATAACTGCTTCAACTAAATCACCCATACTGACACGGTATTGACGCTCAGAGTCAGCAGCCACAAATTGATCAGTTTGCTGGACACTGCGGCGGATAAGCTGGAGTGCCTGGCGTACCGAGCCGATGACATTTTGGGCAACAGGTGTGGGAACCATGCCATGCGCTGTTCTAATGAAAAGCTGGTCATTGAAAATTTCCCGTAACCGTGACAATGCATTACTGACAGCAGGTTGGGTAATTCCAATAATATGACCCGCGCGGGTTAAGTTGGCTTCTGTGTATATCGCATCAAAGACGACAAATAAGTTGAGATCGATTTTACTTAAATTCATGACCGGCCTCTTGCAAAACAACTGCTTTACTTCTGTGCAAGCCCGATGCTGTAAGACAAACGATGTCATCTAACCGCAACACTCCTTATACAAAAAGTAGATGGTTGCGGTATTTTTGCCAACTTTCGTAGGATATTCCTTGTATAAAGGGACACTATATGTTGTTTATTAAGTGTACATACTACAACTGTCATATCATAAGTAAAAACGAAAACAGCTGATGTTTAAACTGCAAAAGCTTAAATGTTAAAGTCGGCAACAACAGGGCAGTGGTCTGAAGGCTTTGACATAGCGCGTGTATCATAGTCAATGTGACATTGAGTGAGTTGTGTGAGTAAAGGTGGGGTTGCCAGTATTAAGTCAATGCGTAATCCTCGTTTAGGTTCTCGTTCAAAGCCTTTACTCCGGTAATCAAACCAACTAAATCGATCATCTGTTTTGGGGTGAAGATGACGATAGCAATCAATGAGTCCCCAGCTTGTTATTTGTTGTAACCATTCGCGTTCTTCAGGAAGAAAGCAGCACTTGCCAGTGCGGAGCCATCGCTTAGCATTATCTGCACCAATTCCAATGTCCAGATCCAGTGGTGCTACGTTCATATCTCCCACGACCACAAGAAACTCTTGAGGTTGGTGTTGCTGCTGGAGCATATGCTGTAAAGCTTGGTAAAAAGCACGTTTATTAGGGAATTTGCAGGGGTGCTCTCGGCTTTCACCCTGCGGAAAGTAACCGTTAATTAAACGTAATGAGTGGTCCGTGGGGGTGTTGAAGCTTGCAGAAATCAGTCGTCGCTCATCATTCGGTGTTTCACTTGTCATGCCTGTAAGCACGGACTCATTAAAGCCATACTGTACATTTTGAGCAGTCAACTTGCTGATGAGTGCAACACCGTAGTGACCTTTTTGACCAAAATAAACAACTTGATAACCTTGTTGCTCAATTTCAGCAATAGGAAATAACTCATCAGCCACTTTAATTTCTTGTAATGCAAGCACATCTGGCTGATAAGTAGTGAGCAATGAGTTTATCTGATGCAGTCGGGCACGTATGCCATTACAGTTAAATGAGATAATTCGCACTTTTAGACCATCCCAACATTAGGTGGATAATTTAATAGGTCAACAACTGTTTTATTAAAAGGCAGGATTTGTAGGGAATAAGGCATATATCCTACAAACTGATCATGCAGTTGTAGCTGTATGACGAAATGATAATAAGTTAGTGTCTAACCCTCAACCTATACTAAATAGATCAATAACAACAAATACCACCAGCACTTATACCTCATGGATGTAGTGGAAGGCTCAGAATTAGGGTGCTGGTAAACAATAATAATCAGGGAAGTAGGGTTTGGTGAGGTGAGTATGTTAACAGCAAGTCAACACGCTGATGAGTTAGCCATTATAGAAGTTGGAGCAGAGACCGAACGAGAGGCTCGTTCTTTGTTATTCCATTCCTATAGTCAAGAACCTGCTTATCAGTATTTACTTAATGCAGAAAAAACGGGCTATGAACAGCGGGTGAGGGCAGTTATCCGTGAAACAGTCAATCTTCACTTTGCGGAGCAACAGCCAGTATTAGCAATGTATAAGGCAAGTAGAGTGATAGGTTTTGCCTTTATCCTAACGCCATCAATGACCGCCGATCTATACAACCATTTTCGTTGGCGTTGGCGAATGATTTTAACTGCAGGGTTTTCTGCCACAGAGCGGTTTTTAGACTATCGTCGACAAGTTGAAGCAATATTACCTAAACAGCGATTACATCGATTGGCCTTTATTGCGATACACCCCCAACATCAGCATCAAGGCTATGGCTTACAGTTTATGAATAGTATTCATGAGTATTGTGCTAAGGACAAAAACTCTGTGGGTGTTGTGCTCGATACTGGAAACCCTAGATATATAGCATTTTTTGAAAGGATAGGTTATCAGAGTCTTGGCTCTGTTCATGTTGGCGATATTATTGAAAATGTATTTTTTCGGCCAATGTCCTAATGAAAACAGCCTGACAGTGAGTTAACGTCAACTGCAGGCTGTTTGGTTGGGGGATTAAGTTAGTGTTGGGCGAGACCGGAAAGTAATCCGTCCAACTGCAAATTAAGCAGTTGATCTACCGGCGACCAGGGGATTTGCTTGATCGTCAGTACATTATTGACGATACCTTGCACACTACACATTAACATATGTCCAACCAGCTCATGGTTATCTTCAGTAAACATGTTTTGCTGACAGCAAGTTTCTACTGCCGTAAACAGTCGCTGAAAGAACCGTGATTCCAAGACAATCCTACTGGCATCTTGGTCCTGGTCAGGCGTGGAGTTCAAGTCTTCAATTGAAAAGATCACCCGAAAACGGTCTGGGTGCTCCAGCCAATAACTGACATACGCTTGAAGGGAGGCCTTTATGATCTCCTTTGGAGACAGGTTGGATGGGATATGTTCGTCAGCATAATCTGCAAGCTGTGCGAAAATATCTACCCAAATAAAGTGAAGAAGAGAGCGCTTATTTTCAAAGTAGTAATAAAGCGTTCTTGGTGTGCATCCCACTTTAGCTGCAATTTTTCTGACAGAGACCTGTTCGAATCCGTCATTCAAAAACAATTCCTTTGCTACATCAATAATCCGATTACGTATAGCAGCCTGCTCTTCAGGGGACTTTGGGGGCCGACCCTGTTTTCGCTTCGCGATATTATTTGCATTATCCACTGCTAAAAACACCTCTTATTGATAGCAGTTAAGCCAGAAAGCCGATCGTTATTATCGTTTTGGATTAAGTTGGGGAAGCGAGTAGGAATATAACAGAAAACCGTGTGAGTATGAGCTATTTCTTAGTAACAATAAGAACAATAAATTTACGGAATCGTAAAGATTGGTTACTTTTTATAATATGTGATGTATTTATTTGGAAAATAATCGGTACTAGTGTAAGTGAAGGGCAACATAAGGCAGAGTTATTATTAAAAGCACTTTAGAAAAGAATAGATAGTGTAGATTATACTTAAAAAAAAACACCCAAGTGCTTGAAACTAAATAGTAAAAGTCAAGCACTTGTTATTTTTGTGATCCAAGAGTTATTTCAGTAATTCCTCCAAGTCAGCCTGGTGGCTCTTACCCGTGCTAACGAGATATTCTTCCATAGAGGGAAAATGCTTGATAATACGGTTAAGGCGTAACATCGCCATGAGTCCCATAGGTTGTCCATCAGCACCAATTAAAATGAGCTTTTTACCTTTTTCCTTTGACTTTTTATAGAAGTGGACCAGGGTTCCGATACCAGTTGAATCTAAGAAGAGCACCGCACTCAGGTCGACCAACATATCCCCTTCGGCACGATCAATTAACTTATCAAAGATAGGGCGGATTTTAGCAGCGGTTTTAGCGTCGAAGTCACGATTGAGTGCAATGACAATACTGTCATGGCATTTATAAAGCTTAAATTCCATACCGATTAATCCCTTTCTCGCGGCACTTTACTTTGAGTTTAGTATAGCTGGTGACATCATCCCTGTGTGGGGAACAATAAAAAAATACGGCAGATAATCTATGTTTATAAGCTGCAGCTGCAAGGGTGCGATCATAGCGGCAATAATAATGATGCACAACATTTCAATTTGGTGAAAATCCTAGTATTTTGCAGTAGCGTATTATAGTGCGTACAACACATATTACATGTTGAGTGTGATTACATAACAGCTGGTGATGCTGGAAAATAGTCATATGCATTTAATAAAAAGGCTTAGTAAATAAGTAGAAGAGAGTGCTATGAAAATAAAAAGTCCATCTGCTTGGTCTACCATCTTTTGTTTAGGCGTATTAAGCATACTGCTTTCAGGTTGTGCCTCTTGGGACGGTAATGGTCAGTACACACCTGATAAAACCTATAAAATAACTTTATTACATACGAATGATCACCATGGTCGTTTTTGGCCAAATAACCATGGTGAATATGGTATGGCTGCACGAAAAACATTGATTGATCAGATTCGCCAGGAAGTAACAGCCGAAGGAGGGCATGTCTTACTGTTATCCGGGGGGGACATTAATACTGGGGTGCCTGAGTCGGACTTGCAGGATGCTGAGCCTGATTTTAAAGGCATGAATCATATTGGTTATGATGCCATGGCGTTAGGTAACCATGAGTTTGATAATCCGCTCACTGTACTTCGCAAGCAAGAAGAATGGGCTAACTTCCCATTGCTGTCAGCCAATATCTATGACAAACAGGGTAATCGCCTGTTTGATGCTTACCATATGTTTAATTTCAATGGCGTTAAAGTAGCGGTAATGGGGTTGACAACAGAAGATACGGCTAAGTTGGGTAACCCAGAATATATTTCTGCTTTTGACTTTAGAAACCCGGTAGAGGAAGCCGGTAAACTAGTCCCCACACTAAGAAAGCAAGCGGATATTGTGATTGCCGCAACGCACATGGGTCATTATCCCAATGCTAAGCATGGTATTAATGCACCAGGGGACGTCACGTTAGCAAGAAAAGTTAATGGCATTGATATCATCGTTGGTGGTCACTCTCAAGATCCTTTATTTGAGCCTGATGTGCAAAATGGCACAGCGATCTTACAGGCTTATGAGTGGGGTAAATATGTGGGACGTGCTGACCTTGAATTTAAAAATGGTCAGTTAAAGCTTATCAAATACCGTCTAATTCCCATTAATTTGAAACAAAAAGATGAGCAAGGCAACCGTGTTTTCATCGAACAAGAAATTAAGCCAAATGAACAATTAAAAGCGTTCCTAACACCTTTCCAGGAAAAAGGCCAAGCTCAGTTAGGCCAAACGATTGCGCAAACCAATGGCAAATTGGAAGGTGATCGTCATGTGGTTCGCTTTAAACCAACCAATCTTGGGGTGTTGATTGCCCGTTCTCAAAAAGAAAAAACACATGCTGATTTAGCAATAATGAACTCTGGGGGGGTGCGTGACAGCATTGAGGCAGGAACCGTCACTTATAAAGATGTGTTGATTGTACAGCCTTTTGGCAACATGGTGGCCTACGTAGACTTAACAGGCAAAGAGTTAATGGATTACCTGCGTGTTATTGCCAGCAAACCAGTAGACTCTGGTGCTTTTGCACAGTTTGATGGCGTTAAGCTACTTATTAAGAAGGGTAAATTGGTTTCTGCAACGATTAAAGGGAAAACCATTGATGCCAGCAAAACCTATCGTTTAGCCATTAACAGCTACATAGCCGCTGGTGGTGATGGTTATCCAAAAATGGATGGACATCCAAACTATGTAAACACAGGCTTTGCGGATGCAGAAGTGTTGAAAGCTTATTTGGAAAGCCGTTCACCTATCAATGTGGCAGATTTTGCACCAGGTGATGCGGTTGTTCGTCAGTAATTGCATTGCAAGAATGTAAAGTAAAGACAAAAAGCGCTCATTTTGAGCGCTTTTTTCTTCATAAACAGGTTAGACCATCCCAGCATTGATTGAATTGCAAGTACCATAAACCGCGTAATAAGACAGTTTTCAATGAAAATCTAATTAAAACAATGGATTAAAAAAGAAGAAAGGACATCTCCTCAAAATAATATCTAATTTAACATAATATACATTATGCGAAGTTGGGTAAATAGCTAAGGAGGGGGTTAATGTCACCAACCTACAAGCACCTGCATTAGTTTAAATTAGCCAAATATCGAGCACCTTTTGGATGAACTGTATCTAACTCAAATAAATGACGAGTGACGCCGAACTTTTCTAACGTGTTATCAACCAGCTTAATAAGGAAATCATGGCAACCATGTGCAGCTTCGGCACAACCATAAATTCGAGCGAAATCTGAAAGCACTTTAATAGGCTTAAAGGAAAGCATTAATAGCTCACTCTCCAGTGCTTCCCAGGAAAAATGTGCTAAGTCCTGATTCTTCAATGATACGATCACAGCATAGTTTGGTTCTTGCATGATGTTTGTCTCCCTACTAAAAATCCTTTGGAATAAATGCTAAGCATAGAACACTTGAAGAACTATTCGTCTCTTAAGCCTAGAAACTTTATGCGATGTATTCTGGTTGTAATAGTTCACCAATGGCTTCGGCGAGCGCACTATCTTTAGCCATCAACTGTTTTAGTCTTTCACCAGGTAGCCACAGCATATTCACTAAGCTCATCGCTTGATAATCCCCTGGGCTGACGCCACTGAGTAAGGATAATGAGCCAACCAGTTCGCCAGGACCAAGGGTTTTTCTAAATTTTTTACCCAAGTGGTATTCGTAAGCTTCAATTGAACCTTTAGCGATGATTCCCAAACCATAAAAGGGTTTACCTTGATGGATGACCCATTCCCCACTGCTGAAAAGTGTGTTTTCGATGATTTTGACGAGCTGCTGTTGTGTTTCTTCAGATAAATTTTTACACCAGCTTAGTTGGCTTAGTAGCTCTTCAGGTGATGTTGGTTTGGCGAATGTGGCTACGCGTTGGAGTCGAGCCATACGTTGTTCAATATATTGTACTAAGCGTTTGGCTTCAGGCTTATCTAATACGGCTTGGTTAAGTAACTGTTTGACCACTGTTCGTTCACGATTAAGTAATGTACGAATAGCTGAGTGGGTTTCAAGGGTGTGTACGAGATCAGGGAAGGTGTTACGTAATTGCTCAAGGTACTCTTGGGTCTTCTGTTTATTTTGGGCGATGAGCTGTTTAACTGCGACAGCTTCTTCTTCATTGGGTGCTAATGAGGGAATGTAGCTTTCTAAGTGATCTTGAGCTTGAATAAAACCCCGTGCTATTTCGTAGCCAAGGGTTATCCTTGAAAAGCTTAATGATACAGCGATTTTTTTGATGCCTCTTATGTTGCGCAATAGATGTAATAAGGGTGGGGTTTGCCAGTACCGATATAAGGTTTCCCGTGGTGCAATCTTAGGCTCACCATCCAGGGCATGCTCAACCGCTTCCACCAGCTTATTCGTGGACTGTTTACCAAGTGTCCCTTGCTCAAACTGTAACCAGTAATGTTGGCGTTCAGTCTCCAGTAAGCGACGACGAAAGGCAATGGTGAGTTCTTGTGAGGATATTTGGGTCGGTTCACTGTCTTTAACTTCTATGGGTCTGAGCAGCCCCGTATTATGTTTGACTTCATCCCAATCTGCGCCCTTTAAAAAACTATTGCCCATCAGTTTTGGGAGTAACTTTAGTAAGTCTTCAGTGATTAACCGTTTGGCTTTGTCAACCGTGGCTTGTTTAGCGGCGGGAAGCTGGTTGAGGTGCAAGCGAGCGAGTACCCAGCTCATGGTAGAGCCATTAATCACAATGCTTAAGACCACAATACCTGCACATAAAAACAGTACCTGGTCCCCTACTTCTTTTGGTAATAAATTTTCCTGAGCGACGATCAGAGCTAAAGCTAATGAAACGGCTCCACGTAAACCTCCCCAGGTTAGGACGATTGCTTTTTCACGGGTTATTCCACCACTGAACTTTTTTAGTAAAGGGATAAGGGTAAAAATAGAGAAGGTACGAATAATTTGAATACCAATATAGAGAATACCTAACGTAACCCATGACTCTGGGTTGTCCCAGTGCACTCGGCTAGCGATAAGGACACCTACAAGTAAAAATATCAGGGTATTGGCCATATGAGCCATCATGCCCCAGAAGTTATGTAAAAACTCCCCTACTTCTGGTGAAATACGTGTGCGCCCTATTCCAGCAAACATAAGTGCCAGGGCAACGACCGCCACGATGCCAGAAACATGAAGGCTTTCCGCTATGTAATAGGTTAGATAAGCCGTAGCAATGGATAAGGTAATCTCAATAAGTGGGTCATTAAAGACTTTGCCAATCCAGAGCATAATTAAACCACCAGCCACCACGCCTACCAGTAACCCTGCGACAACAACCCAGGTAAAATTCGTGGTGAGGTTTAATAAACTGATTTGCTGACTGGCTTGTGTACTGATGACCCAACCGTAAAACAGGGTAAACAATACGATTGCAGTGCCATCATTTAACAGTGACTCACCTTCAAGTAGTGTTTCCAATCGTTTACGGGAGCTGACTTCTTTTAATAGCGCGACTACTGCTACGGGGTCTGTAGCGCTGATCAATGCCCCAAACATTAAACAAAGTGCCCAGCTCCAATCCCAGGGAAATATCCACTTTGCCAAACTGGCTGTCAGAGTGGTGGCAATAATCAATCCAGGTACTGCTAATAGCGCAATTTGGGCAAATATACGGCGAAATAAGTGGACTTCTAATGAAAATGCACTTTCAAATACCAGCGTGGGTAAAAATAAAAATAAGACAAGATGGGGATCAACACCTGCAACGAGGGCCAGCGTATCATCGAGGAGTGGTGTATATTGCTCAATAATGCCAGTACGCTGTAAATACCCAAGGCATAAACCAATGGTCAATAAACAAACGGTATAAGGCAGTTGGATACTTTTTACAAGGCTTCTAACACTTGCTCCAATGATTAGCGCAAGACTGACAAATATTAAAATCAGAACACCAGCTTCACTATGCATGTTTCTGGTTCCTGGGGGTAAAGCGTAAGTGCTAGAGCAATGAGATGTATATAATCAGGCTGTCTCGTCTACAGGTATCAGGTGGCTTGAGGCACTTTTTCCAGACGTCGCCAACCATCTGCTGTCAGGCGAATATGGGTAATGATGCGATCATCTGTCATGTCAAGCTCAACCAAGTTGTCATCTTCGAGTAGAAATAAGTATTTGGTTAACTGCTCACCTTCTTCCAGGCTGTAATGATCAGAGTTGGCAATTTCATTACGTAGAAAGTCGTACTCAACAAAGGGTGCGGGTTGGTCATGAATCAGCTTGAGTAAGCGGTTAATATAATGAAGATCCATTATGCACCTCGTGATGTTTACCTGCTTCATGCCAGGTCAATTTGCTCGACCTGGCATAGGCGATTATTGCATTATTTTTTCAAGTATAAATTATCATAGCAGTAATTTGTCGCTTCGATGTAACCTTCTATGCTGCCGCAGTCAAATCTTTTTCCCTTAAATTTATAGCCTAATACACACCCATTCTTGGCTTGAGATAACAGCGCATCCGTAATTTGTACCTCACCATTTTTACCTGGAGGCGTGTTACGGATAATCTCAAAAATATCGGGTGTTAATATATAGCGGCCAATGATGGCTAAATTGCTCGGAGCACTCTCAGGTTTTGGTTTTTCAACCATGTCAGTGATACGAAACAAATCTTCGCGAATAATATCACCCGCAATGACGCCATATTTATGGGTCTGGTCCTTCGGTACTTCTTGTATTGCCACTATGCTGCAACGGAATTGGTTATACAGCCTAACCATTTGGGCCAGAACACCATCATCAGGGTGAATACACAGGTCATCTGCGAGAACCACCGCAAAAGCCTCGTCACCAATTAATGTTCTCCCTGTTAAAATAGCATGCCCTAGCCCTTTCATTTCGCGTTGGCGGGTGTATGAAAAGGTACAGCTTTCAATGAGGTGACGAATGTCTTTGAGGGTTTCTTCTTTACTTGTGCCCTTTATCTGATGCTCAAGTTCATAGTTGGTATCAAAGTGGTCGGCCAGTGCGCGTTTTCCCCGCCCTGTCACAATACATATTTCATTGAGTCCAGCCTCAAGTGCTTCTTCAACACCGTATTCAATAAGGGGCTTATTGACGATTGGCATCATTTCCTTAGGCATTGACTTGGTTGCAGGCAAAAACCGAGTTCCATACCCAGCCGCGGGAAATAAACATTTTTTAATCATTCGTAAAAAATACCTTAACTTTGTCAGTTGCTTAATAAATAAGCACTTTGCTTTGTGTGTATGAATGACTTATTGCTAATTACTTCGGCCATAAACATCATCAAACCTGACAATATCATCCTCTCCTAAATAACTGCCTGACTGTACTTCGATTAGCTCTAGCGGTATTTTGCCTGGGTTTTCAAGACGATGTTTTTCGCCAAGCGGAATATAAGTCGACTCATTTTCTGTAACAAGAAACGTGTTTTCACCACAGGTTACCTTGGCGGTGCCTTTGACAACGATCCAGTGCTCGGCACGATGAAAGTGCTTTTGTAAAGATAGACTAGCACCTGGCTTAACAGTTATCCGCTTCACTTGAAAACGGTCTTCTTCATCAATGCCTTCATAGCATCCCCAAGGACGATAAACCTGTTTATGAAGTTGATATTCAGTGCGCTCTTGTGCCGCGAGCTGATTAACCAGCTGTTTTACGGATTGCACCTGATCTTTATCAGCAACAAGCACGGCATCTTTGGTTTCCACAATGACCAGGTTGGATACGCCAACGGTGGTGACGAGTCGATGTTCGGCGCGAATGTAACAGTCACGAGTACTTTCCACAAGCACATCACCTCGTTGAACATTACCATGAGCGTCTGGGGGGGTGAGATCGGCGAGTGCTGTCCAGGAACCTACATCACTCCAACCTAAGTCTGCGGGAATAACGACACTTGACTGGGTATGCTCCATTACCGCGTAGTCAATAGAATCTTCAGGGCTGGTAGCAAAGGCTGCGTTGTCTAAACGGACAAAGTCTAGATCTACAACAGCCTGCTCAAAAGCTTGTTGGGTAGCTTGATGAATCAGGGGGGCAAATTGTTTTAGTTCCTGTAAATAACGATCAGCTCTAAACATGAACATACCACTGTTCCAGAAGTGGTGTCCTGACTGGGTGTATTGCTTGGCAGTCTCTGCATTTGGTTTTTCGACGAACTGAGAAATATGACGAACTCCGGCACTGAGTTCTTCACCAGCATCGATATAACCGTAACCTGTTTCAGGGTAGTCAGGGACAATGCCAAATGTGACCAGTTTACCCGCTTGAGCCTGTTTTTGGCCCCGATCGATTATTTGGTGGAAGTTGGTCAAATTGGCAATGGTATGGTCTGCAGGAAGCACCAGCAGGACGGCTTCGGCATCTATGGCCATAGCCTGCCAAGCCGCAATGGCGATAGCGGGTGCAGTATTACGGCCAACGGGTTCCAGCAGAATACGGGTTGCAGGTTTATTGATAGCATGCAGTTGTTCCGCAACCATAAAACGATGAGCTTCATTACATACGACAATAGGCGCCTGTAAATCAGGTGTTGTGGGTAGTCTTAGGACAGTATCCTGCAGGAGACTGGTATCCTGATTGACGAGGTTTAAAAGTTGCTTAGGGTAAAGCTCCCGAGATAACGGCCAAAGTCTTGATCCTGTTCCGCCAGATAAAATTACGGGAATCAGCATGAATATTCCTTACTCAGTAGTTACTTGCAGGTCTGCCTGATGAATAAAAATTGATCATCATGGTTTCATTAAATTTGAGGCTAGTATACAGGGTGATTTGTGCGTTCTTTTTTAAATATCACTGATTTTGGCATTTTTCTTTAGTTTGAAAGCAACACTTTATAGATAATTAATAGAGTTGTGCATGAATCTGATAATTTTTAATAGGGATCAAAAATAACAAAAACTGACGTCTATTTTAAGAAATCATGCTGATATTTTAAGTGAATACATAAAAATTTACCTAAGCTTATGACCCAGCTCAACAGGCTTAAGAACTGGGTATAAGCATTTTAACGCTTTAACATTAAGACTATGGTTTGTTTGAGTGACTTGGTGTGGAAGGTTGCGCTTGAGGTTTGGGAACAGCCTCTACTGGGCGCTGTTTAGGCTTTGCCAGCCACTCATGACCTTTTAATAGCATTTTCCAGTACATAAAGGGCAGACCATGGGTTTTCAACTGCCAATAGCTACGTCTTGGAATCGTTGGGTTGAGTGGTAGCGTGGGCAGTAGTTTTCCATCATAACCGAACTCCGCAAGAATCACTTTTCCGCGCTCAACAGTGAGTGGACAAGCACCATAGCCATCGTAGCAGGCTGTAAGTGAGTGACCTTTTAAAAATGCTAATAGGTTTTCTGCAACCACAGGCGCTTGTTTACGGATTGCGGCGGCTGTTTTGGCATTACTGGTTGAAGCGGCATCTCCTAGACTGAAGATATCATCAAACTGGTTATGTCTTAGTGTATAAGGATCAACATCGACCCAACCTGCCGCATTACTGAGTGGGCTGTTACGAATAAATGCAGGTGCCTGTTGGGGAGGAACAACATGGAGTAAATCAAATGGTTTGCCAATGGTTTCTGTTTGATCATCTGCTGTAGTTTGGGAGAAATAAGCTGTTTGAGTATTTACGTCAACTTCTATCAGGTTTGAATTGTAGTGTAGATTAACCCCGTAGCGCTCAATATAGCTTTGTAGAGCGGGTACAAATGTTGACACACCAAATAAGGCGGCTCCTGCTAAATGAAAATCAACGTCGATTTGGGCTAATTGCTGTTGTTGTCGCCAGTAATCACATGATAAATAAACTGCCTTTTGTGGTGCACCTGCACATTTTATGGGCATGGCTGGTTGCGTAAAAATGGCTCTACCTTTCGTCAATCGCTTTACTTGCTGCCAGGTATAAGGTGCAAAATCCAAGTGATAATTGGAGGTAACTCCCTGTTGTCCAAGTGCTTCTGGTAAGCCTTTGATAGCCTGCCAATTCAGGCTGAGTCCAGGACAGACGACGAGTGTTTGATAACTTAACCGCTCTTCATTGTTGAGGCTAACAAGATGCTGGTAAGGATCAATGGTTGTGGCTTCTGCTTTAATCCAGGTTACCTGTTTAGGTAAAGAGTCCGCAGTTTTATGGATGGTTTGCGCTTGAGTAAATACCCCTGCCCCAACTAATGTCCACCCAGGTTGGTAATAATGATGCTCGCTGGGTTCAACAATAACAATGCGTAGCTGTTTTGTTCTTTTTAGTAAGCTGCTGGCACAGGCTGTACCTGCGGCACCACCACCAATAATGACGACATCATAACGTGATGGCGGAGACATTTTTTTGTAGTTAGTGTTGTCAGCTGAAAGTTGGGTGGGACTATGTTTCGTTTCTGGCATAATTTACTGTCCTTAGTGATGTTGGTGTGTAGTTGTACGCCATAGCAATGACTCCTTTATTGCCTGGCCCTATTAATCCGTTATAGGTATGTGCTTCACTCTATATACCGGTTTTGTTGTATCTTTTGCTGATATATGTTGAGTACACCGGTATTGTCTTGATACTGCTTTCAGTTTGTTTTGATGCTTATCGTTTGTCCAGCGGGATGTGCTGCTCTTGCAGTCTATTTCTTTCAACTGCCACAACATTATTAAGCATTTTTATAAGTGTATGACATAAGTCTTGCCAATATAATACTTATATGTATAATACGCCTCGTCGCTGAGGGGAAACGGCCCAGCAAAGCAGCAAGCATCACGGCTAAGCAAGCTTAAACAGATAAATCGTTTAAGTTAAATTGGTTGGTAATGATGGTTTGGTTTGACTGATTTGCTAAAGCCGATTAACAGGATTGACAAAATCATCCTTTCAGTAGATCATTTCAGAATATGATGCCCGGGTGGCGAAATTGGTAGACGCAAGGGACTTAAAATCCCTCGGAGGTTAACTCCGTGCCGGTTCAAGTCCGGCCCCGGGCACCACTTCTTTTTTGATGAAGCTCATCATTTTCTGCTGTATATTGCTTTTTAATATTTTCTTGTTTTTGTAGTTAAATTTACCCTTTCTGTTGTATTCATAAATGACTAATCGGATGTTTTGTCATTAGTCTTTTCTCACTTTTTTAAAGTGAGTCATTGAGCAGCAAATAAATCATATAAAGGCTTATTTGATAAAGCGGCTATCCTATTCGGATTTTTATATGATTTATTAACTCCCCCACGCTCACTTTTAATTTACTACAATGACTGATGCCAAAGGAAAATACCAACACCTACAGCAATAACCGCTAACACCGCTAATGTGATTTTAACCCAGCTGTAAGGGCGTTCACCTTGTACTTCACCCGTGCGGGCATTGACTAAAAAGCGGTAGACTTTTTCATGATAGCGATACGCACTGATCCATACGGGCAATAAAATGTGCTTAAAGGATATATCCTTGTAGTGTGTGTTGACGGAATGAATACGTTGATCATCTCCACCAATATCTCTTCTTATTGTTTCACGAATTTCATCATCCATAATGTCTTTAGCCAATGTAAATCCCTGTTTTAAATTGACCTGATAACTTTCGGTTTTGAAACCACTTAGATAATCATCCTTATAGGGCACTAAATTGTTTAAATCCCAGGGTTCAAGTGCCTCAGTGTATTTTCTAGGTAAAGTACGACTGGCTAAAACTAATACATCATTAAATAAATTATAAACTCTACCTGTTGTTGAATACCAACGAGTACGTCGCTCTCGTTCGGTATAGGTTTCTTGCTTTCCTTCAGCATTAGTGCGAGTTTTGGTTACTGTAACATAATAATATTTACCTCGTTCGCCAGTGTAATCACTGGTTGCTTTTGTATCAAACGTCCAATGTGGTACAAAAACACCATTTAATGCTACATTGAGTCGTGCTTTCTTTTTTAACGCATTGGGTGCAAACCATAAGCTATTCAACCACTCTTTATAGCTTTTCTTAGCCGTATTTCGTGTGACGTTAAAAGGCAATAAAGAGCGAGGCTTGATGAGTTTTTTTGAGTGTGCGGTTGATACTATTTCACTTCCACAAAATGCACATTCTTGTGATGTGATATTGGCAGCAGAGGTCGACTCAGCACCACAGGCATTACATTTAATGTAAAGCTTTTCTTCTGTTACATCCCCTGCTTCTGCTTTATTTAAATATTCATGATAATCAAGCTCTTCAATTGTCTCCTTGCTGGTTTTTATATCATTTTTAAAATTACAGTACTGACACACTAATGCTTGAGTACCAGGTTTAAATGTTAATTTGGCTCCACACTGTTGGCACTTAAAGTTGCTACTGATTTGAGGTTTAGATCGGTTTGTGTCTGTATTTTCTTGTTTTTGAGGAATGGGTGGAGGACTGCTGGTCATAGGTACGACTCACTGTGACTTGTGTTGATAATGGAAACCAGCGTCCGTGCTGGATGAAAAGTATTAAAGTGGTGGTAAGGGTGGTGGTGTAGCAGCAAATAGTTGACTTAATGTTTCAACGTCAGATGCTTTTTCCCAGTTACTCATCCCTTCACACCAGACTAAGCTTTCCCTGGTGACTGAGCCATTATTAACTAATAGTTGTAGCTGACTTATTGGCATAGGCCCCTGCTGTTGACCATTAATGGCGACATAAAAGGGTTTCTCTTGTGGTAATGGTGGTGGCACTGCAGCAGAAGGTTGGCTGTGCTGTTGATTCTGTTGCATGTTTTGCCCCATTTGATTTGCCATAGCAAAACCCATGCCCATACCCATGCCGCCACCGGCCAAGCCTCCTTCATTTTCAGCGGCTTTTTCAATTGCGGTTGCTGTTTGGTACTGGGTGTACTGTTGCAAGTTACCCATAATGCCCATACTTGTACGTTTATCCAGTATTTCTTCAACTGCTGTGGGTAATGATATGTTTTCTACCAACATTTTGGTGATTTCAATACCATAGGCCAAAAAGTCATCATGAATCTTTTGGCAGATAAACTCGCCAAGTTCATCATAATTAGCGGCCATATCCAATATGGGGATTTTGGTTTCGCCAAGAATGTCTGCAAAACGGGAAACAATAAGGTTTCTTAGTTGGCTGGTAATTTCATCTGTGGTGAAGTGTCCATCAGTGCCTACAATTTCTTTAATAAAATTTGTGACGTTAGTTATGCGTATGGCATAGGTACCAAAGGCACGAATACGCATGGGACCAAATTCAGGATCGCGGAGGGTAATTGGGTTTTTGGTTCCCCATTTTAAATCCGTAAAACGACGGGTATTGATAAAATAAATTTCAGCTTTAAACGGACTGTGAAAGCCATGCTTCCAGCCTTGTAAGGTTGATAAAATAGGTAAATTATCTGTTTCGAGGGTGTAATCACCCGGTTCAAATATATCAGCAATTTTGCCCTTGTTGATAAATATCGCTATCTGAGACTCTCGGACAATGAGCCTGGCGCCCATTTTGATCTCGTTATTATATCGTTCAAAGCGGTAAACCATGGTGTCGCGGCTATCATCAGTCCATTCAATGATGTCGATAAATTCACCGCGGATTTTATTAAAAAGATCCATTGCTACATCCTTCTCTGCTAATCCTACTTACAAGCAAATAGAGGCACATTATTAATAATAGCATTACATAAGATGTAGCCAATATAGCAAAAAATTGTCACATTTTGATAGGCTCAACCTGGTATTGCCCTTCTATCATCTCAACGGTATCACTGGTAGTACTCTGAAATAGCAGGCACAGTTGATGTTTAAAACGAGTGAGCTTGAGTGTGCCATTTTCACCTAGCTGAGCATTAGTGATTAAAGATGAATTGCTCCAGCCTACTTCCAATTGGGTGCCATAGCCATTTGATGTGGTTTGTTGCTGAGCTGGGTTATAGGACACTCTATACTGTGCCGTTAAGATACCCGCTAACGAAAAAGTTTCAGTCATTAACTGCTGCTGTGAAACGCCAGGATGAACAAGATGCAGTACGCCATCAAGCTCGGCACAGGCTAAAGGTGTTGTGCCCTTAATGTGTGTTGTTGTGGGTTCATCTTCTCCAGAAGTGACTGGGTTGGGTTCATGGGCATAATGACACAGCGGGAAAGCATTTTTTGACCATTGAAACTGGACTGCATCATCCCATGGTCCAGCATATTTGCTCTCAGCGACAGTAACAACATTCCAAGGGGCTAAATTGCACGTTGTGCAGACCAGGGTTTGTTTTTCCAATTCTGGAAATAATAGGTAGAGGCAGGTACCCAGATTACCAAGTTGTATTGAATTTTCGACTTGATGTCCTATTGCTTGAGGTGGTTGCCATTGGCCATTTTGATACAGCTGCCATTGGACTTGATGTTGTGCATCTTTAAAAGCTATGGCAGCAAATTCTTGGTTATCAATCACTATGGATTGGGTCAGGCTTGTTAAACCTTCAACAAAGGTTGGATCAGTAGCCGTGCATTTTACTTCTTGCCAGCCAGTGTTTAACTGATAATTAAAGCGCATTAAATGATGGTCAGAAGTTTCTAAAAATAGACATAATTTGTGATGCATTGACAGTAGATTCGCTGAGGTAATTTGGGCTTCAGTGATAAAGCTGCCTTCACTCCAGCAGGTGCCATCATAAATATGACACATCACATTGTAGTTTTTAACTGAAACGCAAAATAATCGTCCTGCAAATGATGCTGCTGCCAGTGTTTTAATGTTGATTAAAGGTGTTTTTTGCTTTTTACCCCAGGAAAATTGTTTTCCCCATAAAAATTGAAACCAGTTTGCATGCTGATCATTTTTACCGAGGTGATTGAGATTAAAGTTTTTTTCGATTGTTTTTAACAAACTATAGTGATTATACCCTTCGTGTTGTTGACCAGATTTAATCATATCACCAAGCAGTACCGTATAGATTTGGTTGGGGCCATCGTAAGTATACTTCCGGTGTTGGTCATAATCTGCTTCAAAGTCGGCTTCATCAAAGGTGACAACAACCAGGGTTTTTTTCGGTAATAAACTATTGGGTCCAGGAAAGCGTAAGTCACTAAAAAAACCTTCCAGCCATGTTGCCAGTTGATTGACAAGTATAGGTGCTCGTTCATGTGGTTCTTCTTTCGTACCCAAGAGGTAGTGCCCATCACTCCACATATTAGGCGTAAACCAGGCATATTCTGGTAAGGTGTCATGACAAATGGCTTTCCAAAAATCCGTTTCATTACCAATTTTTTGCCAACGTTGTTTATTCTCAACGATCTGAGCAAAGGACGAAAAAGGGTTATGTTTTTCTAAATAAGGGTACTCATCTTTGGGTTGGAAGTTGGGATGCCAGGGATTGTTTTCGGGGTTATAACTTTCCATATAGGCACGCCAGTCTATTTGTTCCGAAGACGCCTCAATTAAATCAACAATGGTTTTTTGGGTTAGTAATTTGGGGGGAGGTTCATCATCGCTCATATTACAAAGTTCACCTGCAATGGAGGCGATGTAATTCGTTTGTGAGGGGTGCATAACACCATAGTATTGGGTTAACTCTATTCCTTGTCGTGCAAGTGACTGCATATAGGGATTCTGCAGAACATAGCTGCGATATTGGTTTTCAAACATGATGATCAAAATATGCTCAAAGGCTCTATCACTCATTTCCCTGCTTCCTTGTGGCAGAAGTCCAATCTTGATTTGATAAGCATAGTTGACGGTTTGAAAACCTGTCGGCAGGTATACGGCGCTTGTAATGTAAAGTGACTGTACTGGGGTTTATGGTACGTATAGTAAGTTAAGTGAAGCGGACTATTGCCGGCAGAGCCAGGCTGGGTAATGGATATGAAAGTAAATGCATGCAGCCCGAAATAAAAAAGTGATTGCAATACTGAGTGGTATCAGTGCCGTAAATTGTAAATTGAAATGATACAGCAAGGCTAACACCGTGGAGCCCACTAATAAGGGGGTGGCATAGAGTTCCTGGCTCATCAGTAAGGTAGGACGTCCTGTTAACACATCACGAAGAATTCCACCAAAAATTGCGGTAATGAGTCCCATAATAATAGCCACAATCTCGGGATAATTAGCTTGTAGCGTATTGTGTGTAGCTAAAATTGCAAATAATGAAGCACCTAATGCATCCAAATACAGTAATAAAGCCTGTTTATTTGAAATAATGTTGACGGTAAAAAAAGCAAGAATAGAGGCAAAAATAGCAACCCATAAAAAATTTAAATCTGCAATCCAAAAAATAGGATGGTTAGCCAACAGTAAATCACGAATGGTGCCGCCACCAATGGCAGTGACTACGCCTAATAAGACGACCGAAAAAATATCAAGTCCTTTGTTTTGTGAGGCGATGACACCTGTGATGGCAAAAACGCCACCACATACAAGCCCAATATAATAAAGCGTATCCATATTAACCTACATCAATAACATCATGAAGCTTGGAAAAGCTGTGTACTGCCCTACTCTTGTATCTATGATAATGCAAATTAAAGGCCCTTTGAGCTTATACCAAACCATGGTTAGCGTGAAGTGCTGTGAGCAAGACAATGAACCAATTGGTTTTATAACTAAAAAATACCGAATAGTGTGAATGTAAGGTTATGGGTGATATGAAGTCGATTATCTGTCAGTTGTTATTATTCATCTGCGGGTGTTGGGCGGGGATAAGTTCATCCTGGGCAGGCGATCAGAAGGTTGTTGAAATTGCCATTGGTGAGTTTCATCCCTGGTCTGTGAAAGGCTATAAGCATGGTGGTTTTATTAATCACATCATTACGGAGTCGTTTAATCATCAAGGATTTCAGGTGTTATTTATCTATCATAACTCTTGGGACAGAAATATCACTGATGCAGAAAAAGGCAAAGTCGATGCCAGTGCTTTTTGGGCTTGTGTCGATTACCGACGGTTAAAATTTCATTGCAGTGAACCGCTTTATACTGAGCGAGTATTATTGTTCCATCTGCGGGAAACATCCATCCCAAACTGGACCACATTACAGGATTTAAAGCCTTATAAAATTGGGATTACCCGTGGTTACTCTTACAATAAAGAACTATGGCAAGCGGTGGATAACAAAACGCTTGATATTATTGTTAATAAAAAAGATATTAATAATTTAAATATGCTGCTGCGGGGACGAATTGATATCTTTGTCACCCCTTATACTTCTGGGCATTTTTTATTAGTGGAGCATCTTGCTCCTGATGTCGCTAAGCGTATTACATATCACCCAAAACCATTGATACGTTACCCAGTTAGCTTACTCTTTCCCAAGGGTAAAGCGTCTTCAGAAAAACTATTAAAGACATTTAATAAAGGTCTGCATTGGCTAAAAAAAACGGGACGTTATCAACGTTATTACAAAGATTTTTTAGAGGGGAAGTATAAAGGTAGTGCTTAGCAACAAATCTAAAGATTGGGAAGTTGTTGCTAAGAAAATGGAGGCTGGGGTCGGAATCGAACCGGCGTACACGGAGTTGCAGTCCGCTGCATGACCACTCTGCCACCCAGCCTAATCTCAAATGGAGCGGGAAACGAGACTCGAACTCGCGACCCCAACCTTGGCAAGGTTGTGCTCTACCAACTGAGCTATTCCCGCCTGAGACACGCTGCGTATTTTAGGCATCTCAGCTTTTCTGTCAAGCAGTTATTAATAAAAACCGTCATTATAACTAAAAGAACGAGGTAAAGATGATTGCTCTTTACTCTTTTAAGGGGGCTAGATCTGCCCACGCTGTGCGTAAATAAACGACCATAGACCATAAGGTGAGTATTGCCGCGAGATAGAGGCAGCTTATTCCGATATAAAAAATAGTCGAGAGATACCCTGCAGGTGATGCCAATAATAAAAAGATGGCTAACATTTGTACGGCAGTTTTTAACTTGCCTATAAAACTAACCGCAACACTGGTTCTTTTGCCTATTTCGGCCATCCACTCTCTTAGTGCAGAAATGACAATCTCACGACCAATAATAATAATGGCAGGGATAGTCAGCCAAATGTGTGAGAACTCCTCGACCAATAACGCCAACGCGATAGCCACCATCAATTTGTCGGCAACAGGGTCTAGAAAGGCACCAAAAGGCGTAGCCTGGTTTAGTCGACGGGCTAAATAGCCATCAAACCAATCAGTAATACCGGCTAGGGCAAATATGCAGGCACTGGCCTGGTAACTCCACGGCTGAGGTAAATAATAAACAAGTACGATAACGGGAATCAGGACAATGCGGAGTAACGTTAAATAATTCGGAATGTTCATGCGACTTCTGGGCTATTCCTTGGTTGGCATTATTCTTTTATCGGCCGCTAGTGTAGAGGCTTCATTCGTGATGTAAAGTATCATATATCTGTTGTGCCAGCGATTTACTAATACCTTTCACTTTTTGCAGTTCAGTGACAGTGGCGCTGTTAATACCTTGTATACCACCAAAATATTTCAGTAATGCCTGGCGTCGCTTATGCCCAATACCGGGTACATGCTCAAGAATAGACTGCTGTCGGGCCTTACTGCGTTTATTTCGGTGACCCGCAATAGCAAAGCGATGCGCTTCATCCCTCACCTGTTGTATGAGCAGAAAACCACCATGATCAGGCGTAGGATCAACTTGTTTATACATCGTATGTAGGCTATTTGTGATCAGTAGTGTTTCTAGCCCAGGTTTTCTTGAAGGGCCTTTGGCGACCCCAATCAGTGTGATAGTTGATAATGAGTAATCTGCCAGCACCTGTTGTGCAATGCTGAGTTGACCTTTGCCTCCGTCAATAAGCAACACATCGGGAATACAGCCCTCTTCTGCGGTACGGGCAAAGCGCCGTTGAAGTGCCTGCTGCATGGCAGCGTAATCATCACCTGGGGTAATATTTTGGATGTTATAACGGCGGTAATCTTTTTTTATAGCGCCTTCTTGGCCAAAGACAACACAAGAAGCAACTGTCGCTTCACCCTGAGTATGGCTGATATCAAAGCACTCAATACGTTCTGGTAAAAAGGTCAACTGCAATAAGGTTTGTAATTGCTGAAAGCGCTGTTGCATATGCTGTTTATTGGCAAGACGACCTGCAAGCTGTTGCTTGGCATTTTTTTCTGCTAATTGTAACCAGCTTAAGCGTTCAGCCCTTACATTATGTTTCAAGGTTATCCGCTGTCCACAGCTCTGTTGTAAGGCAGTGATAAAAATATCGGGCTCGGGTATTGCCTGGCAGGTAATGATTTCTGTTGGAAAATCTCTCTGCTTGGCATTAGATATATAAAACTGTGCCAGAAATTCTTGTAACTGTTCTTCGTGAGTCAGCTCAAGGGCAATATCATGAAAAAAAGTACGTTGGCCTAGTAGACGCCCTCCTCTGATCATTAAAACCACAAAGCAGATTACACCTTGTTGTTCTATGAAGGCGATACAGTCATGATCACCTTGGCCTGAAGCCACAATGGCTTGTTGCTCCTGAATTTGACGTAAATGATTGACTCGGTCTCTGAGGATTGCGGCCTGCTCAAATTCCAATTGACTAGCGGCTTGTTCCATTTCCTCTATCAGGTCGTACATCAGTTGTTGGCTTTTGCCCTGCAAAAATAATCGAGATTGGGTAACATCTTTGGCATATTCTTCCTGACTCACGAGCTCCACACAAGGTGCTTTGCAACGCTTAATCTGGTACTGCAGACAAGGTCGACTCCGGTTGCTAAAAAAGCTATTTTCACACTGGCGAACTTGAAATATTTTTTGTAGCCAGTTCAGGCTTTCTTTTACTGAATAAGCAGAAGGAAAAGGTCCAAAGTATTCCCCAGGCGCTTTACGTCGGCCTCGGTGTAAACTAAGGCGTGGAAATGGGTCATTAGACAGGTAAATAAAGGGATAGGACTTATCGTCACGCAGTAAAATATTGTAGGGCGGTTTCAAGGCCTTAATTAGGTTCTGTTCAAGCAGAAGTGCTTCTGTTTCAGAGTTGGTGATGGTGGTTTCAACCCGAGCAATCTTTTTAACTAATGCATTGGTTTTAGGGGCCAGGGGCTGGCTGCTAAAATAGCTGGCTAATCGTTGACGCAAGCTTTTTGCTTTGCCTACATATAAGATTTTATCCTGCTGATCATACATTTGGTAAACCCCAGGCAGTTTGGGGGTGAGCTTGAGAAAATGTTTAGCATCAAATGTACTGGTAGCCGCTTGAGTCATGTTGGTCGCTAAAACGAGTCAGTTGGTAAGTTAATAGCCAATCACTAAAAATACGCCAGTGTATGTTTTATTCACTATTGTAACGTTTTCTTGAGGGGATAAACATTGGGGAAAAGAATGGCAGGTAGTTCATGCATAGTAAGATAAATAACAAACCATACAGGGTGCACTTCTGAAGTAAGTGCACCTTGACCATTAGGATACAACTATTGCTTAACAGACAGTAACCTAACGAATGGTTTCTGTATCTAACATACCATGCTTGACGGCTAATAATGTCAGCTCAACATCACTGGAAATATTCAGTTTGTCGAAGATTCGGTAGCGATAACTGTTGACGGTTTTTGGGCTGAGGCATAGCTTGTCAGAAATAGCCTGAACTTTGTGGCAGTTTACAATCATCATTGCAATTTGAATTTCCCGTTCAGACAGGCTATCAAAAGGAGACTGTTTACCTTCCTGATCAAACTGTTTTAGCGCCAGCTGCTGGGCGATATCAGGGCTAATATATCGCTTACCTTGATGGGCCATGCGAATAGCCGTGACCATTTCATCCAGTGCCGCGCCTTTAGTAACATATCCAGAAGCCCCAGCTTGTAATAAGCGTGATGGGAATGGCTCATCATCACAGACTGTGACCGCAATAATCTTAACATTGGGATTGGATCGTGTAATTTTTCGTGTTGCTTCCAGTCCACCAATGCCCGGCATTTTAACATCCATCAGCACAACATCAGGTACCAATCGACGAGCCATGTCAACAGCTTCTTCTCCAGATCGTGCTTCGCCGACAACTTCCAACTCATTGACATCTTGTAACATACGGGTGATGCCAGTGCGGACGAGGTCATGATCATCGGCAACAAGGATTTTAATCAAATGGAACACTCCTCGGCATAAATCTTACTAGATCAGCATTAGTGCCACTGAACAGGGTGAATCTGAATAAAATAGCAAAACCCTGTGGGTATGAACAGTGGCTCCAACCGATGAGCGAATCAGCTCGCTACAGTCAACTTCATAACAGTCTTAACACGATAAATGTCATCACTGCTATGAGTATATTCTGGACTTAATTGGTTATTTCGTCCAAGTTAATCCAGCCAGTTTATCCTTAATACTGATGCTTTCACAAGTCATGTTATTAAACTCAGCATGTAACATAAAAAGAATTTAAGTATTATTTTCTTACTAAGTTTTACCACACCTGTAGTCTATTGGTGCGGTTATCATGCTTATTTTGTATTCTGTGCTGCACTGACTGCAAACTGTGAGCACATTGGTTATCAGAAGATGCCTTTGTCATTTGAAGGTTTAGCTACCCGCATCTTCTGATATTAACCCACTATTAAAAAAAGTGGGTATGCCATAATAAGCCCTGCAGAGGGCATTGGCTTGTTACAATAGATTTTCCAGTTGAGGTACGACCTCAAAAAGATCTGCCACCAGGCCATAGTCTGCAACTTGGAAAATGGGGGCTTCTTCATCTTTGTTGATGGCAACAATTACCTTGCTGTCTTTCATACCTGCTAAGTGTTGAATAGCCCCTGAAATACCGACGGCGATATATAGGTTAGGCGCGACAATTTTACCCGTTTGCCCTACTTGCATATCATTGGGTACAAAGCCTGCGTCAACCGCTGCTCGGGATGCACCCACTGCGGCATTGAGCTTATCAGCTAAGGTGTAAAGCATTTCGAAATTTTCACCGTTCGCCATGCCGCGGCCACCCGAAATAACAACATCTGCTGCGGTCAGTTCAGGGCGGTCCGACTGTGCCAGTTCTTCCTTAATAAAGGTGACTGCTTCTGTGCTGAAGGCATCATCCAGAGTTTCAATCGGTGCGTTGCCATTAGTTTCTGCTGCGTCAAAGTTAGTCGCACGGATTGTCATGACTTTGATGGCTGCACTAGACTGGACTGTCGCAATGGCATTGCCTGCATAAATTGGTCTGGCAAAGGTATCTGGGCTATCAATTCGGATAACATCGGAGAGTTGATCGACATCCAGTAATGCAGCGACATGGGGCAGTGTATTTTTACCCTGAGTGCCTGCAGGTGCCAAAATATGGGTATAGTTCTTCCCTATTGTGGCAATCAGTTTACCGACGTTTTCAGCCAGTTGATGCTCATAGCCAGTATGATCTGCTAACAGGACTTTGCGAATTTTAGCCACTTGAGCTGCTTGCTCAGCCACTTTGCCACATGCGGCACCCGCCACCAGGATATCAACTTCATCACCCAGTGCGAGGGCTGCAGTAACGGTATTCAGTGTAGGCTTATGCAACTCCAGGTTATTATGCTCAGCAATAACTAAAATACTCATTAGATCACCTTCGCCTCATTTTTTAGCTTGTCCACTAACTCTTCCACACTGGCAACCTTGATACCTGCCTGGCGCTCAGCGGGAGGCTCGACGTTCACTGTTTTCAGGGTATTGGTGAGCGTTACCCCTAAATCTGCCGGTGTTTTTGTATCCAGAGGCTTACGCTTGGCTTTCATGATATTCGGCAGTGATGCATAACGGGGTTCGTTGAGACGCAGGTCTGCAGTGATGACCGCGGGCAAAGATAGTTTCAGTGTTTGCAAACCACCATCCACTTCACGCGTGACATTGATGTGGTCGCTTTCTACTTCAATAGCAGAGGCAAACGCACCTTGTGGGTAATCGGTTAATGCGGCAAGCATTTGGCCGGTTTGATTATTATCCGTATCAATGGCTTGTTTACCGAGGATAACAAGTTGTGGTTGCTCTTGATCCACAACCGCTTTTAGCAGCTTAGCCACACCCAGGGAGGAAGGCATCTCCTCAGTTTGAATGAGTAAACCGCGATCAGCACCCAGGGCAAGTGCGGTCCGAATTTGCTCTTGGGCTTCTTTAGGGCCAATAGAGACCACAACAATTTCACTGGCAACGCCCTTTTCTTTCAGGCGAACAGCTTCTTCTACAGCAATTTCGCAAAATGGGTTTATTGCCATTTTAACATTGTTCAGGTCGACATCAGAGTGGTCAGGTTTGACGCGGACCTTGACGTTATAGTCGATAACTCGCTTAACCGCTACAAGAACTTTCATAGCGTCCTCATTATGATGTTTATTAATGCCACCACCAGTATCCCTGGCGGAATTCATTCTTTTAAAATACGACAGTAGTACATGTAATCTGCTGTATCTTGAACGTTAACCTACAACAGGTCAAGTCAACACTAACATGGTTTTTATGTCATATTGGCCAGGCTATTTCTCATTATTACATTATCTTCTAATGTGGTGGTTTTCACCACCGAACGAATATCCAAGAGAAAATAGTCAATACACAGACAGATAGTACTGCTAAATAGGGTCGTATGCTGGTTGACATAAATTACGCGCTTATTAGACAAAAATCAAACAAGCGTTTAAAATGCGCAAAAAAGATATTTTTTCACATCATTGGATTGAACTGCTGTAGATGTTTGGGTAAGTGATGATTTTATGTCAGGTTATACGACACATAGCTCATTCAAAATAATGCAAAAAAGCAACAAATCAATAAACAAAACGTATTCTTCAACAACGTTTTAGTAAACATATAAATACAGCGAGTTACTTAAATCGCCTACCTAGAGGAGATAAGCCGTGCAACGAGAGTCGATGGAATTCGATGTTGTTATTGTAGGTGCTGGTCCAGCAGGATTATCTTCCGCCTGTCGACTAATGCAGTTAGCTCAGCAACAAGAGCGGGAAATCACGGTATGTGTAGTAGAAAAAGGCTCTGAAGTAGGGGCTCATATTCTATCTGGCGCAGTCATCGAAAGCACAGCACTGGATGAACTGTTTCCTGATTGGGCGCAACGTGGAGCCCCACTTAACACAAAAGTATTACGGGATGATATTTATGTTTTGCCCAACGAAGAAAAGGGAATAAAAATACCTAATTTTTTAGTACCACGCCCCATGCATAATGAAGGTAATTACATTGTCAGCCTGGGTAATCTTTGTCGTTGGTTAGCCGAGCAAGCAGAAAGTTTAGGTGTTGAAATATTCCCAGGCTTTGCAGCAGCAGAAGTACTTTATGATGAGCAAGGTCATGTCCAGGGGGTGATTACGGGTGATATGGGGGTTGGTAACGATGGTCAGCCTAAAGATAGTTATATGCCAGGGATGGAGCTGAAAGCAAAATATACACTGTTTGCGGAAGGCTGTCGGGGGCATTTAGGTAAAGCGCTGATTGCCAAATATAACCTTGATGCGGGTAAAACCCCACAACATTACGGTATTGGTATCAAAGAGTTATGGGATATTCCTGCAGAAAAACATGAGCCTGGGTTAGTGGTGCATACTACAGGTTGGCCACTTAAAGAGTCAGGTAGTTTGGGGGGGACCTTTTTATATCACCTTGAAAATAATCAAGTGGCGCTGGGGTTGATCACTGACCTTTGCTATCACAACCCCTATGTCAGCCCCTTTGATGAATTTCAGCGTCATAAATTACATCCAGTAATTCGCCATTATTTAGAAGGTGGTAAGCGTGTTTCTTATGGTGCTCGGGCGATAACCAAAGGTGGACCCCAGGCACTGCCCAAAATGGTATTTCCTGGTGGTGTGTTGATTGGCTGTGATGCGGGTACATTGAACTATGCCAAGATTAAAGGAACTCACACGGCAATGAAATCCGGCATGTTGGCGGCTGAGGCCGTATTTGCTGCAGTGGGTCAAGGTCGGCAAGGGGATACATTGGATGAGTATGAGCGTGCTTTTGAAGCATCATGGTTACATGATGAGTTACATGAGCAACGTAACTTCGGTCCGGCGATGCATAAATTTGGTAATATTGTGGGTGCTGCATTTGCTTTTTTTGATTTAAATATTATGCGTGGCAAATTGCCTTTTACATTGAAAGATGCCACACCCGATTATGCAACCCTAACTCCTGCTGCTGATGCAAAACCACTAAATTATCCTAAACCAGATAATACGCTGACCTTTGATAAGTTAAGTTCAGTTTATTTATCTTTTACCAACCATGAAGAAAATCAGCCATGCCATTTACAGTTAGCTGATATGTCCATTCCAATCAGTGATAACCTGCCTAAATATGCGGAGCCTGCGCAGCGTTATTGTCCTGCAGGTGTCTATGAGGTGATTGAGAATGAGCAAGGCCAGCCGGAATTTCAGATTAGTGCGCAAAACTGTGTGCACTGTAAAACCTGTGATATTAAAGATCCTGCACAAAATATTACATGGGTAACGCCTGAGGCTGGTGGTGGTCCTAATTATCCCAATATGTAATTGATTGCCTAAATATAAATACCGCTCCCTCTTAAACAGGCTGCTCTAGCCTGTTTAAGGGTACGCCCCCTTCCCACCTAATTAGCCACCTTGAGTATCCAATGACCACTGGTTTTACTGCCACTAGAAGCTTGTAAATAAAAAGACTTGGGTCGTGTCAGTTGATCAAAGCCGGTTCGTGATAAAGACGAGCCTATACCTGACTGTTTACAGCCTCGCCAACTGAGTGCTGGATCAATCAGGTCACAGCGGTTCATATAAACCGTCCCAGTGTTTAATCGCTCGCCAATCAGTTCAACGGATTCAATATCTTCGGTAAAAATACCTGCAGAGCAGCCAAACTGACAATCATTCATTAAGGCGATTGCTTCGGCATCATAGTTTACGGGAGTGATGGTGACCAGCGGGCCTTGGGTGGGCAGCTGCATAATGGCCATACTTTGTTTGACGTTAGTCAGTACTTGAGGGGCAACATAAGGTGAGTGAGGTGGTGCATTTTTGAAGAGGTTCGGGTCAATTAAGGGGGTTGCACCTTGCTTTAACGCCTGCTTGAGCTGGTTTCGAACATGATTTGCTGCGGCTTGATTGACCAGGGGTCCAAGGGTTGTTTCAGGTAAGTTGGGGCGCGCTAAAACCAGCTGTTTTACCCAGCGAGTGACTTTCTCTTGTACGGCGTTGTACAGAGTATGGTGAACATAAATACGTTCCACAGCACAATTCGATTGTCCTGCGTTATAAAATGCGCCATCCATGACCTGAGGTACGGTGTAATTCAAATCCGCATCATGGCGTATGTACGCAGGGTCTTTCCCACTGAGTTCGATGTAACAGGGTTTTGCTGAGGCTACCAGTTGTTGGCTGATGGCGGGATTAACACCATACTGGTCGGTATAACTGACATAGTCAATTTGGTTTGAGGCAATCAACTCACAGGTTTGGTCTGCTGTGATATGGAGGTATTCCAATACACCATCAGGCATTCCCTCCTCCTTAAATGCAGCAACTAAACGCTCAGCGCATAACGGTGACTGATGGGAGTGACGAAGTAGTACCGTGTTGCCTGCAAGTAATGCGGGAATAAGTGAGTTAGCTAAATTTAAATAAGGGTAATGGCAGCCACTGATAATGAAGACGGTACCCAGGGGGATACGCTTGATGTAGCGTATGAGTGTGGTATCACTTGAAATAGGCAGCGGTGCTAATGACTCCTCAGCAATCTGTAATAAATAGCTACATCGTTCTGTAAATGACCTTATTTCCTCGGCAGCATGAGTAATGGGACGGCCTATTTGCCAGCAAAGTTCTTCAGCTATTTCGAGTTGTTGACTTTGTAATCGTGCAAGTGCAGCTGCACACAGCTTAATTTTTTCGGGTAAAGATAAAGACCGCCACGCTTGTTGGGCTGTTTGAAGGCGATCCACAATCGCAGTTATTTGGCGTGGTTCTGCAAACGGGCGCTCGACATAAAGGCTGTTGTCGATGGGGCTATAAGTCTTTAAGAGGATATCCTGATCCATTCGGTATATTCCTTGTAATACCAGCCATCAATAAATCCTTTGCTGTGGCTATAAATACATAATCTATTGTCTATTAATAGTATCTCATCATACCTTTTTCCTACTTATAATCGCATATTATTTGTTATAGCTTGTTTTAAAGGCTGTTTGTTATATTAAATTTCTAATTGCATTGTTGTTCGTGCCTAAAATAGCATCAATAAAATTAGGTTATGTTGATAAGTGACGTATATCCTTATATACGTAGGGGGAGGTGCTTGCGAGGGTTGTAGATATTGAGTTATTGTTGCATTGAGCACTGACGAAAAAAATAACGATTGAGGGTTTGCACGTGGATATCAATGAGGAAGTTGAGCTGCTTAGTCACGTGCCAATGTTTGCCAAGCTGGATAAGAACAAGCTCAGGCTATTGGCATTCACCAGTGAAGCATTATGCTATCGGGATAAGGAAATTATTTTTCACCAGAGTGAGTCACCGGATGGCGCTTATGTGGTCATGTCTGGTGAGGTGGAAGTGGTTTCAAATACATCAGCTGGGGAAGTTGTTAATGCGGTCCGTGGCAAAAATGCTCTGATTGGTGAAATGGCAGTGATTACTAATCAGCCTCGCTCTGCTACGATTCGCGCAAAGGGCCCTGTGCAAATGCTGAAAATAAGCTCTGACTTGTTTTTAAAACTGTTGACTGAAAACCCAGATGTTGCACTGGATGTAATGCGTCAACTGAGTCGTAAGATTGCTGAAGCTCAGCAACAATATGAAATCCTACAGGTACAGCTACTACAATAGTAAGGTAGGCGATTCTTGAGGGAGTTTGCATGAATCGAGAGCGGTTTGTTGATTTATGGCGCCGAGTGGTGGACTCTGACTCTGATGAAGCAGAGGCGATATTCAATCGGCTCTATTCATACTATGACTCTATTGAGCGGCATTACCACTCAGCAGAGCATATTACTTTTTGTTTAGAACAGTTTGATAAGGTCAGGGATGAACTGAATGATCCTGATGCAGTAGAGCTTGCGTTATGGTTTCACGATGTGATCTATGAGTGTGGCGCGCAGGATAATGAGCTGCAAAGCTCTGAGTATTTTAGTGAGTGTAGCTGTAAGCGCTTGAGTGAGCTTTATAACGGTAAAGTTCGTCAGCTTATTATGGATACTACACATAAGGCTCCCCCAAAATCCCATGATGGCCGCTTTATTGTCGATATTGATTTATCCAGCATTGCCCTACCCTGGTCTGAGTTTCTCCACGATACCATGAATGTCCGTGCAGAAAGTCCTCTTTGTGACAACGAGTACTATCAACGCCAAATTGCCTTTTTTACTTCTTTACTCAAAAGACCCCGGTTTTTTTATTCGGATTATTTTGAAAAAAATTATGGCAAACAGGCAAAGCAAAACTTGGAACGCTTTATTCGTGAGGTGAAGCAGGGCAAGCTAAGACCCCAACAGCAAGCTGCGCCTTGAGGATATATTTTTAGAGGTACCCTTAAATCTATTATTTGCTTATGAGGTCTGTTTGCGCTTAACCGTATAAATTTCAGTGCTATGTGTTAACCCTCTGGCTTTGATCTTATCGACCCGTTGATATTCAAATGTTTCTTCACCTGCAGCCTGTCGAGTCGACTCAGTAATTAAAAGTCTGGTGCCATAGTCTTTGTTCAATGCTTCAAGCCGAGCCGCAAGGTTGACGGCTTCACCATGGACGGTATAGGTCAATCGCTCAGCCGTACCTACCAAGCCACCCACGACCCGTCCTGTATTAATACCAATACGGGTTCGTAACGTTGTTTCGCTAATGGTGAGCTTTTCAGGAATAGCAAGCGCAGTATTAATAGCATTGGCTGCATGATTATCTGCAGTAATAGGAATATTAAATGAAGCGAGAATGGCATCTCCTTGAAACTGGTTAATGGTGCCGCCATAGCGTTTTATAGGTTCAGCAATAATACTGAAGTAGTCATTTAACACTTGGATGAGTTGTTCTGGGGGCAGGTGTTCACTGAGGCTGGTAAACCCTTCAATATCAGTGAAGAGTAAGGTTGCCTCTTTGACTTCACCATTACCCGCTTGTAAGCGCTCTTCACTGGTTGAAATATTTTTTACAACTGTTTCTGGGACAAACCGAGATAAGTCTTCAACAGTACTGCTTTCAAAAACGGCTTCAATTAACAAATGACGGCCGCGCCCTATCGCTATTGCCAAAATTAATGTTACACAGCCAATGGTGATTATTTTATCTAGCTCAGCACCCACTAAAATTGTGTTAGAGGTTAGGTACTCGACATAATTACGGGTCATCAGATTCTGAGTCGGGTCATGGTATAGCGCATACAACATCAGCAAGAACCAGCCCACTGCCGCACAAAGGCCTGAGAACAGCACAAATCGTCGTTCAAAGCGTAAAGCGCGAATCGCAATAAAGATAAAAACATACAACATGGTGGGTGCTTTTAAATAAAAAGCAGCAGGTTGCATATACTGAATATGAAAACTCCAGATTAAGCTGTAGAGCAGCATAAAATCCATAAATATCGCCAGATAGGCATGCCAATTACGACTGGGTAGGCGATAAACTAATATTAAACGAATAGCTGAAAAAATTAAGTAGACGCCCAGTGCCCAGGGTACAGGCTCTGACTGAATAAGTTCCCATAATGAACAGCAGCCATTTTGCCACTCACTAAGGTTAAAAATACTGTGCTGACGGGTGAATGTTTTCGGCGAGCTGCTATAAAGCAGGATAAAGAGTAACACAATTACAATTTCTACCCAGGCAATAACACGCTCACTTTCGGCTTGCTGTTGTCTAACCGCGTACAGAATGCGTTTAGGAAGCTGGCGGATATGGGGTATATACAATGGCCATTCCTCAGGTTGAGCTGTGAGTGTGACCGTCACAGCCTTTTAGACAAGCATTAAGCGCTGCCTTTAGAAAAAAGTGTAGTCCCTGACTGGATTATGAGGCAGGTGGGGACTAAGACTTAATAGGGTTTAATGAAGAGACACATCATTCAACAAAAAATGAGTCAACGCCTGTGGCATCAAATAAACATGAAATATGGCAAGAGGTTTTGTGGGGTGGGTTTGAAGGCTGGTGTATCTCAGAAACGGTAAGCTGGCTGTTAACTTCAGGCCGTGCAGTGACAGACCCTGCCCTCTTCTTAAAGTGTTTAGCCGCCCATTTGTTAAGAGCGGGTGCTGATGTGGCACGTATCCGAATCACACTAAACACGATTGACCCAGAAATCACTGGCCGTGCTTATACCTGGTGGCGAGAACAAGATGAAATCGAGGTGTTTGCCCCTGCTCATGGGATAGACAGTACTCCATCTTATCGCGGTAGCCCTATTGAAGAAGTACGTGAACATGGCCGAATGGTGCACTACACCCTTACAGGGGATTTGCCTGAACATGCTCATACTGTATTACAAGAGCTTAAAGCACAGGGGGTGACTGACTATGTCGCTTTTCCATTGCAGTTTTCTGACCAGTCAGTGAATGCATTTATCATTGCCAGTGACAACCCTGAGGGGTTTTCAGCAGATGATTTAAAAAAATGGCGGGCTTTATTGTTATATCTACTTCCAGTACTCGAAGTCTTTTCTGCCCGTAGTATTATTCGGTCATTATTAAACACTTATGTTGGACCCAGAACAGGTCAGAAAATATTAAAAGGCCGGGTTAAGCGAGGTGATTCAGAACTGATTGAGTGTGCACTTTGGTACAGTGATTTACGCAATTTTACTGAGTTAACGGAATCTTTGTCGACAGAGCCTATGCTACAGCTGGTGAATACCTATTTTGAAGTGGTGACGAATGCGGTCACTCGACGTGGCGGAGAAGTTTTACGTTTTATTGGTGATGCCATGTTGATTGTATTTACCACGGAAACACTGGGGTCAGTCGCTAAAGCCTGTTCTGCTGTGTTACAGGCAGCGATTGATGCCAACAATCAGTTGCAACAGCTCAATAAAGACTTAGTGGCGCGTGGGCTACCTGTACTGGAGTTTGGTGTGGGACTTCATGTGGGTGAAGTGGTTTATGGTAATGTAGGGTCATTATCTCGCTTGGATTTCACCGTCATGGGGCCAGCGGTTAATCGGACAGCTCGGCTTGAAGAGCTGACGAAGTCTTTAGGCGTTGACCTGTTATTAACGGCAGAATTTGCCGCTAATGTGGTTGAGCCAACCGTTTTCCTTGGTAGTTATAGTGTTCGGGGTGTGGCTGAGCCGCTACAAATTCATACTCTCCAACAATTTCTTCAAGCTCAACCGTCTACCAATACGCCGGGTGTTGCATTATAGTTTGCCGTTTTTCTATAAGAGATGAGTAGCTTTATTGCACCGGACTGCGTTACAAAGGCATTATATAGCTCCAAGAAATCGTGAATATATACCCAATGCGAAGCTGAGAATAATTCGTGAAGGGTATACTGCGGATGATGTTTAAATGGCGGTATACGCTTAATCACTGAGAGGGTCCATGGCTCAGGTTAGACTGAACAATGCACGTCTGTTGATTTATAGTCATGACACATATGGCTTAGGCCACTTACGACGTTGTCGTACAATCGCTCATGCGTTGGTGAAGCGCTTTAAAGGCCTGTCAGTGTTGATTATTTCAGGCTCACCCATTATTGGCCGTTTTGAGTTTCGAGCCAGGGTTGACTATGTGCGTATCCCAGGAGTGATTAAACTTTATAATGGTGAATACACATCACTTGGATTGCATATTGATATACAGCAGACGCTGGATATTCGTAAAGCGATTATTCAACATACGGCACTGAGTTTTCAGCCAGATATATTTCTGGTTGATAAGGAACCCTTAGGGCTTAAAGGTGAGGTAGAGCCAACGTTGCGTGTACTTCGAGAAATAGGTGTTAAGACTGTTTTGGGATTGCGTGATGTGATGGATGATCCTCAGTGGTTAGCCGAAGAGTGGCAGCAAAAAGGCATTCCTCCTAAATTGTTGGATTTGTATGATGATATTTGGGTCTATGGCCCAGCTTCAACAGGGAGTCCGCTGGCCGGTATTCATTTTCCTGAGCCAGTGGAACCACACTTATATTTTACGGGGTATTTGGCGCGTCATGTCCCTAAAACCGCAGAGTTGGATTTTAGTACATTACCAGAACATTATTTGCTGGTGACACCTGGCGGCGGTGGTGATGGGGTTGAATTAGTCGACTGGGTATTACGGGCTTATGAGTCTTCAACCCGTCTGCCCTTTGCTGCAGTCATTATCCTTGGTCCGTTTATGGGAGCAGCAGAGCGTGAACAGTTTGAACAGCGGGCTGCAAGCTTACCTCAAGTCACGATTCATACGTTTGATCGACACATTGAAGCTCTCATGGCCAATGCCAAAGCGGTTGTGGCGATGGGAGGCTACAACACATTTTGTGAAATTTTATCGCTTCGAAAACCTTCTTTGCTGGTGCCACGTAAAAAACCCCGGTTAGAGCAGTTTATTCGAGCTAAACAAGCTGAAGCATTAGGACTAGTGTCTGTACTAGACCCTGATGAAGGTGGTTCAACAGAACGTATGGTTCAGGCTTTACAACAACTATCGGATCAGTCACCACTAGTGGACGATCAAATTAATGGATTACTGACTGGGCAGGATCGAATTGCTGAGCGATTTCTTAAACTGCTGGGTGAGCATAGATTGGATCATTCTACTGAGGCGGAGGAGTAATGCCTCACCATATTATGATGTATTGCCAGCATTTGCTGGGAGTTGGTCACTTATATCGGCTAGCACGTATTGCGGCTGCCTGTCTGCAGTCAGGGTTTAAGGTTACTGTTGTAGCGGGTGGTGAGAAGACAAGTCCATCGCTGTTTGCGGGGTGTGACTGGGTCCAGTTGCCCCCAGTAAAAGTACCTGATGCATCATTCAGTGAGCTGGTGACTGTTGAGGATCAGCCAGTTTCGGCAGGTTATTGGCAGCAGCGACAACAGGTACTGATGGACACAATCAAAAAAGCATCACCCGATGTTTTTTTAGTTGAAATGTACCCCTTTGGTCGTCGGGCATTCAGCCATGAGCTAACCCCTATTCTGGCGGAGTTAAAAGCACATAGTACCTGTAAAGTCATGTGTTCATTGCGGGATATTTTGGTGGATAAGTTTGTGCGTGAACCGCAACGACAAGACTGGGTTATTCATCAGTTAGAGCAGTACTTTGATGCCGTACTGGTCCATAGTGATGAGCACTTTATCCGTCTACAGGATACCTTTCCTGCAGCAGACCGTATCACTTCATTACTTCACTATACTGGCTATGTCGGACCTGAGATCGGTCATTTGACGAAGGCTGCACCTCAGCAGGAAGTTGTCATATCTGCAGGCAGTAGTGCTGTGGCTGAACAAATGATCATGGCGCTTTTAGCGGCTCGCCCCTACTCTACGATTGCACATTGGACATGGCGTTTCTTGCTGGGACCTCGAAGTAGTGACAGGCTTCGTCAAACGCTTGCTGAGGCCAGTAAGGATATAGCGCATGGCAGTATCGAAGTTGAAGGACTAAGGGATGATTTTGTATCCCTGTTAGCTGCAGCGGGGCTGTCTATTTCTCAGGCTGGCTATAATACCGTGATGGATGTGTTAGTCGCACAGTGCCCTGCATTACTGTTACCGTTTGCCAATGCAGAAGAAACTGAGCAGCTGTTTCGTGCACAACGTTTATTAGCTACCGGCTGTTGTTACTATGCGCAAGCTGAACAGCTTTCTCCTCAGGCACTGGCAGCGTGTATTGATAAGGCTGTCCGTTTAAACCCTAAGGTATCCCCTTCTCCCATTACCCTGGGTGGGCAATGGCAAACAGTGAATATGATCAAACGGTGGCTGAATGACGAGTCTGCTTGATGAAGCACCAGCACTTTGGCGGGCACTCACCATTGAGTTGGATAAATGGCAGCAGCAGTTTGGTGGGGTTCCGCTTTGGTGGCGGGATGACGATGCCCAAACCTATACACCCGCACTTGAGCAGTTACTTAAAATTAACCGCCAGCAGTACAGTAGCACATTGGCTTTAGCTGTTATTCCTGCAGGTGCAACCAATAGCCTGGCCCGGCGTGTACAGTCAGAACCGAGATGCTGGGTTTTACAGCACGGTTATCGTCATAAAAATTATGCTCCTGCAACCCGCAAAAAGTGTGAGCTTGATGAGGATCGGCCGTTAGCGGCAATCGCTAAGGAGTTGCAAAGTGGTGCTACCTATTTAGCAGGACTATTTGGTGATCAGTTTTTACCCGTCCTGGTGCCACCCTGGAATCGAATGCGCAGTGATTTGCTGGTTCACTTACCGGCTTGGGGTTACTGGGGGTGGTCTGGTCTGGGTCCGCAAAATACGGTACCTGGACTTAAAGTCGCTCATGTGCATATTGATATTATTAACTGGCGAACCCGCCAGTTTGCAGGCACTGGGCAGGTCCTGGGGCAATGGTTACGTGTTTTACAACAACAGCGAACTTCAACACTACCGGGTAAATCACCTACCCCTATTGGCCTAATGACGCATCATCTAGCACATGATGACAGATGCTGGCTGTTTTTGAATACATTCTTACCTTGGATTGAAGAACAGGTAACGGTCCACTGGCAGTTACCTATGGCTTTATTTTCGCCTGCTCGCCGTTAGGAGGGCCTCCCCGCAAAACTATTTTTTTTCGTTTGCAACACTCTTCTGGGAGTCTTGTGGTGGGTGAGAAAGAGGTATGTTTAAAGATTTTAGCTGCCAACCTTGAGTTGGACTCCAGGTGAAACCATGTACATGTTGCCAGTTTAATCGCGTGGGATATTTGTCCAGCATTAACCATCCTGTGGCCGCAGCGAGTAATGGGCGAATGACACCTTTATGGGTGACAATCACTTTTGGAATATGAGCTGATGGTTGAGCACTCTCCTGAGCTGCCCACTGTGTAATGCGTTGCAATACCTGATAAGGGCTCTCACCTTGAGCGGGGTGTAAATGGATGCCCCGTTGCTCTTGATACTGAAGTTCTTCTGGATGCTCTTGGCGTAAATGGGCTAAGGTTTGTCCTTCCCAGTGACCCCAGTCCATTTCCTGCCAAGGCGTTAGAATTTGATAGTTAATACCAAGTGCCTGGGCTGTTTGCTGGGCGCGCATGAGTGGGCTGCTATACCAGCATAACTGTTTCCAGGCTGGAGATAGTTCAAGATGTTGTAGCCGAGACACTTCCGAAGGTAGCAAGTGTGTGTCTTGACGTCCCTGGATGCGGCGTTGTTGATTCCACAGGGTTGTGCCATGACGTAAACAATAAATCGTGAGCATTAATCTGCATTTCCTATCAGAGGTGTTAACCACTGCTTGAGCTGTTGTGCTGCAGCGAAGAGACTATGATGTTGATGGCTCCACTGTTGAGCCTGCTGACTTAATTGTTGTCGTAGGCTAGGTTGAGTCAGTAGCTCATATAACCCCTGTGTAAAGTTATCGGGCTGTTGTTGAGGAATGATCAATCCACCACGTTGTGTGGGTGAGTCTGAAAACAGGCTGCAAACGCCAGGTGTTGCCCCCGTAATAACCGGTAAGCCATACATTTGTGCTTCTAAGATAGCCATACCCAATGCTTCATTAATGGCGGGCCACGCCATCAGATCACTCGTTTGTAGCCAAGGGGTAATTTGTGTTGTTTCAAGCTTACCCAACCAGTGTATACGAGCTCCTAACGCATTAGCCTCTTTCTTGAGCTGGCTGAAGGCTTGCCCTTCACCAATAATAATCCATTGCCAGGGTATGTTTTGTAATGACTGCAAACAGCTCAAGAGATAACGATAGGAGGCGAGTTTGTCACCAGGGCGAATCATCGCCACTGACAATAACCAAGGTTGGTCTTCGGGAATACCGTATTGTTGGGCAAGCTGTTGGCGAATAGTTGACTTGGGAAGGCCCGCTTGCTCAGGTAAAGCCATAAAAGGGGGAAGATAATGGCACACGTTAGTTGCATGACAGTAAGGCTGAATACCGGTTAGGTCTTTGGGATTGAGACTAATAACCGCATCTGCCTGGCGAAGCGCGGCAAGCGTTGCTCTATAGTTATATCGCCAAGGCCCATGACGCTGTTTTTCAGCGACAGAGGCTTCCGCAATGACATAGGGAATATTGAGCGCGTGACTGACACGAGGTCCTAACCAGTCCGGGGCTTTATGGTAAAGGTGATAGGTAAACCAGAGCTTTGGACGATGCGCTTTTGGCAGGCTTAGATAGTGTTTGATGAGTTTGTTGGCCTGCCATTTACCCAGACGTGCCAGACGTTTTTGATGTTGTCGTTCACCCTGCCGACTGAAGCTTCGTAGCTGGCTGACCAATACTGGTGCCCAACCACAAAGTTCCAGACATTGCCAGAAGTGCTGGGCAATCTTTTGATCCCCTGATGGTGTTGGGTAATTGGGGGCTTTAAGTGGCGCATAAAATGCAACAGTACTAAATTCAGCAGAATTATTTGCAGTGAATGGGGTCATTGCTTACAAGAGCCGGCAAAACAAGTAGCGAGTGTTGCAATCCCTTGTTGCAGGCTGAAGTGTGTTGTAACCCGCTTATATCCTGCTTCTGCCAGTGTTTGTCGCCATTCAGGTTGGGTGATTAACTGCTGCAATGCTTGGCTTGTGGCACTGACATCTTCTGGTGGAACTAAGAGTCCCGTTTGTTTATCGATGATGAGTTCTGGAATACCAGAAATTGCCGTGGCGATGCAGGCCACATGTTGACTTTGCGCTTCCATCAATACATTAGGCAAGCCATCACGGTCGCCATCTTCAGTGATGCGACTACCCAGAATAAAAATATCTGCTTGGCGGTATTGGCTTAGTACCATTTGTTGTGACTGTGCACCCTGCCAGGTAATTTTATTTGCAATGCCTAGTTGCTCTGCCTGATGTTGTAACTTGGATAACTCTGGTCCCTGACCCACATGTGTAAAGTGCCATGATAATGAAGATGGCAGTTTTGCCAGTGCTTCTAAAATTACATCATAGCCTTTTTTAGGTACGGCACGACCCACAGAGAGAATGTGTACTTGAGTAGAGGGTGGTGTTGTGCGTGGCTCGGGGGTGATGGGGAAACGGTTAAAGTCCAGGCCATGATAGACCAATATCACTTTATCAGGTTGTGAGGTCAGGCTCTGCAGGTATTGTTGGTTACTTTGGGTACAGGTTGTCAGCCAGGCCATGTCTTCCAGTTTATCCGCTAAATCCCAAGACGGTGTCGTCCAGATATCTTTGGCGTGTGCGGAAGCAGACCACGGGATACCTGTTAGGTGACTGGTATAACGTGTTACTGAGCCTGGTGTATGAATAAAATGGGCATACAGTTGTTGTGTTTCTGGGGGTAGCTCAGTGGCAAGCACCCAGGATTGCCCTAATCGGCGGATTCGATTGCGGGTTGGGTCTCGACGAAAATCCTGCCACCAGAGGCGAAGCGTCGACCAAAAATGTGGGCGCAACAGCTGTGTCCATAAGCTACGAATTACCCGCATAGGTTCATGATGCAGGTACTCCGGAAGGTATACAACAGGTGCTTTTATTTCACGGTGAATGGGGTGTACGGTGTGATCAGTGGGATGGCGTAATGAAATCAGGGTAATTGCAAATCCTTGCTGTTCCAAAGCATGGATTTCTTGTGCAATAAATGTTTCTGATAAACGTGGATACCCTTTCAAAACCAATGCAATTGATTTTGTCAAACGATTACCTCAATAACAGATGAATACAACATTTAATTCATTATCTGACTTGTGCTTATCAATAAGTACTTTGCTGAAGCAAACAGTATCAACGGTGTTGTTTACATAAACAAACAATAAGTAACACCATTGTGCAGCATGCTCTTATGGTCAAGGATTAAACTCATTAACAAGCACAAAGGCCAGGCATTATACCATGTATTTCGATGCTGATGTTTGTTTATAGACACCTTGTACTGGGTGGTTTATAAGTCAAGTGTTGGCCATTAGCTGTGGCGTAAGCATTTTTTAAATAAATTGAGCTAGCCTGCTATTGGTGTAGTTATACCCATCATGAAAGGTATAACATAACAAGATCTCTCTTTTTTTACCTTGAATGGGTATCGCATGGAGCCATCAATTTATCGTTACATTCTCAAGCACACCCTGAAGGATCAAGTTCTCATTCTGTTGTTAACGTTGGTTTCTTTTCCTATTGTCTATGCCTCCTTAGAGGTTCCAAAACATATTATAAATAGTGCCATTAATGGTAAAAATATCCCCGATTCTGTCATGGGGTATTCATTAGATCAGTTTGATTATTTGTTTTTTTTAAGTGGGATATTTTTGTTGTTGGTGGTGATCAATGGTGCCATCAAGTATGTATTGAATGTTTATCGAGGTGTGGTGGGTGAACGTATGCTGCGGGACCTGCGTCTTGAGCTTTTCAGTCGTATTTTACGTTTTCCTATTCCGCATTTTAAAAAAGTCTCACAAGGGGAAATTATTCCCATCGTCACCGCTGAGACGGAGCCGCTCGGAGGTTTTATTGGCGAGGCTTTTGCCCTGCCCGCCTTTCAAGGTGGCTTACTGATTACGTATCTGTTCTTTATTTTTAACCAGGATGCTCTGTTAGGGGTGGCGGCTGTTGCTTTGTATCCTTTTCAGATGTGGGTGATTCCCAAATTACAAGCCAAAGTCAATCAGTTGGGTAAGCAACGAGTGCTTGCGGCACGACGTTTAGGTGATCGGATTGGCGACAGTATTGCGGGCATTCAGGAGATCCATGCCTTTGGGGCTGCTGAGCGGGAACGAACCAATGTGCTTGAACGTGTGCAATTTATCTTTTTGATTCGTTTACGTATCTATAAGCTGAAGTTTTTTATTAAATTCCTTAATAACTTCCTGTCAAAAGTCACACCCTTTTTCTTTTACTCAGTGGGTGGTTACTACGTTATTAAGGGGGAATTATCGTTAGGGGCTTTAATTGCGGTGCTCTCTGCGTATCAAGACTTAGATGCTCCCTGGAAGGAATTGTTGAAGTTCTATCAAACGAAAGAAGATGTGCGGATAAAATATGAACAAATCATCGAGCAATTTCATCCTGAAGGCTTGTTACCAGAGGCATTACAAACAGGGAAAGCAGAGTCGCTACCGGTTGAGCAGCTCTCATTGACTGCACGTAATGTCAGTTATGCCGAGTACAGTAATGTCAATATTGTTAATAATCTCAGTGTTGAGCTTATACCCCAACAACATACAGCCATTGTTGGACCTGAAGGCAGTGGTAAAACAGAATTTGCTAAGCTGTTATCTCGGTTATTACAACCGAAAACCGGTCGTATTGAGCTGGCGGGTCAAAATATCCAACTGCTCAATGAGCGAACATTAAGTAAGCATGTGGCGTATGTTGGTGCCCATGCACATTTTTTTGCGGGTACGATTAGGGAAAATCTATATTACGGTATGGACCCTGAATCTGACTCTGAGAGCACAAGCTGTCAGCAGCAGGTCGATAATGATGTGATGGAGCTGCTTGCAGAAGTTCAGCTACAAGATGATGTTTATCACTATGGTTTGCAGAGTTATATTGACCCTGAGCGAGACCCTGATTTAGCGGCAGCGGTACTTGAACTACGCCATGCCCTACGTGTTTCTCTCCATGCTGCTGAGATGGATGATTTAGTTGAGTTTTTTGATTGGGATAAATACAACGAGAATCTGTCTGTAGCGGAAAACCTCTTATTTGGTTCATCACGTACCATTTCTTTGGATTTTAACAAACTGGCACGCCATCCTTTGATTCACCAGTCTTTAAAAGAAGTTGATTTAATGGGTGAAGCACTCCGTGTTGGCTATGAGCTGGCAAAAATCATGGTGGACTTGTTCGCCGATGTAGAGCCTGGTAGTGACTTGTTTGAACGTTTTAGCTTCATTAAATCAGAAGAATTACCTGAATATAAGCAGCTGCTCACCAAAACCAGTTTGGATTCATTGATGAAGTTGCCCTTAGCGCAACAGGAAATGTTATTAGTCTTATTATTCCAGCTAGTACCTGCACGTCACCGCTTGGGCTTACTGACTGAAAGTCGAAAAACCAAATTATTGTTGGTGCGTAAAAAGCTATTTCTTGCGCTGCAAAAAGAAGCCCATGATTTACAGCTTTATGATGCCAATGAATATAATGCTGCGCTCACGCTACAGGAAAATATTTTATTTGGCAAAATCGTCTATGGGCAAGCGCGGGCGCAAACAGAAATCAGTCAGCGTATTGATGAGTTGGTAAAGGAATATGAGCTGCGTACACAAATCATGTGTTACGGGCTGGATTTTTCAGTAGGTACTTCGGGCTCTCGGTTATCGGTGGCTACTCGACAAAAGCTGGCGCTTGTTCGTGCATTACTGAAAAAGCCAAATTTTCTTATTGTTAACCAAGCGACTAATGTGTTGGACCTTGGTGCTGAGCGGCATATCATTCACTGCGTTTTGAAACGTATGGTGGGTCAAGGGGTATGCTGGATATTGGGAAGAATAGAACAGACATCGGCCTTCGACTATGTGTTCGTTATGGAGAAAGGACACATTGTGGATCAAGGTGAATATACAAAGCTAAAAGAGAATAGTCAGGCTTTTCAAGCATTGTTAACGGGGGGGCTCGAATAACTAACGAACCTCGTTATGATAGGTAGGATTTATTTAGGTCAAATCAATGAGTTATCCACATAAATAGTGGATAACTCTGTTGATGAGTCTGTGAAACCCGTGAATGTTGGGTTATATGAAAACTGCCTATATTTTAACGAGTGATGCCTTACAGCTGCTCTGTATAATAAACAATCCATTAATACCTTTGGTCTAAAATAGTGGAGTAATTGTTCTTTTTCTGATTTTAAAACCTTTCGCAGATTAGGCTATAACTCATCTATAATCAGTATGTTATTGGGGGATATCTGCGGCTAAAATTAATATAATAAATGGCTGTAGGAATAAGGCTGTTAATTATTATTGTATCTGCATTGTTACTTTCCTGAATAATCAGACTATAAGGGGGTATATAAAAATTACTTGTGATGGGTATATATGCAGATGGTCAGTTTAGGGCAACAGCATGATTAACGGAAAAATTTTCCTTATATTACTATTATCATGTGATTTATGTTGCGGATGCCCGTTAAAAAAAATGCATTATATCACTGAAGAATATCCTCCTTATAATTATATTTCAGACAACAAACTAGTTGGTATAGGTGTTGATGTACTAATAGCGTCTTCAAAAATAGTTGATTGCCCTGTTCGTCGTAGTGATATAAGAGTGTTACCTTGGGCTAGAGCCTATAAAATGACCAAAGAAAAAAAAGATACAGTGTTGTTTACGATTGCGAAAAATAAAGAAAGGGAAGCACTCTTCTTATGGGTGGGACCTTTTATTGAGGCAAAGAATGTATTGATCGCGAAAAAAACATCCAATATTACTATCAATAATTATGATTTAAATAAGTGGATAATTGGTGCAATTCGTGATGATATTAGTTTTTTATTGGCGGTTAAGTCTGGTATTAGTGAGGATAGATTTAGGTTTACACGATTACCTGACAACTTGGCTCATATGTTGTCAAAAGACCGAATTGATATGTGGGCATACACGGATCATTCTGCTTGGTGGATTTTACGTAAGTATGGATATGATAGGGCTGATTTTGAGGTGGTAAAAGTATTGGGTGTATACGAAGATTTTTTTGCCTTTAATTTACAATCTAACCCTGCAGCAGCTGAACTATTGCAAACAGGGATTGATATGTTGAAAAATACACCTGGTAAAATTGGTAAGTCGATGATGGAAGATATTCTTCTTAAGTATTTGTAGAGTATTTTTTTAAAACGTCATAATCACATTGAGTGACGTTGATAATTGATTAACCATGAAAATGTACAGTTATGGACACACAAAGTTTTATCCTTTAATTAATAATCGATCGAGCGTTCGTGTGGTTAACAATCTTTTTAATAAGGCAAATAAATGAGTTGGCAAAGTTACTCGGTAGCGCGCTTTCGGTTTTTTGCTTTCTAACGCAAGTATAAGTTTTGCTGTCACTTCCTCTGGACCCAAAGTAAATGGCGTTGTCACTTCTGTCTTCTCCAATCGGTCAAGTTGAGCTTTATAACTTTCATAGTGTTTACTCGCCTGCCAATCAATATTTTGTTTAAACTTTGCTGCAGCATTGGCTCGAAACTGGGAAATAATTGGCCCCGGCTCAATCAGTGAAACTTTGATGGGTGAGTCTTTCAACTCAAGACGAAGCGTATCCGTTAACCCTTCGATTGCGAATTTTGAAGCGTTATAAGCACCGCGATACGGCATACAAACAACCCCCAAAACTGAACTGTTTTGAATAATTCTGCCATGGCCTTGTTGGCGCATTACCTTAAGTACTTTTCGTGTCAGGTGGTGCCAGCCAAAGACATTCGATTCAAACTGTTGGCGTAATACTTCTGTTGGTAAGTCTTCAATTGCACCTGGTTGGCCGTAAGCGCCATTGTTAAATAAAAAGTCTAGGGTACCACTGGTTCGTTGCAGAATTTCCTCAAGTGCTTGTTCGATCGAATGTTGCTCATCTAGATCGAGCCTAATACTCTCCAGTCCTTTGTCAATGAGTGCATCAACATCGACTTGCTTTCTTGCGGTTGCGAAAACACGATATCCACGTTCTTTCAACGTATGCGCTGCATGTAGACCAATTCCCGATGAACACCCTGTTATTAGAATGGATTTTTGAGGCATAGTCTTAACTACCTTTGGTTTTCATTAAGATACCAAGGGTAATAATACACAGCTTGTAGTACAACACTTTTGGTTCAGCACACCAATAGATGCAGACCATGCAGGAATAACTTGACAGTCTCATTTTTAAGAACTACATAAGCTAGTTGTAGTAACATTCTAAAAACAGCACTACTCAATCCAATAGGGACATTAAAATGGCTGCACGAAGCACTCTCGTTATCTTTCAAAACCTAACTGGAGAAACACTCTCACTGACTAATGCAAAGCTAGATCATGGAGTCTGGACTCAAAATATGTATCCCCCTGAAAAAGTTTCTCCTGATGACAAAGTTCAGTGGGCTTCTGAATCAGATGGATTTATGACAGGTACCGAAGGGTCAGTTACTTATCATTGTACTGATGGTAGTGTATACATCCATTGGGATAATCCTTACATCGGTGGTAATTCTTACTCAGACCAAGCACCTGATGGTTACGAAATAACACGAAGTGGCGGTTCGGGAGACAATGCAACGGTTACTTTTGTACTGCAAAAAAAGACTGACGTAAAAAAAACCATTGAACGAAGATAAAATTCTTTTGAGATAGATTGAAAATCTTGTTGTTTAAGCTCAGCAGGTTTAACCCTAGCAGACCAGCAGGGTTAAACCTCTTTCTCGATGAAGCAAATTTTGATTTATATATGATACACGCCATAAGCGACTACCCCTGCACTACCTAACCAAATAAATATTTTGAATTCAGCCCAATGATCTTCCCAATAAGTTCCGCGAAACATGCTAATTATATCGGGAGTAAACCAAAACTTTATGCATTCGATAAGTTCATCCTTGTCGCCGAATAGCAGTTTGTACATTGCCCATAATGTCAAAAAGAATGCTATTCCTGTGAAAATTTCGCGCATAACTTCACCTTCCTCTTTCCCGATTAAATGTTAATCATACTAGAATATACCATACCGACTTAATCTACCCATAAATGCAAGAACGAGTGTCAGTCCAACCATAATGGCTATTTTTTCGGTTGAGTAATCAATCAATAGGGTTGGCTAGGTAACAGTTCTTTCTCCAATTAAATTTCGCTTCACACTAAAGTGAGTTTAGTGAGTATTCACACCCCTAGAGCTACCCTCTCCTCTCTACAGGCAGACTTATTTCTCATCTAAATTTTTACAACATGAGCTATCCAACTGTTGCTTGCCATCAGAGTGCATTGAAATACAGATTATGCTCATTGAACACTATTTGACTGGTGAAGTTTTATGGAGATAGCAAGAAGGTTGTTTGCAGGGCTTGAATTGGTTTGTGGAGCAGGTATTAATTCAAATTCATGTACTGGATTGATTCGATGTGTTGAGGTAAGTAGTAGTATTAATCAATAGACTTGACCGCTTTACCTTGTTTTATAATTATCTAACATTTTTATGATATACATCATATGATGTATATGATTTTATGGCATAAAAAAACTGTGGTTAAATGATATAAAATGTGTGTTTTAATAATACGGTTATCGGTTGAATTAATATAATGCGGCTCTGTCGCATATTTTTACTGAATGATAACCTTCGCGGCTCCATTTAACGCCATGGTTGTTTTATAGTCTACACTGTGCCTTGGCGAATGCTTTAAAGGTCGTCACGAAAGATAAAAATTTGCGACAGATTCGGACAAGTTACTGGTTATGACTACCTGAAGGCGTAACAATATAAGCTATTTTGTTATAACCATTGCTAGCATTAGTGATTCTAAAATCAACTTTTTCGCCACTAGAGTAAGCTTTTAATAGCACAGATTGAAGGAAACTATCTTTATCAGTGAAGTAAAGATAATAATTTGCTCTAGTGTTTGATCCGATTTCAACATGTCCACCACTGACTGTACAAGTCTTCTTATCTAGTACTACATAGTGTTTTGTTTCGCTACTCGAACTACTACTATTGATGTAAAGGCCTCGTATTTTGGAGCTCACAACCGCTGGATTACTGTTATCCAAACAGCCTGCAAAAGCATTACCAGTTAAATACAGTAGCAATAATGTCAGTGTTGCCCTTTTCATAATTATGTATCCCTTAATAGTCTTAATTAAAATCACCCGGGATTGTGACTTTGTTATCGTTATTGGTCAAGCTGTACTTTATTAGTAAATTCATATTAATTTTGTTTAAGTTAATTTTATTTTAATAATTACATAGATAAATCAGCATGGCACGCTGTTAAATAGTTTTTATACCTGTAGAGATGTATTATTAATGGTCACGTTGAAAAGGCTATTTTTTTACTAAAACATTGTTATACAACATTTAGATAACTCACGTTGAACACGCCGTAAATACATCCCTGTAGGCTTGGTTGCCGCTTCCGTGCGGCAAACAGTTCAACATAAGCTATCTAACTGTTGTTTACCATCAGTGCTTATTGAAAGACAGCTTACGCTTATTGATCAACATTTGAGTGGTGACGTTATTGATATAGAAGAAGGTTTGTTTGCAGGAGACTTGCCCCCTTTACCCTCGATTATGCCATATATAGTGCACTTATTTACAACGGACTCGCTTTGAAAGCTGTTGTCCTTCTAATGTGTTTATAGTAAGAGTATTATTTGCTGTATTTAGCTCAAACTGTTTGAAAGATTCCCAGCTTTCACCTTCACCTGATATTGAAAAAGTTATATTTAGCTTTCTTTCGTTCTCGACGTTGACCCTTGTGACCTGACCCTGACTCTCCCAATAGCGTACAACTCTAGCTTCAATCTCCATCCTCATATCACTGAATGGCTGAATACATGCTTCATTACTAGTGTCCCATGTACCATGAAATAGTTTTGGGATTTCTTCAAGTTTTTTCTCAGCTATTGCTGAGTTACTAAACATAAAAAAGATCACTAGAAAATATTTCAGCATCCTAAACGTCCAAATTGATATGCACATAACGATTAATGAATCGTCATTATAACATAAGCCATTACCTTATTGCAGGCTTTATGAATAAGGGGACAAGTTGCTTTTTTAGAAATACTTCTGAGCGTTGCATAATGAGCATAATCTGTCTTTCAATGCACAGTTATATTGTTAGGTATTTAATGGAGCAAGGTGCAGATATTGATGCGCGGTCTTTTGATGGAGAAACACCGTTAATGACAGCAATAAAGCGAGGTCATATCAATATTGTAAAGGATCTTGTCGACGCTGGTGCAGACCTTAATGCTACTGATGGTAATGGATTAACTGCAAAAAACTGGGCGGAAGATTCAAATAATCAAAGTATTTTAAAGTTTTTAGACGAGGCTACAAAAAAATAGCTTAAATAATTTTTATGAATAAACTGTCGTAAAAAAGGTTATTTTTTATTCTTGCTAATGCCCTTATTGCACCACCCTCCCCCGAATACCCTATTGTGGTACTTATAAATAAGCAATGAATGTTAAGTCAGCTCCAGTCACTATACTGAAATTAAATATAACAATGAGTGCTGTAACCAGGGGCCGTTCATGAACATACCCTATGATGCTATTCGCCAGCTCCCACGCTCTGGTGAGTCTTGTTACTTGCTGCTAGATGGTGCCAGTGAACCAGGGTTGCTAAACCGTATTTATGAAAAAGAAAAAGCACCACAGGTGTTTCCTCTTTTTGAACAAACGCTTTTTGCTGAATTAAGTGATTTATCCCCTTTAGTGGTCAAGGTTGACCCCTTTGAACGTGTCTTAAAAATCAAAAAATGCACAGTGATCTAAGAAAAAGGCTACAAAATAACCAAGGAGTAGTTTAAAACTGATAGGAATGGGCTCTTCTTCTGTTTACTATTCGTTTACCCAAAAAACAGAGAACAAAAAAAGAGCCACAATGCATTATTCAACGGATTTGACAGATAAGCAATGGAAAGTCTTAACACCTTTACTCCCAAAAACGAAGTGGCAACCAGGCAGTAGAGGTCGTCCACCTGTAGATAGGCGAACAGTCATTGATGGCATACTTTATGTTGTTAAAACAGGCTGCCAATTGGGTATGTATTACCTGTTTGCTGAGCACTCAAAAAAAATACTACACATTAAAAGCAGATTATGTGTTTTTGAGGAATTATATCAATAAAACACTGATACACTTAGGGAAAAGCGTCTTGACAATATGCGGATGAGGTGCAGTCATGACCCTAAGTTTGGGTAAAAAAATTGGCTTATTAGTGGCTTTTTTATTGGTATTACTGGTCATTAAAGATATTGTAGCTGGTTATCAAGAAAGGAATAAACTTTTTACACAACGCCAGCATGAAGCATCAGCGTTAACAGAAGTTATTCACTCTGTTTTAGCATATTACCAGTCTCAACAAGGTAGCCTGGGCATGGAAAAAGCCCAGACAATGGCTTTGGAAACGATTAATGAAGTTCGTTTTAACGAAGGTAATTATTTTTGGATTAATGATTTAAATAATAAATTTTTGGCACACCCCATGTTGCCCGAAAAAGTAGGGAAAGACATGACCAATTTAAAAGGACCTGATGGTGTCTACCCTATTCGAGAGGCAACCAAAACAGCTAAAGCCGGTGGTGGCGCTTTCTTTTATCACTGGCAAAAGCCTGGCTTTGCTAAAGACAAAGTATTTCCCAAAATGTCTTATGCGCGATTATATAAACCTTGGGGGTGGGTTATTGGCACGGGCAGCTATGTTGATGATGTTGAAAGTGAGTTTTTTTCTTCAACATTGCAGCGACTTACAGTGAGTTTAGTACTCATTATTATTGGCGTGCTGGTCAGTTGGCGGTTAACCAAACACATAACCCATCGTATAAAAGCCGTTGAGCACGGTTTGGAACAGGCTGCTGAAGGAAAGTTACAGCAAAATCTACAAGCGGAGGGGCAGGATGAAGTAGCATGTATGACGCGTTCTTTCCAGGCGATGGTGGGTTCTGTTCGAAGTCTCGTTGATTCCTTAAAAAAAACCACATCCACTTTACAAGAGGAGGCTCAGGCAATTTTGCATACCGCTGAAAAGTCTGACAGCGCTTTTAACCAGCAAAACTCTGAGCTTGACCAGTTGGCTGCTGCAATGAATGAAATGGTAGCCTCTTCGCAAGAAGTTGCCCGTAATGCACACAGTACCTCAGAGTCATCAAACGAGGCACGTAAAGTGGCTGAAGAAGGTGGGCAGGCTGTACAAAGTAATATGACAGCCATTAGCACCCTTGCTACAGATGTGCAAAAAGCGGTAGAAGCGGTTGCGGAAGTGGATAATGATATGGCGAAAATAGAAGGATTTGTTGGGCAAATTCAAGACATTTCCGAACAAACCAATTTATTAGCACTCAATGCGGCTATTGAAGCTGCGCGTGCGGGTGAACAAGGTCGAGGGTTCGCCGTTGTTGCTGACGAAGTGCGCACTTTGGCGCAGCGTACTCAAACTTCAACAAAAGAAATACAAGATATGATTGCTAGCTTAAAAAGTAGCGTGACGGATGTTGTTAATTTAATGAGTGCTAATAAGACCAGTGCAGACCAAAGTGTAGAGCGTGCTGAGGTTGCGGCAAATACTTTAACCAGTATTATTGAGCGGATTCAGGAAATTGATGATATGAACACCCAAATTGCGGCTGCCTCTGAAGAGCAAACGGCGGTCTTTGATGAAATGAACCGAAGTATAAATAGTATTGCCAAATTAAGTAATGAAGTATCTGATAATGTTCAACAGTCGCTGAAGCAAAGCGATATGATGAAAGATATTTCAGAAAATTTTGCGAATATGTTGGTCCATTACCAGTGAAAGAAATTGGTCTAATTTTAATTATTCTGATAGCGGGTATTTTTTCTGAGTGGGTTTCTGCAGCAGCCCCTAAAAAACTGTGTGAGGCTCCACTTATTGTTGGCTGGGAGTATTGGGAGCCTTTTCAATTTCAGGATGAGCAAGGAAACTACACGGGGCTTGATTTAGACATTTTACAAGCTGTTTTTGCCTGGACACAGTGTGAGTTATCATTTGCAGAACGTCCATGGCAACGTTTACTCATCGATATACAAACAGGCTCGGTTGATATTTTACTGGGTGCTTCAAAAACGGCTGAACGTATGGAATTTAGTTATTTCTCACGGCCTTATCGTAAGGAAAAAATGGCGCTGTATATTCGTGCAGCGGACCAAAAAGACTATATATTTAAATCGTTGGGGGATATTGTTTACCTGCCTTTTACGTTGGGTGTTACCCGAGGATATTACTACGGAGAGGAATACGAACAGCTTTTAAAATCAAGATCTTTTCGAGAACAGTTGGTAACTGTTGCACGTGATAAACAACTTTATCCGCTGTTATTGCAAGGCCGTATCAATGGTTTTTTAGCAGAGACTTATTTTGTCGCATATAATTTTTTAAATAAAGATAATAGCAAACAAGTAATACGTTATCCCCTTCCCCTGTATGAAAGTGATATTCATGTAATGTTTTCACGTAAAACCATATCTGCTGATTTAGTCACGTTATTTAATCGTCATTTACAAGAGCTTTCCATAAAGGGCTATTTGCAAAAAATAAAATCAAAATATTGTGCTGACTGTTAATATACTCAAATGAAGAATGGAAATCTTTTTTTTCTGTGTTGTCTTTAGTCGCCTGCCTAAGCTTACTTTGCACCATTAACGTTGCCATAAACTGAACTTGATTGTATTTAATGAGTCCCAAGGTTAGCTACTATTAATAATGGGGAGCCATATGCGTTTACAGCGTAAAATAAATACGGGACTATTGTTTGGTTTGTTGGTGCAAAGTTTTTCGCTCTTTTCTAAAGAGAATCCTGTTAGCCAGCAACAACTTGATGCTCAACGGGGTGCTAATGCAGATAAAGTGGTCGAAGCGATTAATCAAAATACCCCTCAGTTATTAGTGACGTTGTTTCCTAGTGGTCATGCACCAACCCAGGAAAAATTAGTGCAATTTATAAATCAAGTCAGAAAACATGTAGGTCTGATAAAAATCGTTAGAGCGGGCAGAGAAAAGAATTTTAATAAAACCTCTTTTTTATACTCTATTGACAATGGTTTAATAACTCAAATTGGCCGACAGTACACTATTGTCAATAACAAAGGGCAAAAGACAACATTACAAATGTCATATCCAAAAGGAAGTGTGGATGTTGGTTTAATCGGGGTTGAGCCCTTTTAGCTATACCTCAACGATTATTTAATGAGATTTCTTTGTAGTTCATTGGTAGACATGAGAGTGCACTTCACCCTGTGAATCCTCCAGAGAAGGATTCACAGGATGTTAGAAGAGCGTTATGTAAATTTCAGACAGTCAATGTCGTAAAATAGAGGCATTAATAGTATAAGCCTAATTGTTGTTTAAGATGGATATTTTCCCTTTTTAGCTCTTTTACTGCTTCAATTAAGACTCCAACCAATCCAGCATAATTAACTTGCTTAAAGCCTGTTTTTTTATCAGCGCTAACCAGTTCAGGAAATACAGCTTCAACTTCTTGTGCGATGACGCCAATGTCTTGGCGGTTATTGTGTTTCCACTCAAAATACTTGCCGTTAAGTTGTATAACTTTATTCAATGCATCTTCAACAATTACTTCATTTTGTTTTAATCTGCGGTCACTAAACCTCATAAAGTTAGGTCTTGATAAACATTCTGTATATGCATCCCCCGTAAGATGTTTACACATTTCGTGAGAACCAGCTAATAATGGAGATGAGGACATTAATAAGACGGATGCTAAAATAAATTTTTTCACAGGTGTGTACCTAATATTCCTGAGGATTTAAATTATTAATAGTTCAGGCCAAGTTGCAGTTTTAAGGTGTCATTTTCTTTTTTAAGTTCTTTAACTGCTTCAATTAAGACGGCAACCAGACCATCGTAATTAACTTGTTTAAAGCCTGTTTTTTTATCGATGGAAACTAACTCAGGAAAAACTATTTCAACTTCTTGTGCGATAACACCAATGTCTTGGCGTTTGTCGTGTTTCCACTCAAAATGTTTACCATTCAGTTGAGATACCTTATTCAGCGCATTCTTAACAATCACTTCGTTTTGCTTGAGGTCTCTATCACTAAAGCGAGGCCGTGGTAATGTATCTAGATAGTCTGCGATACATTGCATTTGCGCTTCAATGTCGGCGATATTGTTACATTTATCATCTGCTGTATCTGCCCCATATGCGGGAAGTACAAATAATGAAAGCGCTAAAGTGCCAATTAATTTTTTCAACGTTGTTATCCTTATTTGATTTTGGTCAACATGCTCCTTTTATTATCCTGATCTGGATCAATGTCTGTATATTACTATTATGCAACGCGTTGTATGTATTTATATTACTATTGTTTCTTTAAGTAATATAATCTAACTGTCGTATAAATAATTTAAAGCTTGTACTTCAGTTTGATAATGCGTTCATTACATTATTTAAACTCTTAAGAATTATTAAATTTAGAAGCCAGGCAAATGCCTGGCTATGCAGTAACTGAATTAATGACGAGCTCGATTTAGCTGTGCGGCATGGAACATTACATGATAAATATAGTTTTGTTCATGCGTTCCATGAATCAGATGGGCCCAAGGTCCTCCTGCATAGATCGCTACATCTTCTCCACTATGGGTTTCTGCTGAGGTCGGAATGAGCGCTTGTTGCTGAAAGTGGCTATCTGTGGTGTCAACAGAGGTTAGGTCATCACGGCCATGGTTACTAACAGCACCAGGTCCATTCATATAACCTAAGGTGGTATAGGGTAAATCATCATCTGCTAACGTGTCTTTACTGCTTGGGCGGCCCTTACTGTTATTACCGTGGACTTTACCTAAAATAGGATTTCCCCGGGTTGGGTAGCCGGCCATGGTTAATACATGACTGTGGTCAGCCGTAACAATGACAAGAGTATCTTTCAAGTCAACCATTGATAGTGCAGCCTGAATACTATTCGCAAAGGCTTGAGTTTCATGGAGTGCACGATAGGCGTTGCCGGCATGATGTCCATGATCAATGCGTCCACTTTCAACCATAAGGAAAAAGCCTTGTGGTCGTTTGTCTAATATTTTTAATGCTTTTTGGGTCATCATTTTAAGGGTTGGCTCACCGCGTGGGTTACCGCTATTTTGATCCGTATGAAATGACATATGGCTGCGATTAAATAAGCCCAGCACATGCTGTTTATCATCATCTAATTGTGAAAGTTGGGCTTTATTCCAGACAAAAGCCCCTTTTCGTGGATAACGCTCCAGCCATTCAGTAATTAGGTTACGACCATCCTCACGGCGTCCTCGTTGGCTATGGTTGACCAAGTCACGCTCTGTTTCTGGAATAAAGTGTCGCCAACCACCACCAAACGCAACTTCTAGACCATCACCATAAGGAAACTCCAACAATTGTCGGGCAATATCTTTACACCCCTGTTGTCGTGCTTTTTTGGGCATTTCGTCATCACTTTCCCAGTCCCGCTCTGTGACATGGGCATATGTTGCGGCTGGAGTAGCATGTGTCAGTCGTGCTGTTGTAACGACACCCGTTGCCATACCGGCCTGCTCTGCTTGTTCAAGTAATGTTTTCAAACCATGAGCTTGAGCAGGACTGCAATCACCTCGGTCAGGAATCTGGTCAATGGATATATAACCCGCGCGCGTTTTTACCCCAGTCATCATCGCAGTCATGGTTCCTGCTGAATCAGGTGTTTGCTGATTAGTGTTGTAGGTTTTGGCAAGACCAACATAAGGCAGTTTTTCGAAGCTTAATTGATTTTCTTCACCAGGTTGACCTTTACTTTGTCCATCAAAAATACGGCCCGCAGTAACAGTGCTAACACCCATACCATCACCCACAAATAAAATAATGTTTTTGGCGCGATGGGTATTGGGTTTTAGCGCAATGGCTTGACGAAGGCTTTGTTGTCCTTGTTGATACCACATATCAGGTGATTCAGTAGGTTTGGCATGGACTGTGGTAATGAGGGTACTGAGTAACGTACTAATTAATGTTGTAGACCATATTGATGTTTGACTGTAAGACATTGTTTTTCCTTCTTGTTGGCAGAAAACGCAGCCAGCATAAGAAGTGAATGTAACAATTACGCGACAGTTAATTGACAGTATTAATTTGCTTTGGGTTGAGCATTTTATTACTGCTAATGTTAATAGAAATAGGTATACACACAGCCCTCCTCTTCACGCGCTAAAAAACCTTCGTTATGGGTATACTTTTAATATAACGATAATTTGTCTGATGTTTTATAACCATTTTGCATGTGCATTTTGAATGAAATTATTGGAGTTATCGTTTTCCTTCACTAGTTTATAAAAGTACTTGGTGAATTTTTTAGGATGTATTCATTCCTTGGCTAAGGGTTTCAATCAATGCGTTTAATCGCTTGGGTTAATACGATTTTGCTGAGCTGTCTGCCTTTATTTGTATTCGCTGCACCAAAGCTGATTCCTGTGCTGATAACTGATGTTCAACGAGAGCCTTTTTCAGAGCAGATTGAGGCGCTGGGTACCTTACGTGCGAATGAAGCAGTGACGCTTTCGTCAACTGTGACTGAAACCATTACCGCCATACATTTTACGGATGGTCAGCGGGTGAAAGCGGGTGAAATTTTAGTGGAAATGACCAGTTCTGAAGAACATGCTTTATTGGAAGAAGCGCGTTTTACCCTTGAAGAAGCCGAGCGACAATTCAAACGTGTGCAGGCATTAGTCAAGTCAAATCTAGTATCAAAATCGTTGTTGGATCAACGGCGGGTGGTGTATGAAACCGCTCAGGCTAAATTACAAGCAACCCAGTCTCGGCTGGCGGACCGACTCATCATTGCGCCCTTTGATGGCGTTGTAGGCTTACGAAATATCAGTGTTGGTTCGCTTGTTGAGCCTGGAGATCCTATCACTACGCTTGATGATGATCGTGTAATGAAGCTTGATATCGCTGTACCTGCCTTATTTTTAGATATTTTACAGCTGGGATTACAGGTACAGGCAAGATCAAGAAGCCTTCTAAAACAAACCTATGAAGGAAAAATTGTCAGTATTGATTCTCGTATAAATCCAGTGACACGTTCAATTATTATTCGTGCATTGATTCCTAACAATACACGACAGTTAAAACCTGGAATGCTAATGACGGTACGCTTAAATACACCCGTCCAGGCACGGTTAATGTTGCCTGAAGAGGCGTTGGTGCAAGAGGGATTTAATCGGTACACCTTTGTCGTTAAGACATCAGTCACTCCACCTGTGGTTGAGAAGCGTAAGCTGGTGACAGGCTCGCGTAAACCAGGGGCTATTGTTGTGAAGTCAGGTTTGGTACCAGGCGAGTGGGTTGTGACTCATGGGGTGATGCGTTTAAATGATGGTAGTGCTGTTGCCATTATAAAACAAACGTCAGGTAAGGAAGTGAAGGAGCATTCATCGTCGTTAGACGCTTCTGCTACTACCACATCAGCCCCCTCCTCTTCTTCATCGAGCTTAAGGGAGTAAAATATCGATGCTCCTTTCAGATATCAGTATAAAACGCCCTGTATTTGCGTCAGTGATTTCTTTATTGTTAATTGCTTTTGGCATTATTGCATTTGAACGTTTACCGCTACGCGAATATCCTGATATTGACCCACCCATTGTTTCTATTAGTACACGTTATCCTGGTGCCGCAGCCGATATTGTCGAAACTCGTATTACGCAATTAATTGAAGACCGAATTTCTGGTTTGGAAGGGATTAATTACATTGAGTCGAACAGCAGCGACGGGCAATCGCAAATTAATATTGAGTTTAATTTAAACAGGGATATTGATGCTGCGGCTAATGATGTCCGTGATCGGGTATCTCGTGTATTAGATGATTTGCCCCCAGAAGCAGAGCTACCTGATATAGAGAAAGTGGATTCAAATGAAGATGTTATCATGTGGCTTAACTTAACCAGCAATCGACTGTCTGTGCCTGCGTTAACGGATTATGCCGAGCGTTATTTAATTGATCGATTTTCGATTATAAAAGGTGTTGGTCGTGTACGGGTCGGGGGTGGACAAAGTTTTGCTATGCGTGTCTGGTTGGATAGGACTCAACTTGCTGCCCATGATCTTACTGTGAGTGATGTAGAGCAAGCACTACGTTCTGAAAATGTAGAATTACCAGCAGGTAACATTGAGTCTGTTAATCAAGAATTCACCATACGTTTAAAACGCGCTTTTCTGATTCCAGAAGATTTCAAACAGCTGGTTATTGCGCGGGGAACCGATGGCTACTTAGTGCGTTTAGGGGATGTTGCTACGGTTGAAAAAGGTACAGTTGATTATCGTACGTCCTTTCGTGGTAATGGCGAAAATATGGTGGGCATTGGTATCACTAAACAATCAACGGCAAATACGATAGATGTTGCTCGTGCTGTAATAGAAAAAGCAGAGCAATTAAATAAACGATTACCTGAAGGGATGTATATTCACAACAGTTATGATTCATCGGTTTTTATTGAAGCGGCCATTATTGAAGTCTACAAAACGCTGACCATTGCAATGGGACTCGTTGTATTTACCATGTATTTATTTTTAGGCAGCATGCGAGCAACACTTATTCCTGCCGTGACGGTTCCTATTTCATTAATCGCTACATTTATTGTGCTTATGTTAATGGGTTTTACTGTTAATTTACTGACATTACTGGCACTCGTCCTCGCAATTGGACTCGTGGTTGATGATGCGATTGTTGTGTTAGAGAATATTCACCGGCGAATGGATACCCATAATGAAACGGCTTTAGTGGCAGCCTTTAAAGGTACACGACAAGTAGGATTTGCTGTTATTGCAACAACGCTCGTATTATTAGCGGTATTTGCACCTATTTCTGTGTTACAAGGAGATATAGGAAGGTTATTTTCTGAGTTTGCATTAACCATCAGTGCTGCCGTGGTTTTTTCCAGCTTGGTGGCGCTAACCCTTTCTCCGGTATTAGCTTCTCGTATTTTAAAACCGATGAATAATGACCGTGGGTTAGTCCGTCATGTTGACCATTTATTCAGTCGAGTAAGGGGGCATTATCAGCAGTGGTTGGAAACCTGCATTAACAAACCTTACATTGTGATGATTCTTTTTTTAAGTATGGTAGGAGTATCATTTTTTTTAACAAAACATATTCCTGCGGAGTATGTGCCTAAAGAGGATCGAGGGGCTTTTTTTCTGTTAGTCAATGGGCCTGAAGGGGCCACCTATGCTTACATGAAAAAATATATGGATGAAATTGAACAACGATTGTTGCCTTTGGTTGAAAATGATGAAGTTCAGCGACTCTTAGTGCGTACCCCCAGAGGAAGTTTTAATTCTGGGTTTGTTATTATTGTGTTGAATGATTGGTCACAACGCCGTTCAGCGTGGCAGATCATGGCTGATGTTAGAAAAAAAACGGCCGATCTTGCTGGGGTGACGATTTATCCTATTATGCGTCAGGGGATTAGAAGTCGAACAGGTAAACCTGTTCAGTTTGTGATTGGTGGTGCTACTTATGATGAATTAGTTAAATGGCGGGATATTTTATTGGAAGAATTGGCTAAACAAAATCCTGGCTTTGTGGGTATTGATAGTGATTTTAAAGAAACCAGTCCTCAGGTGTTTGTGCGAATTGATTACCAGCGAGCAGCTGAATTAGGGGTTTCTATTCAAAATATTGGGCGAACATTGGAAACGATGCTGGCTTCGCGAAAAGTAACAAGCTACATCGAAGAGGGAGAAGAATATGATGTGCTGGTTGAGGGCAAACGTGACCAGCAAAATACACCTAATGACTTAACAAATATATATGTCAGATCTGAACGATCAGGTGAACTTATCCCTCTTTCAAATTTGGTGATACTAGAAGAATATGCTGGCTCTAAAACACTGAATCGTTTTAACCGAACCCGAGCCATTACGATTGATGCTAATTTAGAAGATCATTTGTTATTAGGCGATGCCCTCACCTACCTTGAGCGTTTAGTGCGTGAACACTTACCTGACAGTGTCGTCATCGATTATAAAGGGCAATCTCAGGATTACCAAAAATCGAGTGGCGCAAGCTATTTTACCTTTGGTCTGGGTATTTTAGTGATGTTTTTAGTTTTAGCTGCACAGTTTGAAAGCTATGTTGATCCCTTTATTATCACGCTGACAGTACCTTTAGCCATTGCGGGTGGTTTGTTTGGGTTATGGCTTACGGGTAATACGCTTAATCTTTATAGCCAGGTAGCACTTGTCATGTTAATAGGATTGGCCGCTAAAAATGGCATTCTTATGGTGGAATTTGCTAACCAGTTGCGAGATAAAGGTGCTGTTGTTAAAGAGGCTATCGTACAGGCTGCCCAGGTTCGGTTACGCCCTATTATTATGACCAGTATTACCACAACGGCAGGCTCCATTCCACTGATTATTTCTTCTGGCGCTGGTGCTGAAACACGACAAGTTATAGGCATTACCTTGTTTTTCGGTATCATGGTCGCAACTGTTTTTACACTCTTTGTTATTCCAGTAGCGTATAACTTACTTGCCAGATTTACAGGGTCACCAAAAGCTGTTGCTCATCGTTTAGAGAAAGAACTTAAAATGTCAGAAGATGATAATATTTGAAAGTTGAAATAGCTGGGATAAAAATCACCATTTTTAGAGGTGCCCTAATGAGTATATTCTGTCACTCTATTGTATTCTTGCGTTTTATGCGCTTTTTTGTCGACTTTCAAACGTTCTACTTCGGAATACCAGTAACGCATAAAGTCGGCTGTTAGTTTTTGTTCAATTGTGGTGGCCTCTTTGGTAGAGCAAAAAATGCTGATACTAAACTCATTTTTACCTAAAGTAGTTGTCGTGATTCGCACACTGGCTTCTGGTCCGGGAAGATCAACACCGAGTCGTTTCTCAAGCAGTTTTTCGTATTTTTTAGCGAGTTCTTCATGGGGTTCACAGTATATTTTGGCTTTTGCTAAAATAAAGTCTTTTGCCTGACAAACATTCACAAGATCAGAGTCACGGGTGATTGTAAAAGTATGTATTACATAGTGACGCATAAAATTGAGGTTATAAATGGGGGATAAAAACAGTTGATTGTTAGGAATGACTAATGTTTTTCCAGTATAAACATAACTCATTGATTCTAGATCAATCTCAAGTAACTTGGTCGTTAACCAGTCACTACTAACGACTTTACCACAGTGATCCCCAATTTTTATCCAATCTCCCACCGCAAAAGCACGTACACTGGTTTGATAAATTGCACCCATAAAACACTGAATAAATTCGCGCGTTGCGAAAATTAATGCCACTGTAAATGTGGCAATGGATAAGGCGACAAATTTTAATTCTGATAACCAGATGATGATGAGTCCTACTACAACGAGTGTGGTTAACGCATTTCTAATACCATTTATCCAGCGTCTTGGCAGTTCATCCTCACCTGAAGGTATTTTCCGAAGCTGTTTTACGGCTAACCAACGAATGCAAATCGCAATAATGATAAGCAAGGCTGAAACAATAAGTTTATTTTCAGTAATAAGTTCGTTCATAGTGTCATTATTAATAAGGCGGTTTATTGTCTAAAGCAATGCAGAGAGCAATGTAGCTATGCCTAGAAATGACATAAAACCTGCAATGTCAGTAATGGTTGTTAAAATAATTGATGAAGATTGTGCAGGGTCTTGTCCTAATTTTGTAAGAATAATTGGTACGACAGCACCTGACATGCCTGCCATGACCATTGAAATCACCATGGCAATGGCAATTACTAATGCGAGCCCCATACTACTGCTCCAAAAATATACGCCAATAGCTGTGGTTAATGCTATAACGATACCATTGACGATGCCAATGTTAATTTCTTTGAATAAAACCCTTAACCAGTTTCTAACGGTTATTTCCTTTAGGGCGAGACCTCTTATTGTCACCGCTTGGGCTTGAGCCCCCGCATTTCCTGATTGCCCTGCAACGACGGGTAGTAATACAGCTAATGCCGTGAATTTGGCAATAGTATCCTCAAAAATAGCAACAACAGAGGCGGCAACAAAAGCTGTGACGAGGTTAATTTCCATCCACGGTAATCTTTTTTTAATGGCAAATAAAGCTTTTGACAGTGCACGTTCTTCCCTGCTTACCCCAACCATTGCTTGTATATCCGTTAAGGAGTTGTCTTGTAAGGTTCGCAATAATGAAGGGTGTTGAATGGCACCTAATAGTTTACCGTTAATATCAACGACAGGTAGTGTTTCTAATTTAAATTGAGTGAGCTGTTCTGCCACATCATCAAGTGAATCAAAGGGTGAAATCAGTGCTCTAGGGGGCAATGCTAATTGCTGGAGGGGTTCACTGCCTTCACTTAAGGCTAATGCGGTAATATCCACGATACCTAACAGTTGTTGGTTATTATCAACCACAAAGACTTTTCTGATAGGTTTATGCTTTTGTTGGCGTAATAATTTAAGTGCATCATCCGCTGTACTTTCTGGATGCAAGCGGATAACACGAGGGTCCATCATTTGCCCTGCTGTTCTCTCAGGGTAGGCTAATAAGTTTTTTAAGTCGTTAACATAGTCTTCAGGTAAATTATCGAAACAGCGTTTCTTGTCTTCCGGTGATAGCCGGTTAAGCGTTTGTGCACAGTCAGGTGAATCCATCGATAACAGTAATTGTTTTTGAGCATTATCATTCAGTAAGGGCAGCAATTGATCTGCATAATGAGGCGGAAAAAAATTCCAAATGCGTAACAGTGTAGGAACAGGTTGCTCGCCTAATAATTGGGCTGTTTCTTCCGGTTCATAGGATTCTAAAACACTTGCAGCCTCTTTAGAGTAATCAAATAAAAACTGCTGGCTTAATCGAGTAATGGCAATATTATCAACTGTCATGTTTGCAGACTGGCTAGCGTCGACCATGTTGTTCTTCCCTGTTACTATTAAGGTTCCAGGCATCTCGTAATGCTTGCCATACCCCAATGACACTATCACTGATTAACAAACCTAAACTACTATCGACTTGCGTTGTTTTTATAGCTTTGTCAGGCATACTTTTTAATTGTTCTACAGCCTTATTTAAGGTGCTGTAATTGAGAACGCCAATAAACTCATTATTTCTATTGACGACGGGCATGACGATGGAATGGCTCCAATCAGGGTGTTGCTGTGCTTGAGTGAGTTGTAATCGAGACTGTAATGCTGCGGGCTTGGCATTCATATAGTCATTTAGTAATTTATTTTCTGGGTGTCCCATAATATCCGTGGCAGAAATAACGCCGACTAAGTAGCGTCTACGGTCAAGGATAAAGAGGCGGTGGGGTATGGCGCCTTGAAAAAACTTCAACTGTTGAAGCGCTTCTGCAAAGGTATGGGTGTTTCGTAAGGTCAGTACTTGAGGATCTATCCAAGCACCCACCACATTTGAAGGGTAAGCCAACAGTATTTGGATAGCCTGTGCTTTTAACGTTGGCATTTGGTGTAAAATAGCTTTCCTCTTGGTTTGTGGAATCCCTTTAAGAAGTGTTGCAGCATTAATGGATGATAGTTGTATAAGTAAATGGGTGGCGGCAAGTTGATCCAGGCACGCTAAACAGGCAATTCCTTTTGCGGTACTTAATTGTTCAAATACAGGTGCTGCTGTTGTTACAGGCGCTAAAGAAAGTAATTCTGCTACAGCCGTTTCAGGTAATGATTCTAAAATTTTGGCAGCAGCAGCGGGCGCTCGTTCAAGGTAGGTTAATGCTAATTGATGTTTACTTTGCATTGACCGTATCCTCGTTATCATTCTCCGTGTCTGGTTCTGTAACACTACATTTTAAGCATGGCTCTTCTGTAAAAAATTTTGCAGGAATATGTAATTCTCCTGCAATCGTTTCGAGAATGACGGCATGAGGAGTAATTTCCAGAATCTTACCTTCATGTTGTCCAATTTGAATGACTTCACCCGTTTGATACTGCCGATGCACATACCGGGCACTAATAAAATTACTGACGTGTTTAGGGGTTGCTAGGCCAAAACCTAGTGCAAAAGCACCTAATATCGCGGCCAGTGCGACTGTTGCTATATTGACTATAAATGAAACATCAATACCTACTTGGCTCGCGCCAATTAAAATTGCACTACCGGCCAGCATAATTTGGGCAATACGCCCTAGTATATCACTGTGTCTGAGATTGGCAGCTAGTGCTGCACTGGTGGCGAGGTCTTTCGCCATTTCACCAAAAATAAACCCGCCAATAATAATGATAATTCCTGCCAGTAATGTGGGTAGGTAAACTAAAAAACCATCAATCCATTTGGTAAAAATTGCAATACCCAAAATGTTAGTGGCTAACCCAATAAAAATAATAATGGTTATCCAATACACCAATAAGGGAAAAAAACGACTACTCACAGGTTGAAGCTGTTCGATATAACCGGCTCCAGATCGTGATAGGCGATGTAATAGTCGGTTAGTATTATCAATGAGCCGACTGCAAACATCCTTTAAAAATCGAGCAACAAACCAGCCAAATATAAGTAATAATAAAGCCGTAAAAAAACGTACAATTGATTGACTCACCTGGGTGAGAAATTCTGGTGTAATAAATAGGGAAGAAAACCAAGGTGAAGATTCCATTCTCAGTCCTTGCCAATGGTCATCAACAAAAAATTTAGGGCATCTCTAAAAAAGTGTATTTTTAGAGATGCCCTATATCAAGCTTTAATGTTATAGCATTGATCGTCAAGGTTAATCATAGAGCTTATTTTCTTGTTAAGTAAAGCAAAGTGAGGATAAAGACGTCGCGGGTTGGCTATGTTAGAAAATAAGTTATACACGCTATGTTTTAATTGGCTAGATATTCAGAGGAAATTTTAGGCTATGCTTGAAGTATATATTTGCTTCACAAGGAGAGTAATCAGATGTCCATCTACTATATTGCTTATGAATTACATGATGGTGAAATAGATGACTACTGTTCTATGGAAGAAGTTTTACAACAATTAGGTGCTGAAAAAATAATGCCATTTATGTGGCTTATCCAGTTACCCGGGTCCCAAACCAAGCTATTTGATATGATTAGAAAGTACTTGCCGAACCAAGAGCAGGATAAGTTAATCTTCATAAAACCTAAAGAAGTTTGCACAAGTAAAGCGCTTGATTCTATTCCAGGTAGTAGAGCGTTGTCTGCGATGATACCCGAGGCAACGTAACATGATGTGACATAGTGAACAGCAGCTATTTTCTAACACACCTTTTGTACAACGTCTGCATAATGCCCTTCGAACACGCTGTGAATCCTTCCCTGGAGGCTTGGTTGCCGCATCCTTGCGGCAACCAGTTATGGTGTTATCGCGTGACGCACTATTTCAGATCAAAACGATCTGCATTCATTACTTTGGTCCAGGCTTTTACAAAGTCTTGGACAAATTTTTCTTGTGCATCATCTTGCGCATACACTTCAGCATAGGAGCGGAGAATGGAGTTTGAACCAAACACTAAATCTACTCTGGTTGCCGTCCACTTGACTTTACCACTTTTACGATCGGTCACTTCATACAGATTTTTGCCTGCAGGCTTCCAGCTATAGTTCATATTGGTTAAGTTAACGAAGAAGTCGTTACTTAAAACACCTTCTCGATCAGTAAATACGCCGTGCTTGCTACCACCATAATTCGTACCCAGCACTCGCATCCCACCGATCAACACTGTCATCTCTGGTGCTGTTAGGCCCATCAGCTGAGTTCGATCAAGTAATAGTTTTTCTGCTGATACCGTATAGTCATGTTTTTGCCAATTACGGTAGCCATCGTGAATAGGTTCCAATATGGCAAATGACTCCGCATCGGTCATTTCTGCTGTGGCATCGCCACGACCTGGAGCAAAGGGGATGGTAATATTAAAACCTGCATCTTTGGCCGCTTTTTCAACCGCGGCGGTGCCTCCTAGAATAATCAGATCGGCTATGCTGACTTTTTTACTCAAGCCAGCTTGAATGCCATCCAGTGCAGTCAGTACTTTTTGTAAACGTTTAGGCTCGTTACCTTCCCAGTCTTTTAAGGGGGCCAGACGAATACGTGCTCCATTGGCACCACCACGGTAGTCTGAACAACGAAAAGTTCGTGCACTGTCCCAGGCTGTTGCCACAAGTGCTGATATGCTTAAGCCGCTTGCCAGAATTTTTGTTTTAAGGTCTGCAACTTCTGCATCAGTTAAGGTGTAATCAACCTTGGGTATAGGGTCTTGCCAAATAAGATCTTCTTTAGGTACATCGGGGCCAAGATAACGACTCTTAGGCCCAAGGTCTCGATGAGTCAGTTTGAACCATGCTCGTGCAAATACTTCAGAGAAGTATTCTGGGTCTTTATAAAAACGTTCAGATATTTTTCTATAGACGGGATCTTTAATCATTGCCATGTCGGCATCAGTCATGATGGGGTTATAGCGTATAGAGGGGTCTTCAACATCAACGGGTTTGTCCTCATCTTTAATGCTGATGGGTTCCCATTGCCAGGCGCCTGCAGGGCTTTTCTTTGATTCCCACTCGTGGTTAAAGAGCATGTGGAAGTAACCATTATCCCACTGGGTTGGATGTGTGGTCCATGCGCCTTCAATGCCACTGGTGACGGTATCACGACCAAAACCTTTACCGTTTTTATTGTGCCAGCCTAATCCCTGCTCATTGATATCTGCCCCTTCAGGGTCTGGACCTACTAGCTCTGCATTACCATTACCATGGCACTTGCCTACAGTATGGCCACCAGCTGTGAGCGCAACGGTTTCTTCGTCATCCATTGCCATTCGAGCAAACGTTGTTCGTACATCCTGAGCGGTTCTTAATGGGTCAGGCTGCCCATCAACGCCTTCTGGGTTTACATAAATTAATCCCATTTGTACGGCGGCTAACGGGTTTTCATCGTGTAATTTACGTTGGTCACTGTCGGCACGATCTGCGTTTTTATCAAGCCACTCTTTTTCTGAACCCCAGTCAATGTCTTTCTCTGGGTGCCAAATATCGGCACGGCCACCAGCAAAACCAAAAACTTTTAACCCCATGGACTCATAAGCCATGGTACCGGCAAGAATAATTAGATCTGCCCAGGATAATTTGTTGCCATATTTCTTTTTAATGGGCCACAGTAAACGACGGGCTTTGTCCAAGTTGACGTTATCCGGCCAACTGTTGATAGGGGCAAAACGTTGATTACCCGTGCCGCCACCACCTCGACCATCGGCAATACGGTAAGTACCCGCAGCGTGCCAGGCCATACGGATCATTAAACCACCATAATGTCCCCAGTCTGCAGGCCACCAATCCTGGCTGTCGGTCATGAGTGCATGTAAGTCTTGCTTTACTGACGTTAAATCCAGCTTTTTGAATTCTTCCGCATAGTTGAAGTCTTCGCCCAGAGGGTTGGTTTTCGTATCATGTTGATGAAGAATATCCAGGTTGAGCGCTTCAGGCCACCAATCCATGTTTGAAGACCCAACCGAGGTTTTTCCACCATGCATAACGGGGCATTTCCCCGCAGCGCTATTGTCATTTCCCATTTTTAGCTCCTCTCAGTATTGGTATATGGGGTGCCTTATGAATTGTTCAGTTTTCAATATAGAGTTCCCCTGGCAAACACAACAGTTGATTTAGTTTTTGATACTGATAGTTTTTTTTAATCGTTATAGTGGTAGTTGAACCTTTCACTTTAAAAGAATCCGCACTTCGTTTTGGGTATCACAACAACGGTTATTAAAGAGTGTCAGGGAATGGGTGTTACCAGCTAGCGAAATGCTTCAATAAAGTCTTCTAATTGAATTTCAAGTTCTGCTAAGTGAACATCCTTGATAGCCAAAGCACTTACTTCTGGAAGTACTCCAAGCGTCAGTGAGGGTTGAGGGTTAAGCCCAATACCTGCTTTGCTACAAGCATAATCAACGAGTCTAGTGATAATGAGCAAAGTATTTTTAGTGTCAAAATTATCTTGGTGATGGTCTCGACTTACTTGACAAAATGCAGAGGGTAACTCCCAAGATTCCATGACTTGTGAGCCATATTTTGTATGTAATGTGTTGATTAACTCGATAATCACAGATTCAGTTAATTGAATAGACTTATTTTCGTGTAAAATGTCATCTAGTACTTTAAGTATTACTAAGCTACCAAGGTCGTGCAGTAAACCTATTAGAAAAGCCTGATCTTTAATATTTTTATAACCTGACTTAATTGCGATCCAATGGCATCCTCCCGCTGAAGCAGAGGCATGTTGCCATAATTTCAGCATTATTTTATTTAAAACGGGATGCTGCGCTTTAAACATTTGCTTTTGCGATGTCACCATCACAATGTTCAATACTTGTCGTGTACCTAATCGGACTAGCGCTTGTTGTATGCTTTCGAGTTTTGATAGACCAGAAAACATGGCAGAGTTGGCTACTCGTAAAACTTCACTGGCAAGTGCTGGATCTTTTAGAATTAGCGTTTCTACCTGTGCCATACTACAGTTTGTTGCGATAGCATTTTGTAATTTGATGGCAACTTGGTTAAATACCGGTAATTTAAAATTTTGATCTCTAGCTCTTTTTTCTATTTCTTCAGGAATAGAATTGAACCCCACCATTTTGACAATATATCCTTATGATTAAAATAATTTATAAAAAGTAATTTTGTCCTAACCGTCTAATTTCCTGCAAAGGACGAGGCTTTTCTACTCGTGGTAACATCCTTTGAACTTCTGTGAGTGTAGTCAAGCCGAGAGCCGCTTTGTCAATACCATCTTCCTGTAAGGTAATGAGTCCTGAAGTTTCAATACTTATGCGTCTTATTTCGAAAGAGGGTCTATTGGATAGGATGGCATCTTTTACGCGTTCATTGAGTACCAGTAACTCATAAATGCCAATTCGACCTTGATAACCTGTATAAGAGCAATTTTCACAACCACTGCCTGTACGAAAGTTTTCATTCTGAATATCGTTGGTCTGGAGGTTGAATCGTAGAAGTTCTTGCAGCGTTGGTTGGTAAGGTTGAGCACAATCTAAACATACCCGCCTCAATAATCGTTGTGCTAAAACAGAAATAACAGTTGAGCTGATAAGGAAAGACTCAATATTCATGTTCATAAGCCTTAACAAGCCACCAATGGTATCTTCTGTATGAAAGGTCGTAAGCACTTTATGACCAGTTAATGCGGCTTGAATGGCTGCTTCTGCTGAATGATTATCTCTGATTTCACCCAATACGATGACATCAGGGTCTTGTCGAACCATATGCCTGAGGGTTTCTTCAAAGGTTACACCAATTTTTGCATTGAGTGAGCATTGTGTAATGCCGTCTATGATGTACTCTACGGGTTCTTCAGCCGTAATAATACTCACTTCATTATTATTTAAATAATCAATACAACTGTATAATGTGGTGGTCTTACCAGAGCCTGTTGGCCCCGTGATTAACACGACACCTGTCGGTATATTGAGTGCATCCTGTTTGAATCTATCTAAAATGGCAGGAGCCATAGTTGTTTCATCGATATTTAAGAAAAGCGCTTTTCGCTTGAGTAGCCTTAGACAAATCTTTTCGCCATGTATGGAAATGTAAAATGAGCAACGGATATCAAGAACAGCGCCACTCGAGGGATCAGTAAATTCAAATTTACCATCTTGATGGCGACGACGTTCTGAAATATCGGCTTGACTAAGGACTTTAAGCCGTCCTATCAAGCTGGGTCCAATTTTTTTATCATAAGACTTAAAGAAAAAAAGGACACCGTCTCGACGAAACCTGACTCTAATTTTATCCTGTAAGCTTTCAATATGGATATCACTGGCATCTTGTTGGATCGCTGAATAGAGAATTTCTTCTACTTGATTAATGGTTCGTTGTTCTTCAGATAAAAGCGTATTAACCGTATTTTTCTTTTTGTAATATTTGAATTTGTTAATGGCTTCTTTTAACGCATCTTGACAACAAATGACGGGTGTTATCTTACAGTGAAAATTATTGGTGGCTACTTGTAATATTATTTTGTCGCTTGGGTCTAAGCATGCGATAAATACAGTATCTTCTTTTGTTTCTATCGGTATAAACTTATATTCGTCACACAGGTTGGGCTGTATGTCATTAAGAAGGGATTTATCAATTTTATTAAAGTCTGGCTCACAGTATTGGAAACCAAGTTGAGAAGAAAGAATCTGAATGAGTTTTTTCTCTTTTATATAGCGTTGTTCTATCAGTATTTCACCAATTTTCTTATGAACCTTTGGGTCTCTTTGAATACGCAATGCATTTTCTAACTGTTCAGTTGTAATATAACCAAGTTCAACTAATAAATCTCCAATACGCACTTGGAGGTTAATCTTTTGCAATACACTATTGAGCTGCTCTTCCGTAAAGTACTCGAGGGACAGCATGGTATTAAGTAGTGTTTTATTTTTTGCAAGCTTATTCTTTACCCGTTTTGCATGTAGAAACTGTTTTTCACTGATGAGTCCAGCTTTAATCAAGTGATGGCTAATGGTGGTGCCAGTATCCAGATTCATTCCATTGACTCTTATTCACAAAAAATTTAGTTTTGGTTAGCAATGTTTACATGCTTTTTTAATTGAAGTTTTTCTTGAATAAAATTTGAAATTAATAAGTACAGTTCATTATGTATTTCTTTTCGTGATTTTTTCTTGCCATCCATACAGACAAACGCTGCCCCCTCCTCTGCTAATATTGCTGGCGCTTTAGGTCGGCATTGTTGCATAAAGCTGAAATGTGATGCGTCAGCTATTTCCTGATAGATAATATTTGCTGAAAAATCGCTGATGTAGGGCTTAAAATGTGTTGAAGGAGGCAGGTTTTTATCCTGTTCTGCGCCAATGATTAAGCTCGGTACTTTGATATTGGTCAGAGAGTGACTCGTCATTGACTCGACAAAACCTGGTGCGATACTGATTGTTGCATTAATACGTTGGTCTGTTAATGGCTGTGAAGTTTGTGTGTAATACTGTTTATTAAATGTGTTAAACGTGGGTTTGAAATAGTTGCACGCTTTATCCTGATGGTGACTACAAAAATCAACATACTTATGCATATCCAGTTGGGCACCGGCTAGCGCTAATGCAGTATAACCACCTAATGAATAGCCAATCACTGCGATTTTTTCTTTATTAATAAAATTTCCATAGGTTGTTGTTTTCAACATACTGTCGATGATGAATGATACATCCTTGGGTTGGTTCCACATTTTAATCACAGAGTCAGGTGTTGCATTACCACTGGTATAGTCTGGATGATTGGCTGAAACGACAATAGCGCCTTCTTTGGCTAACTTGCTGGCTAACCAGGATAAGTTGCGCCAGTTTCCTGAAGTGCCGTGAACCATGATATATAAAGGTAGTTTTTGGGAGGAAATGGGGGCGTTTTCGATAGCTTCAAATCCCCAAAATGCTGTATTTTGAGCATAGGTTTTAGGGGTACTGGCTTCATTTGTCGGATATAAAATGTAAGTTGAAATTGTGCGGCTTCTGTTGTTATCTGTAAACTGTTTACTTTCAATACCTATTTGGCTAAGTGCTACTGCATGAAAGCTTAATAATAGCGTTAAAAAAATACTTTTTTTAAGCATACTTATTCTTCTTTAAAAGTGGATGAATTGTAAACGACTCAGAATGATATGCTGGACTTCAACCTAGTTTTTGTAAGGGTCTGCTGCGTCACGCAAGCCATCACCAAAGAAGTTAAAGGCTAGAATTACAATAATGACGGGTAAAACAGGAATCAACAACCAAGGATAAATGGCGACAACATTAATATTTTGGGCTTCACTCAGCAGAACTCCCCAACTGGTAATAGGTGGACGTAAACCCAATCCTAAAAATGACAGTGCAGTTTCACCTAATATCATCGCTGGGATGGATAAGGTCGCTGAGGCGATTAAGTGACTGGAAAATGAAGGTAATAAGTGCCAACGAATAATACGGCTGGTGTTGGCACCCATCAGTTGAGCGGCCATCGTGTAGTCTTCTTCACGTAAAGATAAAAATTTTGAGCGTACCGCTCGGGCTAGTCCCGTCCAATCCATCAACGCTAAAATAATTGTGATACCAAAGAATACCCAAATGGGACTCCAGGTCACAGGGATAATAGCTGACAGTGACATCCAGAGTGGTAACTCTGGAAATGAGCGAATCATTTCGATAACCCGCTGCACCACATTGTCAATCCAACCGCCATAGTAGCCTGCCAAGCTACCAAAGAAGATACCTAATACGATACTGATTGTAATGCCCACTAGGCCTATGGTCGTTGATATTCGAGCACCATAAATGATCCTTGAAAGCATGTCTCGCCCCAGTCGATCAGTACCAAGTATGAATAAGGTACTGCCTGGAGCAGGACAGACGAAGTGGACATTACTGGTAAATAAGCCCCAGAACTCATACTCATCACTACGGCAGAAAAAACGCAGAGGATAAACCTGGGTTTTATCTTCATGGTATACACGCTGTAACACTTCCATATCCAGTGTGTTGTACCAGCGATAGACAAAGGGACCAATGAACTCTCCTTCATGAAACCAGTGCACAGGCTGGGGGGGGGAGTAGATATGATCAGTATTACGCGAATGCAAATTGTAGGGGGCTAAAAACTCACAAATTAAAATTGAAACGTAGAGTAATACGATAAAGACACCACTCCAATACGCTAACTTATGCTGTTTAAATTTCCACCAGATTAACTGCCATTGTGAAGCCAGTAAAAACTTTTCCTGGGCTTTGGCTACCTGCTCCAGGGCATTGGGATCATAAGTTTCAATAGAAATGTAATGAGGATTTGCCGGGTTACGATTCATCGTGTGGCCCCCTCCCCTAAGCGAATCCGAGGATCGAGCACGGCTAATAGTAAGTCAGAGATCAGCACACCAATCACTGTTAGCATTGCCAGGAACATCAGAAACGAGCCAGCTAAATACATATCCTGGCTTTGTAAAGCGCTTAATAGCATAGGACCGGTGGTCGGTAGCGATAAAACCAGGGCAACGACTTCGGCGCCAGAGATAATACTGGGTAACATATTACCGATATCGGCAATAAAAAAGTTTAATGATACGCGGAATGGGTATTTTAATAGTAATCGGGTTTCACCCAGGCCCTTGGCTCGTCCAGTAACCACATAAGGTTTATTTAACTCATCAAGTAAATTAGCGCGAATACGACGAATCATCCCTGCGGTGCCTGAGGTACCAATAACGATAACGGGAATCCACAAGTGTTCTAACACAGAGACAAACTTATCCCAGCTCCAAGGCTGATTAATGAACTTCGCATCCATTAAACCGCCGATGGATGTCCCGAAGTACACATTTGCAAGATAAAGTAATACCAGCGCTAATAGGAAATTAGGTGTTGCCAGGCCTATAAACCCAATCAAGGTCAGACCATAGTCACCCCAGCTGTATTGATGGGTTGCTGAGTATAAGCCGATAGGAAAGGCAATAATCCAGGTGAATATAATAGTGACGGTTGACACTAGAATGGTCAGGTACATTCGGTCACCCACAACTTCTGTTACGGGCATGTTGTACTCAAAGGAGTAACCGAGATCTCCCTGGAAGAAGCCGGTAATCCAAGTGAAGTATTGCTCGGGCATTGATTTATCAAGCCCATACTGCTGACGCAGAAAAGCAATTTTTTGTTTATCAACAGACTCACCCTGACTTTGTAGTTCAGCAATATAGCTTTCCAGGTAGTCACCTGGCGGTAGCTGTATGATGGTGAACACGACAATACTGATAATTACCAGGGTCGGAATCATCAATATCAGTCGGCGAATAACATATGCCCACACGGATTTGGCCTCTTTGTTAAATTAACCTACCGTTGCTTGATTATTTGATAAGTCATTAATTCTGCTCATCGTTAAACCAAAAAGTATCAGGACGAAAAACACCAAAGTAGGCGCCTGGATCCCAGCTATACCACGCTTCCTTTGGCACATTCATTAAACGATTACTGACCACCACGGGCTGTAACACAGCAGTGACGGTACCTATGGTGTAGACCTGATCAGCGTAAGTCTTCAAGATTTTTTTCCACAGTTCAGTACGTTGTTTTCGGCTGTCAGCGTTAATCCATTTTTTGTGTAATTCTGCGAGTTTTAGTAAATCTGGTAAGTCTGGGGGATCACCTTGTCCTGTTTCATAATACTTACCCCACTGGGACCATTGATACTGCTCTTGCATGCTTGGGCAGAGTTCTCGAGGACTCATCTGGGCGGTGGGTAAGGCATTATCCAGTCCTTCCCAAACAGACATTAACGCTTCACCCGAAAATATCCGATTACGAAATACTTCTCGTTGTGACGGACGAGAGTGTAATTTAATACCAATGGCCTGCCAGTGATCATTAATTAACTCAAGCACATCAGTCTGTTCCGTTGACTCTCCGGCTGTGTGTACCACTATTTCCATTGGGCGTCCGTCGGGTAGTAATCGTATGCCATTATCATTGCGTGCAGTAAGCCCCATATCATTTAACAATTGGTTAGCCAGTTTGGGGTCATACTGAGTCCAGGCTGAGCTTAGTTCGGGAGTGTATAAGGTGCTACTGGGTAAGATGGTATTACCACCTTCCAAGGCAAGGCCGTAATATACTACCTGGTTGATTTCATGACGGTTAATGGCGAGCGAAAGTGCGCGTCGAAAGCGAACATCTTGCATGACTTTCGCCCAGGCGGGGTCATTAGCATTCAGGTTTGGATAGATCGCGACTTGTGAGCCTCGGGCATTTTTCCAAAAGCGTACTTGATAGTTGCCCTGCTTTTCTCCGGCCTTTAAGAATGTGTAATTATCCAGACGTAGATAGCGGCCTTGTAAATCACTATCTCCGGCACGTGCTTTGGCAGGGATTAAGCCACTACTCGCAATATTTATAATGATCTTATCTATATAGGGTAATTGCTGGCCTTTCTCATCAATACGGTGGTAGTAAGGATTACGTTCAAAAATAAACCGGTCAGACGGTCCCTTGGTTTTTATCACCCAAGGCTGCAGTGAGGGTAACTTTGGATTTTCCTGTTTATAGAGATTGCTTCGCTTATGATGTAGTCCCTGCCAGTTCCGTTTGCCTGCTTTTTCAACCAGCAAGTCGAGCGTTTCCTTTTGGGTGTAACGGGGGTGGAATTGCTTGAGATAATGGGCTGGCATATAGATAAATAAAGGGCTGGGTGCCGCTAAAGCCGTTAAAAACTTAGGGTTGGGGTCTGCCCATTCATAACGCACAGCATGCTTATCAATCACCGTAAACTTGGGAGGTTTACCATTGACCATCAGCTGAATGGGAGGGCCAAAGGGCGATAACTTTTTATTGAGTGCGACATCTTCCCAGTAGTAACGAAAATCTTCACTGGTAAAGGGTTCGCCGTCTGACCAGCGATGTCCTGGTCGGAGGTAAAGTGTGAAGATACGGTCTTCTTTAATATCAATCCCTTGCAGGATATCAGGTACCAGCTCGAAATCCTGGTTATATGCCACCAGACGAGCATAACCATAAACCGTCATCATTCGTATGTCTTTATTTTTAGCCATGAGGGTACGCAGGGTTCCCCCTGGCTTACCCTGCTTATAGGGCGCTTTAAATGTGACGACGGCGGGAATGTCAGGCAAGCGGTCGTTGGCCAGTAGACTACAGGTGAAAATCAGGGAGATGAAAAAACAGCTTAGCGTGCAGGTCAGATGCAGGTTGAACTGATAAGGATGAAAGTGTGGATGCTGATGATTGCTGCTCATATCAGTCACTCACCGTGCACATCCGGACAAAATGTTGATCACTGATCTCCACTAACGCATTGGGAATATGAGGAGATAAGGTGTAGGGAGCAGGCCAATATTCGGGCTGTGATAATGGGGTGACCATATGCTCAAAATCAAGCCGTGCATTGAGGTCGGGTACAGGGACTGCTTCCATTAAGGCCTGGGTATAAGGGTGTTGTGGGTTATAAAATAAATCTTTGGTGGGTGCTATTTCTACCAACTGGCCTCGACACATCACGGCGATTCGGTCTGCTATGTAATCCACAACGGCCAGGTTATGGCTGATAAACAAATACGTAAGTTGTAGCTGGGCTTGTAAGTCTTTCAAAAGGTTGAGGATTTGTGCTTGTACAGAAACATCCAATGCTGACACGGGTTCATCTAAAATTAAAAAGTCGGGTGCCAGAGCCAAGGCCCGTGCGATGCTGATACGTTGTCGTTGCCCTCCTGAAAAGCTGTGGGGGTAACGGTTGAGTAAGGCTGGATCAAGTCCTACCAGGCTCATTAAGTCTTTGACTCGGTTTTCCCGATACTTAGCATCGCCAAGTTGGTGAATGCAAAATGGTTCACTGAGAATTTCCCGAATGGTCATACGCGGGCTGAGAGCACTGTAGGGGTCCTGAAAAACCAGCTGCATTTTGGTACGAAACTGTTGTAATTGACTACCTTGTATGGCTCTCAGGTCTGTTATCTGGCCTCGATCATTGTATTGAATCTGGCCAGTGGTCGGTGAAATAGCCTGCATGACGAGTTTGGAGATAGTGGACTTACCGCAGCCACTCTCTCCTACCAGACCAACACACTCACCTACCCCAATATCCAGTGAAAAATCCAGAACGGCTTTTATTTCCTGTTTTGGCCCGCGACGTAACCAGCCCTGCTTGCGAGTAACATAAATTTTGCTGAGTTCTTTGATGCTAAGGTGTGGACCTGCTTGTTTCGCTTCTTCTGACCAGGGCTCAAAAGACCCCGCTACCTGCTCTACCGAATTTTCAATGCCGCGGATAGGAATAAGGCGCTCATCCGGCTGCATACCAAACCGGGGAATCGCTGTGAAGAGTGAGCGAAGGTATTTATGCTGAGGATGTAGAAAAATATTGCTGACAGGGCCGCGTTCAACGACCTGCCCGTGATACATAACCACCACTTCATCTGCCATGTTAGCAACAACACCCAAATCATGGGTGATTAACAGAATAGCCATATTTAATTCTTGCTGTAATCGCTTCATCAGCTTCAGAATCTGCATTTGTACAGTGACATCTAATGCTGTGGTGGGCTCGTCAGCAATCAATATGACGGGGTGACAAATCAACGCCATAGCAATCATCGCCCGTTGGCGTAATCCACCCGAAAGCTCAAAAGGATATAGATTCATTGCCTGTTCGGAATTACGGAAGCCGACCAGTGATAACATTTCCCGGGTGAGTCGAAGGCCTTCTTTTCGGCTGATATTACGATGGAGAAATAGGGCTTCACTGACTTGGTTGCCAATCGTGTGCATGGCTGACATTGACACCATGGGTTCCTGGAAAATCATGGAAATTTTTCCACCACGAATGGTGCGCAGCTCTGGTCCTCGGCGAGTAAGTTGAGCAATATCTATTGCGGCGGTAGTAGGGTGTTCTTGCAGTAGAATTTGTCCACTGCTGATATAACCATTGCTTGGCAAAATTCCCAGAATAGCCTGTGCTGTAACCGATTTTCCTGACCCAGACTCGCCAACCAAAGCAATGGTTGAGCCATGACGAAGATTAAAGGAAATGCCTTTGACGGCATTAAATACGCCACCAGGCAGTTGAAAATCAACACAAAGATTTTGCACAGACAACAGAAAGGTTTCTTCCTTGGTATTTTGTGCTTCATGTGCTGTTTCTGCCGTTGCCTCGCTCAATCAGCCCCCCTTTAAATGTTGTCACGCTGTAATCAAAAAGGAAAAGAATAGTTATACCAAAGCACATCCTGAAAAATAATTGATTCAGAGAATAGATTAGGCGATTACTGTGGTATTTGTGAAACTATCATGCATTTCTTCTTAGTCTTTTACATATAAGTTATGTCATAACGATGATGAGGCCGTAAGAAAACCTTAATGCATAATATATGACTGTATTTTTAATGATGTTACAAAATTAATCGAGTTATTATCTATATAGCCGACAGTAAGCGGGTATATTGTTATAAATTAGTTTTCGATAGGTTGTTTGGTTAAAGGAAAAAAACACCGATCACTCCAAAAACCAAATAGATGTTGTCCATTAACGGTGTGTTCCACGCTAAGCGCAATGAGCTGATAGAAAACATTTCGGTGTAATCGGGCCCATAAATTATCTCTTATTTCAACATAAGGTATTTCTTCACCCTTCAGTCCCGTATGAATTTTCCAGCCAGTGAGAGTGGATAATTGACAACAGTCACCCGTTTGAGTGGTCAGATTAATATACTGAATAGCATTGTGTACTTGATTGTCCATAATGACGGCAATAAATGGCACGTCTTCGACTTCGATTGTTAACTTTTCAACGGGGGTGACCAACACATATCCTTGCCCTTCTCGTCGTAACACGCGAGAAAACAGCCGAACCAGGGCTGGACGCTGAATAGGGCTGTCTCGGTAGTACCAAGTGCCATGCCAGTCAATTCGCATATCACTGTCACCACACAGTGAGGGGGTCCACCGATTAACGGGAAGTGGTGTGGGTTGTTGTAAGCCTTGTTGGATGTTGGCAGCAATAGCGTCTGGATTTAAACGATTAAACTCCGTCATTCATACCTCATTTCTGTCCGTGTCACTCATGGTCAACCCACGTTAAAAGTTTACATTTTCGCTGTTTTTACGAAAAAAACACTATTTTTAGCGGTACTCTTTTGTTGCTCATGGTATTGATGTGTTTCCTTAAGGGTTATTAATAAGTACCTTTGGGAATAGGCGATGATAAGCTGCGGGCCAGTGATACCAGAGGTGCTTCAAACAACTCATCAGGTTTGTCATTTAAAAAGGTCAGTCGGCCACTTTGTCCTAATACTTCCACTGTATCAACAATTTGCCCTGAGCCTAGTTCAACAATACTGACTTGCCCCCGTATCTGATCCCTACCTACCCGGCGAATATCCTCCGTTTCTTCCCACTCAATCCAGTTACCCACCAGGTCATCGACAAAGAGAAGCTGGGTAAAAATTAAGTAGTTAGCGTGTTGTTGTCGTGCTTCTTGCTGTGCCTTGGCAAATTGAAGTTCCTTAGTCGCAAGATGTGTGTAAGGAAAATAGCGCTTAAATGCAGCCGTAGTGGCTAAGGCAAACCGCTTAGCATAATCGGGTTGATGATGGTCAACAGGGGGGGATTTGTCTGCAATAACCACTATTCGTGCATTATTCGGTAAAACCCAATTTGATGTGCGTTGTTGTTCATGGTTATCGATGATTCCAATATCTTTAAAATACCGCTGGGTTTCTGAGGCAATGTCACTTGGCATACAACCGCTAAGCAGCATTACGACAACCCACAGTATGATAGACCAGAGTATATTTGCTGATGGCTCATTTTGCTGATTTGTGTATTGCCTCATCTGCACTCCCCCTGATAGGTGGGTTATGAATCACTTGTTCACTACCAATGCGTTACCTGGCAACTTTTCGCCACATGAAAAGTATTTGTTACCTTTCTTTTACTGCAGCAAAAACTGTGCCCAAACAGAAAAATCAAACGTTCAATGAAGTGGTTCAGGAGTGTATGAGGTGTTTATCAACACGATAAATATAAACTGAATGATGTGTAGTAAACACTTTGAAAAAATGTTTACTCAGGTGTATTCATTAAAAATTCAGGCGACACCTGGTTTCAACCTAATAGCCTAACAGGTTTCAGGATGTACTACAGGTGTCGGTTATTCTTAAAGACTTTTATAGCCAATAATTGGCTTATTAAGTCACTGGCTCTTCGGCCTCCTGTGTTAAAGGGTTAGTCACAAGTGCGGGTTCTGGCTGGGGAGAGGTTTCTATGGTCTCCTCCGCTTTTTGCACACGAGGCTTAGCTTGTCCGCGATTACCCATACGCACGCCAATGTCCATCATAAAGCGGAAAAATTCTTCCTTATCATGAATGACATTTTGCCAAAACGTGGAGTGATGTATGGCAACCATACCGTGGACCAATGCCCAGGCTGCACAGTAATGGTAGTACGGAGGCACATCCTCTAAAGCACCATCTGTTATCCTTTGCTGAATAATTTCACTTAGCCGTGAGAAATTTGAGGCACGGATTTTATGAAGCTGCTGAAATAATTCAGGGTGAGGATTTCGACGGCTTAGTTTTTGTTCCAAACGATCAAACAGATAATACTTCTCTGGATGACGCATGCGGTATTCAAAATAGGCACGAGGCAGAGCATCTTTGTCCTTGGTTACGGCATCGGACTGAATCAGGTCTGCTAACTCCTGTTCGTAGTCCAACATCAGTCGTAAATAGATTTCTGCTTTGGAACGAAAATGTTTATAGATCGTTCCTTTGCCAATACCAACGGCATCAGCAATCATTTCGACAGTGACGTTATCTTCGCCTTTCTCCAGGAAAAGAGTCAAAGCTGTAGTTAGAATTTCCTCTTCGCGTTGCCTAAAGTCGCGCTGTTTTCTTGATGTTATAGTCATAAGCTGCACCGTAGTTGAGCAACACCATTGTTATTATTGCTGTTTACTTATGGCATTTAATACATACTATTGTGAGGTCGACCGGCAAGAAGTATGCCGTATAAAGGTTTTTATTTGCCACATCCTTTGTGAAAATACATCAGTTTAGGCCTGTTTTCTATACCAAATGGAATAACTGATATTATTTAATTTGATTTCAGCAACTGAAGTAAAGGTAAAATTATGTCGCAATGGAGTCATGAATTTCCACTTGATGAGTCTTTATGTTATCTCAATCATGCCGCAGTAGCCCCATGGCCCATGCGTGCTACACGGGCGGTAGAACACTTTGCACAGGAAAACAGCCGGCTAGGTGCGACTCACTATCCTAGTTGGGTAAAAACAGAAACCCGGCTGAGAAAATTATTAGCAGAATTAATTAACGCGCCTTCTGTCCAGGATATTGCTTTGCTCAAAAATACATCAGAAGCATTATCTGTAGTTGCCTATGGACTCTCTTGGCAAGCGGGTGACAACGTTGTTATCACTGATCAAGAGTTTCCTTCAAATCGAATTGTATGGGAATCGTTACAGGACCAAGGTGTTGAGGTTCGAGCGGTTGCCTTAACAGGAGAGAATCCTGAGGCAGATTTACAGGCGGCCTGTGATGAGCGAACACGAATTATGTCGGTGAGTTCTGTGCAGTATGCCTCTGGGTTTAAGCTTGCTTTAGCAACCTTAGGCGAATTTTGTCAGCAGCAGGCTATTTTATTCTGTGTGGATGCCATTCAAAGCCTGGGCGCTCTGGAGTTTGATGTGCAGGAAATCCAGGCAGACTTTGTCATGGCGGATGGTCATAAATGGTTATTAGGGCCTGAGGGGCTTGCGGTTTTTTATAGTTCACCTAACGGTCGAGATCAGTTAAAGGTGCTGCAGTATGGTTGGCATATGGTAGAGCATATGGGTGACTATACCCGTGATGACTGGTCCATTGCCAAAAGTGCACGTCGCTTTGAGTGTGGTAGTCCAAATATGCTGGGCACCCATGCACTGGTTGCCAGTGTTGAGTTGTTGCTGGAAGTTGAGATGCACCGTGTTGAAGCACAGTTGCTCCATAATGTTGATTATTTACAACGGGCTTTGGCTGCTCTACCAGGCGTCAAACTGCTCAGTGAGACCCGTGAAGGCCGATATGGGGGAATTGTTACATTTGATGTACCAGGTAAGGATACTGAGGCGATGTACGCTAAGCTTAATGAACAGGGTGTTATTTGTGCTCATCGTGGCGGGGGGATTCGTTTATCACCTCATTTTTATACACCGCAGAGTATATTAGACAAAGCTATGGCCTATATTGAAGGCTTGTTATAACGCCTGACAACCTAATTGTACGTTGGCGATTTATGGGGAAAATACTGCACTGGCTCACTCGGTGGTTAATGCGTAGGCCTTCTGATAAAGGGTTACTGTTGTGTGACTTTGAGCGGATACGTTATGAGTTAAAACCCTGTGATGTCATCTTGGTTGAAGGCCGATCACGCATTGCTGAAGTGATTCGACGGATTACGCAAAGTCCGTGGTCACATGCAGCAATGTATATTGGCCGATTACATGACATTGAAGATGCTAATGTCCGTGAGCAGGTTGTATTAAACTGTAATTGTTCTCCTGACACCCAGCTGATTATTGAAAGTGAGCTGGGGTTAGGGACTGTAGTCCGCCCTATTACCGTCTATGAGGATGACCATTTACGGGTATGCCGGCCACGAGGTCTTAAATACAAAGATGCTCAGGAAGTCATTGCCTATGCCGTGAGCAAGCTGGGGCATCACTATGATGTCCGACAGATTGTGGACCTTGCGCGTTTTTTCTTACCGTGGAGTTTTATTCCGCGTCGATGGCGCTCCAGTCTGTTTGCTAAAGCCCCAGGTCCAACGACTAAGACTGTGTGTTCGACGATGATTGCTGAAGCTTTTGGGCGGGTCCAGTTTCCCATTCTTCCATTAGTAAAAGCGAATGATGATAATGGTCGGGTACGTTTATTTATGCGTAATCCCAAGCTGTGTACCCCCAGTGACTTCGATTACTCTCCTTACTTTAAAATATTAAAGTATCCTTTTCTGGACTACAGCTATCACGCCAGTTATCGCCTCTTACCCTGGCATGGGGATGTGTTGTTAGATGATGAAGAAGCGGATTACTATTTACAGGAACATACCGTGGTGGCGAAGACAAAAGACATAGCATCTGGCCGCTCAAAAAAGCAACCAAGTCCATCTGAGTCATCAACTTTTTCTACAAATTCACAAAACAAGATTGAGTCACTTAGCACCGGCGCTGTATCACCTTCCTCTCCATCTAATGAAAATAAATCTCATAAAAATAAGCCTCACCCCAAACATGAAGTCCCAAACAGTGATGAGTTGCAGTCTGGTAAGCTCAGTCGTCACCCAGGAGACATTTACCGAGATGAGTAGAGGGTATTGTTAGTGATCAATACCGCTGTGACACATTGTAACTCTTACCTCAATTTTCACCTCAAAGGTATGCTTACATTCTTTTTAGGGGAGAGATTTAGCCGAAGTTAGATTGCTGAACAGTAAGCTATAACTCACGGACAAAGGGATATCCCTTCTTATGCGAAAAGAGTTTAAGAAATAGTGGAGGATTTTTCGATGTACATAATACTTAGAGTACTGATGTGATTTATTCCCCCTAACAAATCGCATCAGTCTGGGTCATTCGTGACCTTGGTACGTAGGATTGTGTACCTTTGTTTCACTCCTAATGGTCTTTTCAAACCCGATTTCTTCCCCCAGGATTCGGGTTTTTTTTTGCCTATCTTTTTATCAATCTAAGTGATTTAGTTTGAGTATAGATATAACTCGTAATAATTCTATTTTATTTCTGTAATTTATTCGGTGGGTGTGGACGCAGGTGTTGACCAGGGCAAGATAGGCACAGCAGAGACACTGTTTTTAGGTGAGCCTTCAATCACTTTATCGCTATAGGTCAGGTAAATAACAACATGACGCTTGGAATCATAAAATCTGACGACCTGCATTGTTTTAAAAAGAACTGAGGTGCGTTTTTTGAACACTTGCTCGCCATCGTTTTTCCCACTTTTTATGGCTGGAGGAACAATAATGGGGCCGACTTGCCGACAAGCAAGTGATGCATCAGAGGTGTCTTCTGCAAGGCCGAGTGAACCTTTTATGCCGCCTCTTTTCGCACGACTTAAATAGCAGGTAATGTTGGCAATATCGGGGTCATCAAAGGCTTCAACGACGATTTTGTCATTAGCGCCTAATAACTTAAACACAGTACTGACTTCACCAATTTGTTCGGCCTGGCTGGTGGTTGTGAACAACATACTGCTGAGGCCCAAGCCAATCATATAGCGCCAGCGTGGGTTTAACATTGCAATTCTCCTTGACGTTTAAGTTCATGAATGAGGTGGTTTAGCGTGTCTATAGCCTCTTCACTACATTGCAGCATATGTGCACTACTGGACTTTACCTTTTGAGTTTCATCCAATTGTTGGCATATATGGCGGACATGCTCCAAAGCTGTGTTATGGCGAATAGGAAGACTGATGAAGATATGCCATTCACTCATCTCAAGTTGTTGGTTAATGGCTCGTTGCAGAATAGTAACCACCTGTTGTTTACTGACTCGGTAATGAGGGGTGCGTAATCGTGCCAATAAATAAAATAAGCTGCCAAGTATGAGTACACAAATCAGTAAAGTAATCAGGAATAAATAACTCATCAGGCTGACTTTGAGGTTATGTGTTTAAGAAGAATATCGCGTGCCTGATTGAGTTTGCTGGCTAAATAACTACTTCCCCCTTTATCGGGATGAATACTGTGCATAAGGTGCCGATGAGCATTGATGATTTCATCACGATGGGCTGAAATGGAAACACCTAAGATTTGTGCAGCTTCTTCAAGGCTCATTTCCGTGTGAAAGCCTTGCTTTTGCTCACTTTGCTGTTGATAAGCCTGCCATTCATCATGGCGCATCTTCCGCAAGTAGGTTTCTAGCAGTTGGCGGCTATCTGCATCATGCTCCGGACAAGCATTATATAGCTCAGCAATCGCTTCAATGGGCAGGCTGGACAGCATTTTCTGTGCATAGCAACCCGTTAGAACAGTCCCATCAATGGTGCCTGAGGCATGATCCAGAATCATCCGCAGTCGTTCAGTGGTAACTTCTGACTGAGATGATGAAGGCTGTTGGCGACGCTTAAACCAGTCTGCAACTTGTTTAATTTGCTGCCATGAGCCAAGCAGTGATCCAAACCGACGAGCAAAGGGGATCATTGCTGCGAGTAAGGCGAACAAAGCATGAATCCGACCGGAAATCACTAATCCAAAAAGGATGGCTACAGCCAAAGCAATAAGCCCTTTCTTTTGCCATTGTTGCTGAAGTGCGGGAGGTAAACGGCGGTATTTCCAGCCTATCCACAGTAATGCTAGCAGCCCTAAAATAAGCAAAATTCGCACAGCAAAGTCCTTGATGGGTTATTAATTTAGGCTGGTTAACACTATTATGTTTTGTAATAACAATTCAATACCTAACGTAGTTGTCGTTCTAATAAGGCAACCACTTCAGGGTGTTTGGCTCGTAATTTAGTTAACGCGGTGAAGCCACCAACGGCATAAACGGCCACGGCTGTCAGGAGGGTCTGTAACTGGCCAGCACTGTTTTGGTCAAACTGACAGTGCGCCCCATCGGATAACCTGGCTAATTGAGCAAAGCCTTGGCTGGCATGGGCGTCATGCCCTTCCTGAAAGATAAATAATGGTACACTTTTGAGCTTTAATTGGCCTGCGAGCTCAGCCAGTGCATCAATAGGTTCTTCTAAACAGTCACCGACAAATACAAGCGCTTGCAATGGTCCCTGTTGAGTGAGTGCCAGTCCATGTTGTAACACACGGCCTATTTGCGTTTGGCCTCCTAAACACTGCACCTTCAGCATTTCTGCTAATAAAGACTGCGTTTCCGTAAACCAGGGTGAAGTATGGAATGCGCGGTAGCCATGGTAATAACAAAGCTGAATGGCCAGCTTGCCGAGTTCAGCTGTTTCTAAAAACATTTGTCCTTGGAGTTGACAGGCCATGTCCCAGGTAGGTTGTCGGCTTGCTGTTGCATCAATAGCAAACAGCAACCGGCCTTGTGTTGATGGTTTGCTATGGGTTGGTAGCTGTTCCGCCTGTGCTAAAAAGTCAGCAACAGCGGTTGTCTTGGTTTGGCTGGGTAGTTTTCCGTGATCAGTCATGGTTATTTTTCTGTGGAGTGTTCTGTCTGTAAGTGACTTTTGTTGAGTGTAGCGAATTCATCTCAACGCATATCACTTACAGACATTAACGTCAGTTTATGTAACTAACAAATCACCACATTGACGGCTAAGCCACCCAAAGCTGTTTCTTTATACTTGCTTTGCATATCTTTGCCGGTTTCATACATGGTTTTGATAACATCATCCAGTGATACACGGTGAGTGCCATCTCCGCGAATAGCCAAGCGTGCGGCATTAATGGCTTTGATAGCCCCCATGGTATTGCGTTCAATACAAGGGATTTGCACTAATCCACCAATAGGGTCACAGGTCATGCCCAGGCTATGTTCCATACCAATCTCAGCGGCATTCTCGACCTGTCTGACGGTACCCCCCAGTACTGCAGCTAAGGCACCAGCAGCCATTGAGCTGGCAACACCAATTTCCCCCTGGCAACCGACTTCAGCGGCGGAGATAGAGGCATTCTGTTTGTAGAGAATGCCAATGGCTGCAGCTGTTAGAAGAAATTCATACATTCCTTTCAAATCAGCACCATGCACAAACCGCATGTAGTAAGCCAGCACGGCTGGAATAACCCCAGCTGCCCCATTGGTAGGCGCCGTAACAACTCGTCCACCCGCCGCATTTTCTTCATTGACTGCTAAGGCAAAGAGGCTGACCCAGTCCATGAGGGTTAATGGGTCGCGAAGACCTGCTTCTGGTTTAGTAAGCAGGTTTTGATAAATATCGGCCGCACGTCGAGGAACCCCTAAGCCTCCAGGAAGTTGGCCTTTAGTACGACAACCACGCTCAATACACTCAGCCATCACTGACCAAATATCCTGCAGGCGTTCTTCTACCAGGCGTTCACTTTCATGAAGTGCAATTTCATTCGCCATCATCAGCTCAGCGATAGTTAGCTCATGCTCTTCACACTGCTTGAGTAGCGCTTGAGCTGAGTCAAATGGATAAGGCACTGTTTGGCTGTCACTCTCAGTGTTATCAGCACTGAGTTCTTCCTCACTGAGTACGAAACCACCACCAACTGAAAAGTAGGTGCCCTGCCCTATTGTTTCTCCTTTAGCATTTATTGCCAGTAATGTCATGCCATTGGGGTGAGCAGGTAAAAACTCATTGTTATGAAATTGCAGGTCTTGTTCTGGATTGAAGGTGATTAAGTGAGTGCCGCCCAGCAGCAATTTATGCTGCTGATGTATTTCATTCACTTGTTGGGCAGCCAGTTGTGGGTCAACCCGCTCCGGGCGATGGCCAATTAAACCCATGATTACTGCTGTGTCTGTCGCGTGACCTTTACCGGTTAATGCTAATGAGCCATACAGGTGAACCTTTATGGTTCGCACGTGATAAAGGTCTTCACCTAGTGATTCTAGAAAACGGTTTACCGCAACCATTGGTCCAACGGTATGCGAGCTAGAAGGACCTACACCAATTTTAAACAGGTCAAATACACTTAATGCCATAGTCGATATCGTCTTAATGTTAGTATTCTAATTACCATGTTGGCAGGAAAAACGCTCGTTTTACAACTGCTTAGACAACTCAAAGTGCACAGTTGGTGACTGAGTTAAAGATTAGTCATGTTATTAGCATAGACCTCATTATTACTACTTAGAGGCGGAGAGGACTATAAGTGCAGTCATTGGCTGCACTTACAGGGTATGTGTAGGGTGTCTATTCGGTAGCAATGGCTTTTAACGTCGCCACGAGTAAATCCCAAAAGCGCTGAACACTGTGAATGTTAACCTTTTCATCAGGAGAATGAGGAAAACGAATGGTTGGTCCAAAGGAGATCATATCCCAGTGAGGGTAAACCGCTGCCAGTAAACCACACTCCAAACCGGCATGAATGACTTTGATTTCAGGCTTAACCTCAAATAAGCGTTGATGTACGCCAATCATGGTTTGCAGCACTGAGGATTGCATGTTTGGCTGCCAGCCAGGATAGGCACCTTCAAAGCGGATGGAGGCTCCCGCTAAGCGAAAGGTGTTAGCGACAGCATGGGCCAGTGCCTGCCCTGCACTATCGATCAAACTCCGAGCCAGGCTGGCGACATGGATATTACCCTCTTCAACCGTGATGACGCCGAGGTTCGTCGAGCTTTCAACAACCCCTTGCACTGTGTCGCTCATTCGTAAAACACCGTTGGGACAAGCACTCAGTGCATGGCATAGTGTCGCCTGGCTTGTTTCTGGCATGAGCTGAGCCACAGAGTCTATTTCTGTCAAAGTGAGCTGTACGTTTGGCTCAGCATGTTGTAACTCATTGCTCAATATAGCTTGCTGATTTGCCAGCCACTCTTTTAGTTGAATAACTGAATGGTTTGGACAGGCCAGCTTGATAAACGCTTCCCTCGGAATAGCATTACGTAATGAGCCACCTTGTATATGATTGATGCGGAGAGGTAATGCTGCCTGTTCTGCGTCACACAGTAAGCGCGCCATGAGTTTGTTGGCATTGGCACGGCCGAGATGGATATCGACACCTGAGTGACCACCTTTAAGCCCTGTTATCGCTAATTCAAAGCTTTGATAATCAATGGGGGTTGGCTCAGGGCTGTATGTCCAATCCGCACAGATATCGACACCACCAGCACAGCCCAGATACAGTTCCCCTTCATCTTCAGAATCTAGGTTCAACAAGATACTGCCCTGAAGTTGTCCTGGTTCGAGGCCCATAGCACCCGTCATGCCACTTTCTTCATCAATCGTAAACAGCGCTTCTATGGGGCCATATTGTAAGTGGTTTGACTCTAATACGGCAAGAATGGCAGAAACACCAATACCATTATCTGCCCCCAGTGTCGTGTTTTCTGCGGTAACCCAGTCCCCTTCTATATAGGCATTAATGGGGTCTTTAGTAAAGTCATGCTGGGTTACACTGTTTTTTTGCGGCACCATATCCAGATGGGCTTGCAACACAACACCGGGTGAGTGCTCAAAGCCTGCTGTTGCAGGTTTACGGATGATTAGATTTCCTACTTGATCTCGAGTAACCGTCAGTCCTAGGTCAGTAGCCCAGTGCTGAATATATTCAGCAAGTTGCGCTTCATAGCCTGAAGGATGAGGAATTGAGCAAATCTTAGCAAAGTGTTGCCAGAGCGATGAAGGTTGAAGATCGGTTAACTGTTGTGCATTCATATACTGCCTTTCAACAAATTCTTAGCGGGTGATTAGCTACTCAATAAATGACTTTTATGTATCCAATGGCGGTGAAAATATGAAGCAAAACCAGGGGGATGAGATTCTGGATCCCGGAATGATACGACATGCGAAGTACAACACCCTAGCCATGGAGACAGGTATTTTATACGAATACGTTGGTCAAAAGGAGTATTTCTTAGATATTCAATGGAAATACTAAGCTTTTCATTTTCCTCAAGAGGAGTGTCAGCTGTTGTTGGCTGTGCAAACACAGTGGCTATGAAGGACGTTGGCAGTGTGCTACAAGTGATGAGCGTGGTCAGAAATTGGCGGCGTAACATAATCAAATCCTACTTAATCTGATAAAACCAAATGCCTTACTTTGGATATCATGGGGTAACGGGATATACTTCCCGGTTCCATGTAATAACCTATGAATGATGCTGATAGTTTATACTGCTTTATACATTTAGATATTTCTGTATTACTCAAATCTTAATCTTAAATTTTTTTGTGTGAGTAATACTTAGACGTTTATTTAGTTTGGATTGTTGAACGCTGATAGGGGAAGTAAGACAATTGTTAGTATGAGTCTGATGCGATTTTTACGCAGTGTGTGTTGTGGTTTACTCGTGGTGTCTGGTTACCTGCAGGCTGCCCATGCACCACTTACCGTGATTGTCGCAACACCTAAATACGTGGCAAGGACATTTTTACGCTGGCAGCAGAACGAACCCTGTCAACAGGTTAAGCATTATTCATCACCTTATGCTAATCGTGGCACTGTGGAGTTGATCATAATATGCCGAGCACTTTATGAAGCGGGTCTTAACTTTAATTTGGATTTGTTAGAAGTGCCTAACTATTCACGCGCGTTGTTAGATGTCAAATCTGGGCGAGCGATGATCTCGGCAGAAACAGTATGGGATCAGGAAATTACTGAAGAGTTTCATGTCTCTAAGTTGATTATTCCATCAACAAAATTTGTAAAAGGCATTTATGTTCGGTCTGGAGATAATCGTCTTAACAATGTGCGAAGCATTGATGATTTAAGAAAATTTCGTGGGGTTATGGTTAAAAACTGGATTATTGACTGGTACACAATGGAAAATATGAATTTAACTATGTTTCCAGTTAACTCCATAGAGTCTCTTTACTACATGATTGAATCAGAGCGTGCAGATTATACCTTGTTTGAATTTAATCAGACTGTTCATCAAGCTCGACGTGTTAAACATATCCAATTGCAAATTGTTCCTGGAATAAAAATCAGGCTGGAAGGTGAACGTTTTTTTGTCGTCAGTAAAAAAGCAAAATATGCTGATCTGGTTTTTTCTTTCCTGCAACAAGGTTTAGATGTTCTACAAAAAAATGGAGAAATACATCGCGCTTACCGGGAATCTGGTTTTTTTAATCCGGTTATGGATGATTGGACCTTGTTAAATCCGTGATGGTTTTCTGTTATACCTAATGCGAAAGGTATCGTTATTTTCTTGCTCTCCTCTCACGTTGTTTCCTCGTGCCACCCTGTTAAAATGGTCATTGTTTTGTCATATTTATTGCCTGATTGTACTCGGCAACACTTTAAGTGCGTTGCACTTCCTGGTTGATTTCGCGTTGTATCAAATAATTTGTAAGTAATAAGATCAACAAAATAAACTGTGAAGCTGTTAAATGTTATTTGTGTTCAATATGGAACTATATGTCTATTGCTGAAAGTTACTCAACGAACTGGAACAAAATGAATTGAAACAGAACGAAATCAAACAAAAGGAGAGGTCAAAAATATGTTGAGAGCTTGGTTATGTCTCCATAATAAAGGGGCGTAATGTGTTATCTATCAAGAGACCTCTAAAAATGCACTTTTTTAGGGGTACCCTCAAGGAAAAATTATAATAACTACGAAGTAAACAGATAATTATAAAAATAAAATAAACTTGGATTGATCCTGTTTTGATGATTTTTTTGTCTCTGCCAATAATGGTTGTTTTTTGTGATTGCTTTGGCAGTATGGATGCGCGTAAAAAATTATTTTTTTGTTAAATATAAATTTGTTACTAATTAAATGCTTTGTAAATATCCGTAAATAAAGGGTGTCAAGCACTCTATTTGCAGTGTTAAAGCATTTATGCAGGGGAATATAATGAAGTATAGAAGTAGCACACTTATTTTAGTGGGTGCTGCTGTGTCCAGTACTTTTTTTACGCTACCGTCATGGTCAGCAGAAAAAATAAATCTGGAGTATAGCCCATTAACACAGGCTATTCGTAGCTCAGCACCAATCCACGAAATCTTACAGTTAAGCTCAGCAAAAGATGCTGTGATCATTCGTTCGATTAGCACTGCAGATCAGCAGCAAAAGCATCGTTATCAACAGTACTATGAAGGTGTACCTGTTTATGGCTATAGCTTTGTCGCGAGTGAAAGCAGCGCAGGTCAGTTTAGTGATTTTTCTGGCGAGTTACTCGTCGCCCTGGATGAACATAATTTGGAAGTAACCCCTGGTTTAACTGAAGCACAAGCATTACAAGTTGCGGTTGAACAGTCGGGGCATACAGGCTTAATACAGGATAAAATTGAGCATAATAATAAAAAGTTATGGATTTATGCTGAAGACGTTACTAATCCCCGTTTAGTGTATGAAGTGAGTTATTTTACTCACACCGCATCGGGTGAACCTACTCGTCCTTTCTTTATTATTGATGCTCATACTGGTGAGGTTCTTGATCATTGGGAAGGACTTAACCATCAGCAGGCCACAGGCCCTGGCGGTAATAAAAAATCGGGTAAATACCAGTATGGTACTGATCATGGGCCTTTAGAGGTCGATGCGCAGTGTCGTATGAGTACGACGAATGTTGAAACGGTTGACATGAAACACCAGGAAAGTGGTGGTCAGGTTTTTCAGTTTAACTGTCCTGAAAATAACTATAAAGAAATTAATGGTGGTTATTCACCTTTAAATGATGCGCATTATTTTGGCGGTGTTGTGTTTAAACTTTATAAAGACTGGTTTAATACACAACCACTGACGCATAAATTAAGAATGCGGGCACATTATAAACAAAACTATGACAATGCAATTTGGGATGGACAGCAAATGTCATTTGGTGACGGTGGTAGTATGTTCTATCCCCTCACCTCCCTGGATGTAGCCGCTCATGAAGTGAGTCATGGATTCACTCAGCAAAATTCAGGGCTGGCATATCGTGGACAGTCAGGTGGTATCAATGAAGCTTTTTCCGACATGGCGGGTGAAGCGGCTGAGTTTTACATGTTCAAGAAAAACGACTGGTTAGTGGGCGGTACGATTACCAAGAATCAGGAAGCGCTACGTTTTTTCGAACAACCGAGTAAAGATGGTGTGTCAATTGATCATGCCAACCAATACCGAGAAGGTATGGATGTCCATAATTCAAGTGGCGTATTTAATCGAGCATTTTATACATTAGCGACCTCCAATGGTTGGGACATTAAAAAAGCATTTGAAGTTATGGTCGTTGCCAACCAGATGTACTGGAAGCAAAACAGTGATTTTGAGCAAGCCGCCTGTGGTGTTGTAAAAGCGGCAAAGGATAAAGGTTATCCTGAAGCGGATGTTATTGCTGCATTTGGTGTCGTTGGTTTAGGGAAAAGTTGTGGTGGTAATCCCGGTGAGCCACCAGGTCCAGGCCCCCAACCACCTAACCCAAATCCTAACCCAAGACCACCAGGACCTAATCCCCAACCCCCAGGACCTAACCCAGAGCCACCCTGTATTCCTCCTGGTGGACCGAATATGCCGCCCGGAGGGCCTAACATGCCTCCAGGTGGGCCATGGCCTCCAATGCCTCCTGGTGGGCCCAATATGCCACCCGGAGGACCTAACATGCCCCCAGGTGGACCTTGGCCTCCGATGCCTCCTGGCGGACCCAATATGCCACCCGGGGGACCTAACATGCCTCCTGGCGGACCTTGGCCTCCGATGCCTCCTGGCGGACCCAATATGCCGCCCGGAGGACCTAACATGCCCCCAGGTGGACCCAACATGCCTCCTGGTTGGCCGCAAGTAGACTCTGAGGGGCAACAGGTGGATGAGCAGGCCATGTGGCCAGGCCGCCCTGGTCGTCCAGGAAGACCAGGTAGACCAGGACGCCCTGGAAGACCTGGCAAACCAGGTGGTCCTGGTAATCCATGTGTTCCACCCGGAGGACCTAATATTCCACCTGGTGATCCAAATGAACCACCAGGAGGTCCTTGGCCGCCCATGCCTCCAGGCGGACCTGGTGGACCTGGCGGTCCAGGAACTCCCCCTGGCGGACCCAATATGCCCCCAGGTGGACCTTGGCCTCCTGCGCCTCCAGGAGGACCGAATATGCCACCCGGAGGGCCAAACATGCCACCTCCTACAGGTCCATGGCCTCCAGGTCCTCCTGGGAGTGATTGGCCAGTGAATGGACAAGCAGAGGAAAGTGCTTCGCAACAAACTGACGCTGAATAATTTATCTAGCGTGTTTTGAAGGAAAGAATGTCACCTTGGTAAGGGAGTGCTAAGGTGACAACTGTATTGATTAAGCCGTGACCAATTTCGCCAGGTTTTTGGCTGATGAGGCAATCGCGGAAGGTTTTTTAGCAATAAAACCCGCTGCCAAATCGGTTAATGCTGAGGCTAATTGAATGATCTCGCTTACACGGTTTAATGTACGGATTTTTTCTTTGGCTTGCTGAATAGTGCTATTAAGTTCGGCAATGGACGTAGAGAGTGAGTCAATGGCTAAGTCTACAGCAACAGTTGTCGTAAATGTTGAAATACGCATTAATGTTTTAAAGGACTCATTTAAGCACTCATACTCAGAACGGGAAATGCAATTAAAATGTTCTTCTAAGTAAGTGTCGATCGCTTGAGCTGCATCTAAAAAATCATCCGCCAGTGCACGGGCCTGGTCTGTCGATATGGCCATTTTTACTCCCTCCCTGATTTCTTAATAAAAAATATCTAACTTATTTTGGGTGTTAATCAGTGATTATTTTCGCTTTAATGGTTTAATGTAGAATAACCTTAATGTGTTTGCGCATTGTTCTGGCAAAACCATAAAGCTCTTTACTGAGTTCGACAATGTCAAGCTGTTCGCGGTTGTTATAAAGTTCTTGATGGCCCTTTGCTATCGCATCTAGAATGTTTAAATAGGCATCAATGGCTTTCTGTCTTTTCATATTTTCAGTTAACCGAAATTCCTTCCATTCTAATAATGCGACTTTTGCTGCCTGGGAATATCGTTTTTGTTCTAATAAACTATGGTAGTAGCGTTTGATCGATAACTTTTCGATGCGTAAATCTCGCCGAAAATCTTGATCAATAATAGTACGGAGTTCCCCTTTCATGATTTGCTGAAGAGGCTCATTGGCTTTGGTGATCACCTCTTTGACTTGTTGCGCTTGATAGCCTCGTGCTGCGGCTTCAAGGAGCGTATTAACAATACCGCTAGCAGCTTGCTGAGTATTGGTAGATAAGTGTGTATCGAGCTTGCTTAATGACTGGGAAAATGATTGAACGTCATTTGTGTAGTTGATTGTGCTATCAGCTGATAATGTAGCTAAGGAAGACATATAGTCGGCAATAACTGTTAGCAACTGTTGTAAAAGCTGAGCCTGCATGGTTCGTTTTTTTATTTGATTGACCCAGTGAGGGCCTGGATCATAACGCTGTAGTCGCTGAGGGGTATCAGCATAGGTTGTGACAATTTCACTGTATTGAACGGCATTCAGTGATGTTTGAGACCACTCATGAACGGCTGTCAGGTTAATACAGGCTACGAGTAATAAGCAGGTACTGGTGATACAAAAGGTATGAAACCATCCTTGGGTTCGCTGCATGACAATCCCTATAAGCGTCTAAAAAAGATAAGAAATGTGATTAAAGAATAGCAACAGATACACCTGTTGCTCATGACGTTGTTTTTACAACGCTTTAATCAGTGATCGTTATTATCTATTTAAAGTCACTTTTTATAGCCACTTTAGGGTGGTTAGTTAAAGGTATTTAGTCTCTGTTTGTCTGTGAGTTTTAAGGGAAATTACACAGACAGTGTTTGTTGTTGTGCAGACCACTCGTGCTGCAGTAGACCATAAAGTTCAGTATCAGACATTTCACCATTAACAATCCAACGCTCTCGTAGTAAACCTTCTTTGTTAAAACCAAGGCGTTGTAATATGCGTTTTGAAGCATGATTGCGTGGATCGATATCGGCTTCTAGACGATGTAAATCAAGTGCTGTAAACGCAAAGTGAATAAAGGCATTCAGCGCTTCATGCATCAATCCCCTACCCCAATGGTCTCGTTTTAACACATAACCCAGCTCAGCTCGTCTGGAAGCTTGATGAATGCTAAAGAGCGTGCATGTACCAATAAGCTGTGCTGTATTTTGATGTTCTAAACCAAGGCATAGTGCTTGCTGGGTTTGATAGTTAGCGATACAACGCTCAATAAGTTCGTCAGCTTCATGTATTTTTTTTATGGGTGGGCTGCTCCAATAACGCATGGTTTCCTGGTCAGAAAATAGGGAAAAAAGTGCTTGGGCATCGTGAGTGGTTATCGGGCGTAATGTGAGTTGGGAGGTATTGATAGATACGGTGTTAAAACAGGTCATCGTTCGCGCAATCCTTTCTTGGTATTTGATTATGAAATTGGTCTTTGCTGAAGTTTGTTGTTGTGATTAAATTCTTTCATTTAGAATACAGTTGACGTTTAAGGATGTATACGTGCAAATATCAGTTTATATAGCAACCAGTTTGGATGGCTTCATTGCGCGAAAAAATGGTGATATTGATTGGTTAGAAAATGCGGGAAATGGAGACAGTACGACAGATTTTGGCTATGAGGATTTTATGTCGTCAGTAACCTGCTTAGTAATGGGACGTAAAACCTTCGAAAAAGTATTGTCATTTCCTGAATGGCCTTATGACGGTAAGCGGGTTATTTTGCTGAGTCATACACTATCATCCGTGCCTTCTGAACTTGAAGGTAAGGTTGAACTTTATGCTGGAGATATACCCATGTTAGTCGATCGGTTAAAACATGAAGGCGAGCGGCGGGTCTATATTGATGGCGGTGTAACCATTCAAGCATTTTTACAGGCAGAATTAGTGGATGATATAACCATCACACGGATTCCCGTTATTATTGGCGAGGGATTACCATTGTTTGCGCAAATTGGTCATGATGTTTCTCTGACTCACATAGCGACGAAGGTTTATGATAATGGCTTTGTGCAGTCAACGTATCAGTGTTAATGACGTTACATAGTGGATTTGAAGCTCTTTTGGGCACCTCTAAAAAAGTGTATTTTTAGAGGTGCCCTTTTTATCCAAAGGCTGCATAACGCCCTTCGAACACGCCGTGAATCCTTCCCTGGAGGCTTGGTTGCGGCAAACAGTTCGATGTGCATTATCCAGCCTTTGTTTGTCAGTGGCCTACATCGAAATACCATAAGGATTCAAATAATGATTGAGGTATAGCTATGAATGGGCTGGCTGGGTGTGAAACTATTTTTTATGTTGAGCAAGGAGTTTATCCAGATTATTCGCAAACTGTTGGCGATCACTTTGGCTCAGTGCAGGAGAGCCTCCTGTATCAATACCACTGCTGCGTAAGGTGTCCATAAAATCACGCATATTGAGACGTACTTTAATATTGTCTTTGGTATAGAGTTCACCCCGAGGATTAAGGGCGATGCCGCCTTTATCAATCACTTCAGCCGCTAAAGGAATATCCGCAGTGATCACCAAATCACCCGCTGCTGTGCGTTTAACGATTTCATTATCGGCCACATCGAAGCCTGACGTCACTTGCAGAAATTTTATAAAGGGTGATTTAGGTACACGCAGTGGTTGGTTGGCAATCAGCGTGACTGTCGTTGCAGTGCGCTCTGCAGCTCTAAATAATATTTCTTTAATCACAACAGGACAGGCGTCTGCATCTACCCAAATGTTCATAATTTTCAGCAACCTTATATTTGGCTATTTATGTGCAGCATATACCCATAATGCCGTTAAGATGTAAAGGCCTTTAGCCCTGCAAGATTAAATCGATGAATAAAATCGTTAATCCTGCGGCACAAAGCATAATGATCCGAATGCTTAAATTATAGAGGATAGGCTGCCCAGGAATCACATAGAGTATAAAGGGTACACTGTAACCAATCATGGCATTGGTCAGTGCAGCGGCATTATTGGGTTGACCAAAGGCATAGACCAGGTAGCTGACGATTAACAGATGGCCTAGCAAAATCAGTAAAAGCTGGTCGGTTTGACCCAATGTCATGATGAATAATAGGCCTACCAGCACACATCCCGAGAGCTGACCAATCATACGCTGGTTGTATTTAGCGACATCCCCTTTTTTGAGAGACATGACAGCGCCAATAATAGTGATAAACACAAAGACGCTGTCTTTTATGTTAAAAATTAAATAGGCACCAAGGGCTAACGATAAAATAATACCAATGCAGATCATATTGCCTGTCAGTGGTTGAGATTGATCATTTTCGGGAGGTTTCGGTACTAATCCTGGTGCCGGAAATAGAAAAAAAATAGGATACATCAATACCACGGTAATGATAAATGACCAGTAATAATCGGCCAGTAAGGTTCGAGTTGAAACACCCGAAAATCCCAGTATTAAAAACAATGACCAGCTAATTAAGGCAAAAAACCAAGGTGTTTGATTATTATGTTTAGCCGTGTCATGAATAGCGTAAAAACATAACCAGGCGGATATAAGCCAGGCAATAAAAGGATGATTTGCCAATATATCGGTTAATAAACTAGCTCCTAAGGCTAATAACAGACTTTTACCTGTAAGTTGCCACACTAATTGAAAAGATGCTTTGGGTAAATTGATATAAATAATGACCGGAAACAGTAACCAATACATGGGTAGTTTCCAGTTACCTGTTAAGCCAATAGTGGCACCCACCATCATACCCAGGATGATGCGTATAGGTCTGTGGAGTGCAGGATTAATTTTTTTTATCATTACAACACCATACGTGTCAAAGATACTCCGTGCATCCAAATACGGCTAAGTACTGACCAAATTCCTGACTGTTGAGGGACTATCATGGCGGATGCTCGTGAGCCAACAATCAAATTTTTGGGTGTATGATTAAATTGAATACGGACGCGAATACGTTGTTTAGGTCTGACCCAGTGTGTGTCATTTTGCACATCGGCGGCTGACCCTAAGGCTGCTTTGGCAGAAGAAACGGCAGTGTCGACACTACTGATATAGCCTTTGACTAGAGTGGTTGGATTGGCATCAAACACCACTAATGCCTGGCTTCCTGGTTTTAGCTGATCACCGCCTTTTTCAAGAAAGTCTACCGCAAGCCACTGGTTTTCTTGGGCAACAAGCGTGAGCGCCGTTTGCCCAATATGCAAATATGTGCCTTTTGTTAAAGCCAGGTTGGTGACCGTTCCAGCACTTGTCGCGACAATTCTGGTACGACTGACATTGTATTGGGCTTGTTGTAGTTGATTAAGAGCCAACTTGAGTGCCGCATTATCACCATCGCTTTGGATTTTTGCGTGAGCATTAATGACCGCATTATGATTAATAACAACCTGTTGTTGGGCATGAACAAGCTCAGTATCTGCCTTTTCTAAGGCTTCCTTATTGAGAAGTCCTTTACTAAAAAGCTGTCTGACCCGCATGGTGTGTGCCTGCACTTGTTTTAAATCTGTTTGAGCTTGTTTTTCCCTGGCTAATGTTTGTGTAATAGTGGCTTGTAATCCTTGGTTTTGTTCAAGCACTTGAGCCAGTTGTGCTTGGGCATTTTCCAGCGCAAGTTGATAGCGCTCAACATCAAGATCAAATAAGTGGTCACCAGGCATAACCTGATCACCATTGCGCACATAAATCGCAGTAACCTTACCTGCGACCTCTGGTGCTATATCAATAAAACCGGCTTGAATAACGCCTTGGGAAGAAAATGGTGCATAAAAGTCAGCAGCTAACAGAAAACCACTGAGCAGTACCACAATAGCAAATAAACCAAACGAAAGGCGGGTAAGCGCCCGATTAGCCATAGAAACCTCGTTAAAGATATAAGAAAAAAGAAGGAAAAACTTGAATGTTAATATTGTTGCATGTGCAACATTATAGCGATATATGTTGCACATGCAACATTTTTTGTTAAGCTAGCGTTACGTTGAAAATGTTCATATAAAATAAATGGTTTTTAGGGGGCGGCATTGTGCGGTTTAGTGAAATTGATGTGTTGGATGAGTCAATATTTTTTGCGGTAAGCAGCTTGCATTATGTTATGCGGCAAAAAATTACACTGGCTTTAGAACCATTAAATATTACCTCAGAAATGCTCGGGTCCATGTTGATTATTGCGGATAAAGGGCCGTTAACAACTAATCAGTTTTGTTGTTACCAAGGTCGTGGGCGCTCAACTTCGAAACGCATTATTGATCGGCTTCAGCAACGTCAGTTGATTGCACTTGATGACAATGAGTGCGATAAGCGTGTTAAAAATATCCGTTTACTGCCAGCAGGTGAAAAGTTACTTAAGCAGGGATTACAAGCCATTCAACAAGCACGGCAGGCATTAGAAAAAAAAGTCGGTACTAAGCAGCTAACACAGTTTATGGCCAATGTCAGAGAAATGTATACGTTGTTGCAGGATGATCCTGAGTAAATTAAGAGGCATGACTTTCCTGTTTGGGAATCCAGCTATTACCAAACCGATGCCAGGGCCATAGGCCTGGTTTGGACACGTCTGCCTGGATTAAAATGGCTTCCCCTTTTTCTTTTTCACCAAGCCTGAAATAGTAACGATAAATCAGCTTAGCAAGCTGTTTTTTTTCATCAGCATAGGGTGGTTCCTGAAAAAGTGCGTTAAAGCGGTGTAATGCCATGGGTAACCAGTTAGTGGGGAGTGGTTGTTTTACTTCGGCGGCACAACGCGCTGCATTCACTAAAAAGTATTGAGTTTCATGGCCGATTTGATGCTCAATGGTGTGATAAAAATAAGGAAAAAGCTGTGTAGGTTCATAATGAAGAATAAAAAGATTATTCAAGGCTAAATCGTGAAGAGGGTCTTTTTCCAAAACATTTCTGTAGGTAGTAATGGCAAGTCGGGTATTGCCTTTAGCATGATGGGCTCGGCCAATATGCACAAGGGCATCAACCCAGCCAGTCATATCATAGGCTTGATTCAGATGTTGAAATGCCGCAGAGGAATTACCTTGATCAGTATAAATGCGGCCTAATAATAAGTGATATTCTGGTTCATCAGGCTGTTGTGCTAATAATGTCTGGGTTAACTGCATTGCTTCATCGTATTTATTTTGATTAATTAACCAATAGACTAATGTGCGTTTAAAGTAATCATAATGACTAAAATAATGATTGCAAAAATACAGTAAATCCAATCTTTTTTGTAATTCGTTGTGTTCGATAAAAACATGCTCTAAATAACGGGCACAACGATAAGCGGTATCTTCAGACTGCTGTTTTAACCATTCAAACAATGTTTCATTGTTATCATGTTGATGATATGCGTACCAACTTGAAAGAATATTATTGGTTATCACCTGTTGTTTGATGCATTGCTCTATATAAGAATAACGTTGTGTGCTATTGGTTTTTTCAAGCACCTGAAGTTTGGCATTAATGAACCACTCATCCTCAGGCTCATATTCCAACGCCTGATGAATTGTTGACAGTGCTTCATCGTATTTTTCTAATCCCATAAAACAGCGTACTTCTGAGACCATCACATGGCGAGTTAATCCTTGTCGTTGTTCAATGGTTGCCAATTGATCAGCGGCTTGCTGAAAATGATCGTCCATTAAAAACAGGCGTGCAGCAATAGCGGCTTTAGCCGCGCTGGAGAGATAAATTGTATAATCATCTAATTGCTGTAATGCCATTTGCGTATTATTGTTATTGGCAAGGTAACGTAGCACTTGCTCAATATAATTAAAATTATAGGGATATAAATCTAAGAGTTTTTGGGCACAGTGAGCGGCTTTCTCATACAGCTGATTATCATGATAAACCTCAAGCATACGGCTAATAGCCCCAGGTGAAAGCGGTGCTATTTCTATACTTTTAGCATACCACTGCATGGCTGACTGTAATTCACCCTTTTTATCCAGTATTTGCGCTAACCGGTAATAGGCCCCTGCATAGCCTGGCATTTGCTGGGTAATGGTTTGATACATTTGCTCGGCATCATTTAAATAACCCGCACATTCTTTAAAGAAAGCAATATCAAATGCTATGTCATAACGCCATTGATTGTCTTTCAATGCTGTTTTTTGCCACTCATATAATAAATAATTTGCTTGTCGGCTTAGGCCTCCTCTTTCTATGGCCTGATTAAAACACAACAGTGAAAAAGGTTTATGACCTGGTAAATCCTCAGGTAAACAGCCTTTTAATGCCCTAATCTGATCACTGGCCGGACTTTGTCGATGACGTTGGTCGGTAATACCAAAATAAACAGCATAAAGATAACAGGCTTCAAACCAAGACAAGTGTTTTATAAAAGTGTTGTTTTCGGTTAAAGCGATTAAATCCTGATAATCGTTCTCAGAAAAGGGTTTTTGTTGGTACCAGGCTACTTTTAGCGTTTGCCATTGCGTGGTGGGTGTAACTTCGGTTGGTTCCTGTTGATCGTGATTGTCAGGTAGTGACGCTGTTGCATTGTCTTTTTCGTGTTCAAAGGGGCGTAATGAAATCTCTGTTGGTAACAGACTTCGGCCCTGGCGTAATAAGGTTTTGGCGAGATCACTACGATCCTGTTGTAAGTACCAATCAGCGAGTTTGTCATAATTCCAGGGTAATAGTGGTCGAGCCTTAATACATCCCTTAAGGGCTGCTTCGTAATCCAAACCACTGCTGCCCTCCCCTAACAGATAAGCATACTCCTCTTGTAGTTCATAGATGCTGGGACAGGCTTTAATTTGTTCTTGTAACTGTTGGCAACGTGTTTGATAGGATTCGGCGTAAGGTCGGATCAATCTGAGTTTACGTTTAATACTGGTCGATTTAGGGGATAGATCAATCGCCATATTGGCACTGTCCAACGCATCATCCATCAGCCCTAATTCATATTCGGCTTCTGCTTTATACATCCATAAATGTTCAGCAGAGGGTGATTTTGTCAAAAGCTGATTAACACGGGTAAATACTTCAGGCCACTGCTGTTTTGCTCTGGCAACAATGAGTTCCAAATAGTGAGTAAAACCTGTTGGCAGATCATCATGTTGTTGACGGTAGGTATTCACCCACTGTTCAAGGAATTCGGTATCACCGCAATTTAATATTGCTTTTAAGCGCGTAACGTTGTGCTGTTGTTGGTCATCTGCATACTGCTTCATGCACTCGGCAAACTGTTGAGGTGACAGACAAATACCATAGGCATATATGTCTCGGAGGTAGGCACAAGGGCTATTATCATTAATTTTTTGATAGGTAAGTGTTGCCTGATCAGTAGCGTTTTCAGCGGCATATTTACTTAAGGCAATTAACTGTTGTGCATCTTCATGGAAGGGATAACCCGGTAGTTTAGTTTGACTCTGGTGAGTGATAGCAATCAGATAATTACCCGCAGCTTGATAGGCATCGGCTAAGTAATCTTCATCAACAAATTTGGGACTGAGGGATTCAGGGTCGCGAATATAAAAGCCCTGTAATGCGTCATCATAGCCAATAATGACTTCAACATGCGCCATAAATAAAGTGAGTAAATGACCGATCAGGGGGATACCCTGGTTTAACAGCAGTTTGATGGCTGCGGGGGTATTTTGTATGTAGTGGACAGTAAAGCCATTATTCTCCAGGTAGTCTTGCATGCGCCACAGCTCAGTGCCTTCATGACCTTGCATGTTTTGATAAAGCTGTCGTGGATCTAGGGTGATACCTTGAGCATGGGCACACATCGTAATGGCAGTTGGCACACACAGAGAAGGTTCCTGACACATGACGGGTACTGAAATAAGTATTTTTTTGGCATCAGTGGGTGCATTTTTAAGCCGTTGGTAGAAAGAAGGATACGCTGCTTGAGCTAATTTAAGTGCTTCATCTTTCTGATTGTTTAGCCATAATAGATTGACTTGCGTTTGCTCAATCAGGCGTAAATCGGCATTAGGCCAACGGCTTTTTAACTCATTCAAACAATGAATTGATTGGGTTAAGTCGCCAATAAAATAATAAAACTGCGCTTTATAGTGTAAAAACATTAAATCATTAAAATGTTTGGCAGTGGCCTGTCGTAATATTGTACTGGCTTGTGTGAGTTGACCTCGTGCCAGCAGGTTGGAAATCAGTAGACAGTAGCCGTCTGCCCGCTGAGGATAACTTTTGATGGCCTGTTGGCTACAGGCAATGGCAGCATCCCAATCCCGTAAATAACCATAAGCAATCGCCAAGTGACGCCAGGCTAAATAATGTTTTGTCGGAAGTTGTGTTTTTAAATGGGCAATGTGTTCATAGGTTGAACTTATCAGTCCCATTCTGGCGGTAATGCGGACAACAATCGCTTGCTGTAAGGTCCGTTCATCGGGTGTTAAACACAGATGGCTCATGGCTTCTGCTTGGGCCAGGGTATCGCGAATATTTTCCCGTTGAGCTCGAATACCCAGCCATCGTAATTGAATACCTGAGTGGTTTGGAAAATACTTAGCCGCAATTTTAATAAGGGCATTCCCAGTATTGCTTTTTCCTGCGGCAGTGAGGACATCATCCCAAAATAAAGCATCGGCAGGTTGGTTGATCAATTGCTCTTTATCATGACGGTGTTGGTTGAATGCTTGATAAGCCTGAAAACAGTCGCCTTTGGCAAAAATAAGGTAGTGTTTTCTCGCATGACGAGAAAGAAGACCATAAAGTGGGTGGTGGCGACGAAATAACATCAATGAAACTACCTAAAATCAGAATAACGTAAAATAACTGACTGATTAATCAAATATTAATGCTGGTTTGAAGAATAAAACCAAGCTATTTCAGTCACTTAACGATTAATTTGAAAATAATTTGTTCACTTAAGTTTTCCTTAAGTTTAGCTAAGTACGCTTTTTTGTATCCATCAGGTTGGTGAGAGAAAAGTGTATGCAGTCAATAGAACAACAGCAGTCTTCCCAGTGGATATGGTCATTAACCACCGCTCACCCACGCAGAAGTGAGGTTGAGCAGTTTATTCAAGGGGGGTATTGGCGTTATTTTAATGCGTCTGAAATTTCTTTTTTACCCGAATTAACCAGTTTATGGGTTAACAGTCAATTAAAGGCAGCGGCAGGTTATTGCTATGCTGCACATCAAACACTCTTTTTAGAACTTTATTTGAATAAGCCTATTGAGTCCTTGTTAGCCCTTCGTTGGCAGCAGGATATTGTACGAAAGGACATTCTGGAAATTGGTAATTTATTTGCTTCGTTCAGTGGAGGCTTAAGAACTCTTATTATCTTTTTTCTAAGGCTGTGCCAAGCACAACAGATTCCGTATGTTGTCTTTACCGCAACTAAACAGTTGGCGGGTTCATTTCGACGGCTGGGGGTGCCACTTTATGCCCTTGGTAAAGCATCAGCCGCTGCATTAGGTGATCAGCAACAGTATTGGGGGCGTTATTATGAGCATCAACCTCAGGTAGTGGCATTACGGGTAAGTGATGTTGCCGCAGTCCTACCCAAGCTTCAACAAGGACTTCGTTTTGCGCAAGATGTGGAGGTTCACTGATGCGCCAGCAGCTTTGGCACCGATTGCGCCATTGGCAGCAAACCAAGCCTGCATCATTGGCACTTGAAGATGAAAACCAGCAGGTTACATGGGAACAGCTACCCCATTTGATCGAAACAGTTACTGATGCCCTTGCCCCCTGTGGAGGACAAGCTGTTGGTTTACAGTTAGAAAATGGCTGTCCTTGGGTTATTGTGGATTTGGCACTGCTAAGCCGGGGGAATCCTGTTGTCCCCCTACCCTCATTCTTTAGCCAGGCACAAATCTCACATGTATTGAATGATGCGAACCTTCAATGGTTGATAGTTGATCAACCACCTCATTGGTTACAGCCTGCACTGATTCAGCAGCAGTGGTCGTTACCTCTGGGACTTTCGTTGATTCAACTGACTCCAGCCAATAGTGCCCTACTGGCTAGTCAGTCTTCTCGATTAGGACGAGGTGTGGCAAAAGTCACTTATACCTCAGGTACGACGGGTCAGCCAAAAGGGGTTATGTTAAGTGCCACTCATCAACTACGTGTCGCTCAAGCACTGGCAGATCGATTGGCACCACTTGGCTTGCAACGGCATGGATGCTGTCTACCACTGGCTGTGCTACTGGAAAATGTAGCCGGTGTGTATACCGCGTTATGGCAAGGTGCCACTGTCGTAATACCTGCATTATCCAGCCAAGGTTGGCAACAAAGTCGGCTAGTGGATTGGACCCAGTATTTAGCGACCTGGGTCTGCTTTCAACCTGACTCGTTGATTTGGTTGCCTGCCATGTTACGGCATATTGTTCAGCAGCCGGATCTCTCTTTACTTAAAGATAAACTGACGGCGGGTGTTCGGTTCATTGCGGTGGGTGGCGGCAAAGTGACCAGTGCATTACTACAGCAGGCTCAACACCAGGGATTGCCTGTTTATGAGGGATATGGCTTGTCGGAGTGTGCATCAGTGGTCGCGCTCAATACGCCATTTGATAATGTGCCAGGTAGTGTGGGCCACTTACTCCCACATTTACAGGCACAGTGCAGTGCACAGGGTGAATTGATCTTACAAGGTAATACGTTTTTAGGGTATTTAGGTCAGCCTCGTTCAGCCAAACGAAGCGTATGTACTGGCGACTTGGTACGACTTTCTTCATCCAGCAGGCTTACAGTGTATGGTCGTTGTAAAAACACCATTGTGACCAGCTATGGGCGTAATATTAATCCTGAATGGGTTGAAGCTGAGGCTGAAGCCTATCCGACGCTGCAACAGTTTGTGCTGCTTGGGAATGAGCACATGGATCTGACGGCGCTGATTTTTTCGACTGCCTTGGAAGACGACATTATCCACTCGTTATTAGCACTGAATAAATCATTACCCGATTATGCTCAGGTACGTCGTTGGCTTCGCTTAGTTGAGCCAATGACGGTAAGCAATGGCCTGCTTACCAGTAATGGACGCTTGCGGCGTCAGGTTATTCAAGAACGATTTCAGACTGATTTGATGGCATCAAATCAGTCAAAGCTTCGGATGGTGCCCACTACTGCCATTACCAATAATGTAGCTGCGGTAGTGGGTACTGACGGATGAATTGATAGGTTTACCAAGACTCGCTCATTTAATTAAAGAGGTTTTTAAACAATGGGATTTTATACTCAGTTACAAGATGCAACCGCCGCAGTCCGTCAGCAAATGCTGGATGCGCCGGTCTTTACAGCAGTACCTGCGGGTAAAGTACTACTCTCAACGTATACCACGTTTTTAACCCAGGCCTATCATCATGTAAAACACACGGTTCCTCTGTTAATGGCCTGTGGCGCACAACTCGGTCCTCGTTTTCCTGAATTGCAGAAAGCGATTGCTGAGTACATTGCTGAGGAAATGGGCCATCAGGAATGGATTCTGGCGGATTTGGCTGCTTGTGGTATTGATGCGGAGGAAGTACGACATGGGCAGCCTGAGGCACCTATTGAACTCATGGTGGCCTTTTTATATGACGCTATTCATCGTGGTAATCCATTAAGTTTATTTGGCATGGTTCAGGTCTTAGAAGGCACTAGTATAAATCAGGCTCATCGGATGGCCGATGCCTTTCAGACAACTTTGAACTTACCTGACCAGGCCTTTAGCTACTTACGTTCACATGGCACGCTTGATGAAGAGCACTGGCAATTCTTTACTGGGTTAATGAATGGTATCACTGAGCCAGAGGACCAACAGGCCATTATTCATAGTGCAAAACGTGTATATCAGCTTTATGGTCAAATGTTGCACACGTTACCTCTACCAGAGGATGTGACTGGTTATGGTAATACTTTTGCCTTAGCAGGATAGGAGGTATGGTGATGCACAATAAACCTTATCAAGGAAAATTCATTGTTTTAGTGGGTGCGACGGGAGGTATTGGCCAAGCTTTAGCAAAACGCTTGGCTGAGTCTGGTGCAACATTGTTACTTGTAGCACGCAATGAGCAGCGGCTGACCCTGCTTCAGCGAACGTTACCTGGGCAGCACCATTGTTGTGCTACTGACCTTACTTCGGCTGAAGGTAGGGAGAAAATAGTCAGTATGGTTCCCCCTTGCCAACCCCTAGACAGTGTTATTTTTACAGCAGGGATTAATGAGTTTCGTTGGCTGGAAGAACAGTCACCTGAAATGGTGAGCCAGTTAATGATGACGAACTTAACCTCGGTGATTTTACTCACGCATCTACTTTTACCTGTTGTCAAAGCACATAAAGCGCAACTGGTCTATATTGGTTCCACTTACGGTGTTATTGGTTATCCTGGATTTGCAGCCTATTGTGCGTCAAAGTTTGGCTTGCGTGGGTTTGCGCAGGCGCTTGGGCGAGAGCTGGGTAATGAAGGTGTCTCGGTTAAGTATGTTGCACCTCGAGCAACGGATACCTCGTTGAATGATGCCGCTATACGACAGCTTCTTCAGCAGACAGGCAGTCATTTAGATTCACCAGAGGTGGTTGCACAACAGGTTATGCTGGCTCTGCGTGCAAAGCGTAATGAATGGTTTATTGGCTGGCCCGAAAAGTTATTTGTTTGGCTAAACCAGCTTTGCCCTAGTCTTGTAAGTCGCGCTATACGCAAACAGTGGTCAACTATCCGCCACTGTGCTGAAGCTCAGCGTGTTGTGTAGGGATGAAAATGAGGTTTCACAGATTAAAGGAAATCACGAATGCGAGTGTTACTCGTGGAAGATGACAGTATGTTAGCGGATGGTCTGTGTGATGCGCTACAACTGTCAGGGTATACGGTTGACTGGTTGGCGCAAGGACAGCCAGTACTCAGTAGTTTGCGTCACCAGGCATTTGCGGGGGTGGTTTTGGATTTAGGATTACCTGATATGGATGGTATACAGGTTATAAAACAAATACGCCAAGCGAAAATTGATTTACCTATTTTAATTTTGACTGCACGTGATGAGATTGATGACCGGGTTCAAGGTTTAGATGCTGGTGCTGATGATTATCTGGTTAAACCCTTTGATGTGGAAGAGCTTAAAGCCCGGTTACGTGCTTTGCTACGACGATCGCAAGGGCGGCAAGATAATACCATCGTTTTTGGTGATATCACCTTAAACCCTGAAAAACACCAGGTCTATTATCAGGAACATGAAATTACGCTGAGTCGGCATGAATTTAAGTTGCTGATGATTTTATTAGGACGCCCCGGTAAAGTCTTTACCAAGGAAATCTTACAAGAGCTGGTATATGGTTGGGATAATCCACCTGAAAGTAATTCAATAGAAGTGCATATCCACCATTTACGAAAAAAATTTTATACTTCGTTAATTAAAACAATTCGTGGAGTGGGTTATTGTGTTGAAAAAGTACCTGCCTGAACCTTCTATACGTCTTTTTTTATTTTCGGGGGTGTTAGGGCTGGTACTTTTTAGCACGTTGATTAGTTTGATTATTTCTTACCGAAATTCACACCATGAAATAGAAGAGTTATTCGATGCACAACTTGCTGAACAAGCACGCGTTTTATTACCTGTCGTAGAATATTTTTACGCACAACAACAAGCGTTGAGTTCGAATAACACAGATAAAACGAAATCTGATTCGGGGGTATTCCCTTTCGCAAACCAGGTGCTCAGTAAATCGGGGCACCAAATCGTTAATGAGCCTCTGGGCCATCGTTATGAAAAAAAAATAGCCTTTCAATTTTTAACACATCAAGGAGCACTTCTTTTACATTCTGCGAGTGTACCAGAGCAGCCCTTTGTTGAACCTCAGCCTGGTTATATCAATGTTCATTACCAAGGGCATCAATGGCGTTGCTTTTTACTACAAAATCCACAGACGCAGCGTTGGCTGCTCGTTGCTGAACGAGATGATGTGCGTGGAGAACTAATTGAAGAAGTTGTTGAACAAGGAATAATGCCAATGGTCCTGCTTATTCCTTTGTTGTGTTTTTTATTGTGGCAAGTCTTACATCATGGTTTAGCACCGCTTCAGCATTTAGCCGAAGTAATTGCCAGTCGCAGTCCTGATAACCTTGATCCCGTACAGGGCATCCTTCGACGGCGGGAAATTCAACCGATTATTCTTGCCTTAAACCAGCTTTTTTTGCGATTACAACAAGCCCTTGATCGTGAAAAACAATTTACTTCAGAGGCAGCACATGAGTTAAGGACACCTTTGGCGGTTTTGGGTTTATATGCACAAAATGCATTGCAGGCAAAAGATGCAGGAACACGTGACAGTGCATTACACAAACTCATTCTTGGTATTGAACGTTGTAGTCGATTGGTTCAACAATTACTAACACAGGCACGTGTGGACAATGTACAACAGCTGACGTTTGAATCAGTTTCATTGAATAAATTAATTCGGGAAACCATTGCTGAACGTATGCCATTGGCATTGGCAAAACAACAGCAAGTTGTTTTCAATGATCATCATCAGTCTGTTGTTATCAAAGGTCAGTCGACATGGCTCAGTATTTTGGTGAGTAATCTGTTAGACAATGCGATTCACTACTCTCCTGTTGCATCAGAAATTGACGTTGAGTTGACTGAACAAAATGGAGTGATTGTGTTACAGGTTCAGGACTCAGGTCCTGGTGTAACGGATGATGATCTACAGAAGCTAACCACACGTTTTTATCGCGGAAATGCTTCTGGTGCATTGGGTGCTGGATTGGGCCTTGCGATTGTAGAGCGGGTTGTAGCATTACATCATGGTTATTTATATTTTAAAAATAGAAATGATGGATGTTCTGGTTTAATCGTGTGTATTCAATTGCCAAGCGATCAACATAAATAGGAGAATACTCTAATATAGCCGCGGATATAATAGATATTCTCCTTTCTTAATTGCTTATAAATTTACAGCATCATAAGTCTCTTTTTCTGTATTCATTGTGCATTTACGGAACTGAATACCATATTGATGTGATAGCTTGCCATCTATGGTATCTGTGGTGATTAGACCGCGTGCATTTGAATTACCACCATCATTGACTCTTAACTCGGTATTTATGACCACAGGCTCTTTGGCTCCACAGCTTGACCAAACCACTGAGTGAAGACCTAGGCGATCACTGATAAGGTAATTATCATCGTAAGGGCCATTAAAATCAGTTTTTAGGCGAGCTTCCTGTGGATACCTGGCAAAGAAATAACGGGATTGTTGAACTGCATTCACGCCGTTTTCTAAGGAAGCATATCCCCGATAATTAACATCTACAATGGTAAATGCATAACCATTGGGGATGTTAAGTTGTGCCGTTAATGTACAGTTTTTACGACTTTCACGATAAGGTACACTAGGTCCAACTTCGGCAATATAAGCATCAAATCCCAATACAAATGATTTTCCATCAGGTGCTACCGTGGTGGAAACGGTACCAGAAGGACAACCCGTACCTGAATTTTTAACCAGGTCAATAGTGACAGGTATTGAACTACTGGCAGAGGCAATAGATGCAAGCGTTAAACCTGTAAAGAGCGTAAAAACGTTAGATAAACTGAGTGCTTTAATCATCATCAATCCTTGAATAGACAGTTTTCTATTTTGGGTATATCAATCGGGTTTTTCTTTATAAAAAACAACTCAATTACATAGGAAGCGTTGTAATTTATGCATTTAAAATATGACAGCTGTAAAATGATTTAATGAAGAATATGTTGGTGTTGCAAGGTAGGAATTTAAAAGCTTCGTAACGCACGCTGAATGTGATGATTAAAACATAAATAAACAGAAGGCAGGCCCGTTGGGCCTGCTTTTATTTTAATTGAAAGATAATTCGCTGTTTTCTGCTTCACTATTCAGGTTACAACGTCTGAATTGAATACCGTATTGATGAGATAGCTTGCCATCAATAGTATCAGTTGTGATAAGGCCTCTGGCATTACGATACCGACCATTTGAAACGCGAAGTTCGGTATTAATAACAACAGGTTCTTTGGCGCCACAACTTGACCATACAACAGAGTGAAGTCCTAATCTGTCACTAATTAAATAGTTGTCATCATAAGGACCTTGAAAGTTAGTTCTCAAGCGAGCTTCTTGTGCATAACCCGCAAAGAAATAACGCGATTGTTGCATTGCCGTAACATGGCGGTCAAGTGAAGCGAAGCCTCGATAATTAACATCAACAATGGTAAATGAATAACCATTAGGGATATTAAGCTGTGCTGTGATAGTACAGTTTTTACGGCTTTCCCGATAAGGAACACCAGGCCCTACTTCGGCAATATAAGTATCGAAGCCTAGCACAAATGATTTGCCATCAGGTGCAACGGTGGTTGATACCGTACCAGAAGGACAACCCGTACCAGAGTTTCTGACTAAATCAATGGTGACAGGGATTGAACTGTCTGCTGTTGAGAGACCCGCAATGGTTAAGCTGGAGAATGCTAGAAGTGTGGCGCTAAGTTTACGTAATGTAAATTGCATGATTCATTCCTTGATAATGTTATTGTTTTACCTGCCTACTGTTTTATACCCTTCGCGAATCATTTTTAGAGCCTTCTTGACCACCAAAAATGGTAAGAATGCAGTTTATGCAGACGTATTTGACGGTCGCCCCCTAAATATCATTCGCTGTGGGCATCATGAAAAATACACCCTAATTTTACAGATACCACCATAAATATACCTTGCCCTTTTTATAACTAATATCTGTTATTTGGATGTATTTACCCTACCCTTAAGTTGTTATTTTTGGCTTTTTTGGTTGTTATAATTCGCTGATGCATGCATTGTGAGCATACAACGAGCGTCTGTCCTGGCGCTTTGACTGTTTGACTCCTAAAAAACAACGCTAAGGGTTTATACAAACGATTTTCAGTAGGTCATTACATATTATCCTCTTGTAATGACTGAGCACCGCTTGCAAATTCAGATGTAAATATTTTTAATTAGGTTTTATTTTATTTATTTTTTCTAAATTAAATTTATCTTTTGATTAAAGAGGTTTTTATTATATGTTGTTATTTTTTTAGTGTGTAACACTTATGATGCGTTCACTAAAACAGTGACCGTAAAAGCCTGCTTTTTTAGGTGTTAACTGTATTATATGCGACAAATTTTTTGCTTGATCTATAGCAAGCGTTTTGGCTTAACCTTGTGGTTAAAAGTTTGTATCTCTTATACGTTTATTCTGTGACAAAAATAAGTCAGTAGTACTTCTTTATCAAAAGGAATTTATTTTTTGTGATGGGTATCAAATTACTGTTGGGGTGGATTGTTGAGTAAGATTTTTGATGACATTGCACTACTTTAGACTATGCTTAGAAAGCTGTAATCGGATTATAATGATTTTAGTTCAAAGTATTAATCTTTGCCTTTGTAGAAGAAAGCTATTTTTAAATGCTGTATTTTTCCTGGTTTATGTTTGGTTTGGTGCGTTGCTCTGGTTTTTGCGCATTAAAATGTTTTGTGTTATAAATATTTTGTATAACAAGGATTGGCTATGGCAAGTATCACTGAGTTTGGTATGACAAGAGGGTGACAGGTACGTTGCCAGATAAATACAAACTTTAACCAGCTAAACAATTCAAAAGAGTGGATTTATACATCATATGTGTGGGATTGCAGGCGAATTTCGTTTTGATCAACAGAGTCCGGATCTTAGTTTTGCTGATGTCGCGAATAGAATGCAGGCAACACGAGGGCCTGATGCTTCTGGCATTTTTGCTCAAAATAATCAGTTGTTTGCCCATCGTCGTTTAAAAATTATGGATTTATCCCATGAAGCGCAACAGCCCATGGTTGATATGACGCTTGGATTGGGTATTGTTTTTAATGGTGCTATTTATAACTATCGGGAAATTAGAAAAAGATTAATTGATCAAGGTTATCATTTCTTTTCGGATGTTGACACAGAGGTGGTTTTAAAAGCCTATCATGCATGGGGGAAAAAATGCCTGGACCGTTTTAATGGGATGTTTGCATTTGCCATTTGGCGTATTGATGGTAGTCAGCTCTTTTTAGCACGAGATCGGCTGGGTATTAAGCCTTGCTATTATGTAAAAAATCAACAATTTTTTCGTTTCGCTTCTTTTTTGCCTGCATTATTACATAGCTCACATGTATCTCATGAGTTAGACCCAGTCGCAGTACAATTTTATTTGAATTTTCATGCTGTAGTACCTGCGCCTTCAACCCTTTTTAAAGACATACACAAGTTGCCTCCTGGTCACTGGTTAGAAGTAAAGGATGACGGCAGTGTTCAGCAAGCTTGTTGGTGGCAAGTTAATTACGAGCGATCAGCGGATCATGAAGCTCAGTCAGTAGATGACTGGCAAATGATGCTACAGGAAACCTTGCTGCAGTCGGTACGTCGCCGAAATGTGGCTGCTGTTGATGTAGGTATCTTATTATCAGGTGGTGTTGATTCTAGTTTGTTAGTGGCGTTATTAGCAGAAATTAAAGGTTCAGAAATTCAAACCTTTTCCATTGGTTTTGATGCTGTGGGAAATGAAGCCGGTGATGAATTTCAATACTCTGACATGGTTGCCAAACAGTTTGGCACGACGCATCACCGCTGGCGGGTAACTGAGCAGGAATTGCTTAACACCCTGCCTCAGGCGATTAAAGCGATGTCCGAACCAATGGTAAGTCATGACTGCATTGGGTTTTATTTACTGGCCCAAGAAGTGGTTAAACATTGCCATGCGGTCCAAAGTGGTCAAGGTGCCGATGAGATATTTGCAGGTTATCACTGGTATCCACCTTTGTTAGATACCAAGGATGCTTTTACTCGTTATCGCCAAGCGTTTTTTGATAGAAGCTTTAAAGAGTATGAAGAAACTGTTGATACTGCCTGGCGTATTGCGAGTGATGAAGCGGGAGATTGGGTTAAAGCACATTTTGCCCAGCCTGGCGCGCCACTGCCCTTGGATAAAGCCCTGCGGTTAGATACCACCGTGATGTTGGTTGAAGATCCCGTCAAACGAGTGGATAACATGACCATGGCACATGGTTTAGAGGCAAGGGTGCCCTTCTTGGATCATGAGCTGGTTGAACTGGTGGCGAAAATGCCTCCTGCGATGAAAATTCAACAAGGTGATGGCAAGTGGTTATTAAAGCGCTTAGCCAGACAATGGTTACCTGTTGAGGTGATTGATCGGCCAAAAGGTTATTTTCCTGTCCCTGCTTTGAAATATCTGAAGGGTACAGTGCTAAATCAAATTACGGAGGCGCTTCATCAACCTCAAGCTAAACAGCGAGGATTATTTAATTCCGCTTATTTAAATAAGTTATACCAAAATCCTGAAGCTCATATTACGCCATTACGCAGTTCAAAATTGTGGCAGCTAGGATTACTTGAACTTTGGTTGCAAGCACAAGGTATTTAACATGACTACCCGTTTGCGGAATCGGTCACGGATTGTACGAAAACAACAGCCTTCTTTTGAGCAGCTGCAAGCAGCTTGCTTGCGTGAGGAAAATGACCGTAGTCAGCCCCAAAATGTCACAGTGGATTGTGGTTGGGGAATATTGATTATGGGGCATACGTTTGCATCCACCGATTTGATTGCGAAGCCTTTATTAGAAGAGCCTTCAGGTCAACGAAATATTGCTTTTTATGTTGATCAGCCTCATGTGCTTTTAGCCAATGCACCACAGTCATTTTTTTTAGACCCGTCTGATACCTATCGTTTATGGATGACAAATTATCGACCTCGGCAACGTATTATCAGTAGTATTACCGTTCGGCGTGCGACGTCGAGTCTTGATGCAGAAGCATTGAATACCATTTTATTAAAACGAGGTATGGTCCCTATTCCGATTAAGCATATTTTACAACACCGACGTTCAAAGAAATTGTTGTATTTGGTGGCAGTAGACCGAAAGTCAGGCGAAGTGGTAGGTACGGTGATGGGGCTTAATCATGAAAAGTTATTTGATGACCCCGATAAAGGCAGTAGCCTGTGGTCTCTAGCGGTTTCGCCAGAGTGTAAACACAGTGCAGTGGGTGAAGTGTTGGTGCGTTATCTTGTTGAATATTTTCAGGTTCGAGGATGCCAGCTTCTGGATTTGTCTGTGTTACATGATAATACAAGTGCCAAAGCACTCTATAAAAAGCTGGGTTTTGAGCGTTTAAATACCTTTGCGGTTAAAAAGAAAAATGCCATTAATGAAAAATTATTTGTAGGGCCTCAGGCTTGCCTAAAGCTAAATCCTTACGCCCAGATTATTATTGATGAAGCACTGGCTCGTGGTATAGAAGTTGTTGTTGATGATGCGGCTGAAAGTTTATTTACCTTACGCCATGGCGGGCGAGTTATTCGTTGTAATGAGTCATTAACGGATCTTACCTCTGCCTATGCATGTAAGCTTTGCCAAAATAAATGGTTGACGCATAAGACGTTAATGCGTGCTGGGTTAAAAGTACCTGAGGCCTTGTTGGTTGACGATGACAATACCGAAAAAATTCAGGATTTTATTGATAAAGTAGGATCAGTGGTTGTTAAACCCTTGGATGCTGAGCAAGGTCAAGGTATATCCGTGGGGCTCTCAACGCTGGATGAAGTGAAGACTGCCATTCAGTATGCGAAACAAGTGTCCTCCCAGGTGTTACTGGAAAGCTTTCATCATGGGCTGGATTTACGAGTGTTGGTGATTGATGATCAGGTTGTTGCGGCTGCTATTCGAAAGCCTGCTGAAATTGTGGGGGATGGGGCGAGCTCTATTCGGCAATTAATTAGCAAACAGAGTCGGCGCCGTCAGGCTGCAACGGGTGGTGAGAGTACAATCCCTGTCGATCAGGAGACCATTCGTTGTGTTAAGCAGGCTGGATGGACGATAGATGATGTATTACCACAAGGAGAAGTGCTCCAGGTACGAAAAACGGCTAATTTGCATACGGGAGGCACGTTGCACGATGTAACGGATAGCTTGCATCCGGATATTGCTCAAGCAGCTCTGGAGGCGACGAAAGCCTTAGGTGTGCCTGTTGCTGGCATTGATTTTATGGTGCCTGATCCTGGGCAAGCTATTTATGTCATTATTGAAGCAAATGAACGGCCAGGCTTGGCAAATCACGAACCGCACCCGACTGCGCAACGGTTTGTGGATATGTTATTTCCTATGACGAAACAGCATTAAGCTATCCAGCTGGAAGGATTAATCCTGCTATGAATAAAGGCATCGATATTCCAATTGATATGGCGTATTTGCAACAGGTTATGTTAGAACTGTTTGCAATCCCCTGCCCTACAGGATTTACAGATCGTGTGGTTTATTATGTTTGTAATAAGTTACAAGAGCTGGGTATTAGTTATGACTTAACCCGACGAGGCACGATTCGCGCGCACTTAAAAGGGGCTGAACAACGTCCTGATCGGGCGATTGTGACTCATCTTGATACTATTGGCGCGATGCTGCGTGAAGTTAAAGGCAATGGACGGCTGAGTATTACGCCGATTGGCCACTGGTCAAGCCGGTTTGCGGAAGGTGCTCGGGTGACTATTTTTTCTGATGACAACAGCTTTCGAGGAACCGTTTTGCCCCTGTTAGCGGCAGGACATGCTTTTAATGAGGCCATCGATAGTCAACCCATTAATTGGGATCAGGTTGAGGTGCGTATTGATGAACATGTTTATACGGCTGATGATGTATATAAACTAGGTTTAGATGTTGGCGACTTTATTGCTTTTGATCCTAATCCTGAACTCTTGGACAATGGGTATATCGTATCTCGACACTTGGATAATAAAGCAGGCACTGCAGCGCTTCTTGCCGCTTTGAAAGCTGTTCTTGAATATAACATACCTTTGGCGATTGATTGTCACCCGATTTTTACGCTGACGGAGGAAGTTGGTTCGGGGGTGGGCCATGCTTTGGATGAAATGGTGACAGAGTTTGTTGGCGTTGATATTGCGCCTGTTGCACCTGGTCAGAACTCGACAGAGTTTGGCGTCACGGTTGCTCTAAAAGACTCCAGTGGTCCTTTTGATTATCACCTGTCGAGACATCTCATCAATTTATGTAAAGCGAAAAATATACCCTATCAGCGCGATGTATTTCGTTTTTATTATAGTGATGCGTTATCTGCTGTGCAGGCAGGTCATGATATTCGTCACTCACTCATCACCTTTGGCACTGATGCCACCCATGGTTACGAGCGAACACACTTATCGGCGCTTGAGTGCGTGGCAAAATTATTGGTAGCTTATATGGAAAGTGGTCCAGCACTCGACAGTGATAAAGTGGATGCCGCGCCAATGGAAGAATTTGCTAAACAACTTAAGCCTGAAAATATGCCGAAAAAAAATACCAGTGTGCCAGACATTAACAGTCTTTGATCTTTTGGGTAAATGTTGCTTTGATGGCGTGTAAGGTTAGTCTGATTTATTGAAGGTGAGGTAATTATGAATAAATGTAGGGATATCAATAGCACAAAATATCTGGTCATTTATTTCAACTGAACCAATGATAAGTTTGTAGGGGTCATCAAGTGGGGATTCGCTTTGTTCAATAATGTCTTCAGTGACATTTAAAATTTCACCGACACCATCAACTTTAAGTCCGTAAATACCATGATTGATTTCGTACGTGATGATTTTTTGATCGTGTGTTGGGTTAGTATAATTCAAATGTAGTATACTGCTGGCATCGATCAGGGTAAGTATTTCACTACGGTAGTTAATAATACCACTTACAAACTCAGGAGCGCCTGCAACACCAACAGGCGCAATGAAGTCGAGGATTTCTCTGATCACGCTGGTTTCGTGAAGACACCACACCTCACCAATCTGAATCGTTAGCCATTGTTTTGTCTGAGACATAACGCTCGCTTGTGTTGGTGTATTTATTAGTCAAGTATAGTCAACTATGATCAGGTGACTTCAAAAAATACTTTTTTTTTACACTTTTGATGTCACCAGCTTTTACTCAAAAAAGGGATTACCCTTCTGCTTTTTTTAGTGATGCCTTGATAAGTACTTGCCAAATAATGGCGGTGTTTGTGTTAGGATCTACCCGACGACGTGTTTGTTGCTGATTGGGTTTGATGATCTGTTCGGGGAGGAAGAGATAATCATTGCTTTTTAAAGAGCGATTTGATTTTAATTTGGCTAATAAAGAGAGTTTTCCATCAGGTAATGTTGTGAGTAGAAACTCCAAATGGGTTTTCTGGTCTGACAAGAAAATACTGGCTTCTTTATTGCTTTCCAAGTCAAGCGAAATGGTATCGAATTGCTGTTTGCCTACCTGCAGTTTACCTTGTAAATGATATAAGCCATCAGCCATATTAAAAGGGGCATACATTAAAAAAATACTGGTAATGCCGACCAGCAGCATACGATTAAGCAGCATAAAACTTATATTCCTGATAAATATAGGGTTTCCTGAAGCATGTTTTAATGTGAGTCATAAGAAAAAATATTATAGGGAACTTGCGGTGTAACGACAGCCTTTTAGCTGGATAATTGCTGTTTGCTTTAAGTAATTATTCGCTTTGTGACGTGGTTTAATGTTTTCACTGGGCATGGCGATAAGAGTTGTGGCAAATATAACCACAATCTTAAGGGTACCTCTAAAAAAGTATGTTTTTAGAGGTACCCTTAAAGTTTGGTACGTTTTTATTAATTTATGAAGGAATAGTCAATAACTGGATCAATTCTGTTTTATTTTGGGTGATATCTTCCAAGGTATAGCGATCCATTTCGAGCAAAAACGCTTCCATCGCTTTTGCCAAAGCCTGTTGTAGTGCGCAGTGTTCAACCAGTTTACAACGAGGTGTATGGCATTCAACGGCTTGCAAGTTACCTTCTAAGGCCCGAATAACATCGCCGAGTACAATCTCACAGGGTTTCTTTGCCAACCGAATCCCCCCACCTTTACCTCTCACGCTATAAATAATCCCAAGTCTTGTGAGTTGGTTGACGACCTTTACCAAATGGTTTCGTGAAATGTCATAGCGTATAGCCACATCGCCAACACTGGTCAATGAGTCGGCGGGTAATGTAGTCAGGTAAATGAGGGTTCGTAAACCATAGTCGGTGTATTGAGTAAGCTTCATACAGGGTCAATGCAGTTAACTAAAATCACTTGCTTCAGGTTAAATATATATTTAAGATGCATATTTTAAAATATGTATTTGAAATATAACTTTAAAATAACCGCTTACCTTGGAGCTTAAGAACATGCTTGACGCACAAACCATTGCTACTGTTCAGGCTACTATTCCTCTGTTAGAACAAGCTAATACGGCAATTACAACACATTTTTATCAGCGCATGTTTAAGTGGAATCCTGAACTCAAGCATATGTTTAACCTGAGCAATCAACATAACAGCACCCAGCCCCGAGCACTCATTAATGCAATTTTGGCCTATGCCAAGCATTTACATGAACCTGATCGTTTGGCACAAATGGTTGAACATATTGCGCAAAAACATACGGGATTTATGATTTTGCCTGATCACTACCCTATTGTTGGACAGCATCTGTTAGCAACGTTAGAAGAGCTTGCTCCTGATGCTGCAACACCAGAGGTGCTTGCAGCTTGGGAAAAAGCGTATGCTGTCTTGGCTAATATTTTTATTCAACGTGAAGGTCAGCTTTATGAACAGCGAGAATCTGTAACAGGTGGCTGGCGTGGACCTCGTTCATTTTGTGTTATTCGCAAGGAACGTGAAAGCGAATGTATTACGTCATTTGTGTTAGCGCCTGAGGATGGTGAAGCGGTGATGGACTTTCAACCAGGGCAATATCTTAGCGTTATTACACCTTCAGGTTCGGCTTCAACCTATCAACAAATTCGACAATATTCACTTTCGGATAAACCAAATGGGAAAACCTATCGAATTAGCGTAAAACGAGAGCAATCTCCACAACCAGGCTTAGTTTCTAATTATTTACACGAACAAGTGAAGGTAGGAGATAAACTAAATATATTACCTCCTGCAGGAGATTTTTACCTGCAAGCGGATCATAAAACACCCGTAGTATTAATATCAGCCGGTGTTGGGGTGACGCCTATGATGAGTATGTTAGAAAGTCTTTTGGATAGGCAGCATGCTGAAAAAATCTATTTTTTGCATGCCTGTGAGCATGGTGATGTTCATGCATTTGGTCGTTCTCTGTCAGCCTTAAAACAACAATATGCGAATTTAATAACGTATACATGGTATCGAAAACCAACGACTCAAGATCGTAAACTTAATGATTATGACTATGCAGGAATAATGAATTTAAGTTTATTAAATAAGTCACTGTTTAGCCCTGAACACCAATATTATTTGTGTGGGCCTTTATCTTTTATGGAAAATATTTATCAACAATTAATGACTATGAAGCGAATATCATCTGATCAGCTATTTTATGAAGTATTTGGACCTCATAATTCATTGGAAACAGATAATTAAACTATCAACGAGTGAAAGTTTAATTAATTTTTTGCTAAATAATATTTTTTGTGTTAAGAGTAAAGTTTCATTGGTGAATTAAAAATAAAATATATTCCTTATGTTTATGCTATCAAATATTGGTGATCTTTAAAGATAAGTGTCACCAGTCTGTCAACTTTATTTGGTTTAATTAATTCCCATCATTCATCGTGTGGGCTTTATTGCCAGTCTTAAATAACAGCTCTAGGGAAGTAGCTGTTATTCAACTTGTTTTGCAAATTACCAACATTTGCCAGACATCTGTGATAAAACGGCGTGCATATTTTATGCGATAAGTGGTTAATTCATTGCACTGAGCTGTAAGTTAACTCTCAGCAAGTCGTTACCTTAATGGCTTTGACTCAAAGTGTGAGCAGTGTGGGATTGACTATATCGTTTTGGCACGATGCAGAAAAACTCTAACATAAATAAAGAGAATATTATGCAAAATGTTGAATCTAGTAATGCTTATTATCTATCGAAATTTAACCAGTCATTTGGTGATAAGCCAACTGAAGTCAGGGATACGGAACATTACAAAGATGAATATGTGACAACATTTGTCGAAAAGTGGGATCAACTGATTGATTGGGATCGACGCTGGGAAACTGAAGGCTACTTTTTTATTGAACAATTGCGTTCACGAGGTGTAAAGAAGGTTTTAGATGTTGCGACGGGGACCGGTTTTCACTCTGTTCGTTTACTTGAGTCAGGGTTTGATGTGGTCAGTGCTGATGGGAGCCCTGCAATGTTGGCGAAAGCATTTGAAAATGCAAAAGCGCGTGGTCATATTTTACGAACGGTTCAAGCTGATTGGCGTTGGCTTAATCGTACGATTCATGAGCAATTTGATGCGGTTATTTGTTTGGGAAATTCATTTACGCATTTATTTAATGAACGGGATAGGAGAAAGGCGCTTGCAGAATATTACGCTACATTAAATCATGATGGACTGTTGATTTTAGATCAAAGAAACTATGACTCAATACTTGATGAAGGCTATAACTCAAAGCATAAATATTATTATTGTGGGGAAGCTGTTGTTGCTGAACCTGAGTATATTGATTCTGGATTAACACGATTTCGTTATTTTTTTCCTGATGGAAGCCAATATCATTTAAATATGTTCCCCCTACGTAAGCAGTACTTACGACGTTTATTACATGAAGTTGGTTTTCAAAAGATCGAAACATTTGGCGACTTTCAGGAGACATTTAAAGCAAATGAACCAGACTTTTTAATCCATGTGGCCGAAAAAGAGTATAAAAATAGTTATAGTGAGGTGTAAAAATGAATGAATCTCATAGTCAGGAAGTCAATAAAACAAAAGCGTATTATAATAGTTGTGATGCAGATAATTTTTATGCTCATATTTGGGGAGGAGATGATATTCATATTGGAATGTATGAAAATAATACAGATACGATAAAACAAGCAAGTCATCGAACCGTTCGTAAAATGGCGAATTTATCAAACATAAATAGGTCATCCAAAGTACTTGATATTGGGTCTGGCTATTGTGGGGCTGCACGTTATTTAGCAAAGACGTTTAATTGTAAAATTACAGCATTGAATCTCAGTGAAAAAGAAAATCAGCGAGCCAGGCAATTAAATAAACAAAACGCTTTGTCTGACCAGATAACCGTTATTGATGGTTCTTTTGAGCGTATGCCGTTAGAAAATAACAGTTTTGACCGTGTTTGGTGCCAAGATGCCATACTTCATAGTGCTAATAAACAAAAAGTATTTGAGGAAGTAGCAAGGGTACTTAAGCCTGGAGGCTGTTTTGTTTTTTGTGACCCTATGCAAACAGATCACTGTCCTAAAGGTGTATTACAACCTATTTTAGATCGTATTCATTTGTCTGCTTTGGCAAGTCCTGCATTTTATCGTAATATTGCATATCAAACTGGATTTAAAGATATGTTGTATTATGACTATAGCGTTCAATTAACACGGCATTACCAGTCTGTATTAAATGAAACGAATCGAAGGGAGAAGGAGCTTAAAAAACATGTTACTATCACTTACTTAAATCAAATGAAAAAAGGATTAAGTCATTGGATTGATGGTGGGCTCAAGGGGCATTTGTGCTGGGGTATATTTAAGTTTAATAAGATACAGGCAAATAACGCTGGTATTAACTAGCTGTGACCTGTCTCCTTCCCATGATTGAAATGCTTATTCTTTAAAGCCTAATGAGGGTTAAATGTTGTTATGGCTTTATCTCAAAAAATTAATCTGACTTAGAAGTAAAGCAGATTCTAATAAAAAATAACTCGTTGTTTTAACAGCTCTTCTACAAAAGTATTGGCTGATATTATCAAATATAAAATCAGTGATTGAAGTTCAATAAAACAAGAAGTGTATCAGTATTAGGTATAATAATGGTTTTTAGTTTTTTACTTTTTTTAGGTTTATTTGCAATCATTGGGATCAGTTCAACACTGGTAAGTCGTGGCACCAAAAAAGACTATTATTTGGCGAGTAAGTCAGTACCTCCAGCTTTTGTAGGGTTATCTGCTGTTGCAACCAATAACAGCGGCTATATGTTTATTGGTGTTATTGGGTACACTTATGTAACAGGATTGGCGGCTATTTGGTTAATGATTGGTTGGATCGCTGGAGACTATTTAGCATCAACCTTTGTTCACTCTCGGTTGCGAAAAGCAACAGGACAAACCGATGAAGTCAGTTTTGCTGGCGTGCTTAATCATTGGCATGGTCGGCAGGCTATGTTATTACAACGAGTAATTGCTCTGATATCCTTCGTTTTTTTGCTGGCATATGCCAGTGCACAGTTGGTTGCTGGCAGTAAAGCATTACATGTACTGTTAGGCTGGCCCGTTTGGGCTGGTGCCACCATAGGTGCGTTTTTAGTTATGTTTTATTGTTTATCTGGTGGTATTCGCGCTTCAATTTGGACAGATGTTGTTCAGTCAGTCGTCATGATTACGGCAATGGCGGTCATGTTAGTTGTTGCAACGGCCTCTTTTGGTGGTCCATCTCAAGTGATTATGGAAATGAGTCAAGTGGATGGTTTTTTAGACTGGTTTCCAAAAGATCTGGCTCTGCCAGGCATTTTGGGAGGATTACTGTTTGGCGTTAGTTGGGCTTTTGCTGGGTTATCGGTGATTGGCCAGCCACATATTATGGTGCGCTTTATGACATTGAGTAGTGCCACTAAAATGAGGCAGGCTCTATACATGGTTTGTTGCATTTTATGTGATGGCAACAACTGTTGGTATGATATCAAGAATTTATTTAAGTGATACAAGTGCATTTGATGCCGAATTAGCATTGCCAACGATGGCTTTGGAGCTGTTATCTCCTTTTATGGTTGGTTTGGTGTTAGCCGGTATTTTTGCAGCAACGATATCTACTGCTGATTCTTTAATATTAAGCTGCTTATCAGCCCTGACTCACGACTTATTACCCCATAACATTGAAAACACCTGGGTGTTAAAAATAACAACGGGATTAATAACGTTACTGGCACTTCTCTGGGCTGTTTTTAATCAACAAACGGTATTTAGTTTGGTTATTATGGCATGGTCATCACTCGCCAGCGCTTTTGCCCCATTACTGATTTGTTTATGTTTGGGAGGAAACCCAAAGCCTAAAGTCAGTCTCCTCGCAATAATAATGGGATTATCTACTGCATTAATCTGGCGATATTTAGGCTGGCACACAGTCATTTATGAAGGGATGCCGGGTATTTTGGTAGGGTTAATTGTGCTGTATTCACCTTTACTGTTAGCATTGTTTCAGACAACGGTTGTTAAACTTCGTTATTCAATAAAACCTTAAAATAATTAAAAGTGGTTTTTATTCTTTTGCCCTGCTTCACTTATACTATCCTTAGTATTTGCTTGGCAGTGGTGATTCAAATAGTGTTAACAGGCCCTAGTATTTATTTCCTGTAATGAGTGATATCGCTATGTCTGGTTGGAGTCCGGATTGTTATTTACAGTTTGCAAATGAACGCTTAAAACCCATTCAAGACTTAATTCACCGTATTTCATATGAACGACCTAAAAGGGTTGTCGATTTAGGATGTGGTCCTGGTAACAGCACTGCAGAATTAAGAAATCGTTGGCCTTATGCGGAAATAATGGGTATTGATCAGTCTAGTGAGATGCTGAACAAAGCTAGACAAAGTGGTTTGCAGGCTAACTGGCTCAAAGCCGATATCAGTCATTGGCAGGCTCTTGATTCTGTAGATGTTTTGTTTGCAAATGCCGTATTGCACTGGTTGCCAAACCATGAAGTACTATTTCCTCGATTGATTGATCAACTTACTACTTCCGGCATATTGGCTGTGCAGATGCCAGCCAACTTCGATACCCCACTTTATCAGCTTGTCGATGAATTGGTGTCGTCTGCTTATTGGCATAAACGCTTTAAGTCTTTTGAAAAAGCGATAACATTCGAAAAAACAGCATTTTATTACGATGTATTAGCGCCTTTATGCTCATCTATTGATCTTTGGGAAACCTGTTATTGCCACGTGATGGAAAATCATCAGGCTATTCTCAACTGGTTTCGAGGCACAGGATTACGCCCTTATTTAACAGCGCTTGATAATAATGACTGGCAGCAGGAATTTGAGCAGCAAATATTAATGGGATATCAGCAAGCGTATCCTAAACAAGAAAATGGCTATATTTTATTTCCCTTTCGTCGTCTATTTATCGTTGCTCAACGTTAATTCTATGGATTTTAAAGCCAAATCTAAAAAATTTTTAACATCCTAAGCAGAATTAATTCAATCACAACGGTGATAATGGTAATAATACAAACGACCAAAAAAGCATCAGTATTTTCTGTGCCTGGTAGTCCACCCACATTTATTCCCAGTAATCCTGTTAGAAAACTAATCGGTAGAAAAATTGCCGCAACAACGGTAAGTAAATAGGTGTTACGGTTTAGCTTTTCTGAAAGTTGTTGTTGTAGATTATCTTTGATAATGATGGCACGTTCACGCATTGTTTCTAACTCTTCAGTGACCCGAGTAATGTCATCTTGTACATTACGAAAACTAAAGCCCTGTTCGTGGTTTAACCAGGAAAGTTGGCTAAGGATCAAACTTGATAACGCGGTGACTTGGGGGGCAATATATCGCCTTAATTTCGTGACTTGATTACGAAGTTGTGTGACTTCACTGATTAAACGTGAAGTGGCGGTTAAGTCATCATTATTTTCTAAGTTATCAAGTTGCTCATCAAGCTGTTCGAGGTAAATCGCCATTTTATCAGTGAGTCCTGATATTAACCAAACAAGCAGCTCTGCCGTGTTTTCAGGATAAATACCCTCAATAAATTGCTGTTGAAGCTCATTTACGGTCACGAAGTGATATTTACTCAGGGTGATTAAGCGTTTTCCTTGAATCCAACACCGGATTGAAATCATTTCTTCAGGCGTTGCCCCTGGATTATGGTTAATACCTCGTAAGTTGAGCAAACAGTTATTCTGGTAAAGCTCACAACGTGGACGGGTATCTTCTGACAAAAGCGCTAAACTTATAGCTTCTGGTAGTTTAAGTTGATCTATTAACCATAAATCAAGGTTAGGTGTATCTCGTTTGAGGTGAATCCATACAAAGCGATCAGGATGAGGAGGTGTCAAAAGTTGCTCAGGGGTTAATGTTTGTCCTCCGCCTTTACCATCAAAAATCCAAGCAGCTTGCAGTGCATCTTCAATAGTTTTTAGGTCTGGAGTGGTATGACTCATCATTATCTCATTTTGGGCTGAACAAAAGTAAACGACGTAAGTCGTTTAATGGAATTAACCCTTGTATATCATTCTATTTTAAGTTTGTTAACATTTGTGAATATTTAGACATGAACTTCTTCTGTAGTCTTTAGGACTGCTCAATATTTTATCAAAATGTGGTCGTGTATTCTTTTGATAAGGAATGTACAGGTTGAACGAGCAATCGATTAATTGACACGAAGCTCAATTAAAGTAGCGAAGTTCATTTGACATCGGTGTGATGAGGTTAGTATTGAAGGATATCAATTTGAGAGCCACAACGTGCAAAAATAAACTGGTTAATGGGGTATCAGTTTCTTCTGGTCTTGCATGGGGACGAGCTTATCATTACCAGGATATTCTCTGGCGTGAGCATGATCATTATGCTGTAAGTAAACAACAGCTGACAAATGAGTATGATCGCATTGATACAGCGATTAGTGATGTACAAGACGACTTAATGCACTCAGCTCAGAATACGAAGGAGCATTTAAATGATGAAGTAGCCGATATCTTTCAGGTTCAGTCAATGATGTTGGATGACTTGACGTTACTTGATCAGCTTAAGGACACGCTGCGGACAGAACAAATTAATGCAGAACAAGTGATTAAAATCGTTTTCCGACGCTTAGCTGAACAATTCCGTGATGCCAAGGATGAGGCATTTCGTAGTAAAGCGGATGATATTGAAGATTTATGTCGCCGCCTTTTAATGTCGCTGGGTGGCATTCAAGCCCACATGCTGGAACGTCTTCCACCACACAGTGTAGTCATCGCCAGACGACTGTTACCCTCAGACACCATTTACTTATCCCGACAAGCCGCAGCCGGAGTGGTTTTGGAACAAGGCGGCTTAGGCTCTCATGCAGCCTTATTAACCCGCGAGTTAGGTATTCCCTGTGTAGGTCATGTGCAGGATATTTTTAACACGGTTAGCAACCGTTCGTTATTATTACTCGATGGTGATAATGGTACGGTTGTTGTTGATCCTGATCGAGAGACATTTCTTGGATTTCGTGATCTTGTCAAAAATCAGCGGAAACGCCTTCGTAAGGCACAGCAGCAACGGTTTGCTCCTGCAGTCAGTGCGGATGGTGAACTGATTTCGGTGATGGCCAATGTGAATTCACCTGAGGATGTACTAAACGCAAAAGCTCAGGGATGCGATGGGATTGGTTTATACCGGCTAGAAGGTGTTTACCTGAGCAATAAACTGGTGCCCAGTGCAGATGAGCTCTACAGCTATCTCCGTGAAGCGTTATATGTAGTGAGAGATCAGCCTCTCGTAATCCGATTATTAGATGCAGGTGGGGATAAAAGACCGCCCAGCCTTAATTTACCGGATGAGCCTGATCCCTTTTTGGGGCTTAGAGGTATTCGATTATTACGTGAAAACCTCGACTTACTGAAGACTCAGCTTGAAGTCCTGGCAAAGCTGTCATTGACAATGAAAGTCACCATTTTAATTCCAATGGTGACGCTGAAAGAAGATATTTTAGTTGTTAGAAGAATGTTACAAGCTGTTGTGGCTGAAAAAGGCTATCGCCAGGTACCACCATTAGGTTTTATGGTTGAAACACCGGCTGCCGCTTTATGTATTGAGCAGCTGCTACCTCTGACTGATTTTATCAGTATTGGGAGTAATGATTTAACGCAATATACGATGGCGGCAGGCCGAGAAAATATGTCAGTCAGTAGCTACTATATAGAACACCACCCTGCTGTTTTGAGCTTGATACAACAGGTTGTGGCCAGTAGCCACACACACATACCGGTATCATTGTGTGGTGAGCTTGCGGCAAATAAGCAGCATATTACGACACTGTTACGGTTAGGGTTAAGGTCTTTTAGTGTCGCCCCACCGATGATTCCTGAAGTGAAATCTATTATTCGTTTATGTCGAATTAAGGAATCACTCCAGGCGTAGAATTTACAGCCACTTAATAAGTGCGGCAGCAGAAAGACACAACGTTAATAAAGAAATAGTCACTGGTAATAACCAGCGATTGGTCTTAGGTGGTGTTGGAGGCATTGTTCCAGTATCAACGGTTAAGTTAACTTCTTCCTCAGGTAAATCTAAATCTGGTTCACAGTTAATGAGCGATAGCTTGGGTGGTTCATGTCTACTGGTATGGTGGTGCATGGGGGCTGTTGAGGTGTGACCAGATTGCGCACAATAAATTAATGCCAGTCGTGTCATAATAATTTGCTTATTAGGTTCACATATGTACTGAAACCAGTTTGCAGGAAAATCAATATAACGCAGGCCAACGGTAAGGATATGACCTGCAGGGATACGCAAATAACCATTGTCTTCAATAAACAAACTGAGGAAAGCTTGATCGTCTTCACTTAAACCGTTGTGATGCCCTTTTAGTGGTTGCATAAGACGCACAATAGCCTGATCTGTTGTATGAGCAAGTACCAGCACTGCACATGTCTGATCGGTCCACGTTAAAAGTGCGGGGTATGGAAACTGATCTGGCTGCAGCGCCTCATAGTTGATCGGAAATGCTGATTTACTTGCAGGTTCATTGGTTGGACTGGTAAGCAGTAAGTTGAGTCCAGCATAGACAAAGTCTCGCTGCAAAGGATACTCATCAAGGGGTAAGCAACAACTGCGAATCAGCGCATTCAGTTCGTATTGGAATAATGAGGGATGTAATGTGGTGTTTTCATGGAAATAGTTATAGATCGCTTCATTTTCAACCGAAAAGCCATGGCCTTTAAAATAAGGGTGCTGGCGATGGCTTAGAAATAAACTGGGTCGTTCACCTGCTTGATTTGACCAACTAAAATTAATGCCAATCTGATATTCGTTAACAGGAAATAAACGTTCCCAAACAGGTTTTAGCTGGCTATCAATCAGTTTCAGGTAACGGTCCACTCGCCGCATACTTATGATCCTATCCCTTACATTAACGAGGCATACCCTTTTGAACGGGATTACAACCGGTGATGGGTGCATGATACCTGGAATTCAGCTTTTAAACTGTTGGCTATGTTGCAAACTGTTCGACATTATTTATCGTGCTTGGTTTTTGACTTTTTTGCTGATCACTTTCTACTTTGATGATGTTTACGTTGGCTGTAGGGAAAATTATTTATCGTGCCTATTTATACCCCTAAAGAGGTATTTTACAGCATAAGCTTTGGACATTATGTATTTGTCTGCAGAATTTGAAATTATGTACTTAACTATTGGACATGGATTAGAGGAGAAAAAAGGAATGAACTCCCAGTCAATCATTTTTTTGAACGAGATTAAATTATCATGAAATCACTGGTAACGGTCTTATTTATTAGCTTGTTTTCAATCGGTAATGTAACTGCAGAAAAACTAAAAATTGCGGCAAATTCTTGGGCTCCTTTTGTTGGAGAGGAGCTATTGAATAGAGGGTTCTCTACAGATTTAGTGACGAATATTCTGATTAAGGCCGATTATGAATATGAAGTGCATATTGTGCCCTGGGCACGGGCATTAAATGGCACTTTTGATGGAGATTATGATGCGATATATATTGCTTGGTATAGTGATGAACGCGCTAAAAAACTCAATTATGCTGAGCCATACTTAGTTAACCGAATTAAATTTATTAAGCGCAAAGGTGAAAAAATCACCTATAAAACATTGGAAGATCTAAAGCCTTATAAAATAGGAATTGCACGTGATTATGCGTATCAAGCCGAGTTTGACAATGCCTCATATTTGAAAAAAGAGCCTGCAAGAACATTTGTTTTGAATTTAAAAAAACTACTGTCTAAGCGAGTCGATCTGACCTTGGAAGATGAGTGGGTGGCTAAATATGAGATTGCGAATAAGGCCAAAGATGCTGAGGGCAAGGTTGAATTTATTGATAATGCCCTCAGCGAAAATCCATTACATTTTGCAGTAAGTCGAAAAAATCCTAATCATGAGACCATTGTGAAAAAATTTAATGAAGCGCTGGCTGCTCTCAAAAAAGAGGGTACTTATGATGAGATCAAAACGCTTCATGGTTTTTGATAGCTAAGTTACTCATGTTGGTCGAATGGTTGTAGCAGTAGCTGTAAATCTTCGTCGGTCAGCGATGTTTTGACCGTGGGAGCTTCATTGTATAAAGCATCCGCCAACTGTTGTTTTTTAGCCTGTAACATGAGCATTTGCTCTTCAATGCTGTGCTGAGTCACTAACCGATAAACAAATACAGGTTTGTCCTGGCCGATACGATAGGCTCGGTCGGTGGCTTGCTGTTGAACGGCAGGATTCCACCAGGGATCATAGTGAATCACCGTATCAGCTGCCGTTAGATTTAACCCTACTCCCCCAGCTTTAAGACTGAGTAAGAAGATAGGGATTTCACCTTGCTGAAACTCTTTAATGACAGCATGTCGATTTCGAGTTTGCCCTGTAAGTTTTACATAGGGTAATTGTTTGTCTGCTAACTCTTTTTCAATTAATTGCAGCATGCTGGTAAATTGCGAGAAAACCAGAATTTTTCGGTCTTCAGCCACCAGTTGCTCTAACATGTCGATAAGCATTTCGCGTTTAGCCGATTGGGTGACTTGTTGAGCTTCAGGGAGCTTAACCAGCTGTGGGTCACAACAGACCTGGCGTAGTTTCAAAAGAATATCCAGTATTTCAATTTGACTACGTTTTAAGCCTTTTTCTGCGATCAAGTTAGATACTCTATCTGCCATAACCTCGCGTAACGTGGCATACAACTTCCGCTGTTTGCCTGTAAGGCATACCAGCTTGGTCATTTCGGTTTTAGCGGGTAGTTCTTTTGCGACTTGGGCTTTGGTTCGACGGAGTAAGTAGGGCCGAATACGTTGGGTAAGTTCAGCCTGACTTTGACTGTTTTCTTGTTGTTCAATGGGTTTTCGGTAGAGTCGACGAAACTGTTGTCTTGTGCCCAGTAGTCCTGGCGTCAGGAAGTCAAATAGCGCCCAAAGTTCTTCAAGGTGATTTTCGACGGGTGTTCCTGTCAGACACAAACGATGTTGAGCATCGATCAGGCGTACCGCAGTTGCAGCCTTCGAGCGGGCATTTTTAATGGACTGTGCTTCATCAAGCACCATTAAATAAAAAGGTGTGTTTGAAAGGTGGGCTGCATCTCGTTGCAAGGTGCCATAGCTGGTAATGAGCATATCAATGTGGTTACCCGCTATTTGCGACCAAAGCTTCATTCGGTCTGTACCGTGCCAAATTAACGTTTTTAATTGAGGGGTAAAGTGATTTGCCTCTTGCTGCCAGTTTTCCAATAAGCTGGTAGGTGCAACGATCAATGCAGGTTGTTTTAGTCTCCCTTTCTCTTTTTCATAAAGAATATGGGCAAGTGTTTGCAGTGTTTTACCTAAACCCATGTCATCGGCCAAGATACCGCCCAGGTGGGATTTTCGTAAAAACTGTAACCAGTTTAAACCTTGATGCTGATAGTCTCGCAGCTGAGCTTTAAGTCCTTTAGGAGGAATCACTACTTCCATCAGGTCATGATTCAACTGCTTACCTAGCCCAAAAAGTGCTTTGTCTCCCTGGCGATGGATGTTATGCAGTTGCTCGGTTAACTGATGAATTCTACCCAAAATGGCTTTAGGTAATGAAAGGCCTTGTTTCCGCTTTAATGTTGGGCGTTCATAAAGCTCAACCAAAATACCAATGATGGGTGCAACTTCTTCTGCAGGTAAGGTAATCCAACGCTGGCCACTCGGATGTAATAAGACAACCGGATCAGGTAATGGGTCATCAGGTTGCAGTGTTGTGCGCTTCATCCAATCGATGATTAATGGCAGTAGCGCAATGTCTTCACCATCAATATTAATGGTGAGATTGAGTAGTACTTGGCTTTGTGTTTCAGGTTGCAAAGCAATTGACCATTGCTCTGCTTCTATAAATAGTTTTTCAGCGCTGTCTTTGATATCAACAGACCAGCCCTTTTGCGTCAGGTTATTAAGCTGCTGGCTAAAAAATTGATAGTTACTGAGAGGATCCTCTTTGGCATCCGGTAAGGGAAATGGCAACTTGATGTCTGTGGTTAACTGGCAATGCTCATTAAACACGGCTAAAGCTGTCAGCAGCTCAGTTGTTAATGTTTTTTCTTGTGCCAAGTCGCGCCTCAGTGTGACTGATTGGCCTTGTTCAACACTAAAGGTATGGTATGTATCTGCCGTTGTATCACCAGCAAGGAAATGTTGTTGACCATAAATAAATAAGGCATTGATAACATAATGCGTTTCAACCCACTGGATTAGCAGTTTAGGTTCAGGTGATGCTGTGGGTTTACTAATCGTTTCTGGTGAGGGTAAAGGTAGTACTTGTGAAAGCTTTTCTTGTTGGATAAATGCACTCAGCTCGTCAAACTGTGAAGCACTTATGCCTGGCATATAACGAAGTGCGTCAAATAAGCTGCTATCTAAGGGCTGCTCAATAATGCCACAGGCACCCGAAGTTTCATCTATATAAAAGGTGGGCGTTGTGGCTATTGATATCCAGTCTTTCGGAGTGTTCTGGAGGACTATTTCAAGTTTATAGTGGCCTTTGACTTCAGCCCATCTTAATGTTGTTTGCCGTGCATTATCTAAGAATAACTTATGGCCTTCAGTTTGAGTTAAGTAGGCTCTACCTGTCGTGATCAAGCGCTTAAGTAGTTCACTATTAATGGTTGGTTGCAGGCGTTTATCAAACGCATACATATCGGAAATAGGTTTTAATGCACTAATGATGACCTGGTCTTCTCGTGTCAAAGCGGGATGTGCGGTTACATTGCCTGTCAGTGGCTTGATTAATTTCCAACCATTCACAGTTTGTTGATACAGACCAATAGAGAAAAAAAGTTCAGTACTGGCGGCACTGGTTAAAGGTTGTAGTAGATACAGTACTGTTGGCTGACGAGGAATATCTGAAGCGGAGGGTAGTTCAATTGTTTTATAGGCTTCAGGTGTTGTTGGTTTTCGTCGTTGATATTGTTGATACCACACAGCCCACTGATTTTCAGGGACAGATGGTTGTTTTTCTGCTGCAGTTTGATCCTGTTTGAGTTGTTGCAATAAAGGTTGCTGCTGATACTCAATAAAGTGCAATAAGGCGGCTACAACATGTTTGCAATTAAAGCCTGTCGCGCATGTACAGTCGCCATTGATAGATGAGTGTCCGGTTTCTCTACGGATTATAATGTGCTGTTCATGAGGTGAGGCTTCATGATTATCAATATGGCTAATCAGTGATACCGCATTTTGATGCACCTGATCAATTCGGACACTGAGCACCTGTCCTGCTTTAAAGCAGTGTTTACCCCGGCCAAGTGTGGCATTGGAAAAAGCATGATGGAAATCTTGTTGTTTGAGAAAAGTATGGATCATGAGCTAGCAACCTAAGCAGATCAATCCTGTAGTAACCCAGAATAAATAGTTATTGCAAGCATGCATCAGGTAATTCGAAATGTATGACGGAATGATTAATGTGTTGATTCATAGTGAACGGCGAAGACCTATACCTTTCAAGCATTTTGTAATAGCCACTTGTATTTCAATGGATATTTAAGCTTCTCTTTTAATTACTTGGCCACATGTTGTGCTAATTCATGTTGTGTGCTGTTCGTATGAGAGCGCTAAGTTAAACCTCTATGGTACTCTGAATACTAAGACGCTGACCAGTGTCAGACACAGCAGAATAACGCTTTTGATGGATTGACAGGTATTAACTTGTCTTGTTAGACAATAAAAAAAGCCGTCTACAAGTAGACGGCTTTTTTAGATCTTAATTTGGCGGAGAGGCAGGGATTCGAACCCTGGGAGGGGTATTAGCCCTCGCCGGTTTTCAAGACCGGTGCTTTCAACCGCTCAGCCACCTCTCCGGAATTGAATTTCGGGTTGGATTATAACGACTTGGCATAACATTGCAACTTTTAATATTTTGATGCGTTAACCTAAGTTTAATACATCAGATATTGAGCGTTGCTGCCTCTATCTTACGAGGCCTGTTACATCTCGTCGGTTGCCAAAATATTGTTTGGCTGCCCCCGAAACACGAGGCGTATCTTACTGAATTTTTTTGGAGAGTCAACAGTCTAATTTCTTGATTTATATGAAGTACCAGGTATGATCATTTAAAAGATTCTCAATTGCACAAAATATCATCAAGCGAGGGTTTAGACGTGTTCGAGAATAAAGTGACAGCAGCTACTGCAACTACGCATACTATTGAGCGTGAGCGCTCAGTACTTGAAACTAACAAAGTGTTAAAAAACACTTATATATTGCTCAGTCTATCACTGGGCTTTTCTGCAGTGATGGCTTATGTGTTCCGCTTTTCTGCACCGATTAACCCTTGGGTCTTTTTAGGTGGCTTTATAGGTTTATCCTTTTTAGCTCAGATGCTTTGCCGAAGTGTTTGGGGTATTGCAGCCGTCTTTGCATTCACTGGATTTGTTGGGTACGCAATTGGCCCAATTATTGGTATGTTTTTACAAACAGCGGCTGGTACATCCATTGTTGCGAATGCGCTAGGTGGCACTGCAGCTATCTTCTTAGGCCTTTCTGGTTATGCACTAATGACGAAAAAGGACTTCTCTTTTCTAAGAGGGTTTATCACCGCAGGTGCAATTGTATTAATGATCGCTGTTGTGATGTCTCTGATATTCGATATTGGTGGTTTTAGCCTGGCTATTTCATGTGGTTTTATGTTGTTTGCCAGCGCACTGATCCTATTTCAAACAGGTCAGATTATTAATGGCGGTGAAACTAACTATATTTTAGCGACTATTACACTGTACGCTTCAATATATAACTTGTTTATTTCTTTATTACATATCTTTATGGCGCTAAGTGGTGATGACTAATCACTTGTGACCAGTCATTAGTTAATATAAGCTCAATAAAACCCTGCATATGCAGGGTTTTTTTATTAAAGGGGCTTAAGGAAGTCTGCCATGATTTTTTCATTAACGATTCTTGGTGCGCCAAATCATTCAGCCTCACCAAGTACAGCGCTTCGCTTTGTTAAAGCATTACTGGCTGAGGGACACCAAATTTATCGTATTTTCTTTTATGGTGAAGGTGTTCATACGGCCAGCCGAATTACCGTACCACCGCAAGATGAACAACAGTTGTCTCATGCTTGGCAAACCTTAATAGCGGAATACCAACTTGATGTTGTGGTTTGTATTGCTGCAGCACTTCGTCGAGGTATTATTGATGAGCAGGAGCAGCAACGTTATCAATTAGATGCGAATAACATGATAAAACATGCTGAATTATCTGGCTTAGGACAGTGGGTCGATGCTTGTCTACAAAGTGATCGGATGATCACCTTTGGTGAATAAGGAGTAACCAAATGGTAGTGCAAGTTGAAAGCAAAGAATCTAAAAAAGAAAAAAAAATTGCAGTCATTATTACCCAACCCCCCTACCAGTCTATAGCAGGTAAAGAAGGCTTAGACTTAGCGCTGGTAGCAGCTACCTTTGAGCAATCGGTAAGCCTGTTTTTTATTGGGGATGGGGTTTGGCAACTGGTTAAAGATCAGCAACCTGAACTGATAAACCAAAAAAATATCAGTGCCAGCTTTGGTGCTTTAGAGCTATATGGGATTGAAGACATTTACACTGATGTATCAGCACTTAAAAACTATAATCTGATCGAACAGGATCTAGTGATAACAACCCAAGTGATGGCCTTGGATAAGCTGGGGACTGTAATAGCATCTCACGATATTATTATTAATTTTTAATTATGGCGATATTACATACAGTTAATAAATCAGCAGCTTCACACCCTGCTCTTGAACAATGCCTGGCTACCATGCAAGCAGATAGTGCATTGTTGCTTATTGAAAATGGTGTGCTTAATGCTATCAATGAAGGTTTGATAGCGAATCAACTGGCTTTGCTTGCAGAGCAAAAACGATTATATGTTCTGGAAGTTGATGCTGCGGCTAGAGGAATCTCTCAACGGTTATTGGCCAATAGTCAGCTCATCAACGATAGTGAATTTGTTCAGTTATGTACGGTGTTTGATACGGTTCAGAGTTGGTATTGAGGTATGCAGCAGTTAGTGATGGGTGAAAGAAAAATTAGTCTGGATAAAGAAGGTTATCTGGTGGATCTTAAAGACTGGAGCCCTGAAGTGGCAAAGGTACTCGCTGAAAAAGAAGGCCTTGAGTTAAACGATCAACACTGGCAACTGATTGAGTGTATACGTAACTTTTATGAGCAGTTTCAACTGTCGCCAGCTATGAGGCCTTTGGTCAAATATATTGGTCAGCAGCTGGGAAAAGAAAAAGGTAACTCAATTTATTTAATGAGGTTATTTCCTGAAAGCCCCGCAAAACTAATGGCAAAAATAGCCGGCTTGCCTCGTCCAGATAATTGCTTATAGACGTATGTTTTTTGGGGGGAGCGATTTTTGAGTTGCCCTTTATTCCACTCTGTAAGCAACAAGCTAAAACTGATGTATGTTATTGAGGTGTAATGGTGGGTTGAGGCTCATACCAACTCAGCTTTTTATGCAGTTTAACCACATTGCCGACAATGATCAGTGTGGGAGGCTTGATGGTATGCTGTGTCACTAGGTCAGGCATTGTGGCGAGTGTGCCAGTAAAGACCAGCTGTTTTTCTGTTGTACCTTGTTGGACAAGGGCAATGGGTGTTTGAGAAGAGCGACCATGCTGAATGAGCTGCTGACAGATTTCTGGAAGCCCCATTAATCCCATATAGAATACTAATGTTTCATTGGGGACACATAGGTTTTGCCAGTCCAAGTCCAACTTGTCATGCTTACGGTGGCCTGTAATAAAACGCACAGACTGTGCGTAATCTCTGTGTGTCAGAGGAATTCCAGCATAGCAGGCACAACCTGATGCAGCGGTAATACCTGGCACCACTTGAAAGGGAATACCTGCTTCCGCCAAACGATCAATTTCCTCCCCTCCCCGACCAAAAATAAACGGGTCACCACCCTTCAGTCGTAGTACTCGTTTACCTTCTTTTGCAAGAGAAACTAATAGTTCATTGATTTGTGTTTGAGGTAACGCATGATTGGATCGAGCTTTACCCACATAAATCCGCTCAGCATCACGCCGGGTTAACTCAAGAATCGCGGGTGCAACGAGTCTGTCATAAAGGACCACATCAGCTTGCTGCATGAGACGAAGCGCTCTAAATGTCAGTAAATCAGGGTCACCAGGACCACCACCGACTAAATAAACCTCCCCTTGCGTGAAATGACTTGGATTTATCGTTTGTAGTTGCTGTTGAAGTTGGTTTTCTGCTTCTTCAGACTTGCCTGTTAAAACCAATTCTGCCGTACTGCTTGAAAAGAACTGCTCCCAGAAAACACGACGCTGGCGTACAGTTGGTAATGCAGCCTTAACTTGAGGGCGAAAACGTCCCACAAGTGCTGCCAGCTTACCGTATGCGGCTGGAATTAAGGTTTCTAACTTTCCCCGTAATAGCCTGGCCAGTACGGGTGCTGTGCCACCACTGGTCAGTGCAATAACTAAAGGGGAGCGATCAATAATCGCAGGGAAAATAACCGTTGATAATGAAGGGGAATCAACGACATTAACGGGTATGTTTTTTTGCTGCGCTAATTGTGAAATTTGCTCATTCGTTGCTGTGTTATTGGTACATGCAATAATAAGGTGAAATACGCCAATATCATTAGGTAAAAAACAGCGCGCAAGATGCGTACTTTGATGTTGCTTTAGTAGATCTTGAAGCTCAATGGTGCAATTAGGCGCGATAACGGTGAGTTGAGCACCCGCTTGCAGTAACAAGCGGGCTTTTCGGGTGGCGACATCGCCACCACCAACAATCAGGCAAGGTTGATCCTGTAACTGATGAAAAAGTGGTAAGTACTGCATCACCTTGCCCTGTGGGTTGAATTAAAAAGAGTCTGTAGCGTTATTCAATCACCGTCAGTCCACCCATATAAGGTTGGAGTACTTCAGGGATATGAATACGTCCAGCTTCATCCTGGTAGTTTTCCATGACCGCAATCAGGGTACGGCCAACTGCTAGACCAGAACCATTCAGTGTATTCAGTAGCTCAGGTTTATTGGATTCAGGATTCCGCCAGCGAGCTTGCATACGACGCGCCTGATAGTCCCGGGTATTACTGCAAGATGAAATCTCACGGTAGCGTTGCTGACCTGGTAGCCACACTTCAATATCATAGGTTTTAGCAGCAGAGAAACTCATATCGCCACCACACAGCACCATGACCCGGTAAGGTAAATTGAGCAGTTGCAGGATTTTTTCTGCATGGCCAGTCAGTGCTTCCAAAGCATTATCAGACTCTTCAGCTTTGACGATTTGCAAAAGCTCAACTTTGTCAAACTGGTGTTGGCGGATCATGCCACGGGTATCACGTCCAGCACTACCCGCTTCACTGCGGAAACATGGGGTATGGCAGACAAACTTTAAAGGAAGCTGATCAGCTGCCACGATTTCATCCCGAACCATATTAGTGACAGGTACTTCAGAGGTGGGAATGAGGTAGTAAGGCTGCAGAGTGTCATCACCACGATCCACTTTAAACAAATCTTCTTCAAACTTAGGCAGCTGACCCGTACCAAGCAAACTTTCTGTATTAACCATGTAAGGTACATAGATTTCCTGATAGCCATGCTCCTGGGTATGGGTATCCAGCATAAACTGTGCTAATGCACGATGGAGTCTGGCGATAGGCCCTTTCATGGTAATAAAGCGTGAGCCGGTGATTTTGGCAGCACGTTCAAAGTCCATACGCTGATGTTGTGCACCAAGATCAACGTGATCTTTGGCGGTAAACGCATAAGTCTTTGGTTCACCCCAGCGACGTATTTCCTGGTTATCGTCTTCAGTCTCACCGACAGGCACAGATTCATCAGGAATATTGGGGATTTGAAGTAACAGCTTATTAAACTCTTCCTGGACTTCAGCAAGCTCAGTTTCAGCAGCTTTAACCTCTTGGCTCAATTGATCCATTTTAGCCTTTAACGGAGCAACGTCTTCGCCACGTTTCTTTAGCTCGCCAAACTTTTTCGATTCAACTTTACGCTCATTTTGTAATTGTTGAGTACGGACCTGAATCGATTTACGACGACTTTCCAGTGACTGGATACTGGACACATCAAGCTCAAAGCCACGATTTTTGAGTTTTTCTGCTAGTTCTTCAGGGTTGGTTCGTACTAGTTTTGGGTCTAACATGAGCGTTTATAACCTTATTGAAAAAGCTCGCGCAATTTATTGTATTTACTAAAGTTCAATCTTACACAAGGAAGCGTTCAACAATCCAGAAACCAAGCCAGGTTGCGATTAAACACAATACAACACTGAGCAACAGGTAACCTAGTGCGATTGATAGCTCACCATTTTGCAGAATACGTAATGCATCCAGCGAGTAAGTTGAAAAAGTCGTGAACGCACCTAAAAAGCCTACAATTAATCCGTTACGCCAAACAGCCTGCAACTGCAAGCGTTCGACAATAGCGTAATAAGCAATGCCAATTAGGAATGAACCCACAACATTGACCACAAGTGTGGGTAAAGGAAATAGCTTACCGCCAGTTGTCGCATAAATAAAGTAAACTGAATATCGAGCCATAGCGCCAAGTGCGCCACCAAGGCCAATAATTAATAATTGTTGCATGGATTAATCCTGATAGCGCTTGTGGTCACTGTTTGCATTGAGCACGGCTAGGTGTGCCAGCTTATCACTGATCTTGTGTTCTAAACCACGAGGTACGGGATGGTAGTAATGACGTTGCTTGATCTCCTCAGGAAAGTAGCATTCGCCTGCCGCAAAAGCATCAGGCTCATCGTGTGCGTATCGGTAGCTATCCCCGTAACCGAGTGATTTCATAAGCTGGGTTGGTGCATTACGTAAGTGCTGTGGCACTTCATAGGAGGGGCTTTGCTTCACATCGGCCATGGCTGCTTTAAAGGCCTTGTACACCGCATTACTTTTTGCAGCACAGGCACAGTAAACAATGGCTTGAGCAATGGCCAGCTCCCCTTCTGGACTGCCCAGGCGCTCCTGTACTTGCCAAGCATTCAAGCTAACCTCTAACGCTCTGGGGTCAGCATTACCAATATCCTCACTGGCCATACGCACAACCCGGCGCGCAATATACAGAGGATCACAACCGCCGTCTAGCATTCGGGCAAACCAGTAAAGTGCCGCATCAGGATCTGAGCCTCGTACTGATTTGTGAAGGGCTGAGATTTGATCATAAAAAGCCTCACCACCTTTATCAAAACGTCGCAGGCTTTGACTAAGCACAGGCTTGATGATATCAGCAGTAAGCGTTTCCTGTGGTGAAATCAGGTCGGCCGCTATTTCTAATAAATTCAGTAGTCGGCGCGCATCACCATCAGCCGCTTGGCGTAACAGTTGATTAGCTTCATCGGTAATCTGGAGCTGTTGTTGCCCGAGTCCATGTTCTTTATCGGTCAATACACGATCGATTAGTTTACATAAACTATCATCACTAAGTGACTGTAATACATAGACTCTTGCCCTAGATAGCAAGGCATTATTCAGTTCAAAAGAAGGGTTCTCTGTGGTAGCACCAATAAAAATCAGCGTGCCGTCTTCTACATAAGGCAAAAAAGCATCTTGTTGGGCTTTGTTAAACCGATGTACTTCATCAACAAAGAGAATGGTTTTGCGCTGCTGCTGGCGAAGCATAAGAGCTTTATCAATGGCTGCACGAATCTCTTTTACGCCTGAGAGAACAGCAGACAGTGTCAGGAACTCGGCCTGAGCATGATGGGCTATCAGTTTGGCAAGAGTCGTTTTTCCAACACCAGGAGGCCCCCAGAAGATCATGGAGTGGATAACACCTTGGCTTATGGCATCGTATAATGGTTTGCCTGGTGTCAGCAGGTGTTCTTGTCCGAGGTAGTCGTTGAGCTGCTGGGGGCGCATGCGCGCCGCCAGTGGTTGATAAGGTGTTTCTTCTGAAAATAATGATAAAGTCATCTAACGCTCAATAACATCAACCCCTTCAGGGATATCCAGTTTGAATTGGCCTGACTCAATCTCAACATTGTTTTTAACATTGGAAAAGGTAATATCCGTCACTGAGCCTAGGGTGTCTTTAAGCATCATGCCAGTAATCTGCTCCCTCTTAAAGCTGATTTGTAAAGACTCAAATGCACTGTCTTCAGCTTTAGGTTTGAGTAAAAAGCTAGGCGTGTCACCTGATTTACTGGTTTGCGAAATATCAAAGTTATCTTTGAGTTTTTTGACATCACCACTTAACAGTAATGCAGGCGTGGAACTGAGCTGCTTATCCAGTTTCTGGATAGTCACCTGTTCCAGATCAGGATCATAAACCCATACCTTTTTACCATTGGAAATGACCAACTGTGGAAAGGGTCCTGTTACTTCCCAGCGAAACAAGTTTGGCCGTTGAACAGATAGTGTACCATTGGACTCTCTAGAGCGTGACTCTGCATCGTTTTGTGTTTTTTGCTGAAACTTAGCGGTGACTGTATTGGCTTTAGCCAATAAGCCATTTAACGCTTTGGCTGCTTCGGCATCTGCAAATAATGCCATGGGTAAACCCGTTAACACCAAAGCAAGAGAAAGTTTACGCAACATGTTTAACCCTTTTAATGTCAATGCAAATTATGGTTGAGGTGGTGCCGCGACCAACACTTCACGCGCGCCATTGCTACTCATGGGGCTAACCACACCTGCTGTTTCCATCGATTCAATAATTCGAGCTGCTCGGTTATAACCGATTTTAAGTTTCCGTTGTACAGCTGAAATTGAAGCACGGCGTGATTCTGTGACAAACGCCACTGCTTCGTCATAGAGCGGATCTTGTTCTGAATCGCCATCCAGACCTGCGCTAAAAGCACTACCTGCTCCGGCATCATCCACTGCCCCCGTTAGAATGTCATCCAGATAATCAGGTTCTGCACGCTGCTGCCAGTCATTAACGACTTGGTGCACTTCATTGTCAGCAACAAAGGCACCATGCACTCGAATGGGAACTGCAGTACCTGGTGGAAGGTACAACATATCACCTTGCCCTAATAACTGTTCTGCACCACCTTGATCAAGAATGGTGCGTGAGTCGACTTTAGACGACACTTGGAAGCTGATACGGGTTGGTATATTGGCTTTAATCAAACCGGTTATAACATCGACTGAGGGGCGCTGAGTTGCCAAAATCATGTGAATACCCGCCGCACGTGCTTTCTGAGCAAGGCGGGCAATCAGCTCTTCCACTTTTTTGCCCACAATCATCATCATGTCGGCAAATTCGTCAATCACGATGACAATGAAGGGTAATGTTTCCAAGATCAGAGGTTCTTCCCCTTCTATGTTCTCATGGAAGGGATCAAGTAAGGGTTCCCCTTTCGCCTTTGCCTCTCTTATCTTGCGGTTGAACCCGGCAATGTTACGGACACCCATCGCGGCCATAAGTTTGTAGCGACGTTCCATCTCAGCAACACACCAACGCAAGGCATTAGCAGCTTCTTTCATGTCCGTCACAACCGGAGCCAGCAAGTGTGGGATACCTTCATAAATAGATAATTCCAACATTTTGGGGTCAACCATGATCAGGCGAACTTCTTCTGGACTGGCTTTAAACAGCATACTGAGTATCATACTGTTAACCCCGACTGATTTACCTGAGCCAGTTGTTCCGGCTACCAACAGGTGAGGCATTTTAGCCAGGTCAACCACAACCGGCAGACCTGCGATATCATGACCAAGAGCCAGACTAAGTGGTGACTTGGCATCGGCATAGGCTTCAGAGTTAATCACTTCGCTAAAATGCACTACTTCCCGGTCTTCATTAGGAATTTCAATACCCACTACAGATTTGCCAGGAATAACCTCAACAACACGCACGCTGATAACGGCTAGTGAACGCGCCAGGTCTTTTGCCAGGTTGGAAATCTTGCTGACTTTAACACCGGGTGCAGGTTGAATTTCAAACCGTGTAATCACTGGACCTGGGTGTACGGCAACAACCTCAGCAATAACCCCAAAGTCTTTTAGCCGTTCTTCTAGCAAGCGAGATAATTGCTCTAGTGTTTCCGGTGAAAACCCTCGATCTGTTGACTTGTCTGGTTCGTTTAGTAGGGAAACTTCAGGTAATGAACCATCACTTTTTCCTTGATAACGCACTTGTCGACGCTGTTTGGGTTGAGATATTTTGGGTGGGCTTGAGGCTGGTACCTCATCTACTACAGGATCCTCTCCTACCATGTTTTGGGTTGAGGCTTCATAGACTAAATCAGCTTCAGGTGCTGAAAGTAATAATGGGTCTTGACGCTTTTGACTGGCTTTCTTGCGACGAGTGGGAGGACTAGAGGCCGTCTGCCTTTGTGCCCTCCCCTCCCAGTATCGTTGCCATTGGTTGACCATTAGTCGACCAACATGGGCTAGCGCACCAAAAAAATCCAATGTAATTTTTCCTAGCAAATCCATGAAAAGAAACCAGGAAAGATCCGTGACTATTGTGAAGCCAAATAAGAAAAGGGATAGCAGTAAAAGGGTCGAACCAATGGTATTCAACACCGGCATAGTTTCAGCAATCAACAGGTTGCCAAGAATACCCCCTGCTGTGGCAGGCATTTCAGCGGCATATTCGGTAAAGTGCAAGGTCGCTAAACCGGCACCACAGATAATGCTGATACCCAAACCCGTTAGCCTTAATGCCCAGATGGGTAGCCTGAATTGCAATGGATCATGACGCTTGCGTAATAGCTGTATCGCCATAAACCCAATAAAAAATGGAAATAGAAAAGCAAAATAACCAATAAACCAAAGTAATAGGTCTGCCACCCAAGCGCCACTCCGTCCAACCAGGTTGTGGATAGCACCATGAGTTTGCCCTGTATGAGACCAGCCTGGGTCTGCTGGACTATAAGAAAAGAGCGCCAGTATTAAGTAAATACAGCTGGCAATAAGGGCTATGAGCAAACCTTCACGAAGACGCATGCCAATATGGTGACGCGCCCGTGGTGGCGTACTTGGAGTAGATGGAGTTTTTCTGTTCCGCTTCGTAACTGTTTTTGAGCCTTTCAAATCAATGACCTTAACGCGATCTTACACTTACAGAGTATGACCAAGTTGACACACCTTAGAATTAAAAGTTCTTACATTGTACGGGTTTAGCACTTGGAAGCTAGCCGTGCAATCCCTTATGTTGTCGATTTTTTGACATCATGTTTTCATTAAACCGCAAATAACATACCAAGCTCAGTGTTAGCTGGGCTTGCAATGAGTATTGGTTTATCTGATTTTGTTAACCATAGTAATGACATTACGAATATGGTTTCATTCAAGAATAACGCCCATTAATAATACACGACACTCATGATTCGATTACCACTGTTGTTGCCTGGCAATGTTTGTTTTCCACCTGTGTCACAGGCCTTGAAAGAACCAAATGGACTGCTTGCCATGGGGGGGGATTTAGAGGTAAGTAGCTTGGTTAAAGCTTACCAGCAAGGTATTTTTCCCTGGTTTAATGAGGGAGAACCTATTCTGTGGTGGAGTCCAGACCCAAGACTTGTCTTATTTCCTAGTACTGTCCATATTAGTCGTAGCTTACAGAAGACATTTAACCGCAAAAATTTCAGCTTTACTTTTGATCAGTCATTTAATGACGTTATAACGGCTTGTGCTGCACCTCGAAGTAAACAGGCAGGCACCTGGATAACGCCAGCAATGTTATCCGCGTATCGTGCTTTGCATAAACAAGGTATCGCTCACTCCATTGAATGTTGGCAAGGTGATCAACTGGTGGGAGGGCTTTATGGGGTAGCTATTGGTCGAGTTTTTTTTGGTGAATCCATGTTTAGTAATGTGTCTGATGCTTCTAAGTGTGCTCTGATTGCCTTGGCCAAGCAGCTGCATGCATGGCAGTTTGGACTAATTGATTGTCAGGTAGAAAGTGACCATTTAATAAGCATGGGTGCTGAAACCCTTTCCCGAGAATCTTTTCTAAACTACTTAGAAAGATATTGTTCTTTACCAGGTCCTGAGCAATGGTCAATTACTGTAGATATCTGATTTAAACGCCTGTTGACTGTGAAAAGACTATGTCAGAGTTAAAGGAATTAAAGTTTTTTGCGACTCATCCTCATACCTGTAGCTATTTACCTGATCAGGAAGCAACCACATTGTTTCTTGACCCAAGTAAAGAGTTAAGTACTGCATTGTACAGCCAGTTGACCGACTTTGGCTTTCGACGCAGTGGTCAACACTTATACCGCCCACATTGTCGTTATTGTCAGGCGTGTATTCCGGCCAGAATTCCAGTGACTCGCTTTCAACGTAAACGGCGCTTTCAGCGCATCTGGAATAGAAATAAAGACTTGGTGGTTGAAGTGGTTAACCCTTATAGTGAGGATGAGATTTATCACCTTTATGAAAAGTATATCTTTCTTCGTCATCAGGATGGTGACATGTTTCCACCCAGTAAAGAGCAGTTTGAGTCTTTTTTGGTGGGGGGCTGGGACTTTGCCCAGTTTTACCTATTCTGGGAGCAGTCACGATTGATTGCTGTTGCAGTGACAGACCAGCTGGATAATGGCCTGTCAGCAATTTATACCTTTTATGATCCAGAGTATAGTCAGCGCAGCCTGGGTACTTTTGCTGTCTTATGGCAAGTAGAAGCATGCCAGTTACTGGGGCTGGATTATGTCTATTTGGGATACTGGATTAAATCTTGCCAGAAAATGCAGTATAAAGGCGAGTATCGTCCGCTGGAGGTTTTTGTAAATAACAAGTGGATCGAGTTGCAGTAATAGCCTTTACGCCTACAATTAAGATCTGATGACACTTAGGGAAGAGTTACTAATTTTAGCTAATCTTCTGTCGATATCACTTCAGTAATGCTGCCTTGCTTTGCCTTTTCGTTGTTGAGGCATAGCATGCTTAGTGGCTTTTCCTCCTGTGCCTTTCAATGTAAAGCGTTGTTATCTGAAATCATTTTTCTCGGCTCTGCTAAGAAAAATGTGGTCATAAAATACGATATTGTTATAGCAACCTTTACTTTTCTAGTTGTTTTCAGGCAGAATTCACCCCTATTTTGGGCTGGTCATGGCTAGGCCTGATACAGACTTGGTAAGTAACATGAAGAGGTAAAGCGCCGAATGGCAAAAGAAGATTCAATTGAAATGGAAGGTACGGTCATTGATACCCTTCCAAATACGATGTTTCGAGTTGAGTTGGAAAATGGGCATGTTGTTACAGCACATATTTCTGGCAAGATGCGTAAAAACTACATCCGTATTTTAACGGGTGATAAAGTGCGGGTTGAGTTAACTCCTTATGATTTAAGTAAAGGCCGTATTACTTATCGTGCTCGTTGATAAGTTTTAGACGACAGTATGCTGTTATAAGACTACTTATGTACGTTTGTTAAGTGATTAATAGGCTTAATTCTCGTCGTTTTAACGCTAACGCCTGATCGTATCATTCAACGGTAGGAATTAATTTTAACGCGATATGATGAAGTCGTGTTCATGGTGCTAGTATAAGTGCTGGAGGCTGCTAACGGCTAAGTATTATCGGAGACTTGGTAATATATCCGCCAGAGTTATGGGTGGCAGTGTGCGTTGAGCTTGTTCAGTCAAAAGTTTTAAACAGTTTATTGTATTGAAAGCATCCGAATAGCAGTTGGTTCTGTTATTCGGATGTTTTTGTTTGGGTATGTTTTACTGTTGAAACAAATATTACCTCAGCTAAGCGTTAACTGAGGTACATTTATGTTAGTGGTCTTCTAACTCAAAATTTAACTCATCTTCTTTGACAAAGACTTTGACAGTTCCGCCATTCCCTGCGAGTTTGCCGAATAGAATTTGCTCGGCTAAAGGTTTTTTCAAAACATCTTGAATGACCCGTACCATGGGTCGAGCACCCATTTGCTTGTCGTAACCTTTATCAGCCAACCACGCACGCGCTTCTTCATCCACTTCCAGCAGCACTTTTTTATCATCCAACTGGCTCTGCAGTTCGGTGAGAAATTTATCCACCACATGCTTGATGGTTTCTTCTGTAAGGGGTTGAAATTGAATGATGCCATCCAAACGGTTACGAAACTCGGGGGTGAAGGTTTTCTTGATGATCTCCATAGCATCTGTTGAGTGATCTTGTTCAGTAAAACCAATTGAGGCTCGACTGGTCTGCTCAGCTCCAGCATTGGTTGTCATCACTAAAATAATATTGCGAAAATCAGCTTTACGACCATTGTTGTCTGTGAGTGTGCCATGGTCCATGACCTGAAGGAGCAAATTAAATACTTCAGGATGCGCCTTTTCGATTTCATCCATAAGCAACACACAATGAGGTGATTTGTTAATAGCTTCCGTAAGTAAACCACCCTGATCGTAGCCGACATAACCCGGAGGTGCACCAATTAAACGAGAAACAGTATGGCGCTCCATATACTCAGACATATCAAAGCGAACCAGCTCAATACCAAGAATTTCAGCAAGCTGACGACTGACTTCGGTTTTACCCACTCCTGTGGGGCCTGCAAACAGAAATGAACCTACAGGCTTTTCTGGGGCTTTTAATCCTGCGCGTGACAATTTGATTGCAGTTGTCAGTGAGTCTATGGCTTCGCTTTGGCCAAAGACCACCATTTTTAAATTACGCTCTAAATTCTTAAGTACTTCTTTATCTGAAGCAGAAACACTTTTCGGTGGAATTCTCGCGATTTTAGCGACAATGGTTTCGATATCGGCAACACCAATCGTTTTTTTGCGTTTATTTTCAGGTTGTAAACGCTGAAATGCCCCTGCTTCATCAATGACGTCGATGGCTTTGTCAGGCATATGGCGATCATTAATGTAGCGATCGGCTAACTCAGAAGCCGCTTTTAAGGCAGTATCCGTATATTTAATGGCATGATGCTCTTCAAAACGAGATTTTAGCCCTTTGAGAATTTGGAATGTATCCTCCACAGAGGGTTCATTCACATCGACTTTTTGAAAGCGTCTAGCTAATGCACGATCTTTTTCAAAAATACCGCGGAATTCTTGAAAGGTAGTGGAACCGATACAGCGTAACTCTCCAGAGGTTAACATAGGCTTCAGTAAATTAGAGGCGTCCATTACGCCACCGGATGCTGCGCCTGCACCAATAATGGTATGAATTTCATCAATAAATAGAATGGCGTGACGCTTTTTGCGTAACTCAGCCAGTAAATGTTTAAAACGTTTTTCAAAGTCACCACGATATTTGGTTCCTGCTAGCAGGGCACCCATATCTAATGAATAAATAGTGGCATCTTGTAAAATATCAGGCACTTCACCGTCAACCACACGTTTTGCTAACCCTTCAGCGATGGCTGTTTTACCTACCCCCGCTTCCCCGACAAGTAGCGGGTTATTTTTACGCCGACGCGTCAGTATTTGCGAAACACGTTCTAATTCGCTGTCACGGCCCACGAGCGGGTCAATACGTCCCAGTCTGGCCTGTTCATTAAGGTTGGTTGCGTAGTTCTCTAGTGGGTTGCTAGACGTTGTTCCTTCAGCGACGCCCTCTTCCTCTTGCTCATGGCCCACATCATCCTGGTCAGAAGTGCCAGGCACTTTGGAAATACCATGAGCGATATAGTTGACGACATCGATACGTGCAATTGTTTGCTGTTTGAGAAAATAAACAGCCTGGCTTTCTTGTTCACTAAAAATAGCGACCAAAACATTTGCGCCAGTGACTTCTTTTTTGCCTGAGCTTTGAACATGAAATACAGCACGCTGTAATACCCGTTGAAAGCCCAGCGTAGGCTGTGTTTCGCGTTCTTGCTCGTTACTGGGAATCAGCGGCGTTGTTGAATCAACAAACTCGGTGAGATCTCTACGCAAACGATCCATATCTGCGCCACAAGCTCTCAACACCTTTAACGCGGCCTCATTGTCCAATAGTGCTAGTAGTAGGTGCTCCACGGTCATAAATTCATGCCGTTTTGCCCGAGCGTCCTTGAAAGCAAGGTTCAGGGTCACTTCGAGGTCTTTATTCAGCATACTGGTACCTTAAGCATTCGCCATTAACTTTTGCTATTTAATTAGCTTTTTCTATTGTGCAGAGCAGTGGATGTTGGTTCTCTCTAGAATATTGATTAACCTGCTCGGCTTTAGTTTCGGCAATGTCGCGGGTAAAGACCCCACAAATCCCTTTCCCTTCTGTGTGCACTTTCAACATCACCTGAGTTGCTTTCTCTCGGTTCATGTTAAAAAACACCTCTAAGACTTCGACCACAAAATCCATCGGGGTGTAGTCGTCATTGAGCAGGACCACCTTATACATTGACGGTGGCTTAAGTTTCGGCTTGGCTGGCGCAACAAGAAGTTGTCCGTCCTCATCGAAACTTTCTTGTCCGTCCTCATTTTCTAATGTTAGACGAAGTTCCTTTAGTTTACCCATTGCATACCAATCTGTTTTTTCGCGACCAAGATTCATAAAGTTAGTATAATACCTTGCTTATGCTACAAATGCAGTTGTTAAAAACTTGACAGAAACCTCTGCATGTTAAACACTAGTTTAAAAACCACGCGTTGGTTTAAGTGTCTTATGTGTGACAATGTGACGTGGAATATTGTGACGAGGGACAGTGTCGCATATTTGTTGTAGGAACTACTCCGCAAGGAGTTTTTGCAGAGGGAATAAAGCATGCCAACAGGTAAAGTTAAATGGTTTAATAACGCAAAAGGTTACGGATTTATTTTGCCTGAAGATAGTAATGAAGACCTGTTTGTGCACTATTCATCAATTGAGATGGATGGCTACAAAACATTAAAAGCGGGACAACAAGTGAACTTTGATATTTTACAGGGACCAAAAGGGTTACATGCCATCAATATTGTGCCCGTAGAAGATAAAAGTGAACATGATCAAAGGGACGCTGAATCCAACCATATTCACTCGGCAGATGATGTACATCTTCCAGCGTAAATAATGGGTGTCTGTTTGAGTGAAGAACCATAACAGGTTTTTTAAAGGGGCTAGCCAGCCCCTTTTCTTATATGTGTATTCACATGTGAATGTGAGTAAGCCGCATTAGGTCTTGGGCTTACATATTAGCAATAATGGCATCAGCGAATTCAGAGCATTTTAGCAATGTAGCTCCTTCCATCAGCCGCTCAAAATCATAAGTTACAGTCTTGGCAGCTATCGCTCCTTCCGTACCTTTAATAATAAGATCTGCAGCTTCTGTCCATCCTATATGACGTAGCATCATTTCAGCAGAAAGAATCAATGAGCCTGGGTTTACTTTGTCCTGACCAGCATACTTAGGTGCAGTACCATGAGTCGCCTCAAAAATAGCTACGTTATCGCTTAGGTTGGCACCTGGAGCGATACCAATTCCACCAACTTCAGCCGCAAGAGCATCAGATAGATAGTCTCCATTCAGGTTCAAGGTAGCGATAACATCATACTCTGCAGGACGCAGCAGAATTTGTTGCAGCATGGCATCAGCAATGACGTCTTTAATAATGATTTCACGTCCAGTGTTTGGGTTGTTGAGTGTGCACCAAGGACCTCCGTCCAATAATTTCGCGCCAAACTCTTGCTGAGCTAACTCATAGCCCCACTCTTTAAAAGCACCTTCAGTGTATTTCATGATATTACCCTTGTGGACGAGGGTAACGGATGATTTGTCATTATCGATGGCATATTGAATGGCACGACGAACAAGGCGTTTAGTGCCTTCTTCAGAAACAGGTTTAATACCGATACCACAGTTTTCGTCAAAGCGAATTTTAGTAACACCCATTTCTTCTTTTAAAAACTTGATGATTTTATCAGCCTCAGGAGAGCCGGCTTTCCACTCAACACCCGCATAAATATCTTCGGAGTTTTCGCGGAAAATACACATATCAACATCTTGAGGTTTCTTGACCGGACTTGGAACACCAGTGAACCAACGTACGGGACGTTGACAAACATACAAATCAAGCTCTTGACGAAGGGCTACGTTTAATGAGCGAATACCGCCACCGACAGGTGTCGTTAGTGGTCCTTTAATACCTACTGCAAACTCTTTGAAAGCTTCAAGTGTTTCTTCTGGTAACCACGTATTTTCATCATAAACCTGTGTTGCTTTTTCACCTGAGTAAACTTCCATCCAGGAAATTTTTTTGCTGCCGTTATAGGCTTTTTTTACTGCGTTATCGACAACGTTTATCATGGCTGGAGTGACATCAACACCTATACCATCCCCTTCAATGTAGGGAACGATTGGGTTGTTAGGAACGTCGAGGGACAAGTCAGCATTAACTGTAATTTTTTCACCATGAGCAGGTACGTTGATGTGTTGATATCCCATTACTTACTCCATTTCTCGTGTATGAATTTTTTGGTTGAAAAACTGTATGACAACCTTTTTGGTGGCATTATTGTTGTAGGTTTTGCCTTAAAAGTCACGTACTTTTTCCTTGTAAATACAACATGATAGGTAGGATTTTTCTGGTGAATAATGAATATAAACCTCAGTTTATTGCATTATTTTATATGATGTTTTATACAGTTATTTTACGTGACTTTTTAGTGACGTGGTCACGTCACTAAAATAAAAATAGATGATCATTTGTTTTAAAGAATTTTGTCTGTTTACGTATTAAAAAGCTGTTAAGTGGGTATATTTATTTTATCCATTTTTTTCGTGCCTGTTGATCTGAAGCTTTTGCGGTTACCCAGTGAGCGCCATTTGGATAAACCTCTTTTTTCCAGAATGGTGCTTCAGTTTTGAGATAGTCCATCACAAATGAAGCAGAATCAAATGCTGCCTGCCGGTGAGGTGCTGCGCAGCCAACAAACACTATCTGCTCATGTGCGTGTAATATTCCTGTTCGATGAATCACCGTACATGCCAAAATATTCCATCGACTTGAAGCTTTTGTCATAATGTTTTGCAATGTTGTTTTAGCCATTGCAGGATAACATTCAAGCTCCATGTGTTGTATATCACCTTGCTCACAGATTTCTCGTACTAAACCTGTGAATGTCACTATAGCTCCTGCATCTGGTGCTGCTTGCCGAAGTTGTTGATAAGCTTGATGATGATTAAAGTCGTCTTCTTGTATCTGAATAGTGATCATGATGAGGCCCGTTGCCAGTGGCCAGATTTGCCCCCTGTTTTTTCCAGTAAGCAGGTATGCTCAATAATAATCCCCTTATCAAAGGCTTTGCACATATCGTAGAGTGTTAATGCTGCAATAGACGCGGCAGTCAGTGCTTCCATTTCGACGCCTGTTTTCCCGGCGAGTTTACAACAGGCTAATACCTGGACTTGGTGAGTGTCAGGTAACAGGTTAAAGTCAATGGTGACATTACTCAGTGCTAAGCTGTGACATAGAGGTATCAACTCAGCACATCGCTTTGCAGCTTGTATGCCTGCGATCCTCGCTACGGCAAAAACATCGCCTTTAGGATTATTTTCAGTGAGTTTGGTAAAACTGTCTGCTGAAAAGCTGACTAGACTTTGGGCTGTTGCTGTGCGTGATGTTATTTGTTTTTCTGTGATATCCACCATGTGGGCTTGGCCCTTACTATCCAGGTGGGTAAATGGAGAACTATTTTCCATCTTAAACTCACTTAGGTGTTAATTGGTAAAGTGGGTGAATGACAATTTATACTGAGTTGTGATGCATATATTGCTTATTTGTGTATTTTGTGTAGATGGAGACCATACTGTAAATTAAAGCAGGTTGCGAATAAGCCGCGTGGTTAATTATCGAAAACAAGTGTCGTACTCACTGTTTTTATCACCAAGTTCTTAAAAACTTAATGGAAAAAACGAGTTGATACCTTTTAGTTTATCGATTGCCTAAGCTTTAAATACTAACAGGCGGTCTCTTCCCTTCTCAATTGGACCTAAGTATGACGGATAACTTTCAACCCTGGTGTCCCCGAGCGGCAGTTGCCACGATTGTCGAGTCTGAAAATCGATTTTTGTTGGTAGAAGAGATGATTTTAGGGGCGAGAGTGATTAATCAGCCTGCAGGTCATCTTGAGTATGGTGAGTCTCTAGTGTCTGCTGCTCAGCGAGAAACACTTGAGGAAACAGGATGGGAGATTCGTGTGACCGGCCTAGTGGGTATTTATCGGTTTAACCCTCCGCAATCACCAGGTGTGACTTATCATCGTTTTTGCTTTGTCGGCGAACCTGTTAATCATATGGGGCATCAAGCTCTGGATGATGAAATAGAACAAGTACTCTGGCTGACGTATCCCGATATTATACAGCGTAAGTCGTCATTGCGCAGTCCTCTGGTACTTCGTTGCATAGAGGATTATCAAAAGGGATATCGATATCCATTGGAACTTATTGTAGAGCCTGCGTAGAATAGCAGCTACTTAATTAAGTGTGAGTAACATGTTCGGTAGTTTATGAGTAACCAAGAATATCCAGAACCACAGAATACTAGAGTCATTGTGGGCATGTCTGGTGGCGTTGATTCTTCTGTCGCTGCCCTTTGCTTAAAGCAACAAGGCTATCAGGTAGAAGGCCTGTTCATGAAGAATTGGGACGAGGATGATGGCACTGAGTATTGTACAGCTCGTGAGGACTTAGCCGACGCCCAGGCCGTTTGCGACAAGCTGGGAATTCACTTACATACGGCTAACTTTGCCGCAGAATATTGGGATAATGTCTTTGAGCACTTTTTACACGAGTATCGTGCAGGGCGAACACCTAATCCTGATATTCTGTGTAATAAAGAAATCAAGTTTAAAGCATTTCTGGATTATGCGCAGTTACTTGGTGCTGACTATATTGCAACGGGACACTATGCGCGTCGAGGTTCACACAATGGCAAGGCATGTTTACTGAAAGGTAAAGATCCCGATAAAGACCAAACCTATTTTTTACATGCTGTGGGTTATCAGCAGCTAGCTAAGACATTATTTCCTGTGGGGGAAATGCATAAACCTGATGTACGAAAACTGGCGGCTGAGCACCAACTGATTACTCATAATAAAAAAGACAGTACTGGTATATGCTTTATCGGTGAGCGACGGTTCAGTGACTTTTTAAAACGTTATTTACCCGCACAGCCTGGCCCTATTAAAACAGCAGATGGTGAGCTTATTGGTGAACATCAAGGGTTAATGTATCACACACTAGGTCAGCGGCAAGGATTGGGTATTGGTGGTGTGAAAGGTGCGAATGAAGCACCATGGTATGTGGTTGAAAAAGATGTTGCGAATAATGTGCTGGTAGTAGCACAAGGCAATCAGCATCCTTTGTTATTCTCAGAAGCATTAATAGTGGGTCATGTTGATTGGATATCAGGAGAAAGCCCTGCTTTGCCTATCAGATTGCATGCTAAGGTGCGTTATCGTCAGACTGAGCAACCCTGTGAGGTTAAATCGTTACAGTCTGGTGGTTATTTGGTGATATTTGATCAGCCACAGCGCGCAGTAACACCAGGACAATCTGTGGTGTTTTATCAGGATGACCTGTGCTTGGGGGGCGGCGTCATAGAGTCCCGCTTACATACTAAACCCGTAGAATAAAATATAGCTTTCCTCTATTCATGAGTACGTATTCATATAAAGACCAGGCGTTGGCGTTAGCAGGTGTGTTCCAGGCTGCGAATCTTGTTGAAAAGGTTGCGAAGACGGGGCAAGCGCCAGAAGATGCACTAGCCTCTTCCCTTACCAGTATTTTAAACACATCACCCACTTCAGTGGCTGATGTGTTTGAGGGATCGAGTGGGGTAATGATGGGACTACGAGTATTACGTAGTGTTTTACAAAAAGAAGCGTCTTCCATGCAGACTGACACTATTCGCTATGCGCTGACCTTATTACATTTAGAGCGCAAACTCAGCAAAAACCCAGCCATGCTTACTGAAGTTGCCAACCGCCTTGAAAAAATAAAAGACCAGGTTAATCACTTTGCGGTTACCCATGAAAATATCATTGCTGCATTTGCCAGCCTTTATCAGGATACGATCAGTACCTTCCGTACCCGTATTCAAGTTACAGGAGAAATGAGACATCTTCAGCAGCAAGTGAATGCAGATAAAATTCGTGCGTGTCTATTAGCGGGCATTCGAGCCGCGATGCTTTGGCATCAGACCGGCGGTAGCCGTTGGCAGTTATTACTTTCACGCAGTAAGTTACTGGGTGGCGTCGAGTCTTGTATTCACGCTTAATTCAGGTTTTGGGTTATACACGTTTGAACAACTGTGAGTTATAAGTGGTTTCATAATGCAACTATCTTCTTTAACAGCGTTATCCCCTGTTGATGGTCGTTATAGTAATAAGACAACTGATTTACGACCTTTTTTTAGTGAGTATGGTCTACTTCGCTACCGGGTAGAGGTTGAAGTCTGCTGGTTACAGCAATTGGCTGCAACACCCGAAATTACTGAAGTCCCTCCCCTTTCTTCTTCCGCAAATGCTTTTCTAGAACAAGTACTGGAAGAGTTTGATGAGCAAGAAGCTGCCCGAATTAAAACCATTGAGCAAACGACAAACCATGATGTTAAAGCGGTTGAGTACTATTTAAAGGAACAGCTCGATCGACATCCTGAGTTGGTAACCGTTAAAGAGTTTGTACATTTTGCTTGTACTTCTGAGGATATTAACAATCTGGCTCACGGTTTAATGCTGAAAAATGGCTTAGATCAGGTACTGATACCGTCAATGGAACAAGTGGTTGAGGCCATACGCGCTCTAGCCCATCAGTATGCCACTATGCCGATGCTTTCTCGTACTCATGGCCAAACAGCGACGCCATCCACGTTGGGTAAAGAAATGGCCAATGTGGTGGCCCGATTAGAGCGCCAAATTACCCAGCTCAAGAAGGTTAAACTGCTGGGTAAAATCAATGGGGCTGTTGGTAATTTTAATGCACACTTAGTGACCTATCCTGAGGTAGACTGGTCTTCTTTGGCAGAGTCGTTTGTCCAGCAACTTGGTCTGTCATGGAATGCCTATACTACACAAATAGAGCCACATGATTATATGGCGGAGGTGTTTGACGCTGTTGCTCGTTTTAATACGATTGTTTTAGATTTCGATCGTGATGTTTGGGGCTATATTTCACTGGGCTATTTTAAGCAAAAAACCGTAGCAGGTGAAGTTGGGTCCTCAACCATGCCGCATAAGGTAAACCCCATTGATTTTGAGAACTCTGAAGGCAATTTAGGGTTAGCCAATGCGATTCTCCAGCATTTAACCGCTAAACTGCCCGTTTCACGTTGGCAGCGTGACTTGAGTGATTCAACAGTGTTACGAAATTTAGGCGTTGGCTTAGCACATAGTTTATTAGCGTATCAGTCAACGCTTAAAGGCATCAGCAAACTGGAAGTCAATGAACAACGTATACAAGAAGATTTAATGAGTGCCTGGGAGGTTTTGGCTGAGCCCATTCAAACGGTTATGCGTCGTTACGGCATTCCTGAACCATATGAAAAGCTAAAAGCATTAACGCGGGGTAAAGCAATTACCGCAGAAACACTTCAGCAGTTTATTAATGCTCTAGAGCTGCCTGATAGTGTGAAACAGCAGCTTTTGGCGTTAACACCAGCAACTTATATAGGTAACGCAACAAGTCAGGCACAGCAAGTATAATACGTTACTCATAAATTACTGTTCATTATCTTTGTGGGTATTAATTTACATTTAACGGGTAATCATTGCCAATATGAATACGTTACTAGGTAATATAAGCGCCGCAGAATTTCTACGTGAATACTGGCAACAGCGTCCCCTGTTAATACGGCAGGCTTTGCCTGCTTTTCAATCGCCCGTATCTCCTGAGGAGCTGGCTGGCCTGGCAATGGAAGATACAGTTGAAGCTCGACTCGTGGTCAATGACGATGAAGCAGAACCCTGGCAAGTTTGGCATGGCCCTTTTTCTGAAGAAGCTTTTTTGAACTTACCCATTGATAACTGGACTTTATTGGTTCAAGCCGTTGACCATTGGTTGCCTGAAATTGCGCAATTGCTGAGTCATTTTGATTTTATACCTGGTTGGCGACTAGACGATATTATGGTCAGCTATGCTCGACCAGGAGGTGGTGTAGGACCGCACTATGACCAATATGATGTATTTTTGCTGCAAGCCCGTGGGCGGAGGAAGTGGCAGGTAGGTCAACGTTGTACCGCTCAAACACCGCTGATGGCACATAATGACTTGAAAATATTGGCAGAGTTTCATGTCAGTGATGAGTGGGTTTTAGAGCCAGGAGATATGCTCTATTTACCTCCTGGTCTGGCTCATAACGGTATTGGTATGGATGACTGTATGACATTCTCTGTGGGTTTTCGAGCACCTTCAGCCGCAGAGGTGATTACGCATTTTAGTGATTATATTGCGGATAACTTATCTGAAGACATGCGTTATGCCGATCCTGCCTTGGTACTATCAGAGCATCCCGGAGAAATTACACTGAGTGCGGTTGGACGTTTAAAAACGTTGCTTAATCAGCTAGATGATGAACAAAAGCTGGTTGAGTGGTTTGGCCGTTTTATGACTGAATCCAAATATAACATGACGCCAGAATTACCCACGATTAAGCCAACCGACTGTGATGAATTGGCGGGTCGATTAAAACAAGGCTATTCGCTGGCCGTCGTGCCAGGTGCTCGCCTTGCTTACAGTGCGTTGAATAATTGTTGGCAGGTATATGCTGATGGTCAGGTTTTGCAAGCGAGTGAACAGGTTTCTCCTATTTTAACTCGGCTGGAGCGTAGACAGCCGATTTATCAGACCGATGTCGCTGAAGGTGGCGTTGATACGTTGTTATTACTCACCCAGCTAGTGGCATTAGGTACACTGGCCTGGAAGTGGAATGATGAAGGCTGATATTACCAGGGCCTCTGAAACGCAGCTGTTGTCTTTTCTAACTCACGCTATACAAGCTGAGGACAAGGAGGGTCAGCAGGAATTGCTTCTTTGCCCTCTTCAGTCAACACAGCGTGCTGATTATAGTTGGTTTTTGATGGGGGATGCTACATCACCTCAAGGCTTAGGGTGGTTTCACCCTGAGCAAGCTACTATTGGAATTTATCTGCATTCCACTAACAATAGTACTACGACATTTAACGACTTACTTGATTATCTTATTGCTTACACGCGGGCTGCAGGTGTTACTTTACTTAAGGCATGTACTTTACCGCACTGGCTAAGTTACTTCGAAGCTCAAGGGTTTAGTCAAGTGGCTTCTGAGATGTCGGTAAAGGATGCCGCTGATTCTACAAATATTTTCCTGGTGTTAGATTTAGCCGCGCCTATTCCGTTTACAGCCATTCCTGAAAAACAAGGTGTTGAGGTTATTCACGCCAGGTCTCGGCAGGATTATGAGCCTCGTGCTAGTAAGCCAGCTGCTGAAGCGGTGTCCACTTGCCGACTTATTCTAGGTGAAAGCAGTAAACTGCAAGTTTGGCATAAGCAGGCTGATATCTTGTCGGCGTTGCTTAGCATGGTGGCACAGGCTGATGAAATAGTGTTGATCTATTCTCCTCTGCTACAGAATGAGCTTTTTGGGGATGAGCGTTTTGTTCGAGAATTCTCTACGTTTGCCAGGCGAAACCCCATAAGCCATGCACGTATTTTAATTGATGATTGTCGGACGCTCGTCAAGTATTCTCATCCCCTACTTACCCTCCAAAAACGGATTCCCAGCCTGATAGAGATTCAGCAATCAAATCCACAATATCCTGTGGAGAGTTATGGCTATGTTTTGGTTGATCGTGTGGGTTGGTTAGAGTTATCAGAGGCTGACTTACTGATCGCTAAAGGATCATTTGCCGACCCTGGCAATGTGAAGATGCGTCAGGAGGGTTTTCAGCGTGCTTGGGATAAAGGTATGCAACCAGCAGACTTAAGGAATATCGCATTATGATTAGCTTAAGATCCGTTAGCTATTGTTTGGTCTTACTGCTGTTAAGCAGCAGTTTATCGTTAGCGGCTGCGTTGCAAACGTATACTATCGATATGAGACACCGACTGGCAGATGAGTTAGTTCCCATATTGCAACCTCTGGTTGCACCTGGTGGTGCCGTCACGGCATACAATAATGTCTTGATTATTAAAACTACTGCAAAAAATTTCCAACAGTTACAGCAAACGGTAAAAAAGCTAGATACCCCAATACGCCAACTTTTAATCAGTGTTAGCACTGACTCAAGTGTGATATACGCTGAGCGTGGCATAGATGCTGATATTGATGTGCGAGTCGGTGATGTGACTATTCGAACAGGTGATCGACACTCTCCTCACGATCAAGTGGTTATTCATCATGGTACTCAGCGTAGAAAGGATCAGGGGGTGCAACAGGTCAGTGCTATTGAAGGTCAGGCCGCGTTTATCCAGGTTGGCCAAGAGGTACCTGTTCATGAACGCACACAGTGGCCTGGTCATATTGAACAACGCTCATCCTATAAAAAAGTGAATCAAGGCTTTTATGCGACGGTGAGATTATCTGGTACTGATTTGGCCACAATTCAGTTAGAGGCGCAGAATAATCGTTTGGCTCGTAATAACTCAGGCAATATTGACATCAATTCAACCAGTACTGTTGTTCAAGCACCCATTGGACAATGGGTTGCTGTTGGGGGCGTTAATACTCAGGCCAGCCAACAAAACTCTGATATAAATAAACGAGTGTATCGTACGCGTAATCAACAAGCTCAGTTTTATATTAAGGTTGATTTGCAATAATGCTTTCTTAAGAAAACCTCTTGATAACCTTTGATGTGTGATTTAACCCTGTTGGTGCCCTTCCTTGTAAGTTAAGACAAATGAACTAGCCTTGTATTGCCATTTACCATTCGGCAAGGAAGGACATCTATTATGGGATTTTACACACTCATTGATGCGCATGAGGTAAACGCTACCTTTGTGAGCACTAGCGATCAGCAAAAAGAAGGTCAGTTGATTTTACATGCTAGTGGTGTTGTTCAAGAATATGCCACTACACCTGAGTTTTCTCGTGATGAGCAGTGGACAGGTGGACTCAAGTTTTGTTTGGGGGCGTGGATTGGCCCATTGGGCGCGGGAAAACAAAACTACCGAACGGAACGTTCTTTTTCCAATCTGGCTCCACCAAAGGAAGTGGTAATTGCAATGGCATCTGGAGACAAAACCATTCCTGTAGAATATATTCCAGAAAAGAAAAGTCATGCATTTTTGGCGGCGCTGCAAACAGCCAGCCCTCGTAAATCAAATGAGCATGCTGCACATATGACGGCTTCGGGCAGTTCATTACACTTGGATTTTAATGAGGCTTATCAAACAGCATTAAATACCCTTATTGCTAAATTACCGGAGGCGAGTTTATTGACCCGTTATGAGTTAACCATTGATAAGCAAGTTATGTCCTATGTTGGCTTAGTCAAAGGTGCTCCAACGTATGAGTTAGTTGTTACCCTTTCCCTTTCCTATCTAAATAAGCGCTAATTAAGTAGTAATGGGCAGTACGACATTATTGCCCATTGCTTTTGCATTAAAAGCGCTGCCTGCTGATTAAGTGTGAGCAATAAAAACAATTATTTCCTACAAAGTAATTGTCATCTCTTTTTTACACTTCATATCTGGTTTGCTTGTAGATAACTATTTGCAATTTGATTGTGTTTTTATATATCTAATTTTACAAATAAAAAAAGCTATAAAAATCATTGTATTACGATGAATGGTTTATTCGTCTATGTATCATGTCTCTAAGGTGGTGAGATTCACTTCAAATTGATATTTTTTACAGTCTGATTAAATTAATAGGTTATTTTTGGGTAACTTATTGTTATAAATATAAAAAATATTTTTGGCATCAATGTTGCTGAATAGTGGCTGCGTTTTTACATGCGTTTATTCAATAAGCATGAAGTTTGGATTAGTAGTATGCACGACGGCGTGCATTTTATGGAGAGTTATAATGAATAAATTAGCCGCATTATTTGGAACTGCAGTTGTTGCTCTTTCTTCTCAAGTAATGGCTTCGCCACTCGACGCAACGAATATCACTGTTTTTGATGGACAAGGTTCTGGAACTGGCTGGTACGGTTCACAAGAAGATAACGAAGTTGAACGTTATAACGACAAAGGTCAAAAGTGGGACTTGGAAGGCTTTTTCCAAAAAGGTAACAATGTAAGCCTTGTGAGTGGTTTTAACCTGAAAAATGGTGAAAAACAAGGTAGTCATCGCTGGACTTCTGGTGATATTTTTATTGATATCAATAATGATGTAACCCGTGGAAGCAACTCTTGGTCAAATGGTAATAAAACCGTTAAGAACACTTACGGTTTTGACTACGTATTAGATGTTAACTGGTCTAACTTAACTTATGATATCGTTAAATTAGACGCGGACTCTTATACTAAAACTGCCTACTTTAGAAACAATCAAAAAGCTAGCCCATGGGCATATGATCATGGTGGTGATGTCATCGGTAGTGGTGCATTTTCTCTAAGTTCATTGACAGATGCTGAGTCAGGCTTCAGCGGTGGAACTCACTACTATGCTGATGGTTTTGATCTGAGCTTTTTGGGTGAAAATGCAGACTTTAACTTACACTTCACTATGCAGTGTGGTAACGACGACCTTCGTGGTAAAGGTAAAACCCCTTCTACTCCAGTTCCAGTTCCTTCTGTAGCGGCTTTAATGGGCATTGGCTTATTGGCTTTAGGACGTGCTCGTCGTCGTAAAAAGTAAATAATGTGTAGTAGCCTATTAATTATGTAGGTTATACGATAAAAAGCCTTGCAATGATGCAAGGCTTTTTTTTAGAGATCAGTCATTGATATCGTTTTCAAATCACTTTACTGAATATGTTTCATTTTAATGGTAAAAAATTTATTAGGCGCGTATTTAACTTTATACTTTTCACTAAATTTTAATGAGTAAACTTGTCCTTTTTACAAGTACTCGCTTAAGATGTCATTGTATAAAGTATCAGTAACCTGCCCTTTTGCTTTCTTTACTTCATCAATTCCTTTTTGCAGTTGGTTAATAAGCTCATCAGACGTCTTTTTACTAAAGGCATAATATAGCTCTGCTTCTTTAAGTGTGTAAACAACACTGAAATCACCACTTTGTAAGCCATTTTTTTTGATAAACCAACGTGCGACATTTTCTTCGTAAGCCCATAAATTTACCCGGCCAGTGTTGAGTTTTTTTACTAACGAATCGGCATTGGACGATGGTTTGATGGCAGAGTCTGGCACGCCAAGCGCTTTTACTAATTGCTCACCTACATCATCACGAATAGTGCCTACGGTATACTTAGCAATTTCTTCAGGTGTATTGATTTTAATGCCACTATCGTTTTTAGCGAGTAATACTATTTTGGTTTTGGCGATAGGACCTGCCCACTTGAAGAGGGGGTCTCTTTCTTTAGTGCGTGTTGTTGAGAATAAGACATGATTTGGCTCTTCAAGGGTTGCTCGATAGCCTCTAGCCCAAGGATACACCTTTATTTGGTTCCGTTTTAATGGTGAGCCTGCTTTGTTTGACGCGGCAACAAGTAAGTCTACAGCGATGCCTTTTAATAAGCCTGAAGCTTCAAAATTATAAGGTGGGTATGATTCAGTAATAAACATTAGTTTATTCAGTTCATTAGCATAAGAGAGTGAGCTTAAGAATAGAGAGAATGCTAAAGCAGTAATGGTACCTTTAAGATAGAACATAACGTGTTTCTCCAGGGCTGTATTTGTATATACCTTGGGTGATTTAGCAAAAACATCAAAATGGCAGGAGTTGCTACCCGTTCCCTCTTATATCCCCTGTCACTGAAGGTTCTTTATGAGAAGTGTAGTTTAGTTTGAGCTTTTGCTTGGGCAAAATAATGATGAAAAGTCAAATTAAATATAAAATCCAGTCGGCGAACGTATATAAATTTGAGTGCTAATTTTTTAAACTGTTAAGTACGTCTTCTCCAAGGATGTATAAAAACAGTAATTTATACCCACAGCGAAGAGTATGTATCTACGCGTAGAGATAAATAACAGGTCATTAGGATAAACGTGGTTGCTTGTGGGGCTGTCAGGTGGATAGTCGTGAGCAAACCTTTCTAGAGCGTTTTTTTATACAGTATTGAGTGTTGAAATGATAAGAAATATTTTACTGGTGCTGGTTTTGCTATTAGTTGGGTTTGGGTATGGCATTACTACCATGAAGTATCATTTTTTCCCCTATGACCTATTAAAAAAAGTACAGCATTGGATTGATGTTGATAACAGTGTTTCATTCAATGACAGTCAACATATATATCATAAACGCAGAGTGTCTTTTTTTAAGTGGCATGGGGGATCTGCAAAAAATATTATGTTGGGTGATTCCATAACAGATGATGCTGAGTGGCAAGAGCTTTTTCCTGACTACTCCATTAACAACAGAGGAATTGCAGGTGATACAACGGCGGATACGGTGAGCCGACTTTCTTTACTTTCTAACGATGCTGAAGTTGTTTTTGTTCTGCTGGGTACTAACGATATTATGCAGGGTTTAAAGCTAGATAGTATATTAAAGAATTACCATCAAATAATCGATGAACTATTAAATAAAAAAGTTACTCCTATTATACAATCCACCCTGCTTTTGGGTGAACAGTTTAAACATTTGAATAACCAGGTAGAAATGTTAAATCACTCCTTACAGAGAATAGCGAACGAAAAAAACATTACATATATTGACCTTAATAGCGTGCTAACTGCAGATGGTGTTCTTCAGGCTCAATATTCGATAGATGGGATCCATCTAAATGGTGAAGGGTATGCTTTATGGAAAAAACAAATCATTGAATTTATGCAGCAGTAACATTTTACTTGAAATTTATTCTTCACAAGTCTTTTTAGTGGGAGTTTCTCTTAGAGGTTATCCTTGTTGGATCAATAGTGGTAACCCTCCTGCTACAAACTACTGAATAGTGGATATATTACATTATTGGTAAATACTGAGGTACTCTCTTGTCTAGCCGTCTTGACGAACTTGATGTATTTAGAGGATTAGCGGCATTTTTTGTTGTGCTGTTTCATTTGACGACCCGATTTGATGAGCTTTATGGACACTCATTAGCCTTTAGTTTCGAAATTGGTAAATATGGTGTGCAATGGTTTTTCTTGATTAGTGGATTTGTCATTTTTTTAACATTGAATAGAACTAAAAGTGCCTTAGGCTTTATAACTGCACGTTTTTCTCGATTATTTCCAGTCTATTGGCTGGCTGTTATACTGACAACAAGTGTTGTTAATTTAGTAGGTTTACCTGGAAAGGACTTCTCACTGACAACCGCAAGCCTAAATCTGACAATGGTGCCAGCTTTTTTCGAGGTGTCTGCAGTTGACGGTGTTTATTGGACACTAGAGTATGAGTTGATATTTTATTGTTTAATGCTTGTTGTGTGGCTAATGAGAGGTTTGCAAAAAATTGAATTTATTTGTATGGGTTGGTTAACACTTCAAGCAAGCTGGTTGTTGAGTGAATATTATACAGGCTATTTCCCTTGGAAAATAAGACTGATTTTTATGTTAGATTATGCCCATTTGTTTATGGCGGGTATCTTGTTTTATCGACTTAAAGCAAGCGTTAAGGGTGACCGCTATAATTTAATACGGCATAGCTTAATCATGCTTTGTTTTGGAATGCAGTGCTGGATTGATAATGAGTTAGTATCTTGGGGTGTTGTACTAGGTTTATTTTTGTCATTTTACTTATTTGTTTATCATAAATTAAGCGTGATTTGCTTAAAGCCTTTAATATATTTGGGAACTATTTCTTATTCTCTTTATTTATTTCACCATAATATTGGCTTTAGTTTATTACATAAACTTTACTTAGCTGGTATGCCTTCTTATGAGGCTATACCTCTAGTGATGTTGTGTTGTTTATTTATTGCATCATTGGCAACACGTTATGTAGAAAAGCCCGCTTTGCGGTTTCTTAGAAGTCAGTTTACCCCACATAATCACCCCGCGAAGGCTGTTTAAGCCTTCGTTCTAATACAATTTACATTGAAGCCTACCATTGATTGTATTAGAGTTGCACGTTAACCAAGCCTATACTGAAAGTATTGTATAAGTTCAAACCAAGGAAGGTTTAACGAAAAATATGTGTCTAAAATAAATATATACTGAGAAGACACTTATACTCCTAAATGATAAGTTTAAGTGGTGTATATTAATACTTGCAGTTATACCCTTCACGAATCATTTTTAGGCTTTGTTGTCAGCGCTCTTCACCCCAGTCACTTATTAATATAAGCTCCTGGGGATTCATCGCTTGACGGCCGCACCTAAAAAACCCTTCGTATTGGGTATTATATTCCAGGGACGTCAATGGATTTAAGAATAAAAGATGCTTGGCATGGAGACTTAATAGTGTCTACATTAAGAGCATTTTCACTCTACATGTTGTTACGTTAGGGTAAGCGTTATGTATTGTGCGTACAATAATGGTTTATGAAGGATATATTACTATAAGGTAACATAAAACCATTTCCCTTTCATATTATGCCCATGGATAATGGGTATAGAGTATCACTAGGATACTGACAATGCATTGGTTAAAAGACTGGCTTAGTTCAAAAGAACAACCCGAGCATGAACGTAATGAACAGCAGCATTATAAGGATTTACGAGAACAAAATAATAAAACACTGGTAAATTATTTGTATCATAAGGTAATCATTCCTCAACTATATGACTTCAAAAATAAGCTAGTGTTACGTGCAGAAATAAAAGTGGTTGATATTCGTTGTTATCAACATTGCTGTGAGTTACATATTATCCAAAAACTGGACCAAACTAGACATTTTGTACTTTCTTTGACGACTGATATGGTAGATAACCTAATTATTGTTAACGCTACAGTGAATGAATTGCCTTTACCTGATTGGAATAACAGGCAACTTTTCATGATGTCTGTCCAGTCGAGTGATATTGAGCTGTTATTAACTGAGTTTTCTAATAGTTTAAATTACGAAAATGATTTTCAAAAAAATGATGATTAATCATCTAGTGTCTAATTAATATTTTTGTCATTTTTTGCTGTTTTAGCTTTAATAAATCTGTAATTGTTGTCGTGTTGTTTTACATTCGTAACGGGATAAAACGTATTCAATGTTGATATAAGTTTGCTAGTCCTTGATTACACATAAGTTAATTATTCTGTTTAGTTAAAAGGCATTATGTTTGCTTACCTTCTTGTAAGAAAATCTACGTCAAAAAAAATTAAGACGTAAGTTATTACTCTTCAGGATTGAAACAATAATGCCATTAGCATTAAAAAACACGCTTACGTACTGTAAAAGAGTGATGAGCAATCAGTTTTATTTTGTGTATATGGGCAAAATATGTTTATTGCTTTACAGCAGTTGCTTTATACAAGGACTCATAGCTTCAACCCATTGGCAGAAGATTGTTGATGCTTCACAAATAACGTCTACAGCATTTGAATCTGTATCACTTCCCTTAGCCTACCAGCAAAAAAGTCTTATCAGCTTGAAAAAAGGTGCTACTTACACGTTTGCAATTTATTTACCTCAAACAGGACGATATGTTGTATTTGGTTGGTGGCCTCGAGTTGATCAAATCACCCAGGCGGCAACGTATCGTATTGTCGATGATCTTCAAGGCGTAGAGTTTGTTACGCGTTCTCAACAGCATTTATCAGGTCAATGGGTCAAACTTGGAGAGTATTATTGGAATGCTGGAACCCACTCCATTGTATTGAGTAATCACGGACAAGGTGTCCTGGCTGTAGATGCTGTGCGTGTAGTTTTACTGCCTGAGAAAAAAGTCAGACTTGCGTGGCGAACGGATAAATTACCCCTGGCAAAAGCTAATGCCCCCTACCAATTTCAATTTGCTGTTGATGATTCGTATGGGGAAGTCAGTTATCAGCTGTTGTCTCAACTACCGCAAGGACTATCCCTAAGTTTTTCGGGCTTACTGTCAGGAACACCAGTGCAAGCAGGTCACTGGTCTATCACTATCAGAGTTCTAGATAGTACGGGTCAGCAGTTGGAGAAAACGTGGTCGCTGTATGTTTTTTCCGATACGCATGCTTTTTACTTTCCGTCCACTTTTTATTCCTATAAAGACGAACATTAAATGGCCATGTTGATGATGGACGTTATGATTTTGGCAGCAAAAAAGTTGGCTAAAGGTCTATTTTTTTGTGTATTAATTTTATGCAATAGCAATGCTGCAGTAAGTGATGAAACACCGCCAGATTTATCTAACCTTTTAGCGGAGATATCGATTATGCCTGAAGGCAGTTGGCTTCAGGTGAGCCGTAACCGCTTTGATGATGTGTGGGCTCCTGCTGGTTTACGCCCACTCGTTGGACCATCAAACCCTCAGCCCGATCGTATTATTGCTGCCTGGAGTTCATTTGCTTGGGATAGTCGACGTGGTGATTTAGTGCTCTATGGAGGGGGACATGCTAATTACAGTGGAAATGAAGTATATCGCTGGCGAGGTACAACGCAAAAGTGGGAAAGAGCTTCGTTACCCAGTGAAATTATCCAAGATGACTTTGGCAACTGGCGAGCTATTGATGGTGTTAATGCGGCGCCAAGCTCAGCTCATACCTATGATAATACCCTTTACTTACCCTTTCATGATCGTGTACTGACGTTTGGTGGTGCTGCTTACAACAATGGCGGTATGTTTATTCGTCAGGTTGATAGCACAACAACACGCCCTACAGGCCCTTATCTTTGGGATCCTAACAAAGCAGATAAGGATAAGGTGGGTGGGTCGACAGGTTCACATGTACAGCGTACTGGCGCTCATCCAGAAATTGTGGGTGGGAGCATGTGGCAAAATCGTGATATCCATACTCACCTTATGGGGTTGGCACCGCTTCCCAAAAGCCATGTAGAAGGTACGACAGCACTGCGAAGTAGTGAAGGCAAAGATGTGGTGTTGGTGAATGCACGGCCTGGTGGAACACATGAATATCTGTATCAATATACGGTTAATGATATTAGTGACCCTGCTGAAGACACCTGGGAGCTTGTGGGAAAGTTTTGGAATGGAGTAAATAATCAGGGGGCTGGTTTGTTTGATCCTGTGTTGAACCTTTATGTGCGCAGTGGTCGGAAGGTCATCGGGTTCTGGAATTTATCCACACCAGGCTCTGATAATAAAGATCAGCTATTTTACCCTCAGTCCATTGGTGATGAGTTTAAAGTTTCCCGAGATATGGGGATGGATTATGATGCAAACCGCCACCAGTACTTACTGTGGAGTGGCTTTAATGAGGTCTGGGCTATTATTCCACCTACGACTGCGAGTACCGAAGGTTGGCGCGCTATTAAGCAACCACTCTGGGGTGGAGATGCGCCTAACCTTGGGCCTGGCACAGGCATTTTAGGCCGTTGGAAGTACATCAAACAATTGGATGTGTTTATTGGTTTACAGGATATCTATAGAGGTCAGATTTGGGTCTATAAGCCCATAGGCTGGGAGTCGCCAACATTAACCGAGCGGACATTAGCGCCACAGATAGCACCAGTTGCGGGCACTTATACCACTCCTCAAACGGTTACACTGACTGCAACTGAAACAGGTTCAGCGTTACTTTATACCTTGGATGGCGGTGATCCAACACAGAATGGTATACCGTATGAAGGGCCTATTTCATTAACCTCATCTGCCACAGTAAAAGCAGCCGCTGTCGTTGCTGATAAACGACCCAGTCGTGTCATGGCTGCTGAATATCACTTCAATGTATCCCCGGTTATCTCATCACTAACGGTTTCATCAACGCATATCACGGATGGATCATTTGCGCAGTTAAATGTTATTGCCAGTGACCCTGATAATCAGCCGCAGCCTCTTCAATATCAGTGGGATATTATTGTTGGTCAGGGCACTATCGAGCAGGTGTCTACAACCGAGATTCGTTATTACCCTGCTGATACAAATACGACAGAACTACATTTACTTCAGGTTTCTGTGACAGATGGTGAGCAGTCAGCTGTTGAGACCGTTTATCTTACGGTAGCTGATGCGGGAGAACATCCATTATTATTTTATACCGCATTCACTGAAGGTGAAGATGGTTTACCACCACCTGATTGGCTGGTAGTGGATGAAGGTGATATTCAGGCACCTTCATCCTGGGTCAAAATGGGGCAGCAGTTGATTCAACAAAGTAATATTTATGCTAACCCCATTGTTGCCAGTGACTTGGCTAAACGGGGTACCGTGCTTTATTACCCAGACAGCATCAACTGGCAAGACTATCAGCTAACAACGACGTTTTATTCAGAGGATGATGATGCCGTTGGTGTGGTTTTTCGTTTGCAAGATATCACCCATTACTACCGGTTTACCTGGAATAAAGCACTAGGCTATCGACGATTAGAGCGCCGTGATGGGGAAGTATTTTCTGTGCTTGCAGAAGATACAGTGCCCTACGAGAAGAATCGGTTATATCAACTGATGATAAAAGCTCAGGGTAATAGTATCGAGGTATTCATAGACCAAAATTTGGTGTTTAACGTTAATGATAGTGTTTTTCCTCAGGGAGGCTTTGGTTTTTATAGCTGGGCAAATGAAGGTTATCACATTCACTCGCTAGAAGTACTGGACATCAATAGCAGTGAAGAACCTGTTGTAGCACCTGTTATTGATAGTTTAACGGCTACACCAACATCTGTTTTTGCAACTGAGCCTGCATTATTAAAGGTCGTGGCTAGTGACAGTGATACACCCGAAACAAGTTTGGTTTATTCGTGGCAAGTGTTGTCTGGCAACGGCATCTTGTCTACCGCAAATCAGCATACGACTAATTACACACCCAGTGCTGTCGATGATACTGAAGTCCATACATTACAAGTTACTGTCAGTGATGGTCTTCAATCGACTACCGAAACCCTAACGATTACGGTATTACCTACACGCTTAACGATTGATCTTGATGAGTCATTTAGTTCTGGGTTAAGTCAAGACTGGTTTATAGCCACAACAGGAACTTTACAAGGGCCTGCAGACTGGGCTGTGGTTGATGGGGTATTACGTCAGTCCAGTAATGTATATGCTCTGCCCTCCTCTGCTGCAGCAACCATTAAGCCCGGAACGATATTGTTTTACCAGTCAGGTTATAGTTGGCAGGACTATTTATTAAGGCTCAAAGTCAAGTCTGATGATGATGATGTCATGGGGGTGCTATTTCGTGTTCAAGATGAACATCACTATTATCGGTTTAGTTGGTCAAAAGTGTTTGCTTTTCGTCGACTTGAAAAGATTGTAGGTAACGATGTTATCGTGTTAGCCGAAGATCACGTGCCTTTTAGTCTTGGCCAGTGGTACTCACTTGATATTGATTTACAAGGGAATACCATTGAAGTTTTTGTTGATGATAATTTAATACTTTCAGCCAGTGATGATACATATGCTCAAGGTTCTATTGGGTTATATGCTTGGGCTAATCAAGGCACATGGTTTGATGATATTAAAATACAACGAAAGTCCCCGTTAGATAAACCTCCAGTAATATCTTCAATAGAAAATTTACCAGCCTATCTGCCATCAGGTAGTACTTTACCGTTATCAATAGTGGCGAGTGACCCTGAAAACAAACCTCTCTCCTGGCATTGGTCCGTCACTGGGCCTGCAACCTTGATGGGTGAGTTTACTTCAACCCCCATCTTATCTGCTCAGACTGTTATTGAGCCAACAACATTGACCATCACCACCATCGTGTCTGATGGTAAGTGGTGGAGCAAAGATATACAACAGATAACGTTAATGCCTTCGCTAGAACCCACTTTATTAATACCCGCTAACTATGAGACGCAACGTTTAACCAGCGATTGGTGGTCTGTGAGTGAAGGAACCCTATTAGCACCCGCAAAATGGCAATCGAGTGCAGGTATTTTATACGACAACTCAAATATTTATAGTTTACCGATTGATTTTGCGGATTTACGTAAAGCTGGTAGCGTTATTTATTATCCTGCAGGAAAACGCTGGGATAACTATGAAATACATCTGCAGCTAAGGTCTGTAGATGATGATGCACTGGGTGTTGTATTTCGAATGCAAGACCCGCAGCACTACTATCGTTTTGAATGGAATAAAGCTGGAAACTATCGGCGATTGGTTCGTCGCATGGGTGAGACCTATACACTGCTTGCGGAGACCCATGAACCTTATATTCTAGGGCGTTGGTATAACGTAACGGTTAAAGCAAATAATCACCAGATTGAAATTTTATTGGATGATACCTTAGCTTTTCAGGTCACAGACTCGGTTTTAAGTCATGGGACTATCGGTTTTTATACTTGGGCTAATTATGGTAGCCAGTTTAAAAATGTGACTGTCTATCCGGTTATTGAGTAAAGCTTTATATTGTTTGTATTACGTATACAGCGTTCAACGAGTCTATTTGTTTAAAATAACTGTATAAAAGATCACGTCTATTCGTTATTTATCTTATTTATAATCACTATTCTAAAAAGAGTGATTCATGTGAATTGACATTCTCTCGGGAGAACAACAGTATTATACCGATGATAGTACTTTGATTATTCTCCTATTTAACCTGTTGAGCAGGAATAAACTGATGGAAAATAATTATTTAAGTAAGGATCGTTTTAGATAAGACACTAAGCATTTAAATAAAATAAATGAACTGGTAGTCAGTTGTCTTACAGAATAAATGTAAAAGTAATTACACAAATAATGAGGTTTAAAATGACTGAGCCAACCCAAATTGGAGAAATGACATTCCTGGGTAAACTATCTCCTGCCTATCAGGAAATACTGACCCCTGAGGCAGTCACCTTTCTTACTGAGTTGGTCAGAGAGTTTCAGCCTCGATTAGAGCAGCTACTGGCTGAACGGGTAAAGCGTCAAGCCGCGTTTGATGAGGGACAGTTACCAGGTTTTTTGCCTGAAACCAAAGAGATACGTGAAAATGACTGGAAGGTGTCTCCAGTTCCCCAAGATTTACAGGATCGTCGTATTGAGATAACGGGGCCTGTTGATCGAAAAATGATAATTAATGCGTTAAATGCCAACGTAAAAGTATTTATGGCAGACTTTGAGGATTCTCAATCACCCACATGGAAAGGTGTTATTGAAGGGCAAATAAACTTACGTGATGCGAATTTGCGGACAATAGAATACGCTCATCCAACCTCGGGAAAAAAATATACCCTAAAGGATGATCCAGCTTTATTGATTGCCAGAGTACGAGGCTTGCACTTATTAGAAAAACATGTGCAACATCAGCAGCAAAGTATTCCTGCCAGCCTCTTTGATTTTGCACTGTATTTTTTCCATAACTGGCAAGTAAGAAAACAGCAAGAAACCGGTGTTTACTACTACATTCCCAAGTTACAAAGTCATCATGAAGCAGCATGGTGGTCTGATGTATTTAAGTACACAGAAAGCCGTTTTCAGCTTCCAGAAGGTACCATTCGAGTTACAGCCTTGATTGAAACCTTACCTGCCGTATTTGAAATGAATGAAATTTTATTTGCATTACGTGAGCATATTGTTGGCCTGAACTGTGGACGTTGGGATTATATTTTCAGTTATATTAAAACATTGCGTAATCATGCTGATCGCGTTTTGCCTGATCGACAAAAAGTGACGATGGATCAACCTTTTTTAAGTGCTTACTCTCGGTTGCTTATTAAGACATGTCATCGTCGTGGTGCACTTGCTATGGGTGGAATGGCGGCATTAATCCCAGCGAAAAATGAAATGGCCAATGCGCGGGTGTTACAAAAAGTGCGAGAGGATAAAGAGCTTGAAGCGCGTAATGGTCATGATGGTACATGGATTGCCCATCCTGGTTTAGCGGATACGGCATTGGATGTATTTAACCAATTTATACCAGAAGATAAACCAAACCAGCTCCATGTGCTGCGCGATGACGACCCTGAAATAACTGAGAGTGATTTGCTTGCTCCTTGTCCTGGCGAGTGTTCTGAAAGAGGTATGCGAAATAATATCCGTGTAGCTATCCAGTATATTGAGGCCTGGATTAATGGCAATGGGTGTGTGCCAATTTATGGTTTAATGGAAGATGCAGCCACCGCAGAAATTGCTAGAACTTCAATCTGGCAATGGATTCGGCATGGTCGGAAATTGGATTCAGGAAAGGCCGTGACTGTGGCACTATTTCGTGAAATGTTACAAGAAGAGTCATTAGTTGTACGACAAGAGGTGGGTGAAGTTCGCTGGGAAACCGGAAAATTTGAACTGGCGATGAATATCCTTGATGAAATTACAACGTCTGAAACATTGGTTGATTTTCTGACATTACCTGCTTATAACCACTTAAATTAAAATACCTAACAGAGGTTTGACGGAGCAAGCCTCTGTTTGTAATTGCTTTTTTTATCTTAGCTGATATAGATAGGTTTATTGTGCAGTTAATGGGTAAAAGACTTATTTTATTTAGCCACTTCGCCGACCAGTCGTCTTAACCACTGATGGCCAGGGTTATGTTGTAATAACGGACTCCAAGCCATTTTTAATTCAAAGTCTGCAATCGCAAAGGGTGGCTTGCGAATAACAAGATGAGGGTTATTTTGGGCTAGCAGTGCCGCACGTGTTGGTAATGTTGCAATAAGGTCTGGCTGTTGAGCAAGCAGCATTGCTACTTGGTAATGGCGAGTAAAAACACTAATACGACGCTTTTTTTCTAATTTGGCTAATGCTTCATCAACCCACCCTAAACGTTGTACATCTTGTGGGGTCATGCCAACGCCAACGCCCATACCTGTTTTACTTACCCAAATATGTTGGGCCTGCAGGTAAGTATCCAAGTTAAAGTCTTCTAAAATAGGGTTATTTGCGCTGATCAAACATGAAAAACTATCTTGCCAGATGGTGGTTTGATGAAAAGACTGAGGCATCTCGTCAAAGCGGTTTATGGCCATATCCACACGGCCTTGCTCTACATCTAAAAAACTGACGTCACTTGGCGTTAATATGTCTAAGGTGACATGAGGAGCGAGCTGTCTTAACTGTGTTAATAAAGGAGGAATCAGGGTTGATTCAGCATAGTCACTGGCCATGATACGGAATACACGGTCACTGCTATAGGCATCAAAATCTTTTTGGGGTTGTAGCGCTTTTTCTATGTTAGACAAAACATCTCTAATCATAGGCTGTAATGATAATGCTCTTTCTGTTGCCGTCATTCCCTCACTGGTTCTGACTAAGATTGGATCATCAAAAAGTTCTCGTAAACGGCGTAAGCCATTGCTCATGGCGGGTTGTGTAATCCCTAAGTGGCTTGCGGCTTTAGTGACATTTTTTTCACGTAATAAGACATCTAAATACACCAATAAATTAAGATCTACCCGTGAAATATTCATTTTGTTGATACCGAGAATAAAAACTATAAATTTCCTAAATCATGGCATAATTTCTAGACTTTGTCGTGCCTTGTTCGTAATTCATAATAAATACAGCTAACCACAGGAGCCAACGATGGCTATTTATAACCGTAATGAAGAAATCGCTCGTATTGAAAAGGATTGGGCAGAAAATCCTCGCTGGAAGCATGTCAAACGTACTTATACGGCAAGTGATGTTGTTCGTTTACGTGGCTCAATTCATGTTGCTAATACACTGGCAGAACAGGGTGCCACCAAACTTTGGTCATTGATTAATGGTGGAGTAAGTAAAGGATATGTTAACTGCTTGGGTGCCTTAACAGGAGGTCAAGCTGTTCAGCAGGTGAAGGCGGGTATAAAAGCTATTTATTTATCTGGATGGCAAGTTGCAGCTGATAACAATAGCTCTATGAGCATGTATCCTGATCAATCGTTATATCCAGTCAATTCTGTACCTGCTGTGGTTAAGCGGATTAATAATTCATTTCGTCGCGCTGATCAAATTCAATGGCAACGCGGTGTCAAACCTTCTGATGAGCACTATATTGATTATTTTGCACCGATCGTGGCTGACGCAGAAGCGGGTTTTGGTGGCGTATTGAATGCCTATGAACTCATGATTGCAATGATCGAAGCTGGGGCGGCAGGTGTACACTTTGAAGATCAACTTGCATCAGTAAAAAAATGCGGTCATATGGGCGGTAAAGTACTCGTACCAACCCAAGAAGCTGTTCAGAAGTTAATTTCTGCTCGTTTAGCAGCAGATGTCATGGGGACCAGTACTATTGTGTTGGCACGAACAGATGCCAATGCGGCTGATTTAATAACCTCGGATATTGATGAATACGACGCCCCCTTTATTACAGGTGAGCGTACTGCTGAAGGTTTTTACCAAACACGAGCAGGTATTGAACAGGCTATCGCACGTGGTTTAGCTTATGCTCCTTATGCTGACTTATTATGGTGTGAAACCGCAAAACCTGATCTTGATGAAGCCAGAAAATTTGCTGAAGCTATTCATCGTGAATACCCAGGTCAACTTTTGGCATATAACTGCTCTCCTAGTTTTAATTGGAAGAAAAATCTTGATGATGCCACTATTGCCAAGTTTCAGCGTGAATTGAGCGCAATGGGTTATAAATTTCAATTTATCACCCTGGCGGGTATTCATGCTATGTGGAATAGCATGTTTGATTTAGCCTATGATTATGCACGTAATGACATGTCAGCGTACGTTAAGTTACAGGAAAAAGAGTTTCAAGATGCCGAGCGTGGTTATACCTTTGTGGCACACCAACAAGAAGTCGGTACAGGTTATTTTGATGATGTCACTAATGTGATCCAAGGAGGTTCATCTTCTGTTACTGCATTAAAGGGCTCTACAGAAGAAGATCAGTTTTGATGGTTCAGCTAGTAGCGATTGTAGTAATTACTTTATCTACAATGTATGATATTTAATAAGCAAAGTTCGTGTTACCATTATCCGTATATTTTAAGGATCACACCTGTGGTCCTTTTTTTATTTATTAGGTATTGTGGGAAATATATAAAATGAATATTTTTCATTATTAAAGTTAAATATTACTTTGTTAAATGTACACTTCGTTATGGGTATACACGGCGAATAAAGACTGTTAACGTTGCACGCCAGACTTAAAAGTCTGGTGTTTTATGAATTAATATTGCTCTAAGACAAGTTTCATTTTTTTTAGTCATCTAAGATTAACCCATGTTTATGTTTTTAGATTAAAAATACACTTATCTAGCGTACAAAGAGTGTGTTGTGAGTTATCTATTTTTTATAGTTTATCATATCGGCAGACGGATCCTGTCGTATAAGTAGACTTCCAAACCGGAGGGATTTCAATGAACGTTAAGCAATATATGGTCTCAACCGTAGTAGTGTCTGCCCTCACCTTTACCCAAGGTACATTGCTTTATGCTGGCAATACAACAGAAGCTACTCCTCTGCCTGCGAATAGCACAGCACCCGTTGAGATCGCACAAACAACTAACCGGTTAATCATGCGTTTTAACAAAGCGCACATATCGCTCCCTGTAAAAGAGGTTTTAGCACAATTAAGCAGCAGAATTTCAGTACAGATGACGTATGTTCGTACCATGGGAACTGGAGATATTGTTTTTAAACTGCCATCTTTTCAAAATACACAACAAATTCAACAATTAGTTGAACAGTTAGAGCAGCAGCCAGAGGTTGAATATGTAGAACCTGACTGGATGATGCAACCTAAAGTACCTATGTCAATTACACCTGCAGACCCACTCTTTAATCAACAATGGAGTCTACTGTCAGATCAATATTTTGGTAGTATCAATGTGCAACAAGCTTGGCAACAGAATCAAGGACAAGGTGTAGTCGTTGCAGTTTTAGACAGTGGTTATCTTCCTCATCAAGATTTAAAAGAAAACCTATTATCAGGATATGACATGGTCAGTGATCCTGTTATGGCAAATGATGGTGACGGTCGTGACAATAATCCACTTGACCCTGGTGATGCACATTTAGCCGGTGAGTGTAGCCAATTTGCTACTCAACCCATCGAACAAGACAGTTTAAGTAGTTGGCATGGAACACAAATTGCCGGAGTGATTGCTGCCGCTGCGAATAATATTGGGATCAGTGGCATTGCTCATCAGTCAAAAATTTTACCAGTACGAACAGTAGGCAAATGTGGTGGTTATACCTCAGATTTAGTTGATGGCATTCGCTGGGCTGCAGGGCTAACAGTAGTTAATGTCCCTTTGAATAAGCATCCTGCTCAGATTATCACCATCTCCAGCAGTGAACCTGGAAAGTGTAAAGCTTCACTTCAGCAGGCAGTTGATGAAGCCAATCAGAAAGGTACTACCATCATTGTTGCCGCAGGTAATAATGGTGATCAAGCTAATCTCTATAGTCCTGGGAACTGCCAAAATGTCATTGCAGTGACCGCCAGTGACTTGGATGGCAAGCTCACCGCCTACAGTAATCGTGGAGATGGCGTAACCGTTGCGGCGCCAGGTGGTGTTAAAGAGCCTTTGCATGCAGGTATTTTATCAACCTCAAATACTGGGTATCGAACAGCGGCGAGTGATAGCTACCAATATGCGGCAGGAACAGGACTTGCTGCAGCGCATGTTGCAGGTGTTGCAGCTATTCTCTATAGCTTACAACCTGCAATTACACCTGCAGAAATAAAACAGTTAATTACCAGTACGGCTCAAAAGCAACAAAAATGCAGTGAGTGTGGACATGGTGTTATTGATGCAGGTGCAGCTGTCAATAAAGCTATGAAATATAAATACCGCTTTTTTTCTTATTGATATATTTTGCTAAAGCTATTAATAGTTTTTAAATAAATAATACTAATTTTAACTACTATGTAATCTTTTTTATTAATATATCGAATAACTTTGTTGCACCTTTGTTTATAGTTAAAACAAAGGTGCTTTATATTTGTGGTTAATACGTATTCAACCGTTTATCTGTTCTCAATGAAAATGGATTGCAGATCATAAAAAACCTGTTCTGTAGTACTAATTTAAGTTGTAATAAAAGGTTGAATAATGAAAAAAACTGCTTTGGTTATCGCCATTTCTTCAGTGGTTTCCACGCCACTTTTTGCACAAGATAGCATTAACCCGTATGCCGATGAGAAGACTGGTTTTTATCTAGGGTTAGGTGCTGGTGCGGCTAGTTATGATAATGCATATGAAGCTGAAAAAGATTACTATGATGGTTTTGGTTTGATTAGTGGTAGCTATAAGTCGTTAAGTACAACAAAAAGAGATGGTGTAGTTAAATTATTTTCAGGTTATAGATTAAATAAGTATTTAGCATTGGAAGCTAGCTATACGAAATTTGCTGATACAGAATCAGAGTTTAACACTACACACTCTCCTTCGGGATTAAGACTGTCTCGAGAAGTAGAAAATGAGATTAGTGGTTATGGGATGAAAGCTATTGGTATTTATCCTATTACCAATGATGTTGAGCTAAATGCAAGTTTTGGCTTAATGAAATGGAAAATCAAAGAAGATCGTAAAGTCAGTGGTATATATGCTCATCAGTCAAGTGAAACAGCTAAAGGCACCAGTAAAGTGTTTGGCTTAGGTGCAAGTTATAACCTGACTAATAATGTGGCTTTTGGTATCGATTGGGAACGTATTAACGATTTAGGTGATAAGGATAAATTACAATTCGGCGAAACTGACGTAGATACCTTTACACTGTCTGCTAAGTATACTTTCTAAACTGCTTCAATTTTATATATGCTTTGCTGCCAAAGGATGGTGGCAGCAACTGACTACTAAAAATATTCTTGAGAGCATTAACACTCTTTATAAAAAAAGCACCATATGTTTTGCGTCATATGACTTATTTCCTAAGCGGAGTGCATCTCGCTCAAAAGCAAATGTCTCAAAGCCATATTTTTTATAGAGTTTAATGGCTGGGCTGTTTTCTGAAATGACAACAAGCTGCAGCTGAGTTAAATCTCTAAACAGTTTTGCTTCGTCGATAATCTTTTCAAGTAGATGCTTGCCGAGACCATTTTTTTGAAAGGATTTATCAATATAAAATCCCCAAATCATACCTTTATGTGATCGTTTTAAATGGTCTTGCCGGCTAACACCAGCAGTACCTACTAGCTGGCTTTTATTAAATATGCCGACAACAAAAGAGTGGTCACTTTGAGTAATTTTGTCTGCAAAATAGCTAAGGGGTTGAGTTTGTTCAAAGTCAAAGCTTTGAGCAAATGATTCTGGGCACGACTGCAAGGCAACAAGTCGAATTTTTTTATACTGCACAGCATCACTGCTATTCAAGACCCTAATATCCATATTACTTCTCCACGGGGGTTGCCCTTCTCTATTGGCATACCTAGATTGTTTGTTTGATGGTGGTGGTTTTAAGTTTACTTGATAAAATAAAATACGCTACTTGTTGTATTAGAAAAGTCCGGTATTTTAGACTAAAGGCGGGTGTATTAACACTGAACTGTTTACCGCAAGGATGTGGCAACCAAGCTTCCAAGGATAGATTTACAGTGTGTTCAGTGTTAATACACCTGCCTTTTCTTTGTATCTTTTATTTTCAAATATAAAAAAAGCCGAAGTCTTAGACTTCGGCTTTTTCTGAAGAATACCCTATTAATTAAGGGTAACTTTTTAAAGTGCTTTCAAAATGGCCTCAACACTCTCTTTCGCATCGCCAAATAACATTCGTGTATTCTGCTTGAAGAAGAGAGGGTTCTGCACACCCGCATAACCAGTAGCCATGGAGCGCTTAAACACGATTACCTGATGTGCATTCCACACCTCTAACACAGGCATGCCCGCGATTGGGCTTGCAGGGTCTTCAGCGGCTGATGGGTTAACCGTATCATTTGCACCAATGACCAATACGGTATCTGTTTCTGGAAAGTCTTCATTAATTTCGTCCATTTCCAAAACGATATCGTAAGGCACTTTAGCTTCGGCTAACAAGACATTCATATGGCCTGGTAACCGTCCTGCAACAGGGTGAATACCAAACCGGACATTAACACCTCGTTCACGCAGCTTTTGAGTGATTTCATACACAGGATATTGTGCTTGAGCAACAGCCATACCATAACCAGGGGTGATAATGACAGAAGTAGAATCTTTGAGCATTTCAGCCACTTCTTCGGCTGATGTTGCAACATACTCCCCCTGCTCTTCACCCTCACCTAATACGGTGCCACTTTCAGTGCCAAAGCCACCAGCAATTACACTGATAAATGAGCGGTTCATCCCCTTACACATGATATAAGAAAGGATGGCACCTGAAGAGCCAACCAAAGCACCTGTGACAATAAGCAAGTCATTAGCCAGCATGAAGCCTGCTGCAGCAGCAGCCCATCCTGAATAAGAGTTCAGCATGGATACGACGACTGGCATATCTGCACCACCAATAGAGGCCACTAAATGCCAGCCAAAAGCCAGTGCAATAATGGTCATAAGTACTAGTGGGAAGGTAGCACTATCATTGTTGATGAAGTTAAGCATGAGCAAGAAGGATACAACGACGGCAGCAAGATTAAGCTTGTGCTTATGAGGTAATGACAAAGGACGTCCACTCATTATGCCGCGTAACTTAGCAAACGCTACGATTGATCCAGTAAAGGTCACTGCACCAATAAAGACTCCAAGGAAAATTTCACTTAAGTGAATGGTTAACATGGCACCTTCCATAGGAGGGTGATCCAAGTAACTGTTGTAACCAACCAGTACCGCCGCCAAACCAACAAAGCTGTGCAGCATGGCGACCAACTCAGGCATTTCAGTCATTTGTACTTTTTTGGCCAAGTTTAAGCCAATCACCGCACCAATGACCATAGTGACGATAATAGTCCCCATGCCAGATACTTCAGGGTTACCAATGGTGGCCAGTAAGGCAATGGCCATACCAACCATACCATAGATGTTTCCTTGCTTGGCTGTTTCCTGCTTACTCAGGCCCGCTAAGCTGAAGATAAATAAAATGGCAGCAACAATATACGCTGCACTGATAAAACCTTGTGACATGATTGGGCCCCTTACTTACGAAACATTTTCAGCATGCGCTGTGTGACAAAAAATCCACCCGATATATTAATGGTGGCTATGAGCACGGCAATGGCAGAGAAAAACCAAACCAGCCCACTATCACTGGAGACTTGAAGTAATGCCCCGACAATGATGATGCCACTAATGGCATTCGTTACGCTCATAAGGGGAGTGTGTAATGCATGAGTAACATTCCAGATCACGTGATAGCCAACAATACAGGCCAACACAAACACCGTGAAATGGGATAAGAAGGCAGCAGGCGCTGCACTGGCTATCCAACCAAATACCAAAGCGCCAATGGCAAGCGCAATATGTTTACGCTTTGAAGACTTGGGTTCTGACGCTTTTTCTACTGGTGTAACAGGTGCCTGTACTTTGGCTTGAGGCTGAGCACTGACTTTAACTGGAGGTGGTGGCCAAGAGATATTGCCCTCTTTAATAACGGTGACAGAGCGAATAACCTGATCATCAAAGTTAATCGAAATATTGCCATCCTGATGGGGACAAAGCAGCTTAGTCAGGTTTACCAGGTTGGTGCTGTAAAGCTGTGAAGACTGATTAGGTAAACGGCCTGGTAGGTCTGTATAGCCAATAATGCGTACATCATTGTCGGTAGTGACCAGTTGATCAGCCTGAGTTAACTCACAGTTACCCCCTGTTGCGGCAGCCAAGTCAACAATCACACTGCCTGGCTTCATTAATTTAACCATGTCGGCGGTAATCAGTTTTGGGGCTGGTCTACCAGGAATCAGTGCTGTGGTAATAATAATGTCCACTTCTGCCGCTTGCTGGCTAAAGAGTTCCATTTCCGCCTTAATAAAGGCTTCACTCATTTCTTTCGCGTAGCCATCAGTTGAAGAGCCATCTTCCTCAACATGAAGCTCAAGGAACTCGCCCCCCATACTTTCAACTTGCTCTTTAACCTCTGGACGCGTATCAAATGCGCGAACAATGGCCCCTAGGCTGCTTGCGGTACCCACGGCCGCCAGCCCAGCAACACCCGCACCAATGACTAACACTTTGGCGGCGGGTACTTTACCTGCGGCAGTAATCTGGCCAGTAAAAAAGCGGCCAAATTGGTGAGATGCTTCGATGACTGCACGATAGCCGGCAATATTAGCCATTGAACTCAAAGCATCGAGTGCTTGTGCTCTGGAAATACGAGGGACTGCATCCATTGCTAATACGTTAATGCCCTTCGCAGATAATTTTTCCAACAGTGCTTCGTTTTGTGCAGGCCAAATAAAACTGACCAGGGTTTGCCCTTCTTTAAGATAACTAATTTCATCTTCAGGGGTTTCTTGAGGCGCATTGACTTTGAAAATAATATCAGCCTGCCAAGCTTCTTTTTGGCTGACAATGTTTGCGCCAGCGTCTTCATAAGCGCTGTCCGTAAAGCTGGCCAACTTACCTGCACCTTCAGCCACGCAGACTGTAAAGCCAAGTTTAATTAACTGCTGAACGGTTTTGGGGGTAGCGGCTACCCGTGTTTCGTTGGCAAATATTTCTTTGGGAATTCCGATAAGCATGGTCTATTCAATTATCTCATTAACCGGTTAATTTACCTCTGTCCGCCAACGCATTGCGATAGCGACACGCATTAGGTCAAAAAATCAACCACTATCAACGGCTGATGTGACTGTCGTTCGATACGTACGGCATGTTAGCCTATGGCATTATTTGTCTTGGGTATACATACACTGCTTATTGTACCTGTCTCGCTTAGTTATTACTCAGTATTAGATAAATACTGAGTTGTGCACATTCCCGATAAGCAATGGCATTTAGGCGACACAGTTTGTCAATTTACAGCACGGTAGACTTGAATAGTAAAATAACGGCTCATGTCGTTAGTATGACAATGATGCCAAAAAACAAAATTTATGACTATTATAAACTGCCAGTTGGTTACACCTATTTACAAATTTAGTTACTGCTGCCGTGGTAGTGTGCCGAATAACCTTGTTGAAACACAGTATTTATTTTGACCTCTACTGATATAGCATGAAATGTTTGGTAGATTTTGATGTAAATCATCATTGGTAACAATTAAAGGCTATTTCGGCATATGGGGATAGCCATAGTAAGGTTGTTTTAAGTGATTTTGGCAATGACGAGCATAAGTCAGATCACGCACATCTGAATATCAAACCTCCTCTGACTTTCCCTGTCATTTCTTACATGGTTTATCTGTACTTAAGCCTGTTCTGTTATTCCCGATACATCGCATACTTAGTGGCTGAACAAGGATGATTCGTCAGGAAGAGCGTTGATGGTTAAAATCATAAGACATAAGCAACGTAAGGATTTATTTTACCTACTCTGTTTAGGGTTACTTTGTAGTGTATTACTCTGCTGGGGAGGACAAGGTTGGGCTAAATCATGGCAATTAGTTTCTGTCTACTTGGGGGATGCACGTCACCAAAACCTGCTCACTGAATTTGCCCATGGGGTTGAGTCGTTACCCAAAGCTAACCTCAAAGTGGATATTTATAACAAGTGCAGCCTGATTCCCGATAAAAATTTATTAACCAGTGTTGTTAAAAATGATATTCAACTAGCGGAACTACTCATGGCTGAGTTAGAACATGAGGATCCTCTGTTTGGTTTAGATAATATTCCTTTTATCGCGACCGATTTAGCAGAAGCACAGCAGCTATGGGAAATTTCGCGAGAACAAGTACAGCAGCGGCTAGATAACCTTGGTCTGCATTTATTACTGGTTGCTCCCTGGCCACCTCAAGGTATTTTTACAGTTCAGCCGCTAGCTTCTCTTGTTGATCTGCGGGGGGGCAAGTTAAGAACATATTCAACAGAAACCGCATTATTGGCACGCTACTTGGGGGCTGAAGCTATTCATGTGCCTCATGAACATTTACGCGAGTTCTGGTTAACGGGTCAGCTAGATGCAATGATTACATCTCCTGTAACCGCAGTAACACAACAGGCCTGGCAATATATAAAATACTATTATGATATCCAGGCGTGGGTACCCAAAAATATGTTAGTGATTAATCGTACAACATGGCAAAGTTTGAGTATTCAGGAACGTCAGATATTAACTGCGTTGGCCAGTAAATTAGAAGCACAAGCCTGGCAAAACACACGACAGCATGTTCAGCAAGCCCTGCTCACCATGAAAAAACATGGCATTCAGGTGGTAACACCCAACCCCAAACTGGTTGCTCAACTGAGGCATATTGGTCATTTGATGACAGCTCGCTGGGCAAGGAATGCTGGGCAGGTTGGACGAGAGATACTAGGCTCCTTTCGGAAATACCATAAGCACTAGCAGTCAGTCATTTAGCAATGTCTAGTCATCATTGTGTAGGGTTTGCACCACTTGGAAAGTCAATAAGCACCTTTTTACTGCCTCTCTGCATTGCATGTTGAAAGGCGCGTTGAAATTGTTGAAATGGGTATCGAGCCTCAATAAGTAGCTCGGTATCCAAGGTATGGTTTTCCAGAAATTGAAGCGCTTCGTTCATTTGGCCACAGCGAGAGCCAATGAGCTTAATTTCATTAACGACGAGCTGGGATAAGTTAACTTCACTTAACTGGTGACTGGTTGTTTTAAGTACAATTGTGCCACGAGGTGCAACCAGCGCCAGTGCCATATCTAGCCCATTAGGTCGACCTGTGGCTTCTACAATCACGGAAAAGTGCTGCTGATATTGTTGGAGGAGCTGGCTCGTGTTTTTGAACTCAAGTAATTCAGTTGTTATTCCGTGACGGGCGGCAATAGCCAGTTTATTGGGATGTTTGCCAATCAGTACCAAGTTTGGAAATTTTTCTTTAAGGGCAAGACTAATGAGTAAGCCAAGCTTACCATCACCCAGCACAGCTACAGTGGCATTATCAGGTACGTGTAACTGTGTTTGAATGGCTAAAGCGGCAGCCAGTGGCTCGGTGAAGACAGCAACATGATCAGGGATAGTGTCAGGAACCAAGTAAAGATTGGTTAACGGTGCGGTAAACATTTCTGCAAAAACACCATCTTTATGTTTGATGCCTAAAACTTGCCGATGGTGACAGTGGTGAGGATCATTGTGCTGACAAGTGGGGCAATCTCCGCAGCCAATATTGATATCAACTACAACTCGTTTTCCTACATAGTCGGGCTTTGCTGGGCAACTAATTACTTCTGCCACACATTCATGGCCTGGAATACCTTGAAAGTTATAATACCCATTGAATAGTTCGATGTCTGTTTGGCAAATACCTGCCACCAGTGGTCGTAATAATGCTTCATTTGGGGCAGGCTCAGGGTCAGAGGGAGTAACCAGCATAATTTGTTGATCATTAAATAAGACCGCCTTCATTCACGACACCCTCATAGTTGGCTTCAGTGGTTGATACTGAGCTGTTTTCTTCATAGCTTAACGATTATAGATGAAATTTTAGAAAGTAAATGGTTCCAAGAAATTGAAAAATGCAAGTTGCTCTGATGAATAACATCATTAGGGAAGGACTCGTGAGTTTTTTAGTATTCAGAAAATTTATCACCATTTTATTGCACATCCATGTTTAGCCTTTAGGTATTTATATTACATTATATGTCATAAAACTGTCAGTTATTATGCGGCAAGTTAAGTATACTTTGCTACTCATTGACTCAATAAAAAAGGTATAAATAAATACTTTTGTTGAAAAGTGTATATTTTTTGACAGTAAATAATAGCGTTTTCCTGTTAAGTGTATCATCACGATATATTCAGTTCGCTATAATTGGATACAGGGCACTTCTAAAAAAGTGCATTTTTAACGTGCCCTACAACCTTGAAAGTTTAAAGGAGAAGGTCATTGACTGTACAGCTAAGCGTACGACAAGATGATATAACTCAGCTTGCTGTTGATGCCATTGTTAATGCTGCCAACAGTAGTTTGTTAGGAGGCGGTGGTGTTGATGGGGCTATCCATCGTGCCGCAGGGCCTGAATTGGTGGCAGCATGCAGATTGCTTAATGGTTGTAAAACGGGGCAGGCTAAAATAACCCCGGGCTTTCACCTGCCTGCCCACTATGTTATTCATACGGTAGGTCCAGTATGGAATGGGGGGCAATCAAACGAGCAGGAGTTACTCGCCAGTTGCTACAGAGAAAGTTTGCAGCGTGCGTGTGAACATGACCTTCAATCAATTGCGTTTCCAGCAATAAGTACAGGAATCTATGGTTTTCCAAAACAGCCTGCAGCTGAAATTGCAGTACAAACAGTACAGCAGTACTGTGAAGAAAAACCATGTTCATTAGAAAAAGTGATTTTTTGTTGTTTTAGCGGTGAGGATTTGGCCATTTATAAAGCACTATTATCGATATAAGAATTTCAGTGAGCTATTGTGCTCACTGATTGAGCTGATGAGGAGTGATACAGCGTTAGTATTTTTGATTTAAGTCGTTGTGAGAGGTAGAGATTCAGAGGAAATAATTACACCATTCTCATCAGCATACAAATAATTACCTGATTGAAGCGTGACTCCAGCAAGATTTATTTCAAGTTGCTTTTGCCCTTCACCTCGTCTGATAGATTTTCGAGGGTGTGCCGCTAAAGCCATAATGCCAATCGGTAATGTTTTTAAGATAGTGACATCACGAACACAGCCATTGATCACAATGCCTGCCCACTGATTTTCAACCGCTCGCGTTGCGATCTGATCACCCAGCAAAGCACAGCGCATGGAACTACCACCATCAACCACTAATACTTTGCCTTTCCCTGGTTCAGCAAGCATTGATTTGACAACGCTATTATCTTCGAAACATTTAGCGGTCACCACTTCACCAAAGAACATAGACTGACCACCAAAATGTTTAAATACCGGGGACATTACTTGAAGTAAAGAGTCGTATTGATCACACAGATCCGGTGTTGAAAAAAACACGATAATTTCCTTTTAAAACCAACGTTGTACTGCTCTCCTGAAAAGAGGTGATTTTCTTTAGAGAGGATATATTATCGCTGATCTTTATTTGAGATTAAGGGTAAATCGTCTGCTGTTATTCCCTTACTTTTTATAGAAAAAAGTAGAGGGAATAACGTACAGTATCTATTAAGCTGGCGTTGCTACTTTCTCTGCCAGATAAAACCACGTGTTCAGAACGGAGTCAGGATTGAGTGAAATCGTTTCAATTTGCTGATCCATAAGCCACTTAGCTAAATCCGGGTGATCAGAAGGTCCTTGTCCACAAATACCAATATATTTATTTTGACGGCGACAAGCTTCAATAGCCAGCTGTAGTAAATGTTTAACCGCAGGATTACGCTCATCGAATAAATGGGCAATCAATCCTGAGTCTCGATCCAGTCCTAAGGTCAGCTGGGTCATATCATTAGAGCCAATAGAAAAGCCATCAAAGTACTGTAAGAAATCATTAGCCTGCAATGCATTACTGGGTAACTCACACATCATAATCACTTTTAATTGATGCTCTCCCCTACGTAGTCCATTTACCGCCAGTAATTCGGTTACACGCCGTGCTTCACCCACTGTCCGCACAAAGGGCACCATAACCGCTACATTAGTTAATCCCCGCTGTTCTCGAACACGTTTTAAGGCGGCACATTCAAGTTCAAAACAGTCACGGAAACTATCGGCGATATAGCGTGAAGCGCCACGAAAACCTAACATAGGATTTTCTTCTTTAGGTTCAAATAGCTCCCCGCCAATCAAATTTGCATATTCATTGGATTTAAAGTCGGATAAACGCACAATGACAGGTTTTGGGTAAAAGGCCGCAGCAATTGTAGCAATACCTTCTGTTAATTTTTCAATGTAAAAACCAACAGGGCTATCATAGCCAGCAATACGTTCGTGAATGGCTTCGCGGATATCACCTGGGAGGTCTTGCATATTTAACAGGGCTTTAGGGTGAATACCAATCATGCGATTAATAATAAATTCAAGCCGTGCAAGACCAACCCCGGCATTAGGAATTGCCTGAAAATCAAATGCACGATCAGGATTACCCACGTTCATCATTAATTTAAACGGCAATTGTGGCATGGCATCAACGGTGCTTTGTTGTACTTCATAAGCTAATTTACCCTGGTAAACGAAGCCTGTATCCCCTTCTGCACAGGAAACAGTAACATCTTGCCCAGATTTCAATAGCTCTGTGGCATTCCCACAGCCCACCACGGCAGGAATGCCGAGTTCTCTAGCAATAATCGCGGCATGACAGGTTCGCCCTCCTCGGTCTGTGACAATAGCTGCAGCCCGTTTCATGATGGGTTCCCAATCAGGATCTGTCATGTCGGCAACCAGCACATCACCCGGTTTTACTTCATGCATTTGATCAAGGCTTTTAATCACACTGACGGAACCTGAGCCAATACGTTGGCCAATACTGCGTCCTTCCATGAGTACATGGCCTTGTTCTTTTAAAAGATAACGCTCAATAACAGCTGCTTCAGATTGGCTTTTGACCGTTTCTGGACGTGCTTGGACAATAAACAGTTGCCCTGTAATACCATCTTTTGCCCACTCAATATCCATAGGACATCCATAGTGCGACTCAATAATGAGTGCTTGTTGAGCTAGTTCTAAAACATCTTCGTCAGTGATGCAAAACCGGTGACGGCGCGGGTCATCGACGGGTTGAGTAATGAGTGAGTCGTGGACAGCTCCATTGCCGTTGTACACCATTTCAATGGCTTTTTGACCTAAATTGCGGCGCAAAATAGCATGATGTCCGGTACGAAGCGTTGGTTTGTGAATATAAAACTCATCTGGGTTGACCGCTCCTTGGACAATGGTTTCACCTAAGCCATAGCTGGCCGTTAAGAAAATCACATCACGAAATCCAGACTCAGTATCTAATGTAAACATGACACCTGAAGCCGCAGTTTCACTATGCACCATTTGTTGTATGCCAACAGACAGTGCAACTTGACTATGATCAAATCCTTTATGCACGCGATAAGCGATAGCTCGGTCGTTGTAAAGTGATGCAAAAACTTCTTTTACTGCCAGTAGGATATTACGGGTGCCTCGAATATTTAAAAAAGTTTCTTGCTGGCCTGCAAATGAGGCATCAGGTAAGTCTTCAGCAGTTGCTGAAGAGCGGACGGCAACAGATAAATCTTCGTGATGTTGCTGAAGTGTGGTGATGGCTTCTTCCAAAGTGGCTTGAAACTCTGGAGGAAATGGCGTATCGATTATCCACTGCCTGATGTTTCGCCCGGCTTTTGCCAGTGCTTGAACATCATCCACGTCAAGTTGATCAAGCACCGCGTTAATACGCTGGTCCAGCCCTTGTTGGCTTAGGAAGTCCCGATAAGCATCTGCTGTGGTTGCAAAACCATCAGGCACTTTTACCCCAGCATTGCTTAAAGCGGAGATCATCTCACCAAGAGAGGCATTTTTGCCACCTACCAGTGGTATATCATTGACACCCAGTTGGGTAAAGGGAATAACGTATTTATTCACTCAGTCAGTCTCCAGTGTCGATACCTTATGGTTTATTTGTACTTGAAACGCTAGGGTTATTTTAGGATATTGATGTGTATTGTTCGTTTTAGCTATGTATTAAACACGAGAGGTATATCCTTCACGTTAAAATGTTTTTTCGAACAATACCTATACATGGCTGTTTTCTGAGTTATTGGTATAACCTGCTTGTTTTATCGCTTTAGTCATATAATTGCCATAAAAGAAATCAGGTTTTTTATCGATAAAACCAGTAGCTCATCCACATTGACTAAACACTACCATGAAAGTTAGTGTTTTTAAAACAAAGAAAAGTACTGAAATTGTTAGTGAAAAATGTTTATTTTCGAATTGAGACTAATGACATAATAACGTTTAATAAAGCAGGAGTTAGTAAACTACGCTCTATAAGTCTACCCCATTAAGAGAAGAAAATTCATGATTTTGCTTGTTCTACAAAAAATAATTATTGCAAAATATTAGTGAACAATTTTACTTAAGGGTTCTAAAGTGGAACGAATTGATTTCATGAAAATAATATAAGGCATGACTTGTCATTTTTAAGGATCGTCACGTATACTCGTTGCGTCTCATCCCCTTGGCTTGCTCTGCCTGGTCATGAAATCAAGTAAGGTGATGGGAGTCTGCATAGACAAACAAGCAAAAACGTAGCTTAGATAAAGTAGCTTAGATAAAAAAGTTGGGAGAACACCAACATGGTAAAGCGCTGTGTGTTTTTTATTTCAGACGGTACAGGAATAACAGCAGAAACTTTGGGTCATAGTTTGTTGACTCAATTTAATCGGGATCAGTTTAGTTATAAAACATTCCCTTATATTGATACCGTTGAGAAAGCTCAGCAGACCGTTAAGCAAATAAAACAATATGCCTTTCAGGCAGAACAGCGACCCTTAATTTTTTCTACCATTGTCAATGAAGCAGTAACACAAGAATTAAGCTCATTAGATGCTTTTGTCATTGATTGTTTTTCAGCATTTTTAACGCCGCTTGAGCAGGAATTACAACAACCTTCTAACCACAGTATTGGGCAAAATCGCGTGATAGCGGCTGACCCCCGCTATCATCAACGTATCACCGCCGTTCATTTTGCCCTGGATTTCGATGATGGTGCAAAAACCTATGCTTATGATCAAGCTGACGTGATTTTGATTGGCGTATCACGCTGTGGAAAAACACCTACCTGTTTATATCTTGCGCTTCAGTATGGTATTAATGCAGCGAACTACCCATTAACCGAAGAGGATTTGGATAATCAACGGTTACCTGGAATATTACTAAGTCATAAGGACCGTCTATTTGGACTGACCATTGATGCAGAGCGACTGGCGGCTATTCGTCACGAGCGTCGACCGGAAAGTCGTTACGCTTCTATCAAACAATGTCGACAAGAGGTCAATGAAGTAGAAGCGCTAATGCAAGAGGCTCATGTACCTTTTATTAATACTACACAGTTTTCCATTGAAGAAATTGCGACTCGTGTGCTCTCTCTTACGGGCATTCAACGACAGTTTTAAGTAAGTATTATGCCCATAGTCAGATAAAGCACATCGAATGGCTTGTCGCAAGGATGCAGTAACCATGCCTTCCAGGGAAGGGTTCAGGACGTGTTTGAAGGGGGTAACAGTAACTATATGCGATTGCCCCGATTGCTGAGCAAACCTGTATTATTTTTATTACGACAATTGTAGATTAGTACCTAAGAAAATATTTCTTTATTTCCCATTTTTTTCCTACCAATAAAAATAACGTCTTAAAACTGAACGTTCATACTTGTTATGAGTTAACTGTCTATTTATATTGTTTGATTTTGATGTTCTAAATACGACAACTAATTTATATAAATATTTTGATTAAGGTCAAAGGATGTGCCTTTTAGCTGCTTAAATAATATATTTTTGAAGGGTGATTAGGATGGAATGGAAAATAAATCAATTTCGAACTGTGACATTAATTGTCGGAGTAATGTTTGCCACTTTTGCTCAGCAGGGATTAGCAGAAACATGTTCAGCTATAAAAGTAACAAATTCATATTTAAATGTTCGATCTGGACCTGGCACCAATTATGAAAAAATTGGGACGATGCACAGTGGTGAGTATTACATTGCGACAGGGAAAACATCAGGCGCATGGAAGCAGGTTTGGTTTGATGGAGGGAAAGCGCGTTGGATCTACAGTCAGTCTTATACCTCTACAGCAAAAGTGAATTGTGATGTGGTATCTACCGCGGCGTTAAATGTACGCTCAGGTCCTGGTACCCATTATCGTCTTGTGGGGACAGCGCCAAGTGGTTCCCATTGGGCCGTTATTGGTTCAGATGGCGTGTGGAAAAAAGTCTGGTATGCAAGTGAAGCGCGTTGGATTCATAGTGGATATTTAGGAAATGGTAGCTCAAACACGGCTATTCAGCTAACGGGTTTTAATATAAATAAAAGTGCAGCGAACACCAGCAGTCGGTTTGTTACAGTATACAGTACATACAGTGGATCAACACCCATCATGTATCGTATTAGTGAGAAGAGTAACTTTTCTGGTGCCACATGGAAAGCATTTGAAAATAAAATAACATTCACGTTATCTGCCGGTAACGGTGCTAAGAAAGTTTATTTTCAACTGAAAAATCAACAAGGACGTTTATCCAATGTGATGTCTGATAGTATTGCCTTCAAGGCAAGTTCGTCAGCACAAGGTTTTAATATCAAACGCAAGGAGTTTTATAACAAGTTCAGGGCAACATTTGGTCGGTTATCACAAAGTCAGGTTGATGGCATTAACTACCTTTTAGTTAATATGGAAAAAGACACACGACCCGCAATTAAAAATAAAACGGTATGGATGCGTCAGATTGCGTATATGTTTTCTACAACAAAACATGAAGTAGCAAACACGTATAAACCGATCACTGAATATGGCAATGAAAACTGTCGTCGATATGATGGTGGTTGTCGTTATAAAGGTAGAGGTTATGTACAGTTAACACATAAATACAATTATCGAAAAATGTCTTCTATTGTAGGTGTAGATTTAGTAAGTAATCCTACCAAAGCACTAGAGCCTAATATAGCATACACCGTCATGTCTTATGGCATGTTTTATGGTGTATTTACAGGGAAAAAATTGGGAAGCTATATCCTGGCCGGCAAGACAGACTATGTTAATGCACGTCGTGTTGTAAACGGCTTGGATAAGGCGCAGTTGTTGGCAGGTTATGCCCGGAGTTTTCAAAAAATCATGGAAGCATCAACTGTCGCGCGTTAATAGTAGCTATTAACGTTTTACTTATGTGCTGGCTGAGTATTGTTAAGAAACTAAAACATGCTCAGCTAGCCTATATAGATATGATTCGTGAAGGGTATCCTTCAATGAAAATTATATATTGCCAACCATTACTGTTGTGCATTTTCTGAATTAAGGTCGTAACTTGCTATGAAAAAACTTTCATTTATCATTAGCGCTGTGGCTGGGGGGGCATTAATAGCGGGAGGCTATTTTTTTCTTACTTCTCCGGATACAGAAAAAAACAGTCCAAAATTACCAACGAGTAACATAACATCTCACCCTGACAAAACCCAAAAGACGTCAACAGCGGTCACAAAATCAGCCCAGTCACTCATGGTTAAAGATGAGCATAAGCAGGATCAACATTCCTCAAATAGAGAACAAGAAATACTGGATGAGGCCCCCATCCAGACTTCACCTTACGATCTGGCCAGTGCGACTGTGGATAATTTGCGTTTGTTACTTGCTGAAGCTGAAGGCCCAGAAAAACAAGGTAAAATACAATCTATTTTACAGTCTCTGCTGGAAAATGCCGAAAAAGATTCTTCTGCCCTCTCTAGTATTATTGATAACTATAAGTTAGAACCAAACTCTGAGATGGGTTCGCTGCTACAGACTGTATTGGCAGAAATTAAAGATCCACAAGTTGAAACGGCTGCATTCGACTTGGCGAAAAGTGGTCAGGTAGAAGAACAATTAGCAGGTCTTGATTTATTAGCTCGACTTGATATCCCCAGTAAAAAAACATATAAACTGACAACCGGTATTCTCAGCTCAAATGATAATCCTGATATTTTAATGGCCGCGCTAAATGCTATGCCTGTGATTACCTTACCAGAACATGAATCACAACAAACCATTCAGCAATTAACGTCTCTTGCAACCGCAAATACTGATAGTGGGGTCAGATCAGCGAGTATCTTTAAAGTGGGTCAGTGGGCTAAAGATGAAAATGACTTAAGTCCGATAGTGGGTATTTTGAATAAATCAAAGAACCCTGATGATCGAATTAGTGCCATGATGGCAATACAGGAAAGCCGTATTGTTTCCAATCAATTGCGAGAAACATTGACCCAATTAATTGTCAATGATCAGGAACTTTGGGAAATCAGAAGAATGGCGGCTGAATCATTAAATCGTTATAAGTTATCGCCCAAAGAGTATGCAGCTTATCAAGCATTTCTTAAAGAGCAAGGTGATGTCGCTGCGGGAAATTAAGTGAATCAGGCTTAGCAGCCTGAAGTTTGTAATGGCTTGCAAGAGTGGTCAGTAACAACCTGACAATTTTTTAGCAGCTTATTGATACACGAAAGCAGCCACTCATCTTCATTCTATCATCTATCACGTCTATTGAGGCTTAACGTGTCCGATGTAAAAACATGAAGGCAATCTTGCGAGCGGGTAAGTCACTGACGTTCCACAAATTGCTAAAACATTGGGGCTTACTCGACAGGTTGTACTATCCACATTGTCGTAACCGTTGTTTTGAAGGACATGGCACTGTGCCATAGGAGCAAAAAACACAGCAGTCACCAGGTTTGGGACGCATCATAAATTTGCAGGATTCGCAGGGTAGAAACCATTGGCAGGCATTGGTTGGCATATACCCAGCTTGCTTATGACCACATTTGGGACAGGTGATAATGGATTCTCGAGTGACAGGTGGCTCAACCATCATGAGTAGAAACCTCTTACGACATATTACTACTAAAAAGTTTGTATAGTTTACTCTCTTTTATAGTCTAGTAATGATTTATGAGGATGTGATTGTTTTGTTGAAATAAGTTTATTCACCAGCCTTAAACCGTGCAAACTGGCTTGAGGGCACTGCTAAAAATGCACTTTTTTAGCGGTACCCTTGAGGCAAGTGCTATTAATTTTACTAAATCATGAATAAATCCATAAATGTATTCACTGGGGTGCGTTCTAACTGCTGTTGGTCATTACATAGCTTATAGATTTTATTAGCGCGGATTTTAGGAAAGCGAGTGGCTAAATTATCCCTGAATTTTTCCTCTAACAGAGGAATCCCTTCTTTTCGACGGCGTTGATGACCAATAGGGTACTCCACAGTAATTTGTTCGGTTGCAGAACCATCCGTAAAAAATACTTGTACTGCATTGGCAATGGAGCGTTTGTCGGCTTCTAAGTACTCTCGACTAAAGCGTTGATCTTCGATGACGGCCATTTTTTGGCGGAGTTGATCAATTTCAGGGTGCGCATTGTGGAATGCGTCTTCATAGTGCTCAGCGCATAAACTGCCACATAATAATGGGACCGCTATCATGTATTGGAGGCAGTGATCTCGATCAGCCGGGTTATTTAACGGTCCCATTTTACTGATAATACGAATCGCGGATTCATGAGTATGAATGACAATTTTTTCAATTTCATTTATACGAGATTTAACCTGGGAATGAAGAGTAAGGGCTGCTTCGACAGCTGTTTGGGCATGAAATTCGGCAGGGAATGATATTTTAAACAGCACATTTTCCATAACATAACTATGAAGTGGTTGAGCCAGTTTCAGTGATTCGCCTTTGAACAGCACATCCTGAAAGCCCCACTTAGGTGCTGAAAGCACACTGGGGTAGCCCATCTCTCCTCTTAGGACAATATCCGCAAGTCGTACAGCACGTGATGTTGCATCTCCAGCCGCCCAGGATTTACGTGAGCCGGCGTTAGGCGCATGACGGTAAGTACGCAATGCTTGACCATCAAGCCAGGCTTGAGATAGCGCATCAATGATTTGTTCGCGTGTGCCTCCCATCATATGTGTTATCACTGCTGTCGAGGCGACTTTGACTAAAACGACATGATCAAGCCCAACCCGATTAAAACTATGATTTAACGCGAGCACACCCTGAATTTCGTGGGCTTTAATCATGGCAGTGAGTACATCATGCATGGTTAGTGGTGTCTGCCCCTGGCTGATACGCTGTTGAGAAATATAATCTGCAACCGCTAGAATGCCGCCAAGGTTATCTGATGGATGCCCCCATTCAGCCGCCAACCAGGTATCATTAAAGTCTAACCAGCGAATAATGCAGCCAATATCCCAGGCTGCTTTTACAGGGTCCAGTCTTAATTGGGTTCCTGGTACACGAGCGCCATGGGGGACAATAGTACCCTCCACAATCGGACCCAGTAATTTGGCGCATTCAGGAAAACGTAATGCTAATAATCCGCAGCCCAATGTATCCATCAGACAGTGACGGGCTGTGGTATAGGCTGTTGTAGAACTTATCGTGGTTTCACACACATAATCTGCGATTTCAACCAATAAGGCATCAGGTGCTGTACGTTCGTTAATATCAACATTAGAGCTCATAATAATGATTAATCCTTAATTTAGTCGAATACGTAAAATATCCATCACAAGAGGTATATAGCTTAAAAAATTAGCGTTGTGCTATTGGTAGCCAGGGGCGATTTTCAGGGCCTGTATAGTCGGCTGAAGGACGAATGATGCGGTTATTTGAACGTTGTTCCATGACATGAGCAGCCCATCCTGTTAGTCGTGAGCAGACAAAAATAGGCGTAAATAACGGGGTTGGAATGCTCATAAAATGATAGGTTGACGCATGAAAAAAATCAGCATTACAGAATAAGTGTTTTTCTCGCCACATCACTTCTTCGCATCGAACTGAGACAGGATACAGTACACGATCATCGTGTTCATCGGCTAAACGTTTTGACCATGCTTTGATAATGGCATTACGAGGATCAGATTCACGATAGACTGCATGACCAAACCCCATAATTTTTTCTTTGTTTGCCAATTTTTCGAGAATGCCCTTCTCTGCTTCTTCTGGGGTACGCCATTGACTAATCATAGCCATCGCAGCTTCATTTGCACCTCCATGTAATGGACCTTTCAAGGTGCCAATTGCGGTTGTAATACAAGCATAAATATCTGATAGCGTGGAAGCACACACGCGGGCAGCAAAGGTCGATGCATTAAATTCATGTTCTGCATAAACAATTAATGAGGCATTCATAGCATCGCAGTGTATGGCTTTGGGTGCCTGACCATGGAGTAAATGAAGAAGATAACTTCCCGTCTCCTTGTCATCCAGTTCAATATCAATTTTTACCCCTTCTTTATGATAGCGATACCAGTAACAAATAATGGCAGGGAATAAGGCCAACATACGATCAATATGTAATTGTTGCTCGGAAAAATCATGCTCGGGGGTGATGGCGCCTAACATTGAGCAAGCTGTGCGCATCACATCCATAGGGTGCGTGCTGGCGGGCATTAACTCCAACGTTTTACGTAAGGCATCAGGCATTTTTCGTAGTGTTACCAACTGCGTAAGGTAACTGTCCAACTGCTGGCGATTGGGTAGCTCTCCATGAAATAATAAATAGGCTACTTCCTCAAAGCGGGCGTGTTCAGCTAAATCGGCAATATCATAGCCACAGTAGGTTAAGCCTGCTCCACTTTGCCCTACAGTACATAATGCGGTTTCACCCGCTGAGCGTCCACGAAGTCCTGCAGAATCTTTTTTATTATCAGACATTATTATTCTCCTAATTGATAAGGTTATCCTTTATACCTTTCATAATACTTTTCATTAGTTATTTATTTGACAATAAAAAGCATTTTTTTGTTTATATCCATTTAGGGTGTTATTTTTATTTTATTTTGCCATTTATTTAATAATGATGCGTTTTAATCTCATTTTGTTTCTTTTGAAAATAAGCGATCTAAAGTTTGCTCATAATGATGATAATTAAGCGTTTGATAGAGTGCTTCACGGGTTTGCATATCAATGGTTAAATCACGCTGATGCCCTTTTTCTTTTAATTGTTGGTAGACATTGAGTGCTGCTTTACTCATGGCACGAAAAGCACTCAGTGGGTATAACACCAATTGAACGCCAACAGAGGCTAATTCTTCACAACTAAATAATGGTGTTTTACCAAACTCTGTAATGTTAGCTAACACTGGCACATTAACGGCTTGGGTAAAGCGCTGATAATCATCAAGTGTTGCCATCGCTTCAGGAAAAATCATATCAGCACCGGCTTCAACACATAAACATGCTCGCTCAATGGCTGACTCCATGCCTTCTACGGCTAATGCGTCAGTGCGTGCCATGATGACAAACGTTTCATTGACGCGCGCATCAACAGCGGCTTTTACCCGATCCACCATCTCTTCAGGTGAGACTATTGCTTTATTGGGACGATGCCCACAGCGCTTTTGTTGAACCTGATCTTCAATATGAACGGCTGCTACCCCTGCTTGTTCCATCCCTTTAATCGTTCGCGCAATACTTAAAGCACCACCAAACCCTGTATCAATATCAACTAATAACGGTAACTGACTGGCGGCTGTAATACGACGTGCGTCTTCTAACACCTCAGAAAGTGAAGTCATGCCTAAATCTGGGAGGCCAAAAGAAGCATTAGCAACCCCTGCACCGGATAAATAAATAGCCTGATGCCCTGCTTGTTCGGCGAGCATGGCACAGTAGGCATTGATGGTTCCCACAATTTGTAAAGGGGATTGTGATGCTACCTGCTGACGAAAGCGAGCGCCGGGTGATTGTTGGGAGGTTGTATTCATCCTTTCTCTCCAAGTTGCCTATATAGCTTTCGTGAAACTTTTTATGCTTATTATGTTTTTAACGATGGTGAGTGATATGTACTTTTTACAATTTACGTAATAAAAATAATTAAGTGGTTAAGATATATTTCAAACGTTTTCGCGCTCGGGCAATATGTTTGCGCATGAGTATTTCGGCCAACTCTCCATCCCCTTCAATGATGGCTTCTGCAATGTGTAAATGCTCTTTGAAGGCGAGTTGTGGTTGTTGGTAACCGCTATCACGGAACTGCCGACGATAAAGTTGTAACAAAGGGTATAATTCATCGCCTAATTGACGGAGCAAAAGCGCGTTTTGACTACTACGAATCAGTAAGTAATGAAAGTCCAGATCCCCCGATTGAGGGTAGTATTTTTGATGTCCACCATCTTCTAAATAGCGTCGATGGGTTTCCAGTAATGTCCTTAACTCATCTTTAGCGTGTTCAGTCATATGTTGTGCTGCCAGTCGACAGGCAAGCCCTTCTAGAACCTCTCGAATTTGGTACAGCTCGGTGAGTTGTTGGTCAGAAAGAGAGACCACACGTGCACCAACATGGGCTTCTCGCAGAACTAAATGCAAGCCTTCCAAACGTTGCAGTGCTTCACGAAGAGGACCTCTGCTACACCCATGGCGTGCAGCTAATTCTGCTTCGTTTATTTTGCTACCAGGTACTAGCTGACCAGAAAGGATAGTTTGCAGTAATTCATTAAAAATTCTGGCTGAAGCCGTTTGCTTGCTGTTCTCAAGTGATGGGTCTGCGTGTTTATGACTGGACAAAGGAGTACCATCCATACATTGTCAACAATCTTATTATTTAAAACGAAGTTAACGCCTTAAATTGTTTCAGTCAAGCCAATATTGTTGACAATCTATCGTATTGAATGCTCTAGCTAACGGTGCTGGCACATGCCTTGTGAATCTGGCATTATCGCTGGCCTTTTCATGAGCAATTTTTTGTAATGGTGAACAAACCGTTCAGCGTAGAAATTTTAGGAGGGATAATGTATTACTTGTCAGCAATTACCCTGTTGTGGGCTTTTTCATTTAGTTTGATTGGGGTATATCTCGCTGGGCAAGTTGACGCTTATTTTTCTGTTCTGTTAAGAATAGCGCTGGCCTTTTTGCTATTTATACCATTGTTACGTAAGCAATGGTTGCGGTTGGATTATGTTTTGCCACTGATGCTGATTGGCGCCATTCAGCTAGGTTTTATGTATATTTTTTACTATCAGTCCTTTTTATTACTGACAGTACCTGAAGTTTTATTATTTACTACATTAACGCCTGTTTATGTTGCCTTATTGTATGACATTTGGACATTAACTTTTCGAACACGGTATTTATTAGCAGCCATATTAGCAGTGTTAGGTGCTGTGGTTATTCGTTACGATAATATTACGCAAGATTATGTGTGGGGTTTCTTGTTAGTCCAAGGGGCTAATGTGTGTTTTGCGCTTGGTCAGGTTAGTTATAAAGTATTTATCCAACATCGTGGTCAACATTTACCTCAACATGCAGTCTTTGGTTGTTTTTATGCTGGCGCCTTAGTGGTTGCATTGATTGCCTGGTGGTTTTTAGGGACTGATCGTTACCCGACAACTTCTGTGCAATGGGGAGTATTATTGTGGTTGGGGTTAGGTGCTTCTGGCCTAGGGTTCTTTTGCTGGAATAAAGGGGCAACCAAAGTGGATGTTGGTACCTTGGCGGTGATGAACAACGCTCTCATACCTGCTGGTTTGGTAGTAAACCTGATTATTTGGAATCATGATGCTGATGTGGTTCGACTGTTGCTGGGAGGAGGCATTATTCTCGTTTCGTTATTGTTGAATCATTATTGGGAAAGAAAAACACGTGCACTGTCGTGTTCGTTGACTCATTAAATTAGTATTATATTGTTCACGTCCGCATAACGCCCTTCGAACACGCCGTAAATCCTTCCCTGGAGGCTTGGTTGCCGCGTCCTTGCGGCAAACAGTTCTACATGCATTATCCAGCCTTTGTTGACCATTGGGACACATCAAAATACGGCTTGTGTTTATTTAATCATCAAAAAGTGGGCTTGCTGTGTTTGAATGGGTTTGTAAAATAGACGCTGGAAGTTCCGTAAGCAGTGGTAATTGCCCTGGACAGGGGCCTCTAAGACTAAACTTTTGATAACAATGGTGTAAGGACACGTTTTCCCCAATATCGTAGTTTACCCCGCCAGGGAATTCGTCGGCCTAATCCCTCTTCTATTGTGTATCGACAAGGGTTGCATGTACCACAAGGTTGTAGGTTGGTTAAAGGTTCATGGCAAAACCAAGTCATTTCTAAAATATCTGAAAAACCACTCGATTCAGCTTGTTGAGCCATTTCCAGTTTGGTGTGTTCAAATAAGGGAAAGCGAAAATAATGAAAGAGCTGATATTCTGGCGTATTTTTAAGCTGAGGATTGACGACCCAGTAAGGCCCATGTTCATCCGCCTGTTTGACAACATAGGGCAGTAAAACATCGTGGGCTTTGTCATCTTTGTGTATTGAGAGTTCAAGGTCGTGTAAATTAAGCTGATGAGCAAACTTAGCCAGCCACTCATATTGAGGACCAATGTATTGGCTTTTTAATATGTCATCGTAACTCTCAATTAAAGTATCAACCGCTTCCACATCATTAGCAGCTCGAAAGACAGTGGGTGATAATCGCTTAGCCCTATCAGGCCACTTGTGCTGTATGGCGCGCTTTATTCGGGTCATTGTCGATAACTCAATGCCGGTTGACGTACGGTCAGTATTGAGAATGTAGTATGGCACGACAGGTGCCGCTTTGTTGATGAGTAAATCTAATAACCGAAATGTGGAATCCCAGCCACCCGTCCAGAGCACATGGTAGATAGCCATAACGAATGAGTCCTTTTTAAGTAAACGCCGTTGCTTTTATAAAGCAGTGTAAATGACTCGTTCTAAGAGCGGTGACAATTTCTATTAATTCTGTGTGGTAAAAAAAAGACAGTTTTGTTTTTTTGATGTACTTACATATTACCTTGTGACGCTTCTACCTTTAAATTTTTACCTTCTATACGTGCCAGGATTTTTTGCACGCCTGATAGGTTTTTACCCAGGAATTTAATTACACAACACATTGTGCTTGATGTTGCTTACGAAAACTTCGTGATCACTTTTGCGAATTTTTGTTTTTTGGTAGGCGTATTTTGTAACTGTGTTATGTATCGCGTTTTATTTTATGTTATTTCGTTAATTTAAGTAAAAACGACTGCAAAAAGCAGCATATTTTGTGTGTTTTTAACCGTTTTGATGCAGCTTGTCACAATTAATTACAAAACAAATTAACACACTGTTATACGACAAGTTTTTAGCAAGTCCATTACCTTTGGCAGTTTTTGTCAGGTAAAGCATTTTGCATAATTAATGGGTAAAGAAGGTTTACATTATGAAGTTTAAGCAGCAGATCTTGACAGGTCTGGCTGTGGCATCGCTAGCCTCAGTTCAGGCCATGGCTGCAACCACGCTGGATGTACTGGTTGTTTATCCTACAGGTAATGTGGGTACTAATGATATTAAATCCCTTGCAACAACATTTGTTGAATATGCTAACCAAGCATATATAAATAGTGGCGCCAATATTCAATTACGGCTTGTAGGGGTTAAGCCGCTTAGTCGTAGTTATGGTGTTGTTAGTGAATATGCATTAAATAACATTACACGAGACAGTGAAGCTGCTCGACTAAGACAACAATATGGTGCTGACTTTGTTAGTTATGTAGCACCCCGTAATGGTGGACTTTGTGGTATTGCTTGGGTTCCACCTGGGCGGAATGGGCAATTTTATCGTGGTGCTGCAGACCAAGCTTATAGTGTCGTTGCTTCTAACTGTGGCCTGAGTGTATTTGCGCATGAGCTTGGCCATAACATGAGCTTAGGCCATGGGTTGAAACAGCAAAGCAATGGCGGTATTTGGAGTTGGGCACGAGGTTATGGTGTGAATGGTTCATTTACCACCGTCATGGCCTATCCCCATGTTTATAATGCCAGAGGCTTGCAGTACTTTTCTAACCCCCGCGTTCGTAAATGTAATAATCAGGTATGTGGAGTTGATAAAAGTCGGTCAGATGGTGCGGATTCTGTTACTAACTTAAATGCCGTTGCTGCACAAATGGCTGAATGGATGCCAACCAAGGTCAGTAATCCGAACCCCAACCCTAATCCCAACCCGAACCCCAACCCGAACCCCAACCCGAACCCCAACCCTAATCCCAACCCGAACCCAACAGATCCCACGGACCCAACAGATCCAGGTTGGCCTGACCCTGATGGACCTAAACCTGATCCTAATGGTCCTGGTTGGCCTGACCCAGATTCACCTAATCCCGATCCAACCGATCCAACCGATCCAACAGATCCGACAGATCCGGGCTGGCCTGATCCAGATAAGCCGGATAATCCAGACCAACCAAAACCGGGTACGTGTGATAAGCCTCAGCTTAAAAAGAGCTTAGTGAAATCACCTGACTTTAATAGTCTTGATGGGTGGAGCACATTTAAAAATAATTCGGTTAACCTTGCGCAAAAACAGATTAAGGTAAGCTGTGGTACAGATAATCTGTTACATGTTAAGGGAAGATCGGCTTACTATGATGGCGCTATCCAAGATATTACTGAAAGCTTAAAGTCAGCTGGAGATATCACGGCAACTGAGTTTGAGTTGAGTTTAAATATGCAGTTAGCGGCAAAATCTCAAGCGCGTGACAATGCCAGTATTGTACTGCAAATTGAGAATGACCTGGGTATTCAGTATCAAACCCTTGCTCATAAATCCATTACCTCAAATGAAGCGACCAAAATTACCACTAAATTTAAGGTAGAAACATTTGGTAAGGTCAAAAAAGTTAAACTGTTGATCTTTGGTCCTAAAGAAGGTGTCGACTTCTATGCGGATGAGGTCATGTTGACTAAGGCGGGTGAACAGCCAGGACAAGATGATAATGATGTCATTAATCATAGTTTTGAAAATGATAATCAAGGTTGGAAGCCTTACTTCGGTTTGAAAAAAGCAACCCGTACTACGGCATCGGCTAACGCGGGTAATTACAGCCTGTCTCTCACTGGACGTGAAAAGTGGTATGCAGGTATTTACCTGAATGCCAGAGGCTTACTGGAAAGTGGTAAAACCTACAAATACAGTTTTGATACACGTCTGGCCGATAGCGTTAAAGAAGAACAGTATGTTGATATGCAACTGTTTTTTGAAGATGACGATGGTGCTCACTGGACACGAGTTAAGTATGAAACTGTTCCTGCGAATAAACAGTGGATGACTATTAGTGGTGACTTTTCTTACCAGGCAAAAGGTAAAGTTAAGCGAGCATTCCTGTTTGTTTTCGGGCCAAAATCAGGTAATGATTTCTTGGTAGACAATATCCAGTTTAAACGGCAGTAGTAGTATAAAATAACACGGTATTTAATATGATTAAGGCGGGAAATATTCCCGCCTTTTTTTATATATTGCTATCGTGATTGTTTACTCAAGCAATGCAGCCCCTATCGCCCCTGCCCAGTCTCCATAAACAGGGGATAGCAATGGGGTGACAGGTGGTTTTAACATGTAGTTTGCCCAATATTGAGGAACGGTTTGATAGAGTTCCGGTATGGTTGACATTCCGCCACCCAGCACAATACAGGTTGGGTCTAAAGTCTGAATGATCGTCGCTAGCGCATGGGCAAGATAATGGGTGTAACGACGAAATACCTCACTTGCTGCTTTTTCTTGATTACGGTAACGACTAATAATTGCTGGTGCGTCAAGCTGTTCGCCAGTGTGTTGAAAATAGAGAAGTGAAAAACCAGACCCTGATAAATAAGTATCAATACAACCTCGTTGACCACACTGACACGTCAGTTGTTGTTCCGTAGGAATTAATGATAAATCCGGCAATGGGTTATGCCCCCACTCCCCTGCTAAGTTTTGTGTTCCGGACCATAGTGTGCGATTCGGTAACACCCAGGCACCACCTACACCTGTACCTAATACCGCAGTAAACATAACCTCATTTTTACCCAGTTGATGACCATGCGCTTGAGCAAGTGCAAAACAGTTTGCATCATTTTCGATAGAGAGTGGTTGTGCTATGTGCTCTTTGAATAATGCCTCAATACACTGTTGATTAATTGCCCCCATATTACTGGCATTAAGCATACCTTGCTCATTGACAACACCAGGAATACCGATGCCAATATGAGATAACGTACCTACCTGGGTTAAGGCTTGTTGAATAAGTTGATTAATACATAACAGAAAGTCATTGAGGTTCTGCTTGGGGGTGGGAGTGGATATTTGCCAAAGGATATCCAGCTTTGGCGAAATGACGGTAGCGGCTATTTTTGTACCACCAATATCAAGACCTAGGCGCAAACATCACCTCCTAACCACGTCGAGAAATTCAAAAACTATTGCAGGTTTAATCTTTTGCAACATATTTTCTAAGTTGTGGACTAAGGGCTAGTTAAATTGATAGCCCTTAGGCTGTGTACTACATGCGTAATTTACATGCTGAAAGAGATATTAGAAATCAGCATTGCGACGGGTTCGTGGAAAAGGAATAACATCCCGAACGTTAGCCACTCCCGTAATATACGACACCAGGCGTTCTAAGCCGAGGCCAAAACCAGCATGAGGTACTGTGCCATAACGACGTAAGTCGCGATACCAGCTATAGTCCTCTTTATCTAATCCCATTTCTTCTAAACGATGATCCAGCACATTTAAGCGCTCTTCCCGTTGCGATCCACCAATGATTTCACCAATACCTGGGGCCAGAATATCCATTGCTGCCACAGTTTTTTGGTCGTCATTAAGGCGCATATAAAAGGCTTTGATATCTTTGGGGTAATTGACTACGGCAACAGGTCGACCAATATGTTCTTCACTGATATAGCGTTCATGTTCAGTTTGTAAATCAATACCCCAACTTACAGGATGCTCAAACTGTTTACCTGACTTTTGTAGAATTTCAATCGCATCTGTGTAATCTACGCGAGCAAAGTCATGATTGATGATATGTTCAAGTCGGCTAATTGCAGTCTTTTCAACTCGTTGAGCAAAGAAGGCCATATCATCAGCACATTCTGTTAATACACAACGGAAAACGTATTTCAGAAGATCTTCCGCCAAATCGATCAGATCATTGATATCTGCAAACGCAATTTCTGGCTCTATCATCCAGAACTCAGCAAGGTGCCGACTGGTATTAGAGTTTTCTGCACGAAACGTGGGGCCGAAGGTATACACTTTTGACATCGCCAAACAATAGGCTTCTAAGTTCAATTGTCCTGATACGGTCAAAAAGCTTTCTTTGCCAAAAAAGTCCTGAGAGTAGTCAATGGCGCCAGATTCGGTGCGCGGCAAGTTAGCTAAGTCCAGGGCGCTGACGCGAAACATCTCCCCTGCTCCCTCGCAGTCGCTAGCGGTAATGATAGGTGTGTGAATCCAGCAATACCCATTCTCGTTAAAAAAACGATGCACCGCTTGCGATACACAGTTTCGAACACGCGTTACGGCACCAATCAAGTTAGTACGGGGACGTAAGTGAGCAACCTCTCGTAAAAATTCTACTGTGTGGCGCTTGGGCTGCATTGGGTAGGTATCAGGGTTATCTACCCAGCCGATGACTTCAAGTTGAGTGATCTGAATTTCATAGGCTTGACCTTTCCCCTGGGAGGCAACCAATGTGCCTGTTGCTGAGATTGAGCAGCCACTGGTAATTTTAGTTATTTCTTGCTCAAAATTAGGCAACTCCTGAGGTACAACTAACTGAATAGGGTCAAAGCAAGAGCCATCATGTAGTGCAATAAAAGCAATACCCGCTTTTGACTCACGTTTTGTTCTTACCCAGCCTTGAACACTGACTTCACTACCTTCAGGACTCAGGCCTGTTAATAGCGATTTGACGGAACTGAATGTCATAAATAAGCGGCTCCTTAGCGGTTAAGTTATAACCTGTGGTGTATTGATGACTACTACCATTCACATCACGAGGCTATCAGTTAAATAGGTGCTTTGAATATACGTTATAGAAAAAGGCTATAAGTTTACTCTAGATTGAGCAAAAACGGGCATTTTAGCGAATAAGAATTAAATCGTCGCGACTTGTTTTAGCGAAGTGGCTGTCATTGGTCTTTAATTAGACAGTAACGTAATACGGGTTGCGGGGGTTATGCTGTGCGCATCAATATGCCAGTTACTGAAAAAGAATTCAGCTACGACGAGAAAGCTAATCTACTTTCTATTACTGATTTGAATGGAGATATTACCTACGTAAACCAAGACTTTATCAAGGTTAGCGGCTTTAGCCAGGAAGAGCTAGTAGGTCAACACCACAATATTATTCGTCATCCAACAATGCCACAGGAAGCCTTTGGAGAGATGTGGCAACACCTTAAGTCAGGTAAGTCTTGGATGGGAATCGTTAAAAATCGCTGTAAAAATGGTGACCATTATTGGGTGGATGCTTTTGCTACGCCACTTAAGATGAACGGTGATAGCAAAGAGTATCAATCGGTCAGAGTCAAAGCACGACCAGAATATATCAAGCGCGCTGAAGCACTGTACAAAGCGTTAAAGGATAAACAATCACTTCGGTTAACGCCCTTTTTCACCTTATCTCAAAAAATACTGACAGGGTTATTAATTGTTCCTCTTTTAGTGATGGCTGGGTTATGGCTGCAAGGACTCGTTGATACGGCGGCTGTTCTGTTATTTATGGGTATGGCTATTTTGATGTGTGGTTATGCCTGGTGGTTAATTAATCCAGTGGTTCAAGCGGCTGAAGAAGCACGATCTTTTTATTCTGACCCGCTCGCCCGTTTTGTTTATACCGGGCGTAAGGATGAAGTGGGTGATATTTTATTAGCGTTTAAAGCACACCGCAGTGAGTTAACCGCCACAATAGGTCGCATTAATGATAGTGCCCACGGGATTGATAACGAACTTAATAGCTTACGTAAGCGGATTCAAAATAATATGCAGGAAACTGATTCATTATTTTCGCAAATCGATCAAGTTGTTACCGCAGTGACAGAAATGTCGTCTTCTATTCAGGAAGTTGCTGACAATGCGCAAAGTTCTTCTGAACGGGTGGAAACGGTGAATGATGAAGCGCAGACGAGTAAGTCCACGATCAATAATGCTTGTGAGCAAATGCGTCGTTTACAGGTTGAAATTCAGGAAACCAATGATTTTATTGATCAATTACAAGCGAACAGTGAAAATATTAATGCCATTGTTGATGTGATAAGAAATGTAGCTGAGCAAACTAATTTACTGGCACTCAATGCCGCTATTGAAGCAGCACGTGCTGGTGAGCAAGGCAGAGGGTTTGCCGTCGTGGCTGATGAGGTGAGAACATTGGCAAATCGTACTTATGAATCAACCGATGAGATCACTACGATTGTTAACCAGTTGCGAGATATGTCTTCTAAAGCAGCAGAGCTGATGAAAAAGTCACAACAAAGTGTCAGTGACAGTGTCGGTGAAGTTGAACAGGCTACGGAGTCTATGGATCGCATTGCACAGTCAATTGATGCTGTTAATGATATGAACCTGCAAACAGCGACTGCCGTTGAAGAACAAAGCTCGGTATCTGAGTCTATCAGTGAAAATGTTACAGGGGTAAGAGATCTCACACAGCTCTTACAAGAAAGCGTTGAAGAAAATGATTCCAGCTGCACTCACTTACAAACGTTAAGTGTGAAACTGAGTGGCATGGTTAATCAGTTTTGGGAACAGCGGCTGACAAGAATGTCACAGCGAAGAGGTTAATTAGCAAACCTACATTTAAGGAAGGTAACTCTCAGAGAAAGAAGTAAATTAATGATATGACGGTTGTTCAGAAAATAGTAACAGGTTTTATTGCCGTTCTTTTTTTATTGCTTGCCAGTGCGGGTATGAGCTTACTTGAACTAATGGCGCTTAATAAAAGGCTTGAGTTTAGTACCCAGCAAACACTCCCTACTCTCGTTAATCATAGTGAGCTAACCCATTATTTACTGCAAGCCAATAAAGCACTGATGTTTTATACCAGTATGCAGGAAGCTTCATCGCTGTCATCAATAAGGCTCGATTTTGATAATGCAATACAAAATTATGAGCATCATTATCAGCAGTTAATCGCGTTAGTTGAAGCTCAGCCTGCTCTTAGATCAACGCTGGCCACTATTCACCAAGAGAATAAAACGCTAACTTCATTAAGTATTGAGCAGATGCAGCGTCATCAAGAGATTTTAAATCTTAAGAAAAGCCTGGAACAAAAAAAGCAAACATTTGCGGATGATCTTGGTTTTATGCAGGATGATTTAGTCTCAATTGAAGAAATGGCTGAGTCTAATGAGCTTAAGTGGGCGGCCCAATTCATAGCACAGCAATCAGCGGCAGTATTGGCAAATATTGAGCAGTTATTATTAAAAGATAAGTCCAAAACCGTTCTGGAAATACGGAAAACGAACCAAAATATTATTGATAATTTAACAGCGCGGCTTAAGGTTGTTGAACAGCAGGATGCAGAGGCTCACAGCACGATAACACCCTACATTACGGTGTTAAAACAAGCGAATAATGCTGATGAAGGGATTGTTAATAATTGGTTATCACTATTAACGTTGCAGGATAAAAGTTACCAGTCAGTTAATACCATTACTCAACAATTGAATCAACGTTTAGCGGATCTTAAACACGTCACTGAACAGTTACAGCAGCAGGCTGCAGCATCAGAACAGCAGGCTAAAACCAATGCTCAGCGTGCTATCTATACGATTGTGGGGATTGCTGTAGCCTCAACTATTATTGCTTTATTGGTCACACTGAGTGTCGGCCATAGCATCAAGCAGCCATTAAAAGTCATGATGCAGTCTCTTGATACGATTGCTCAGGGAGATTTAACCACAACTATTGCTATTAAACGTCGTGATGAATTTGGGCAGATAGCCTCATCGGTTAATCACCTGACCGAAAATCTACGACATTTGGTAAGCAATATTATGAATATGGCAACACAAATTGGTCAGGAGTCAGACAAGGCAACCCAGACGTGTGACAACACCAAACAATGTATTGGTCAGCAAAGCCTGCAATCTTCATCTGTAGCTACCGCGGTGGTTGAAATGGAATCAGCTGTACACGAAGTCGCTAAAAGTGCTGAAACAACGTTAGCCGAAGTTATCGCGGCTGATCAGTTAGCGAAGGATTCCCGAGTAGCCATGGATGAAAATATTCGACATGTTGAACAACTTAATCAAGAAATTAATCGGGCGGCAGATGTTATCAGTGCGTTAAGAAAGGAAAGTGACAATATCGGTAAAATTCTGGATGTGATTCGTGATATTGCTGAACAAACAAACTTATTAGCACTTAATGCGGCCATTGAAGCGGCCAGAGCGGGTGAACAAGGGAGAGGTTTTGCCGTAGTTGCAGATGAGGTCAGGCATTTAGCCATGCGGACTCAGGAGGCAACCAACGAAATTCATAACATGATTTCGGTCTTACAGGAACAAGCTCAACAGGCAGTGACTATTATGAACAGTAGTCAGCAACAAACCGTGGAAAGTGCTGAGCAAGTGCGGGACTTTGCTGGTGTTATTAATAATATGCAAAAAACACTGACTCAAATACATGATATGTCAGCACAAATTGCGGCAGCCGCAGAGCAACAAAGTAATGTGGCTAAAGAAATCAGTGAAAATGTCGTTGAAATATCACAAATGGCTGATGTGGCTGTGGAAGATGCGAATAAAACATCAGAAACCAGTAAAAACTTAGCTGAGTTGGCACACCAGCAAGAGTCCCTCGTGAGTCGATTTAAAATTCAATAATACTGAAAACAGCTAAGTGAAGTTGTTATTGGTCCTAGAGAAATACAACTTAAGATGTATGTTAGTCATTAAGCAGCAATGACTAAACGTCAAAACATTTAGTGGAGAGGGTAATGAAAGTATTAACAACAGCTTGGATTGGTATGCTGTACTGCTCAATGAGTTTGGCGGCACCTTTTAAACCGGCTGTTATTTATGACACCGCAGGTAAATTTGATAAATCATTTAATGAAGCGGTTTATAAAGGTGGCGTTCGACCGCTTGTGGAAAAGCACAGCACTAAGGTTCGAGAAGTTTCGCCAAAGTCAGAGACACAAATTGAAAGTGGACTCGTCAAGTTAGCGAAACGAGGTTATCAGCCCATTGTTGCCGTTGGGTTTTCAATGAAACCCCATGTTGAAAAAGTGGCTAAGGCTTTTCCTGATATTCAATTTACCATCATCGATGCCAAAATTGATTTACCGAATGTGCAATCCATTTTGTTTAAAGAACATGAAGGTTCTTTTCTAGTAGGTGCGCTTGCTGCACTGTCAACGAAAACCAATAAGATTGGGTTTATTGGTGGCATGGATATTCCCATGATTCATAAGTTTGCGTGTGGTTATCATCAAGGTGCTAAACAGATTAAGTCTGATATTACGGTGCTACAGACCATGACCGGTAATACACCTATGGCATTCAATGATCCGGCAAAAGGTGCCAGTCTGGCGAAGACTCAAATTAAGGAAGGAGTAGATGTTATCTTTGCCGCTGCGGGCAGTACAGGTATTGGGGTCTACGCGGCAGCCAAACAAGGAGAAATATATGCTATTGGTGTGGACTCAAACCAAAACCATTTGCAGCCAGGCACCATGTTAACGTCGATGTTGAAGAATGTGGGGGTGGCAACATTACAGACATGGCTGGAGGCTCAACAAGGTCAGTGGCAACCTGGCGTTAAATTGAAAGGTTTAAAAGAGGATGGTGTGGGCTGGGCACTGGATGAACATAATCGGTCCCTGGTGAGTGAAGAAATGGAAGCTCAAATTAATACGCTTAAAGACAAAATTATTAGCGGCGAAATTAAGGTTCATGACTATACTGATAATAATGAGTGTCCTTAAGATGTAAGTATTCTGTGAATACTTGCTGATGTAACTTGCTGCTTCATTGTCATTTCTCCAAGGAAAATTTACAGCCCGTTTGGGCTGTTTTTTTTTTGCTTGTCAATTTTGTCAGTCAGGTTACCTAAATATGGAGTATTTAGGTGGTAGGTACTGTGGATTCTGACGCTTCGGCATATTTGCTTAATGCGCTTTGTAATTGCTTTAAGGTAACAGGTTTACTGATAAAACCACTCATGCCTGAAGAGAAACACTTATCCTGCTCCTCTTGAATAGTATTTGCGGTTAACGCAATAATTGTTGTGTGATGATTAAGGTTGGCTGAATCACCTCTTATTCTTGCTGTTGCGGTAAAACCATCCATAACAGGCATTTGGCAATCCATTAAAATAACATCAAATAAATCCACCTGGCTGTACGCAAGGGCCACTTTACCATGTTCCGCAACAGTGACATGACAGCCGAGTTTTTCAAGCATAGTACGCGCCACTTTCTGATTAACTAAATTATCCTCTACAAGCAACACATTTAAATTTAACGATGGCGTTTTGGATGGCACACTGTGTGCTGAGCGACGGCTAAGAGCATAGCGCGTAATCAGCTCTTGCTGGGGACTGGCGTGTAGACAGGCGAGTAACATCTGTTTGAGCACTTTTTTACGGTAAGGGCGAACTAAATATCCCGTAAAACCAGCTTCAAGACATTTGTTTTTGTCTTCTGCCTGGGGTTCTGCTGTAGACATTATCAGCTTGCAGTTAGCAATATGGTTGTTGCTCTTAATTGCTTTTGCCACTGAAAAACCATCCATTTCAGGCATCACCTTATCAATAATGGCCAGGTTAATAGGACGCTTTTCTTTACTTGCGGTGATCAGCGTTGCCAGTGCTAACTCAGGGTCTTCGTGACTGATCACTTGTAACCCCCAACTACGAAGTTGATCTGCTGTAACTCTTAAGTTAAATGAGTGGTCATCAACAACCAATACCCGCTGACAGGCGAGTTGTTTTTCTTCAGCAAACTGCACTTCAGGTTGCTCTTGACTAACATGTAACGCCAAACTGAAATAGAAACGACTGCCTTTGCCTACTTCACTGTCAACACAAAGTGTTCCCCCCATCAGTTTGACCAGTTGTCGACTAATGGCTAAACCTAACCCTGTTCCCCCATACAGTCGGGTTGTCGAACTATCGGCTTGGGTAAACTGCTCAAAAATCTTTTGTTGGCGGTCTTTACTAATGCCAATGCCTGTATCCTCAACCGTAAAACTTAATTCACACTGATCTTGGCTGCAGTGTAAACAACGAATATCAAGTCCGACATAGCCTTGATGGGTAAATTTAACGGCATTATTCATCAAATTGGTGAGTACTTGCCGAATTCGCCCTGCATCACCCAGTAAAGAAGGAGGCACTTGATCATCAACATAACTGTAAAGGGCAATGGCTTTCTCTTGAGCTTTGATATTCAGCAAGTCTGTCAGGTCTTCCACTAAATCTAATAAGTTAAAATCAACATCTTCTATATCAAGTTTACCGGCTTCGATTTTCGAGAAATCCAAAATATCATTGATAATACTGAGTAGTGCATGGGAGGATGTATAAATAATGTTGGTGTATTCAAGCTGTTCATGATCGAGCTTGGTATTTTTTAATAATGAGGACATACCAATAACCCCATTGAGTGGGGTTCTGATTTCATGGCTCATATTAGCCACAAATTCACTTTTTTTGCGGTTCGCTTTTTCGGCAGACATTTTAGCCAGTTTCATTTGTTTATATGCATGTTGTGTTTTTTGTTGCATATGGTTGTAACTGTTTATCACATAGGCAAGTTCATCTTGGTAGTGTTTTTTTCGTTTAAGAGTCAGTGGTTTGAATTTTTTATTGCTGAGGTCGCTGCTGCGCATTGATTCTGCAAGGTCTTTTAAGTGACTGGTGATAAGCCAATACACAATAAAAAAGATAAACGTTGAAACAATAAATGTTTTTACACTTTGCGATGCAAGAACGATTAAGACTTTATCTCTGAGCCGTTGAAATACCTGAGAAAGACTGGCGACGAGCTCTATTTCTCCGAGTTTAATCGGTTCGCCGTTATAGTCCTGCTCAATCGACCACTTTTTAGTAATGGTATAATCGGACGAAGGGGTACCTTGGGATATGGTTACCTCTCCATTTCTAATAATTGCAATATATTCAATGTCATCTAAAGAGTGTATTGCAGATAACTGGACATCTAACTGCTCTTCATCCTCAACCCATAAACTGGCAGTGATAATAGGAATATAACTAGACTCTACTTGTTTTATACGGTCATCAATAGCTGATACATCATTGTAATAGTCAATATAAAGTTGAAGTACCGTGATACCCAGAGTCAGAAAAGAGCTTGATAATAAGATCCAAAAAATTAAACGCTTGGCAATGCTATCTTTGAAAGGCTGTTTTGCAGGCACGTCCATGCAGTGTAAACCATAATTGATTTAATCGTTAATTCAATACTAGGAAATGAATAATACCTATACAAGAAGAACTCCTTATTAGTATAGGGCCAGAATGATTTGTTTATTTATTCTTTTTAGTTTGTCTAAACGATAGGAAATGTACTATACATAGGTTATAAAGCACTGCTCCTACTATATAATACATGCTTCTTAGCAGTGACAATTTAGGGACAGTATTATTTCTCAACCTGGAAGAAAATATGTTTAGATTACTTCTTCTGATAAAGCGTGTTTGGCTTTGGATTATTTTATTGGGCATGGCTTTTCATGCGAATGCTAAGGACATCAATTACGTTGTTATTGCAGATCAAGCCCGCCCATTTCAGATAGAAAATAATGGGCATGACCACAGTGGCATTATCACAGAGATTGTTCAAAACATTTTTTCAGGCGATGACTGGCAGATTAAAATACATACGTTTCCTTATAAGCGAATGGTAAGCATGCTGGAAAGTGGTCGAATTAAGCGTTGGATTACCTATGGATCACCAGAATGGAAAAGTGTTCGTGTTCAGTCAGAGCATTTATCTGAATATCCTTTGGTGACGGTTAAACATAACTTGTTAAGTTATCAGCAACCAGGTTTTAAATTTACCAAAATAGAAGACCTGTATGGTAAAACAGTAATAGTGTTATTAGGGTTTCTTTATCCTGGACTTGATCCTTACGTTGAAAGTAAGAAAGTAAAAGTGATGTGGGTAAAAGGCTATGAGCAAGCATTTCGTGTACTTAAAAGGCTAAAAGATGATGCTTTCATTCTGGAAATGGCTTTCCGCTTAAAGTATAACCTTAAAAAGAATAAGGAACCATTAGATCAGTTTCAGTTTCACAATTTCTCATTAATCATACCTGACTATCAAGTATATTTTGCCTATTCTTCAGACATGGATCCTGAAACGGTTTCTTTTATGAATCAACGTTTGAAAGCTATGCATGACTCTAATGCCATTGACGCTATTGTAGCTCATTATGACTAAGTTATACCCTTCGTTATGGGTATAGCTGATGGGCTTTTTCCATTCAAGCACTGCAAACCCTCATTTTGCTTTACCTCAATCATGATTAACTATCTGTGATGTTTCGATTTGCACCCGTGGTAGCCAAAGGCTGAATAATGCCCATCGAACTGTTTGCTGCAAGTCAGCGGCAACCAAGCCTCCAGCTATAGAATAAAGCTATAAAATAAGGACAACCACCGTCCTTGGTGGTTTATTGTCCACTGTAAAAGAGAGAATAAGTAAGTTAAGGAGGAATGCTTCACCGCTGACTTAGCGTGTACTCTTTAAAAAACGGATGTGTTTAGTCATGTTTTATTTAAACGGTATTTATTTAGACTGGAGAAATGACATCCAGCATATGACCGAGCTTAGTTGCTTTGACGGAAAGATAACGTTCATTGAATACGTTTTGGCCTTCTTGTATAGCGACTCGCTCTACAACATTAATACCCACTTCTCTCAATGCTTTTACTTTCCTTGGGTTATTCGTCATGAGTTTCACCTTGTTAATATTAAGGTAATGAAGAATCCCCCGACAAAAGTCGTATTGTCTTAGGTCAGCAGCAAAACCCAGAGCTTCATTCGCTTCAACGGTGTCTGCTCCTTGATCCTGTAGATGATAAGCACGAATCTTATTCAGTAACCCTATACCACGCCCTTCTTGTCGTAAATAAAGGATTGCCCCTGTACCGGCTTGCGCTATATTTTGAAAAGCCCTACGTAACTGTGAACCACAATCACAGCGTTTACTAAACAAGGCATCACCAGTAAGACACTCAGAATGAAGCCTTATTAAAACGGGTTCATCTTCTTTCCAGTGACCGAAAGTGAGTGCGACATGTTCTACACCTGTATCAGGGTCTTCAAAACCGTGCATATTGAAGATGCCCCAATCTGTGGGTAAATTAGCGCTCTCAATAAAGTGAATTAAATTATAGGGGGGAGTGATACTGAGCTCTTGGCGTAAGTTCATGAGTAAATGGCCAAGCCGATTTTTGCCATGACCATCCCCTCCATCCCCCCAGTAATCATCTTTGAAAGAGTGCTCTGTGAGGGTATGAGGGCGGGTTGCCACTAACCAGTGTCCTATGGCATGGTTTTGGGTAAACTTCATTTGAAGTGCATCACGCATCACCGCTTCTTTTCGTTGATGCCAATCGGCTCTGACTTGCTCGTCGTATTGTTTGCCTAGCGCATATGCATCAGCAGGTGTGCGTGCATGGTGAATTTGGGCAACAATATTAGGGTTATTAAATTTTTGTGCCTGATAAAAGTGCTCTACCGTTTTCCAGGTTACGGCTCCATCATTAATGGGAAAACGTGCGAAGTTGGATAAGAAACCATAAGGAGCTTCAGGTTCATAAAATAATATTGGATTTTCCATAAATCGATTCCATGGCCTATTAACTGGTTTTTGATGATGAGGACGTTATTAACTTCTTACTGCGTATGAACAAAATATATTTCGCATCCTAGCTAGGTTAAAACCACTTATCTTCCATGAAACCCTGACAGCGAATATAGTTATAAAAAATGTGATTTTTTATTCATGATAATTAATGAATGCATAAACACAATTATATTAAACTGCTGTCTTGTTGATATATTTTTTTTGGGTTATACATGGTATTTATATATCTATACTTTATTGGTTTGGTTGTTTGTATTATTTATTAATTATTGATTATTTTTTTGTGGTGGTTTTTATTTGTTAATAATATATTTAATTTATAATGCTAAGTCTAAGTTGTTAAAACACTTATTTATTGAAAACAGTATGATCATTATTGGAGTGGTCCAAAAAAGCAATGACCCGAATACTCCATAAAAAGTGAAACTAAGCCATCCAGAATGGGCTGAATTTCACTCAGTACCGCGGGGGGGACATTAATAAAAAGTAATCCACACCCTACCAAGCGGTCGTTAGGAAAAGGTTTTCTGACAACTAAGTCCATTTGCCAACATGGCGTTGGTATCACTTGTTTTATCGTATTGAAAAGTTTAAAACTGAGGTCTTCTTTATAATGGGGATACCATAAAATAAGACTTCCCTCTGGCCATTGGTGGTGAATACTATTAAGCGTCAATGCAACTTTTTCATAATCTGTTTCCTGCTCATAAGGCGGATCCATTAACAATAAACCAGGTTTGCCCTGCCATTGCTGAGCAATATTGGGTAACCATGTATGGCAATCACCTTGATAAAAATGAACGTTTGGTGCTGAATTTGGTGTAAAAAAGCTATTTTCTAGCTCTTTTATACAATGCTTCAACTGATTTAATTCTGAAGCGTGCAAGTCACCAAAGTATAATTGGTCTTGGGCACGCAATAACAAAAAAGCTAATGCTGGAGAGCCCGGATAACACTGTAGAGGCGTATGGTGCTGGTTACAGCGCAAGACAGTATTTTTCCAAGGTGCTAATAAAGGATGCTCACAAAAAGCAGAGGACCATAATTTACCAATCCCTGATGGCCAGTCTTGTGCTGCCGCTATGGAGTAGACACCTGATGCCGCATGACTGTCAATAAAATAAAGCTGTTGATGTTCAGCACGAAATCTGGTCAATAAATGCGCTAATACCGTATGCTTTAGTGCATCACCATGATCACCTACATGTTGTATATGACGGTATCGGTCAGTCATTACGCTTCATTTCCCTTTGAGCAAGCACTTTCTATCTTGCATAAATAAAACAATAATGCTTTTGTCGTAAGTCGCTTTGTCCTTCATGTTGTTAAGCCTAGTATTGGTTGAGTGAATGATCCACTACCTGTCTTTTTATTAGTGACGACGAATAGAGGGGCACCTCTATTTCATTATTTTTAGAGGTACCCTAGAGTCATTAATAAAATGTCATAATATTGAGGCTATATTGCTTCTGCCTATAAAAGAATTCTGGTTATAAACAATCGTACTTGGAAAAGTGTGACTTTTGTCACTAGTATTGATTTGCTTTATCTGTCACTGAAGGGAAACCAGTGGATGTATCAGAGGGGGATTCAAAATGGAAGCAGTACAGCCAATGAAAGTTATTACATTTATTGTATCTTTGGTCTTGGTTTGGGGACTGTTTAATTTGGCCCAAGCCAATTGCGATTTGGCAAATGACATTTGCACGTTGCCGTGGCCTTAAATACAAGATACGTGTAACCGTAAGAAAACATCGCTAGCATGAACTCTTCTAGTCTTACAGCTTATTTATGCTGAGAGGCAGTGGTTTTGTGCACTCACTTAGTTCAACGGTCGATACTTGACGTTTGCGATGTCGAGTTGTGTCTGTATTCAACAATAACAGGCAGGACTTTCTGTTGGTTTAATTGGTTGGGAGGGATAATCCTAACGACTACCCAATGATATTTTGCTTAACTGCTTTGCTATAGATGCATTTGCTTTATCAAGACGTTAGAATGCGCCCGTGTTAAGCGGTAGTAAGCGTCATGAACGAGCCAACACTAACAGTCATTCCTATTCCCTACCAACCTTCTTGGTTTTATTTTTCTCGATTACGAGCTTGGTCTTATGCAGCATGGCTAGATAGTTCAGCTAAACCTGCCAGTTACTCTGATAGTCAGATTGATATTTTGACGGCAGCACCTGAGGTCGTTTTGGCCTGTCATGAAGGGCAGGTTTATAAGAATGGTCAACGTTATACAGCAGATGATGCTGTGCCCCAAACAGAATCATTGACTCAATCCCCTTCCCCGTTTCGCGTGATGCGTGAAATTGCGGCTCATTATGATGTTGCAGATGAAGATGTTGCTGAAGATATTCCATTCTCTGGTGGTTGGCTTGGTTGGTGGGGGTATGACTTAAAGGCGACTATAGAACCTCGCCGGTTTTCAAGCAAACCAACCCAAACTGATATGGTGGTTGGCTTATACTTATGGGCAATTGTGCTTGATCATCGACAACAGCGAGGGTTTGTCGTTGTCCATAAAGCATGTCATCTTGGTCAAGCAGAGATACTGGCCCGCTTATTTAGTCAGGTCAATCGTTCGCTGGAACCGTTTCAGTTACAAACACAATTTCGTTCTGCTACTTCTGCTCATCAGTATCAACAGCAGTTTAATGCCATTCAAAACTACATCCGACAGGGCGACTGTTACCAGGTCAACTTAACCCAGCGCTTTTCAGCTACTTTCTCTGGGGATGTTGCTGATGCCTACCTTGCTTTGCGTGAGGTCAGTCCTGCCCCTTTCTCTGCATGGTTAGATTTCCCAGATAAAACCATTATGTCGATTTCTCCTGAACGGTTTATCCGGATTCAAGACCGTAACGTTGAAACAAAGCCTATTAAAGGAACACGACCGAGACACTCCAACCCAGTGCTTGATCAGCAGTTTGCTGATGAGCTAAGGCATAGTCGTAAAGATCAAGCTGAAAATGTCATGATAGTGGATTTGCTGCGTAATGATTTAAGTAAGCATTGTAGACAAGTACGAGTACCTGAACTCTTTGCCCTAGAGCGGTTTGCAAATGTACATCACTTGGTGTCTACCGTGACAGCCACATTAAAACATGATGCAGACTGCTATCATATATTAGAAGACAGTTTTCCAGGTGGTTCGATTACGGGTGCACCTAAAGTGCGTGCGATGGAAATTATTGATGAGTTAGAGCCGGTATCTCGGCAGGCTTATTGTGGCTGTATTGGTTATATCAGTTTGAATGGGGCGATGGATACTAACATTGCAATTCGCACACTGGTGGCAGAGAAGAATCAACTGCACTGCTGGGGTGGGGGTGGTATTGTGGCTGACTCTGATGCTGAAGCGGAATATCAGGAATCAATTACGAAAGTGCGTAATCTACTGACGTGCCTGGAAACATTTCAACATAAATAGTTGGCGACGGGATACTACTTTTATTAGTAAGAAGTAGCGTATATAGCGGCTACTTATATTGTTAGCGGATGTTTTTATTTTAATGCGGATCAGGCTTTTTGTTATAGTTAACTTATTCTTTATAACTATATAGTTAAGAACACTTATGTGTTCATATTAGCCTGAGTGAGGAGTTCCTCTGTGTCATTTAATATTACGCAGCTCAATTTGGAGTATAGCAATCAAGACCCGGTAAAAATTATGGGGTTGGCACTTGAGTTGTTTCCTGAGTTAGCGATTTCATTCAGTGGTGCTGAAGATGTCGTTCTTATTGATCTAGCTTCCCGGGTCAGTGATGATTTTAAGGTTTTCTCATTGGATACGGGCAGATTACATCCTGAAACCTATCAGTATATTGAAGCTGTTCGAAACCACTATGGCATTATTATTGACGTACTTTCTCCTGATGCCCACGCTGTTGAAACATTGGTTAAAGAAAAGGGACTGTTTAGTTTTTATAAAGAGGGTCATCAGGAGTGTTGTGGGGTGCGTAAAATTGCGCCATTGCGAAAAAAACTCAGTTCTCTGCCCGCATGGGTGACTGGGCAACGTAAAGATCAAAGTCCAAGTACTCGGGCTCATATTCCAGTGCTTGAGCAAGACCATACATTTGGCAGTGAACAGCACCCATTAGTGAAGTTTAATCCATTGGCAAATTGGTCCTCAGAACAGGTGTGGAATTATATTCGAATGTTTGAACTTCCTTATAATCCACTTCATGAGCGCGGCTTTGTCAGTATTGGCTGTGAGCCTTGTACACGTCCAGTTTTACCCAATCAGCATGAGCGAGAAGGTCGCTGGTGGTGGGAAGAGTCGACGCAAAAAGAGTGTGGTTTGCATGCTGGGAATATTCCACAAGCAGACTAAAGTAGTTGATAAACATTAAAGCCTGATAGGTTGCGGAATGGCAGGATCCAGTAAACCTCAGATCACAATGGTAAAAAAAATTCTGGCAGATGGTTCTGCCTGCCGGAAATGTATTGATGTGCAGCAGCGCTTAGATGCGTCTGGATTTATTGATCTCATTGATGAGGTTATTGAGGCTCATGAAACGGACCCGTTTTCACCTGGCATGGTCAAAGCGGCCGAGTTGGGAGTCACTCAAGCACCCTTTTTTATTGTTGTAGACCCAAATGAAGGTACTCAAATCTATACTGTTTATTTCAAGTTGGTGCAAGAAGTACTAAAACCGTATCGAAAACAGCTTGAAGATGATCCTAGGGGTTATATACCCAAACTGTAGTGGTTTCTTTTGAAAGATATACCTGAATGCGAATGCAAAGAGGAAGTGCATAAAAAAGTTGAGCCTCACTTAAATCATTATGGAGGGTTATGTGAGACTCAACAGTGATTATTGTTTACTGCTTATATAGGTTTTTATGACTAATAAGTCGGTAGACTGATATCTTTGAAAAAGTCTTCAAGCTCCGCTTTATTGTGGTGATGATAAGCTTCATCAACAATTTCTCGAGTGAGATGGGGCGCAAACTGTTCGATAAAATCATACATAAAACGTCGTAAGAATGTGCCTTTTCTAAATCCTATCTTAGTAATACTTGGTTCAAAAAGATGGCTGGCATCCAGTGCCACTAAGTCACTGTCTTGCTCAGGATCAAATGCCATTTTAGCAACAATACCAATACCCAACCCAAGTCGTACATAAGTTTTGATAACATCGGAGTCAGTTGCGGTAAAAATGACTTTCGCAGTCAGGCCGCGATTAAAGAACGCTTCATCAAGCTTGGAACGACCCGTAAAGCCAAAAACATAAGTAACTATGGGGTGCTTAGCGACTTCTTCAAGGGTCAAAGGGTTTACTTGGGCTAATGGATGACCTTGTGGAACCAGGATGCAGCGATTCCAGCAATAACAAGGCATCATGATTAAATCACTAAAGTGTTCCAGCGCTTCAGTGGCAATAGCGAAGTCAACCGTCCCATCATTCGCAAGTTCAGCGATTTGCATAGGCGTCCCTTGATGCATATGCAGTGACACATCAGGGTATTGTTTGATGAATTTTTTGATAACAGGTGGCAATGCATAGCGAGCTTGGGTATGTGTGGTGGCAATTGATAATGAGCCTTTCTGCTCGTTACTAAATTCCTGCGCAACCTGTTTTATACTTTCTACTTTACGAAGTATTTCACCTGCTTTTTTGATGATTGCTTCACCAGCAGGTGTGATACGGGTTAAATGTTTTCCACTCCGAGCGAAGACCTCAACACCCAGTTCATCCTCTAATAACCGGATTTGCTTACTAATGCCGGGTTGGGAAGTATAGAGGCTTTGCGCTGTCGCGGAGACGTTTAGATCATGATGCGCCACTTCCCATATATAGCGCAGCTGTTGCAACTTCATTATACCCTCCATTTTGTATTATACGCATAGAGTATAAAAATATAAGTAAATATTCTTTTTAAGAATAGATCTAAACCGCTACATTTACCAGAGCAAACAGGGCATATGTTGCGAATGTTTACTTCCCGCTCACTATTTATAACCTTAGACCATATTTGATGGAAATTTTGCTTTATATCCTTACAGGTGCATTAGTCGGTTTTGCGGTCGGCTTAACAGGTGTTGGCGGTGGTTCATTGATGACTCCCCTCCTCTTACTGTTTGGCTTTCCCCCTCATATTGCGATTGGTACTGACTTATTGTATGCATCACTTACTAAGGCCAGTGGCGTTTTAATTCACCACCGCCAACAAACAATTAACTGGCGAGTCGTTGCCGTTCTGGGTGCAGGCAGTGTACCTGCAGCAGGATTAACCATTTTAGTGCTTCATTATTTCTTTACTGGCAGTCAGACCTACAGCCATATACTGACCTCTAGTCTGGGGGCCATGCTGATGTTGACGGCATTGGTACTACTGGCTAAGAAGTGGTTAATTCCAGCAAAACAGCAAACTGATCCGAGCTTACAGTTGTTTTATCAGCGACACACTAAGCTGCTGACATGGTTGATGGGGATATTGTTGGGTACTTTTGTGACTCTTTCTTCCGTTGGCGCGGGCGCTATTGGTACTGCAATATTATTAGTACTTTACCCTTGCTTAGCATCAAACCGCATTGTTGGAACTGATCTGGCCCATGCTGTTCCTCTTACGCTGGTGGCAGGTCTAGGCCATGTATTTTTAGGTAATGTGGATTTTCAATTACTTGTTAGTTTATTGATCGGTTCACTGCCTGCAATTTATGTTGGCACTCGTATAGGCAGTCGATTACCTGATAGAGTCATGCACCCTGTACTCGCAAGCACCTTGCTTGCTTTAGGGGTTAAGTATGCCTTTTTCTAATGATTTTGCTGTTGAGGATTATCAGCAGGTTGCTCATTAGCAATACCATGAGGGACATGCCCGGTAGTGACATGCTCGCTTGCTGACTCACAATGCACGGTTTGATCATCGAAAAAAACATCAGCATGGAAGGCTTTCAAAAAAGCGGCTTTAGTTAGACCTCCTAAAAAAAGCGACTCATCAATTCGAATATTCCACTCTCGTAGTGTTTTAATCACACGTTCATGAGCAGGTGCCGAACGGGCCGTCACCAATGCAGTTCTAATGGGACATTCATTGACAGGAAACTGTTGCTGTAAATTATGCAACGCGGATAGAAATGCTTTAAAAGGACCGCCAGATAAAGGCTCATTCGCTGCGGCCTTTTCACTGGCACTGAATGCGGCCAAACCTGATGATTTATAGATGCGCTCTGCTTCATCTGAAAAGATAACGGCATCACCATCAAAGGCAAAGCAGAGTTCCCCTTCTTCAGCCTGCTGGGTTTTACGTGGGGTTGGTAAGATAGTCGCTGCCGCATAGCCAGCTTGTAGTGCACTACTCACATCTTCTGCATGAGTGGATAGAAAAAGATGGCAACCAAAGGCTGAAACATAACGATAAGGACTGCGCCCGCCACAAAAAGCCGCTCGTTCAATGGGTAGCTGGTAATGGCTGATAGAATTGAATACCCGTAGTCCTGTATCTGCGGAGTTGCGAGATAATAAAATAACTTCAACTCGTGGGGCTCCAGGGAGTTGTTGATTAATGGACAGTAATTTTTTGACTAAAGGAAAAGCTTGTCCTGGGGCGAGAATTTCATTTTCATGGGCAATTTGATACTCAGAATACGCATCTAGCCCATCCTCCAGAAAAATACGATGGCCTTCATCCAAGTCAAAGAGTGCTCGGGATGAAACGGCAATGACGAGTTTTTCAGGTAGTTTTGTCATGGGTATATTTTACTTTAACTATATAACATAACTTATTGATATAAATAAGTTTATTGTTTGTTTTGTTGATCAAGAAATGCCAACTGCTGGGCAATGACTCGGGTTTTACTCATGTTAAAACCACGTTCAGCGGCTGTACGAATTGGCTCCCAATAAATACTTTCCAGCTCTAAAGGCCGTTTATTTTGATAGTCCAGTAACATACTTGGTTGATAGTCAGCCATTTTGTCTGTGGCATGCAGTAAAACATGGGCATATTGAGCCTGAATGGTAAAACCACAATGGTTAGCTGCTTCAATCACTTCTTCCATTAACTCTATCAAAAGATCACGGCAATGGCGGTCAGTGAGTAGACCTTGAGTAGACTGCTGTAAAATAACGGATAAACCATTAAAAGGAATATTCCAGACCAGTTTTTCCCAGCGAGCTTGTAATAAGTTGGGGGTGAAATGGATTGAAATGCCTGTATTAGCAAACAACTCAGCAATTGCGCGCATTTTAGGTGTTATACCTGCCTCTTGCTGAGGGCTGTATTCACCTAAACGAATAGCGCCTTGATCAAGGTGAAGGATGTGCCCTGGACCAATTTTGCTGCAGCAAATAAAACAAAGGCCACTGAGTAAACTGGTATCAGGGTAGTGTTGTGCCAGGAACTCCTCTGCACCCAGTCCATTTTGGAGGAGCAATAACGTGGTTTCAGGTTTAAGTAATACATCAAGTATGGGTGCTAATTGCATGTTTGCTGTAGTTTTTAAGGCAACAATAACGACATCACATTGGGGCATGTCAGCAGCATGTTGGTAAGCATTGACCTGGGATAACTGAAAGTCACCCAGCACAGAGTCAACCCTAAGTCCATTGCGTTGTACGTGCTCAAAATCACTGTGTAATAAAAAGTGTACATCATGACCTACATGGGCCAGTAAACCACCATAGATACCACCAATTGCACCAACGCCAACTACAGCAATTTTCATAAGCATCCTTTTAGTATGTTTATAGTCAGTTACTTGGTAATTTAGTTCTTATCGTTATAATGCGCTCGTATTATGTATTTCGTAAAGGGTAAAAGGAAACATTAAGCTTTGAGTAAAGCCTTGTTTGATTTAACAGCACTTCGTCCTGCATTGACGGAGCAACATACGATTATCACGCCAAACCGTCGTATGGCTGCAAAAATTCATGCGGCTTATGCTCAAGAAAAAGTCGCGATGGGACTTCATGCCTGGCCAACCCCTCGGGTAATGGCGCTTGAGGCCTGGCTGCAAAGCCAATGGGCGCGGCTGGCTGATCTTGGCTACCGACCCGCACTGACCCGAACGCTATTAACTGAATTTCAAACTCAACTGATGTGGGAGCAAATTTTACGCCAGGATGAAGATGCGAGTGCACTGTTACGGGTAACGTCAACAGCGCATACAGCACATAATGCGTTTAAACAATTGGTATTATGGCAAGTTGAACTTGATGATAATGAGCTAGCGACAACCTCAGAGGGTGTCATGCTCCAACGTTGGAGCGTCAAATTTTTAGGACAGTGCCAACAACGACACTTGTTACCTGTCGTCCAACTAGCAGAAGCACTCAGTAAAGCCTGGCAACAGCAATGGTTAACAAAACTAAATGAGGTATGGTTGGTTGGCTTTGATACGTTGGCACCTTTATATCAGTCTCTTTTTAAGGTAGCCGCTGATGCTGTTCATGATATTCGTCCTACCTGTGAACCAGAAACTAAAGCGCTAGCCTGTTTACCTCGTTTTCATGATGAGTTACGGGTAGCCGCTCAATGGGCAAAATCAGTATTGACTGAAAACCAAGAGGCGATGATTGGGATTATTGTTCCGACCTTAAGTCAGTGCCGCGATCAGGTTGAGCGAATTTTTCAGCAGGTGTTTGAGCCTCAGTACATGTTGGCGGGTACAGCTCGTTATACCTTACCATTTAACTTTTCAGCAGGAACGCCGTTAAGTCAGCAGCCGATTGTCGTATCAGCATTAATGATGTTACAGCTCAATAGGCCTCATCTCTCCAACAGTACTTGGCAAGCATTATTCAATACACCTTTTTGGCGTATTTCTTTATATGAAGAAGGATTTCTGGCGTATTTCTTAAGAGAGCTAGCTGACCTACAACAAGAACAGCTGTCCACCTCGTTAGTACGTTATCGGAGTCAAGCCAGTTATTCGCGATGGTATCAGTTGCAGCAAGTGAATCCCCAAGGAGATTTACTCGATGAACCTTCCTGTTATTTAACACAACAGTTACAACGTTTTGAGCAATTGAAGATTGAACATCAGGGGGGCTATCAAGGAAACAGGCAATGGCCAAGCCATTGGGCAAAGTTGTTCGCTAAGCAGCTTGAGCTATTGGGCTGGCCAGGTGAACACCGATTAGACAGTGTTGAATATCAACAAGTCACCTGCTTTTATGAAGCGCTTAAGCATTTTGCAGGGCTGGATGGCTTTACAGAAACACTCACATTGCAGGAAGCACTGGCGCTGTTTCAACGTCAGTTACAGCAGAATACCTTTCAAGCACAGACTAAAGACTCACCTATTCAAATCTTAGGGGCACTTGAAGGGGCGGGTTTGCGTTTTAGTCACTGCTGGTTAATTGGCTTTGATGATAGTCATTGGCCGCCATCGCCAGCACCCAACCCTCTGATTCCCATTGCTATGCAAGTTAGACTGCATATGCCTCATGCTTCTGCTGAACGAGAATTGACGTTTACGCAGTCACTGATTTCGGGTTATCAGCACAATGCCCAGCATGTTGTTTTTTCCTATGCTAAACATGAAGGCGAACGTGAGCAATCGCCCTGCCCCTTACTCAATGACTTACCATCTTTGGATATCAACCGCTGGTTGAAGCCTGTCAATAATTATGCAGATACACTACTTGCTCATCGCCACTTGGAACGTTGGCGGGTAGATCATAGCTCAGGGGTTGCACAACCAGCGCAAGTTAGAGGTGGCAGCCGTATTCTACAGAATCAGGCACTTTGCCCCTTTAAGGCTTTTGCAGAACATCGGCTACGGGTAAATCCATGGCCTCAGGTGGTGTTTGGTATTACCCCACAGGATCGTGGGCAGTATTTACATCAGGCACTGGCTTTTTGTTGGCAACAGCTAGGAAAACGCCAGGAGTTGATGGTATTGACTGAAGAACAGGAAGAACAACTGGTCAATGCTGCAGTTGACGAGGCCTTGGAACAATTTCGTAAACGTCAGCCGCAATTAATGACGCCCCGCCTTTATAAAATGGAGCAGCAACGACTTAAGGAAACCTTGCTGCAATGGCTTTCGTTAGAAAAGGCTCGGCCGGATTTTGAAGTGGTGGTCATCGAAAAACGTCGTCGCTGTGAGTTCGCAGGTCTCCCCTTACAGCTTCAGGTTGATCGGATAGATCGGTTGGCTGATGGCACGTTATTGTTGATTGATTACAAAAGTAGTACGAGCCAACTACAAGGCTGGTTGGGGGAACGACCGGATAACCCGCAATTGCCTCTTTATGTATTACAAGCCAAACAGCCCGTCACTGCGTTAGCGTTTGCCGAAGTGCGGCGTGGACTGTGTCAATGGCAAGGACTTGCAGCCGCTGCAGTGGGTATTGAAGGGATTGATGCTTTGACGGCCAATAAGCGCCGTATTGCCCTTCCTGCGCAGTGGGATGAACTGATCGAACAGTGGCAAACTCATTTAACACGCCTGGTTAAAGATTTTTTACAGGGGGATATCCGTGTTGCGCCTAAACGTCCTCAAGTCTGCCAGCAATGTCAACGTCAGTCTCTGTGTCGTGTTCAGGAGTTGTTATTATGAACCAGCCTGCAGATCGTCATGCCAGGTTAACTGCGCTTGATCCGGCCCAGTCATTTGCAGTAACGGCCCCTGCAGGATCAGGTAAAACAGGTTTGCTGACACAGCGTGTGTTAACACTGCTGGGTGCTGTCGAAAAGCCAGAAGAAATTCTCTGTATTACCTTTACCCGCAAGGCCGCCGCTGAGATGCGTGTGCGTATTCTCAATGCACTGCGTCAAGCCGCTAGTTCTTCTTGTCCTGAAGATCCCTATTTAGCTCAGACTTATCAGTTAGCGCGTCAAGCTTTACTGCAAAATGAAACAATGGGTTGGCAGCTATTAGAGAATGCTAACCGTCTACGTATTCAAACTATTGATGGGTTTTGTGCTCAGCTTGCCAAGCAGTTACCCATGCTGTCTGGGTTTGGCGGTATGCCTGACATTGTTGATAGTGCGCAATTACTTTATGAAGATGCGGTTAAACGCTTGCTTGCTGAACTCAATATTCAAGATGTGATTGGTGATGATATCGCTTTGCTGCTGGACCATTTAGATAATCGCATGGATCGACTCCAGCGATTGTTGGTCAGCTTGCTGGAGCGTCGAGACCAGTGGTTACAGTTCATGGTGGCTTGTCACCAGGATGAACAATTTCAAGTCAAGTTGGAGCAGGCAATCTATCAGGTAAATTGTCAGCTTTTGCAGGAGATTCGAGACAAACTTGCGCCTTATGGCAGTGACTTGGCGATGTTGGCTGATCAAGCGGCACAACAGTTAGTCAGTGAGATGCCAGACCATATTCAGGTGTCATGTCTGGGCATGATTGAGTTACCCAAAGCTGAACCCTCTGACCTTTCGCAATGGCTTGGTTTGGCTGAAATGCTATTAACGCAAAAAGGCCAATGGCGTAAGTCAGTGACTAAAAAGCAAGGTTTTCCTGCAGGGAAAACAAAAGTGGAAAAAGAGCAGCTAGATCCACTGAAACAAGCAATGAATGCATTGTTGGCGACTTTATCTGAGCAACCTGGGTTGGCTGAGGCATTACAGCAAGTTCGTATCTTGCCACCCATTACCTATGCACCTCAGCAGTGGCAGGTACTTAAAGCATTAAGCCATGTATTACCCCGTTTAGCAGGACATTTACTGTTAGTATTTCGCGACCAGGGCACAGTCGATCATAGCCAAATTACTGAAGCCGCACTGGTGGCTCTGGGGCAGGATTTAACACCCTCTGATTTAGCATTACGCCTGGATTATCAGATAAAACATATCTTAGTGGATGAATTTCAGGATACTTCATCACCACAATTTGCATTATTAGAGCGTCTGGTCCAAGGCTGGATGCCTGGTGATAGTCGTTCACTGTTTATTGTCGGAGATGGTATGCAGTCCTGCTATGGTTTTCGGGATGCCAATGTAGGGTTATTTTTACGCGCTAGACGTTATGGTGTGGGGGATGTTTCATTAACGCCTTTGCAACTCACTACCAATTTCCGTTCACAAGCAGGGATCATTGACTGGGTCAACCAGGTTTTCCGGCAGGCTTTTCCTGTGCATGAAAATATTCCTTTAGGCGCTGTTCAATACAGTGCTTCTACCCCTTTTTGCCCTGCATTGGATGAAAATCCTGTGCTGTGTATTGGTTGTGAAGACAGCTCACGACAGTTGGAAGCTCAGCAAATTACTCAGTTAGTACAAAAGCATTTAGCTGAAGAATCACAGCAAACAATAGCCATACTTGTTCGCAACCGAAGCCACCTTAAAACCATTATTCCTGCACTTCAGCAAGCAGGTATTCGTTGGCAGGCGACTGATATTGATCCTTTAGCCAGTCGCCCGTTGATTCTTGACCTTTTAAGCTTAACCAGAGCACTGACAAATATGGCAGATAAGCTTGCCTGGCTAGCGGTGCTTCGAGCACCTTGGTGTGGTTTAGGTCAGCAAGATCTGGAAGTAATCGCTCAAACAGAAGCTCAAACGGTTATTCAGAGCATACAATCCCCTGAAGTGATTAGCCGTCTCAGCCAGGATGGTGTACATCGTTTACAACGTGTAGTCCCAATTTTGTCTGATGCTTATCAGCAACGTCAGCGTAAACATTTGGTGTCGCTGGTACAGGGTTGTTGGCTGGCATTAGGAGGACCAGCAGCGACACTTGATTTAGTCACGTTAAATGACCTTGATGCTTTTTGGCTGGTATTGGACAACATGCCATCAACCGTCATTAACCCGTTTAATCATACCGAACTTGAAGAAAAAGTGGCGAAGCTATATGCGCAGGCGGACCCAGAGGGTGATCCTCGCGTGCAGATAATGACGATTCACAAGGCTAAGGGGTTAGAGTTTGATACGGTTATTTTGCCAGGGTTAGAGAAGCGAGGTCAGGCTGACAGTTCCTCATTATTGTTGTGGCAGCAGCGTTTAAGTGAAGATCAACAGTCTCCCACTTCGCTGTTAATGTCTCCCCTACACCGTTATGAGGATGAACAAGGCGATAAGCTTTATGAGTTTATTCGCCAGCAGGAGCAACAAAAGCAGCGACTAGAGTCGATTCGTGTACTGTATGTAGCCTGCACTCGGGCCAAAAAGCAGCTTTATTTATTATTTTCAGGTGACCCGAACAAAGAACCCAGTAAAGATGCATTGCTTGCCGCCATTTGGCCTGCTATTCGCCACCAAATACAATGGCAAGCGCTGACCGCTTCTACTGAAGAATCTGCAACTGAGAATGTAATAAATGGACAGTTTCTCCATCGGCTTCCTGCTGAATGGTTGAGTCCAACCTTACAACGTGGTCAGCTGTTAAAAGACTACCGAGGTGAAGAGTATGATGATGAAGAAAACTTGCCTGAACTGATTTGGGATGATGTTCCTCGTCATGTGGGTACAGTTGTGCATCGGGCGCTATATCATATTACCATCACCGGAATAGAACAGGTGTCGGCGCAAGCGGAGGCTTATTGTGAGCAGCGTCAGGCTATTTGGTTACAACATCTACGTCAGCTCGGGGTGGGTCGTGAGGATTATGAACGTGCGCTGCAATCAGTCAGAGCGGCAGTGTTGAAGACATTGCAAGATTCCCAAGCCTTGTGGCTTTTGAATCACATCCAGGAAGATAGCCAATGCGAATACCCTATTACTATGCAGGTACGTGGAAAAATGCTGCATTATGTTGTTGATAGGACATTTATTGATGCTGAAGGTACCCGCTGGATTGTGGACTATAAAACAGTTGAGTTGGATGCACGAATGGGTTCGCTGGATAAATTAATTCAGCATGAAGTCACTGAATATAAATCACAGCTACAAAATTATGCACAAACGTTTCAATTAATGGAGGCTCGGCCGACTCAAGCAGCCCTTTATTTTACCAATATTTCTCGTTTAATTAAGGTTTCGGTATAGCTATTCATCCTCGTATAAAGTTTTTTTAGAAAAAATGTCATCATAGACTCTGTTTATTGCGCAGGTTTTATTACAATAAATTCACTTGGTGCTGATGAGCCAAGTTAAACAAGATAGGGTGTAATAAATAAATAGGAATCATGATGTCTAACTTACCCATTGATGACTTAAATGTTGTCGCACAAGACTTACTGATAACGCCGACCCAGTTGAAGCGTGATATTCCGTTATCAGATAAAGCTTATGAGGTTGTAGATCAAGGCCGAGAAACTATACGAAATATTCTAGACCATAATGATCACCGTTTAATGATAGTGATTGGTCCCTGCTCTATTCACGATACTGAAGCGGCGATTGATTATGCTCATCGTTTGAAAAAGCTGGCTGATGCAGTGTCAGATACCCTCTATCTTGTTATGCGTGTGTATTTTGAGAAGCCTAGAACCACAGTGGGTTGGAAAGGCCTTATCAATGACCCCTATTTAAATGATTCCTTTAAAATTGAAGATGGGCTACATATCGGTCGTAAACTGTTGCTGGATGTTGCAGAAATTGGATTACCTACGGCGACTGAAGCGCTGGACCCCATTTCACCTCAGTACTTACAGGATTTAATCAGTTGGTCAGCCATTGGCGCGAGAACGACTGAATCTCAGACACACCGGGAAATGGCCAGTGGTTTGTCTTCTGCTGTTGGTTTTAAAAATGGTACTGATGGCAGTCTGACTGTAGCAATCAACGCATTACAGTCAGTTTCCAGCCCTCACCGTTTTCTGGGGATCAACCGTGATGGCCAGGTCGCCATCATTCATACCCGAGGTAATCCTTATGGGCATGTGGTGCTCCGTGGGGGGAATGGTAAGCCTAATTATGATTCCGTCAATGTGACTCTGTGTGAGCAGGCATTGATAAAGCATGGTATCACGCCCAATTTAATGATTGATTGTAGTCATGCCAACTCTAATAAAGATCCAAGCTTACAACCACTTGTGATGGAAAATGTGACGAATCAAATCATTGATGGTAATGAGTCCATTATTGGGTTGATGGTTGAAAGCCATATTGGCTGGGGTAGCCAATCCATTCCTGCTAATTTGGAAGACTTGAAATATGGCGTTTCAATTACTGATGCGTGTATTGACTGGGAGACTACAGAGAATAGCTTGATTGAAATGCGTAACAAGCTAAAAGATGTCTTACCAAATCGCAACGTTAAATAAGGACTAAGTTCACCCAGGGCTTGGCTATCAAGCCCTGATAATAAACTGGTTAAAAGTTGATTTTACTTTAACAGCGAAAGTTGTTGAGGGGAGATCTCAGCAGAGCGCTCTTCTTGATGTTCTTTTAATGCCTTAGACTTTTTACTGGGGTGAGGCATATTTTCAATTCGACGTAACAGTATAGCTTTACAGATAAGACATACCTCAGACATGCGCTGGTTAGTAAGCACATCTGCGAAGGAAGCATGTTGAATCACCTCTGTACATAGCGTGCGATTTCGTTGCCCTTCTTCAATGTCATAATTTGACTCCACAAGATGGTGTTCATGACTTTCAGGGTCAGTAATCACAAAGTAATCAGAAAGTATACTCTGCTTGTAGCGTTTCACCGTATCGTCTGTCATTCCTGGCAAAAGGCGGCTAAGATACACGATTTATTGGCTTTTGAATAGACTACAGTTAATCCGACCTGGTACGCTGGTTAGCAACTGATACGGTGATTGATATTTTCTGCTATGAGCAAAAATACATTTTCTCGCCCCCCCTATATTACGCCTGAGGGGGCAAAAGCACTTCAGAATGAGCTGGACTACTTATGGCGTATTAAACGTCCTGAGGTTACACAGGCTGTTGCCGATGCGGCAGCACTGGGTGATCGTTCTGAAAATGCTGAATATATCTATGGTAAGAAACAACTGCGAGAAATTGATCGTCGAGTGCGGTATTTACGAAAGCGACTAGAACATATAAAGGTCGTTGATAGCCTGCCTGAGCAAAGAGATAAAGTATACTTTGGTGCTTGGGTCACTGTTGAAGATGAAGATGGTATTCAGGCGCGTTATCGGATAGTGGGTACAGATGAGTCTGATGCAAGTCAGGGATTAATCAGTATTGATACGCCTGTTGCTCGAGCAATGATTGGTAAAACGTTGTTTGATGAAGTTGATCTGGTTCTACCATCAGGACAAAAGACAATTACGGTCATTGCCATTGACTATACTGAACCTTCACCGTGAATACCCGAAAAGTAAAAAAATAAAATGACTTTATGGCAAAGGTGGGACAGGCGTATTTAATCAAGAGGCGTCGATTGGCTGTTATGAGCTGAGACAGTACTGGAACGGTTATGTTTAACATTAATGGTTGGGCGAACTGATTAGTTAAATTTTAATAATTTTATACGATAGTTTTGGTTTTGTTTGAAAAAGGCATTTTTTCACGTCTTTATTTGATTTAATGGTTTAGTCGCACTATTTTATCAACGGGTTGATAAAAAGTTTTATCTGCGAGTGATGTGCGTATTAACAAAAATATGCCGTAGTCGACACAATAACCAGAATTGTTTAACAAAACGCTTGACTAATTCACGCTAAATATAATCAAATAACCAATGTCTTATTCACTTAGGCATTTATAAGCTTAAACTGAAATGTAAGACAGTTTTTTTACTAATTATAAGTGTGAATAAAAAATTAAAAATATAAAAATGGGTATTTCTTTAAGGGAGGTGACAACTTAGATATAGCTCCTGAGATACGTGAATAATAATAACAATTAAGGAATATATAATAAAAACAAAGGATCAACTATGAAAATGTCAATTAAGCTAGGCGCGTGGTTATTTGGCGCTACTTTAGTTGTTTCATCGGTTTCTAGTTTTGCTACAGAAAAACGCAGTGCTACACAATATACGAAAACACGGTATCCCATTGTTTTAGTGCATGGGATGTTTGGTTTTGACTCTGCTTTAGGCGTAGATTATTGGTACGGTATTGTCTCTGACTTACGTCGTAGTGGTGCAGAGGTCTATGTAGCTCAAGTGACAGCGTTGGAAGACAGTGTTCATCGTGGTGAAGAGTTATTGCATTATCTTGAAGAGCTTAAAGCGATAACAGGACATTCTGCGTTTAACCTGATTGGGCATTCGCAAGGTGGTCCTACTAGTCGTTATGTTGCTGCAGTACGCCCTGACTTGGTTAAATCTGTTTCTTCAGTTGCCTCACCTCATAAAGGCAGTAAAGTGGCTGACCTACTGATGACAAAACCTGGTGGCAGTATGGGTGATAGACTGTTGGAGAAGGTATCCAACGGCTTAGCAAAGCTTATTGGTATTGCATCTGGCTCTCCGCAAGACAAACAAGATTTTCAACGAAGTGTCTCCTCTCTAAGTACTTACGAATCAGCATTGTTTAATGCCCAATTTCCTGCAGGTATTCCGTCATCTTTTTGTGGCGAGGGGAAATCGCTGGTTAGTGGGGTACGCTATTACTCTTGGGCAGGCAGCTCAACGCTGACAAATGTCCTTGATGCCAGTGATTATGCGTTATCTGCAACAGGGCTGGCTTTTTCAGAAGAGAATGATGGAATGGTTGCCCGTTGTAGTAGCCACTTGGGACGTGTTATTCGGGATAATTTTAAGATGAACCATTTAGATCAAATAAATCACTTTTTTGGTATTCACCACTTATTTGAAACTGATCCAGTGACGGTTTACCGTCAGCACGCTAACCGCCTTCAGCTTGCAGGATTGTAAAATTTTGTATCAAGGTTGTTAGTTTTGTGACATCGTTAAGTGATTAGTTGTCATTTATGTTTAGTTTCATTACGATACACAAAAAGTGATCACTATGGTAAGGCAGTCCATGACATCACCAACTTGTACAACTGTAAACCCTGATCATATGAGAGAAAATGCACGTACTGCAGTTAATTTTCTCAAGGCAATAAGTAACGAAAATCGACTTATGATTTTATGCTACTTGGGGGAAAGGGAGTTTTCTGTTTCGCAGTTGAACGACTGTCTCGATCTGAGTCAGTCAGCCCTCTCACAGCATTTAGCTGTACTGCGCAAGGATGGTCTGGTGACTACGCGCAAAGAAGCGCAAACAGTTTACTACTCTTTAGCCAGTGAGGAAGCCAAAGAACTCATTAGCTTACTGGATAAATTATTTTGTCCAGCCCCTACTTCAGCCGTTACTTCAGAACTTCCATCCACTTCTTCAGCCTCGGTAAAAAGTTATGAAGTAGTTTAATAAGTTAGTCCTGGTATTTTTTTTGATCGGAACTAACACATAATAATAACGTTCACATACTTGCACTTTATGTTATTTCACCGAGTAATTTTTTACTCGGTGAAATAACACTAAAAAGTATATTTGATAATAAATAGAATTATTTTTTAGCCCTTAATATTGATATTATTAAAAATTAAACATATTTGGGCTTGTTAGTGGCCTAATTCCATCCATTTTGAGATAAATTATTTGTAAGCTAGTAGTAGGCTTGTGTTGTATCAGAGTGATCAGTGACATCTCTCACTCCTTTCAGCTCAGGTATACGCTCCAGTAATGTTTTTTCAATACCTTCTTTTAAGGTCAGGTCGACCATACCACAGCCTTGACAACCGCCACCAAATTGTAAGACAGCAACTTCATCAACGATTTCAATCAATTCTACTCGTCCACCATGGGCTGCAAGCCCAGGATTAATTTCTGTGATGAGAATGTAATTAATGCGTTCATTCAGTGGGCTATCTTCGTTGATGCGAGGTACTTTAGCATTCGGCGCCTTAATGGTTAGCTGACCTCCAAAGCGATCTGTGGCGTAGTCCACTTCAGCTTCTTCCAGGTATGGCTCACTATCGCCTTCAATCCAGGCACTAAATCCCTTTAATGGCATTTCAATATCACCTTCCTGCTGTTCCTCTGGTTTGCAGTAGGCGATACAGGTTTCGGCATAAGGCGTTCCTGGCTGTGTGATAAAAATACGGATGCCAATCCCTTCAACTTCCTGTTTTGCCAGTAGTTCTGCCAAGTAGTCTTGGGCAGACTCAGTAATTTTGATATTCATTTATGGCTCTCAGTAACACACTTCAGACTAATTCACATTCTAATTAGACAGTGTATAGCAAGTTCAATTCCGAGTAAATTGATCGGGTATTGATAGGCGACAGTTTATTACTAAAGCATCGCTTAAGTATAAAGGTTTTTGTTAGAATGCTTGGCTTTGCTTGCATATTTCTAACTAATAAACCGCTGTGAAGTGTTAACAGACCTTTTTATGGGCTGAACCGACTGACTGTTAACCCATCTTCAGGAATAAAATAATGACAGTAAAAAACCAACGCACCACATTGTTAATGGACCAGTTACAGCAACGGATATTGATTCTGGACGGTGCAATGGGAACCATGATTCAAGCCTACCGCCTAGAGGAGCCTGACTATCGTGGAGTACGTTTTGCTGATATTAACCGAGAATTGAAAGGCAATAATGATCTTTTGTCGTTAACGCAGCCTGATATTATCTTAGCTATTCATAAAGCTTACCTGGAAGCGGGTGCTGACATAATTGAAACCAACACATTCAACTCAACTCAGGTATCACAGGCTGACTATGGCCTTGAAGCGTTGGTTTCTGAGCTGAATTATGAATCTGCTCGTTTAGCACGTCGTGCAGCCGATGAAATGACTGCATTAACACCAGATCAACCCCGCTTTGTTGCAGGCGTATTGGGGCCGACAAGCCGTACTGCAACGATATCCCCTGATGTTAATAACCCTGGTTTTCGCAATATTACCTTTGATCAATTAGTTACCGATTACACAGAAGCGGCACAAGCGCTCATTGATGGTGGTGTTGATCTTATTTTGATTGAAACGGTATTTGACACCCTGAACTGTAAAGCAGCTATTTATGCAGTACAAACCCTGTTTGACCGGATAGGGGCAACACTACCGATTATGATATCAGGGACCATTACCGATGCTTCAGGTCGAACGCTTTCTGGGCAGACCACTGAAGCTTTTTGGAACTCAGTAGCCCATGCTAAACCTTTGAGTATTGGCTTAAACTGTGCGCTTGGTGCGAAGGAGCTGCGACCTTATCTTGAAGAACTGGCATTAAAAGCAGATACCTTGGTCAGTGCCCATCCTAATGCCGGATTACCTAACGAGTTTGGTGAATATGACGAGTCCCCCGAGAGCATGGCGGCAGTAATAGAAGAATTTGCTCAAAGTGGGTTTGTTAATATTATTGGCGGCTGCTGTGGTACCACGCCTGCCCATATTCAAGCGATCGCTAACACGGTGGCTAAGTACCCTCCCCGTCAGCCACCAACTGTTAACGTGGCCTGCCGACTCAGTGGTTTGGAAGTCTTTAATATTAAAGCGGACAGCTTATTTGTTAACGTGGGGGAACGCACCAATATCACGGGCTCAGCCCGTTTTGCACGACTCATCCGTGAAAATGACTATGAAACTGCATTAGACGTTGCACGAGACCAGGTTGAAAATGGTGCTCAAATAATAGATATCAACATGGATGAAGGCATGCTTGATTCTGAGCATGCCATGGTGACTTTCCTTAACTTGATTGCTGCTGAGCCTGATATTGCCCGGGTACCTTTGATGATTGACTCTTCTAAGTGGGATGTCATTGAAGCTGGTTTGAAGTGTGTCCAAGGTAAGTGCATTGTTAACTCAATTAGCTTAAAAGAGGGTGAAGCTGACTTTATTGATAAAGCAAAACGCTGCATGCATTATGGCGCAGCGGTTGTGGTGATGGCTTTCGATGAGCAAGGCCAGGCCGATACAGCGGCACGAAAAATAGAGATCTGCCAGCGTTCCTACGATATTTTAGTGAATAAAGTAGGTTTTTTACCTCAGGATATTATTTTTGATCCCAATATTTTTGCAGTGGCAACGGGGATTGAAGAGCACAATGATTATGCCCAAGCTTTTTATACAGCATGCCGTTATATCAAACAGCATTTACCTCATGCTTTGATTTCAGGTGGAGTGAGTAACGTTTCATTTTCATTCCGAGGAAATAATCCCGTACGTGAAGCGATTCATGCTGTTTTCCTTTACCACGGAATTCAAGCGGGCTTAGACATGGGCATTGTTAATGCTGGGCAATTGGCAATATATGAAGAAATTCCCCAAAAATTACGCGACTGTGTTGAAGATGTTGTATTAAACCGAAATGAAAATGCCACTGAAGCATTATTGGAAGTAGCTGATGAGTTTCGTGGTGATGGTAAGGCAGCATCAAAATCAACTGAAGACCTTAGCTGGCGAAGTATACCCGTTGAAAAACGGTTAGAGCATGCATTGGTGAAAGGTATTTCTCAATTTATAGTTGAGGATACAGAAGCAGCCCGACTGGCTGCTGACCAACCTGTTGAGGTTATCGAAGGTCCGTTAATGTCAGGCATGAATGTCGTTGGTGATCTATTTGGTGCTGGTAAAATGTTCTTGCCTCAGGTAGTGAAAAGTGCGCGTGTGATGAAACAAGCTGTAGCCCACTTAGTGCCTTTTATTGAAGCGGAAAAAAGTGAAGGTGCAAAAGCCAAAGGTAAGATCCTAATGGCTACGGTAAAAGGTGATGTGCATGATATTGGTAAAAATATTGTGGGCGTGGTCCTGCAATGTAATAACTATGAAGTGATTGATTTGGGCGTAATGGTGCCTTGCGAAAAAATTCTGCAAACCGCTCGTGAGCATGATGTTGATATTATCGGTTTGAGTGGTTTGATTACCCCTTCTCTGGATGAGATGGTGCATGTCGCTAAGGAAATGCAGCGTCAAGAGTTCAAAATACCGTTACTGATTGGTGGAGCAACAACGTCGAAAGCGCATACTGCCGTAAAAATTGCACCTCAGTATAAAGGCGCAACAGTTTATGTACCTGATGCCTCTCGCAGTGTTGGGGTTGCAACTCAGTTACTAGGTGCTCAGTTTGAAAAATTTCTGGCGGCACTCAATGAGGAATATGACATTGTCCGTGCCAGAAATATGGGACGAAAACCAAAGGCGGGCCCTGTACCCTATGCGGACTTATCCTCTCACAAACATGCTATTGATTGGTCAACGTATACACCACCCAAGCCAGCTTTTACGGGGGTGAAAGTGTTTAACGACTATGACTTAAAAGCGTTAATTCCTTATATTGACTGGACGCCTTTCTTTATCAGCTGGGATTTGGCGGGTAAGTACCCTGCTATTCTCCAGGATGAAGTGGTGGGGGCTGCGGCTACTCAGCTGTATGCTGACGCGCAACAGATGTTGCATAAACTCATCGATGAACAGTTGATTAAAGCAGAGGCAGTTATAGGTATTTGGCCTGCAGGCCAGCAAAATCATGATGATATTGTCGTGTATGAAGATGAAAGTCGCTCTTCGATTAAAACACGCTTACATCATTTGCGTCAGCAAATTGAAAAGCCGCAAGGTAAACCACAACATTGTTTAGCCGATTATATTGCACCTGAAGAAAGTGGTATTCATGACTATGTGGGTGGGTTTATTGTCACCACGGGTATTGGTGCAGACGAACTTGCCCGTCAGTATGAGTCGGCTCATGACGATTACAACAGTATTATGGTTAAAGCACTTGCGGACCGGTTAGCAGAAGCCTTTGCAGAACATATGCATGAGCGTGTTCGCAAAGAGTTTTGGGGGTATGCTGAAGCCGAGTCCCTTGATAATGAAGCACTGATCAAAGAGCGTTATCAAGGTATTCGCCCTGCTCCAGGCTACCCCGCTTGTCCTGATCATACTGAGAAAGCAACATTGTTTGAGTTGCTAGACGCAGAACAGAATTCCACGGTTTCATTAACTGAGCACTTTGCCATGTTGCCAGCGGCTTCTGTCAGTGGCTGGTATTTTTCCGCACCAGAAGCGCGTTATTTTTCAGTGGGAAAAATAGCGCGAGATCAAGTTGAATCTTATGCTGAGCGGAAAGGTATTACGGTTGAAGAAGCTGAACGCTGGTTGGCACCAAACTTAAGTTATGAACCTTAATGCCAACTGAATTACTTTCTCTCTCTTAAGTTAGCGGCTGTCGTAAAAGCTCGGTAGTGTTGCGACAGCCTCCTTAAGAAGGAGTAAAAATGGGTGCTTTTACGTATTATCTTACCTTTATTCGTATCTTTTGGGATTCTACGAATATCTTAGTTATCTACCTTATTTAAAAAATTAGGATGAAATAAAATCCTAACAAGGCATGATAAGTCACAGCTGTTTAGTTGAACGCTCATAGCATGTATTGGGGGCACGGTTGCAACTTCAACGTATTCAAACCATTTTATTGCTCGGTTTACCCATCATTGGTGGTATGTTATCGCAAAGCCTTTTAAACCTGGTTGATGCGGCAATGGTTGGGAGTTTGGGAGAAATATCGCTGGCGGGTGTGGGTATTGCCAGCTATGCCAACTTTATGTGCGTATCATTAGTAACAGGGTTATCTTCAGGCGTCCAAGCGCTTGTTGCTCGTCGCAATGGACAGCAGCGAACAAAAGAGTGTGCGCAACCACTGCATGTAGGTTTGCTAATTGGCGTTGGGGTGGCATTACCCGTCAGTATATTAATTTACTGGTTTGCGCCTTGGTACTTAAAGCTACTGAATAATGATTCTGGTGTGCTCTCAGAGGCTATTCCTTATTTTCAATGGCGCGTTTTGAGTGTGGCAGCCGTTGCTTTTAATTTTTCATTTAGAGGGTTTTGGAATGGTATTAATCACTCCATGATTTATCTTCGTGCCTTGTTATTAATGCATATTATTAACGTTATTCTGTCGTATTGTCTTATTTTTGGCTGTTTTGGGTTACCTGCAATGGGTTCAGCGGGAGCTGGATTGGGTACAACAATAGCCATGTACTTCGGTAGTTTGATTTATGCGTGGATGACCTGGCAGATGGGTCGCCGTTATGGTTTTATGCAAAGCACACCAGATCAACGAACCTGGGCTGGCGTACTTAAACTTGCGATACCCACATCACTGCAGCAAACTCTGTTTGCGACAGGTATAACGGCAATGTTTTGGATTATTGGGCAAGTGGGTAGTCATGCCTTGGCGGTTGGACATGTGTTGGTTAACTTGGCGCTATTCCTTATTTTACCTGGGGTTGGCTTAGGTATGGCGGCAACCACATTGGTCAGTCATTCTTTAGGTGAAAATAAGCCAGATCATGCTTATCAGTGGGGATGGGATACTGTCAAAGTAGCAGGTGGAATACTCATTGTACTGGGTATCCCCTTTTGGCTTTGTCCGGATCTTATTCTTAGCTGCTTCATCCATGATGAGCAAGTACGGGCAGTGGGTATACTTCCCCTGCAGCTTACAGGGTTAACGATGGTGCTGGATGCTACGTCGTTGGTACTAACCCAGGCTTTATTAGGTGCTGGAGCAAATAGGACAGTTTTGAAAATTGCGGTATCTATGCAATGGTTATTTTTCTTGCCGCTGGCTTGGGTGTTTGGTCCTTATCTTGGTTATGGCTTAATAGCTATTTGGCTCTTACAAATTATACAGCGAACATTAACTTCAGTAATTTATGGCATTATTTGGTCCCGTCGCCACTGGGCGAGTATTCGTTTGTAAAGTAGTTGTTTTACTGTTATTGGCAGCAGTGGTAACTGGTTGTGAGACAATTCATTATTATCAACAAGCGGCTTTGGGTCAGCTAGATGTGGTACAACGCCGCAAACCTGTCATCGAATATATTGATACAACAGATAATGTACGTCTTAAACAGCAGTTAGCAGTTAGTCAACAACTGCTGCATTTTGCCAAACAAAAACTGTATTTACCTGTTGGTGGTAGCTATCAGGATTATGTGGATCTTGAGCGTCCCTATGTGGTTTGGAACGTTTTTGCGGCACCTGCCTTATCTCTTGAGCAGAAAACCTGGTGTTATCCATTGGTGGGTTGTCTGGCCTATCGGGGCTACTACCATGAAGCGGATGCCAAAGCGACCGCTGCTCAACTTCAGGCTGAGGGCTTTGATACCTATGTCGCAGGTATCAAAGCTTACTCTACGCTGGGCTGGTTTAGTGACCCTCTGCTAAATACCTTTATACACTTTCCTGAAGCCCACCTTGCTGAGTTGCTATTCCATGAGCTTACGCATCAATGGTTGTATGTTCCTGGTGATACCGATTTCAATGAAAGTCTGGCCACCGTTGTGGCGCTTGAAGGTGTGAAGCGCTGGTATCGGCAGGCTCATCCTGGGGCTGATCCATTAGGACCATTACAAGATCGACTGCAATTTGAGGATGAATTTACCCGCTGGTTATTGGGGTATCGTCAGCAACTGGGTGCAGTTTACCGTAGTCATTTAGCGGATGAGCAAAAACTACAGCAAAAGCATGAAGTTATAGTGGCCATACAGCATGATTATAACCAGTTACGCCAAGGGCCTTGGAAAAAGTGGCCAGCGTATGATCAATGGATAGCCGCAGGGCTGAATAACGCTAAGCTGGCTTCTATTGCCAGCTATTATCGTTGGGTTCCTGCACTACAGGCGCTATTAGCAAAGCAACAAACTCTGTCTTCATTTTATAAAGCCTGTGAAGCACTTGAAGCGCTTGATCAAGCTGATCGAGAAGCTGCTCTCATGGAGTTGTCCCAGCAAGAGTGATGTCCCCTCCTCTACTTAATCTGTTGAGTCATCTTGCTGGTGACGGCGCAAAAGTTTGAGTTCAGCTTCAATATGTCGTAACTCTCGCAGCTGGTGTTCAAGCTGGTCATGGCGCTCTTGAATAACAGAAAACTGACCTTTAAGTTGCCCTAGCTGAACATGCATTTCCTGACGTCGTTCTTTTTCTTGCTGCAGTGCTTGTAAGGTTTGTTGGTGTTGTTCAGTCAGCGTGTCGAGGGATTTTTCTTTTTCCTGAAGACGCTCTTGAATAATAGCTAAATCGGCTTGGGTGCGAACAAGTTGGCTGTTCAGCTCATTTTTTTGTTTGCTTAAATCAGACGCTTCTTGTCTTAGTTTGTCATTTTCCTGGCCACTGCGTTTCTCCTGCTCTCTTAATGTGCGACGAGACTCATCTAACTGTTGATAAAGTTTATTTTCATTCGCTTCATAAAGATCACTGATTCGCTTCATTTCTTCATGCAGTCGTTTATTGGCGGCATGTCGTTCATCTTCAACTTTGCGTTGCAGTTGCTCGATCGTGTTTTTTAGATGCTGGTTTGTTTGGAGCTCTGTCTCATAACGTTGTTTAAACTCCAAACGTTCTGTTTTGAGCTGGCTCAGTTCAGTCCGCTTACGGTCGATATGACGCTCGCGCTCAGATACTGTATCTCTTAACTCTGCCAGCTTGGCATGCATATTAGCCAGCTCATCACGCTGTTTATCTTTATCGAGCTGGAATTGTGTTTGTTTCTCTTTTTCCTCAGCGAGCTCTGCTCTCAAGTCTTCATTATGTTTTGAGGCTTCAGACTGAAACTTTTCTTTAAGCTGTAGACACCATTCATTTAAACCTGCCAGAAGCTCATGATCTAAATACTCAAGGCCATTAAGTCTGGCATTGAGTACCTTCCACTCTTGTATCCAAGGTCCTAGCTTGGTGAATGATCCCCCGGTGATGGCCTGTACATCAGCTTGTTTTACATGGCCTGTTTCTTCAAACAACTTCTTACAAGCGGAAAATACCGCATCACGTGTAACTGAGCTTGCCATAGCGCTTCGTGTTCTCAATAAGTGTTTGTTTTTAGTTAAGTGTAGCCTTGTTTGATTAAATATTAATCAGCTTTGGCTGTTAATAATTATAATACGATATTTAGTATATAGTAATACGTATTATCAAAAATGGTATTATATTATCTTATAAGTAAAAAAATAGCCGATAACTGAAGTTATCGGCTATTTTTTTTGCTGAAGTGGATATTAATACCGTTTCAATATCTCTATGGAAGCTCAGAAGGCCTCTTAAGTGAATATGAGAAAATCCTGTTTGTGATTAGGGAAATTTGACGTTAAGCGACGTGAGCAACGGTTGGATTTATGGAAAACAGTGTCCCCTCGGCAACCGTGCGTGACTTCCCTGTTAGCCTTTTCCTCCATTATTCATGGTTAAGGAGAAGCCCCATGCAAGCGGTATCAGAATCTGAAACCCCTTTAACACTGGAAGCGGTCAAGGCTAAATTTGAAGCCTGGCGGCAGCGTCCTAAACCCCGTAAACCATTTCCTAATGAACTATGGCATGATTTCTTTCGACTACAGGAGCAGAAGATATTAACGACATTACGTCCTACTTGTGCTCAGTTTATGCGTAAACGTGCGGTGTTACTGGGAAAGGCTGAGCATCTTACGGAGAAAACGCCACCTAATAAGTCATCGTCATCTAGTTCATCTCAAGTGACTGAGTTTATTAGCGTCGATCTTGCCACGACAGATGTTGTGTTCAGTGGATACATACGACCACTGCAGTGTAAAGGGCAAGGATCACTCTCTGAATACTCAGGATGATTCAAGACAATGGTTTCTGCAGCGGTATAGGCATCTGCAGCAAGCGTTATTGACTGTAACTCACGGTTGCCGAGGGGACACAATGCTCCAAATCGTTACTCAAGTTGATTATTCATTTCTTCAGCAAATGCTTCTGCATTTAAGCCAACTAGCAAGTGCAGTTTATTATTGCCTAGTTGGGCAACACCATGGGCACCTGCTTTTTCGAGAGCTGTTGTATTCACCGCAGCGCTGTCTTTAACCTCTATGCGCAAGCGTGTTGTAGCACAACATTCTACATTGTTGATATTTGAGGCTCCCCCCAACGCCAGAATAAAGAGCTTTACTTTCTCTGGTATGCTCGGGTCAGCACACGTTGAGCTGCTGGATTCTTCTTTCGCTACAATAGTCGCTGAGGTAGCAGGGGCTACAACTTCGTCTTCTCCTGTCGTGTTCTTTAGGTACTCTTCCATATCGGTTTTAAAGTTTTCAGACTGAGGTCCAAAAATTGCTTGTACGCCATTGCCAACAACGACACAGCCAGCAGCACCGAGGGCTTTAAGTTTAGCTTGGTCTACTTTCGCGATTTCATTAACGGAGATGCGAAGACGAGTAATACAGGCATCGAGACTCGTGATGTTTTGTCGGCCACCAAAAGCAATGACGAGTTGTTTAGAGAAAGCAAATGCACCATCAGCATGAGCTTCATCTAGTGTATGTTCTGAGATCTCATCTTCACGGCCAGGGGTTTTCAGGTCAAACTTAACAATTACTGCGCGGAAGATAACGTAGTATACGGCTGCCCAAATGGGACCGATAATTAAGAACCACAGTGCATTTGAAGACTGATTGAAAAGAACAATGTAGTCAATCAATCCGTGTGAGAAGGTAGTACCGTGCTTAATACCCAAAGCGATACAGGTATAAAAAGCAGCTCCAGCTAATAAAGCATGAATTCCGTACAAGATTGGCGCTACGAAAAGGAAAGCAAATTCGATAGGTTCTGTAATCCCTGTCAAGAACGAAGTCAATGCAGCGGACAGCATGATACCACCAATTTTGGCGCGGTTTTCAGGTTTAGCGGTGTGCCAGATAGCAATAGCTGCTGCAGGTAAGCCCCACATTTTGAATAAATAGCCGCCTGCTAAGTTGCCTGCTGTTGGGTCATAGGCGATGTAGCGATGGATTTCACCTCGAACAGTTTCACCAGTACTGCTAACAAACTCACCAACTTCAAAAAAGAAAGGAACGTTCCAGATATGGTGTAAACCGAAAGGTATCAATGCGCGCTCGATAATGCCGTAGATTGTGAAGGCTAACCCAGGGCTTTCATTAGCGGCCCAATGTGAGAAGCCTTGAATGCCTGCACCGATAGGAGGCCAGATAAAACTTAATATAGTACCCAGTAAAATGGCTGCAAAAGCTGTGATGATAGGTACAAAACGTTTACCTGCAAAAAAGCCAAGATACTGAGGTAGTTGGATGCGGTAAAATCGATTAAATAGAAATCCAGCAATACCACCAATAGCAATACCACCAAACACACCAGTATCAATCGACTTGATACCCATAATAAGCTTAGTTTCAACGCCATAAGCGCTAGAGACGACACCCATTGTACCTAGAAGCACTGCATACCCGACGACTGAGGCTAAAGAGGCTACCCCATCATTTTGGGTTAAGCCTAGTGCAACACCAATGGCAAAGATAAGTGGTAAATTACTAAAAATCGCACCACCCGCTTGCTCCATTACATGGGATAGAGTTTCAGGCAGCCAGCTAAAATTTGCTGCACCCACACCGAGTAAAATACCTGCAACAGGTAGCACTGATACCGGAAGCATTAGCGCTTTACCAATCTTTTGCAAGAATGCAAAAGAAGATTTGAAGTCAATCATCGTGTCCTCCTTCCTTTTTCAAGGAAACAGCTTTTTTATTAAATTGTTTTTGACTGCCTATTTCAATTTTCCAAGTTAACTGTTAACACGTTGGCTGAAAAATTTAAGTTTAGCGCTTTTTCTACTGAGTGTTTGACAGTCAACTTCAGGCTTCGAATCTGAGTTATTATTGCTGGTACAAGGAACACGAACACTCAACTCATCAATACTACAGACAACAAGTAGAGCAAAGGAAAAGAGTGCTCGTTGGGCCAGTGATGAAGATGGTTGTAAAGGACGTTTTTGGGAAGGACGCTTTAAAAGTCAGGCTCTATTAGATTGAAGCCGCATTATTGACCTGCATGAGTTATGTAGATTTAAATCCTGTCCGAGCTAGCATTGCAGAAACACCAGAAGCATCAGATTTCACATCAATCCATGCTCGGATGGTAGCGTGGGCTAAGCGGTAACAGGAAAGCTTGCAGAAAAGAAAACCACGAAACCAGGTTTTTGTACGAAAAACAAAATTGCCAAAACAAACCCTACCTGTTGTACCTTTATTGTGTTTTTCAGGTAATGAATGACAAGGAAAGAAAACGACAATTCCCTTTAAATTAAAAGACTATTTGCAATTAGTGGATTGATTAGGACGTGCTATCCGTGATGATAAACGTGGTACCATCAATGAACAACAACCACTTATTCTTGAGCGTTTAAATATCAATAAAGATGAATTGCTTGCATATGTAAGCCGTAAAGAAAAGCGTTTTATTGATGTGGTTGGAACGGAAAATAGTATCCAACAAGCAGTGACGCGATGGCAACGGAAATTTATAAAAGGGATTAGGCTTGCTAAGCAACTCTTTTCGGTCAAGCGTGTTCAATATACTGTGTCCTCTCGGTAAGTGTGTGCCAATAGAAAATTTTTCAAGTCACGCACGCCTGCCGAGGGGACACGGAAAACAGCAAGAGAAGGTTTATGATTCGGCACTAACTTCGATAGAAGCAAAATGGTTAAGTAGACACCATCTATCGATGGTGCCCGATAAAGTGAGTTAACCTATTTTAAGCACAGCAGACTAGAACTTTAGATGTATAGTGACTTTCATGTAATGGATTATCTTGATCACTCGTTTTTGTTGAAGTAAATCGGGCCTGCAATTTTATTATGGTCATTATCAAGTAGATAAGCTTTATAACGGCCGTTTTCAGCGATGGTTAGGCTTAATTGTCCACGATAGTCTGTGGTATATCCCCAAGCATAAGCAGAATTTTGATCTGGTGTCTCACTCTCACGATAGACTGCTAATCTGGTATATGCTCCTCCTCCGTTATAGCTGAAGGTATAGTTATAATTATCGAATGATTGGATTTCTAGATAGTTAGGGTTATTACGATTAGAGTCAAATTCAAAGTGACCATGTTTAGCAAAATGATCAGATAGGTACTGGCTTAAAAGGTACCCTCCTTTACCATTGTTATCATTGGTTTGCGGACTCATAAAGGGGATAACTTTTACATAGCTTGATACTGGTTGTTTATGAGCCTTGGAATAAAGTACATAATCAAGGGTGCCTGTGCCACCAGTCGCATCGCTGTTTCTTGTTTCATCGTGACTGTTTATTAATACGGCATCTGATAGGTAAGATGGATTTTCAGCATTAAGTGATGCCAACATCTGGGTATAAATAGCCTTATGCTGAAAAACATTCATATCTCCTGCGATGATGACAGCTTCATTGGCAGGAATATGTCGTTTGGCTATGAATTTCCCAAGTTCAGAAATTTGTGCCATCGTTTCGGTATTAGCTGTTTGCGCTTGTTTCCATACTGGGTGTGTACCAAAAACATGATAAGGTGTGCCATGCTTTAAAATCTTGACGTACCAGGCACCTTTATGCTCTTGATTAAAGTCACATGGGCATTGCGTGTAGATTATAGCGTTCTTGATTTCGTTATCCTTTGAATCCGTTGCAATGGGCCATTTGCTTAAAATAACCACTCCTCCGTCATCTTGAAATGTTTGGTTTTTGGGTAAATTAAGTGGGCCAGTCCAGTAAGGGTGGGTTTTCTGTAAAGCTTCTCGCATATCATTACGGTATTCGTCATTGAAGGTTTCTTCTAAGACAATAATATCGAATGGTTTTAAGTGAAAAGGAATTTCATTTTTACGATAGCTCGCCTTATTGGCCATTCCTCTTGGCATCCATGTATTGTAACTAATAACATCAATAACGTTCTCTCTATCTACATCTGTAGAAACAGTATAATTATCAGGGTGGTCTTGGTTCAGTATCAGGTATATTTGATCATCCCCTGTACCTGAATTGTATTGACGATATTGTGCTTGGATAGTTTGTCCGTTATCCAAGGTAAACGTAAATGTCTTAGGTTCGTAATTGTCTGTGAATTTTTTTGATCCGCTATAATTTGGGCCTTGTATTTTTGTTTTTATCGAACTTCCCTGGCCTGTACATAGACCAAAAAATTCATTGCAAGGAGCGCTGGTAATTTGAGTAGTTAGCGTTACCTTTTGTGACATGATATCTAATGTTGATACAAACTCAAATAAATTACTATACCCAAGTCCCTCATTACGATTGAGTTTTGCAATAGGGTTTTGTTCAATCCTTTTATCATCACCATTTCTTGCAGGGATTTTTCCTGGGTTATTTTCCCAATAATTATAGCTTAGGTGACCAATGGTGTTTTCTGTATTTACATAGACACTGTAGTCGGTGTTATTCGCAAAGTATATCCATGTTTCTGCATAGCTTAAGCTTGCTATGAAGAAACATGAAATACCGAGCATTATTTTTTTTATTGTTATTGATGGAGTATCTGAGTCACTCATATAGAGCCTATTAGGAGTTTAGATAGATAATTATGTATTAAAAAGAGGTTAAGAGGATTTTTTGAGAGCATCAACGCAGGAATACAGACTGATAAAAATTATTACACCTGCCATATTATTTTCTGATTTTTATATATAATTTATTATTTTATTAATATTTTATTACCAATAAGATAGGTGAATAATAGGCATGAGAAGGATAGTTTATGATGTTGAATATTGGATTTTACATAAAGGAACATAGGACGATAGTAGGATTATGGTAGACCTGTTGGCTAGGAGGTTAAACTGTTTAAAATACAGCCACCCTATTCCTTGATGGTATATTGACAACAAGTTAAGTATGCGCACTGCATCACAAAAAAATAAACTCAGTTGAACTTAAAACTAACCAACCTGATATTATTGCCCCGCGATTAAATAATGTGTTCTCTATTTTTGTTTGAATGATTTGTTTTTACACACAAGGTATTTTAATCGCACCTAAAAATCCTTCGCTGAGAGTATATGCTCTTTGCAAAGCAATAAATTTTTCGCGGTAGGAATATTCCTAACACTTCAATAAGCGTATATGTACATATACAACAAAGTTACAGTAGAGCTGCATCAATTAAGCAACAAATTTAATTTTCTACTTAGTAAAAAAGTACTACGTACGCTGTGCATATACCAATGACACACTATAAGGAAAAGGTTATCAGGCTATGGCTAAAAAAATACTGCCAATTACTTTGGTATTTGGTTTAAGTCAAGTCGCTACTGCCGTTTGGGCTGCAAACCAGGCCCCCATTACTCAAGGCCACAGTGAAACAATCACTCAATCAGGTAGCCATAACAGCTGGGTTTGGGCACAAGATCAAGATAGAGATGCTTTAACCTATGAAGTTGTTGTGCAGCCTAAATTTGGTCAAATCAAAATGGACCAAAAAACAGGCACATTTGTTTACACTCCTACTTCAAGCGTGAATTATGATGAGTTTTACTATCGTGTAACGGATGGGAAAATATACTCAAATAAATCAGTGGTTCAGTTAAACTTTGATTTGGATGAGCAAGCTTCTAACTCAAGTGGTTCAAATTCCCCAAACAGTTCAGCAAATAAGTGCCAAGTTTCTGGTTCTGTTATGGGGATCGACTCAGATACGACCGTTAAAGTAACGTTATCATCTGAATCTGAACTGCAAACCCGGTCAATACAAGGTAACGGTCGTTTTTGTTTTGAGCAATATTCCGGCAACGCTACCATTGAAGCTTACGCGTCTGGGTATGTTCTACAAAACCATCAGCGAAAAGTCACTTCTGATGACGTGACACTTAATTTTGAGAAAGCCACTACAGATCAATATTCATACCATTTCCAGTGGGAAGATACTGAAGAGTACGATAAATCAGAATATCAAACGCATATTAATAAAAAGCGTACCGTTAAGTTTTTAAATCAAACAATAGAGGTTGTTGATAACTCAGCATCGGATGCCCTACTGCATGATTACAATATCGTATTAGTTGATACAAATAATAAAATGTGGTCTCTGGAGCATGCTACCCGTTTACTAAGTACTATGAGAATGATTCCACAGCAGGAACGAAATTCTTATGGTGAACAAAATTTAAGCCAATCGATTTGGGAGATCACATCCGAAGAGCTTGTGGATGATATTGAAATCACAACGAAAGGCAATGCTCGTAAAGTACGCATCAATGAGAAAGCATTTACTAATGCAGCACCTCGATTGGCTGAAATTGATGGCGTTAAAGGACGGTTTTTTTCTAAACGTCTACACCATGCACTTGTCAACTTTGTCACTGACTATGGTAATGATAGTGACCGTGTAGAAAAAATAGTGAATGAGCGTTATGGTGTTAGTTTCAAAGCGGATATTAGCCAGTTAACCGCGGGTACCACTAACGAAACAGAAAATTATTTTCAGGCATTTTTACCCAAAGAAAAAGTTAAACTCATTAATATTTTTGAAGACATGCCAACGGGTATGCATAAGATAGAAGGTTTAACCCATTTAGTCAGACGTAAAAATGGTTTAGAGCACCCACTCTATCCTACCGCACCAGCTGTAGCGTGGCGAACCAGCCAAGATGCGGGTAAAAATGGTTATATTGAGTTTATGGAAAGTGCGTTTCGACAACAATCTGATGATTATATTCATCGTTTGATTGTTCATGAAAAAGCGCACTTTATTTATGGAAAAATGCTCAATGAACAAACCCGTGATGACTGGGCGGCAGTGGGTGGCTGGTATTTAAATCCTAATGATAATGATGGTTGGAGTACCTCGAAACAAACTGAGTTTGTTTCAGCCTATGCTCATGCGAAAAACCCCAACGAAGATATGGCGGAGTCAATTTCTTACTACATTATCAACCCTGATAAACTACGTTCTCGATCACCCAGTAAATTCGACTTTATCCAAAAGCGAATTATGAAAGGTAGCCAGTACGTATCAATTATTGATCAAGATAAAACATTTGAAGTACTCAATCTGTATCCCGACTACATTTACCCAGGAAAAATTAAAAATGTTGAAATTGGGGTTGTCACTGAAAATAATGGCGATAAGAAGGTTAATGTCACCATTAAGCTGCATGCAAAAGATAACCAGCTAGAAGGTGCAACACGTACTTCAGTTCGTGTATTTAGCCCAATAGGCACTTATAAAGACTTCTGGTTAACGCCTGTTGATCAAACAGGTGCAAGCATCAATGTGGGTACGGTATTAACGGGTAGTTTTACTATCGATAAAAATGCTCCCAGTGGTTACTGGCGCCCTGATCAAATTGCATTGAATGATGTGAATGGTAATGAGCGATTCAGTGGAATCGATGACTTTGGCTGGAAGCTGTATATTGGTAATGATAATTCAGATACGACACCTCCTGCCTATGTGCCCAATAGTCTGAAGCTGAGTGTTTCTCAAGATACCGAGTCTTATGCAGAACCCGTCAGTAAAGTACTCGCTGAGTGGCAAGTGGTTGAAAAAGTCGGTATGGCTGACAACTACCCTTGTTATGGCTCAATGGTGCATGAATCAGCGAAGTTGTACTCTCTTTATAAATACGGTGACTTCGATGTAAATACCAATACCTGTAAACTGGTTTATCTCATGCCAAACTATATGGCTTCTGGCTCTTACAGTATCCATCAAATTAGAATGAAGGATAAAGCACTTAATGAAGGCAAGTTTGACTTCTTTGAGAAAGAAGCTTCGCCTATGGTTACGATTAACTCAACTAATCCAGATACCCAAGCACCGGTGCTAGATTTAAATCAAATTAGTGTGAGTGCTGAGCCTGTATCGCCGAATAACCCTAATGGTGAAACCATTGTCACGATTAGTTATAAAGTGAGTGATAATATTTCTGGATTTAAACATGCCAGAATTAAGCTGCGAGACCCACAAGGTGTGATTCACAATTTTATTCACCAACCTAATAATGATGGTCGTTTATTCTTTAAGGGTAATCCTAACGAGCAGAAAATGTATACCAAGAAAATCCACCTACCCGCAGGTTCTGTACCAGGTATTTGGGGCGTTGCTGAAATGAGTGTTTATGATTTAGCTAGTAATTATCAAAATCATAACTTCACCGAAGTTGCCCTATTTGAACCGACGTTTAATGTAATTAATAACTAACAACGTTCCTATGTCCATAAAAAAAGCGCCTTACGGCGCTTTTTTCTTCGTGGATTAACCGAATAAGTAGATTATTTATTTTGAGTACATTGTTGAAGTGTATGTACTTGTAGAGGCTCTGGTACGCCGCGTACAGTAAAACTTCCTAAATAGTGAGTAGGTTCAGAAATATAGTGTGCAAATTCTTCCGTCAATAATAAATCTACACTGAGCTTTTTCGTTAATGCTTCAAGTCGCGCAGTACGGTTAACCGCCGGCCCCATCACCGTAAAATCCAAGCGTGATAATGAACCTACATTGCCGTATATCACTTTTCCTTCATTTAAACCAATGCCAAATGAAAGTTGAGGCATATTTTCAGCGGATAATTCTTTATTCAGTATTTGTAATTGAGTATAGGCATCAATGGCGGCTTGTAGTGCTGCCTGGCACGCTTGTTTAATGGAGCCTAGTTCGTCTGCTGTAAAAACGATGAGCATCGCATCACCAATAAAACGTAATACTTCCCCACCACGCTGTGTTACAGCATTGGTGACAACTTCAAAATAAGCATTTAAGAGCTGCAGCATGGTTTCTGTTGAAAGTGACTCCGTTAAAACAGTAAAGTTACGCAAGTCGCTATACCAAAGCGCACATTCAATTAACTCTGAGTCGCCACGTTTTATAATACCTTTGAGGATTTTTTGCCCAGTACTAGGACCTACATAGGTATTTAATAAAGACCGAATCGTATTGCGCGCTGAAAATACCTCAAGTACAGGCAATAAATACAAAAGAAGGGCTTCCCATTTATTTAAATCACTTTTTGATAAGCCTTTGGGGTCATCACTGGCAATAATAAAGGTGCTGACAGTATTATCCGTAAACTGGATAGGAAACACCACATAATCGGTGATTCCTTGACTATAAAGCTCTTGTAAAACGATATGAGCATCTTCAGGTAAGCCATCTGTTAGTCTATGGTGCACGATACGACAGTTGCTACGGGCCTCCTCGATAGGACTACCTTTATAAGAGGGTGTATTCTCTATACCATGAGGGGGTGTAAATACATCAATTTCATCCCGGTCTCGCCACCAGGTATAGACACTTGCTCTTATTTCCGGGTCAATAGTATTGAGAGTAATACGAATTCGAGCGACCTTGGCATGTGCTTTTGTGAGTTTGTCTCCTAGTTCCTTCAAAAAAACAGCTGGGTCCGTGAGGGTTCTTCCTGTCGTAAGTAACCAGTTTAAGGTTTCTGTTATACTCCAGCCTGTATGCCCTCCCCATAGTATGTCTTGCCAGTCTTGATTAGATGTCATTAGTTGATTCACTTATTGCTGCATGATAATAGTTATTTTATCAGATAGTTTCCGTATATCACTTAAATTAGTTTTTTAGGTAAGTTAACTATATCTTTCTAATGTGTGAGGTGTTAAGCCTAACTTCTACTGCTCAGGTTACAGCCATTAGTGACCCAAGTGATTTTGTATTAAGGTTGGTTAAAAATGATACACTATGGGCTGTTTTCAATTATGGCATAAGTGACTTGCATCAACATCCAGACAAATAGAGGATATATAATCCACTTAAATGGCGTCTATTCAAAATAATAAAAGAAGTTATCATGATGGAGTTGACTGAAAATGTGTCACCAAAATATGCCACCCTAGAACGTTGCCCCCTTCCCTTTTCACACTCATTGAGTCGTTAGTTTCAAGTGATTATGATTTTTTATGCTGTTGTCCAGCATTAACGCAGTGAGAGTAAACGCATTATTAATAAATAATAACGATTGAGAGAACATAAAAATAATAATCAGCTGTTTAGCATTTAAAAAATAATTACGATAACAATTTATTCTGTAAAAAATTAATTCTATATCAAGACAGTGATAGCAGTTTAAGAGGAGATTAACTATGGTGAGTCTTAAAAAAAAGGCACTCACATTGTTTATTGCCAGTGTAACGTCCGGTTTGGTTTGGAGTAATACGGGAGCAGCACCAGGAGCCCCTGGTGTTGATCATCACTGGACTTCAGCCAGTAAGACAGGAATAGGTACAGCCAATAATAAAGTGTCTAAAGTTTGGTTTAGTCTGGTTGATGGTGTTGTGTCAGAAGTGTATTGGCCACAAATCGATATGGCACAAATTACTGACTTACAGTTTATGGTCAGTGATGGTAAAAGCTTTTTTGATGAAGAAAAAAAACATACTGAGCATAGCATACACACTTTAGATAAGAAGTCCCTGGCTTTTGAGCAAGTTAATATCGATAAAGAAAAAAAGTACGAAATTCATAAAAAAATAATTACTGACCCGCAAACCAATGCTCTCCTGTTAAACGTCACATTCAAAGCCTATGAAGATAATTTAGATTTATTTTTATTGCTTAACCCTGCGGTCAGTAATACAGGCTTGTATGATTATGGTGAGGCCACTAAAGACACTTTATTTGCTTGGGATGAACGCGCCAAATTTGATGATGGCAGTAACCAAATTGCTCAATATCAAGCGTTGACTGCGAGTGTACCGTTTAAGCAGACCTCAGCAGGTTTTGTGGGGCGAAGTGATGGTTGGCAAGATTTAAATGACAACTTTAAGATGGACTGGGCCTATCAATATGCCAAAAATGGCAATGTTGCACTGACAGGACAATTGGATCTTCCAGCTAAAGCTGGAGAATATACTTTTACTGTCGCCATTGGATTTGCAGATAATAAAAGCGATGCTCAACACATTGCAGTAAACGGTGCCAATAAAGCCTTCAACCATGTATTAGCTCGCTATAACCAACAATGGAATAACTACTGTAATGGTCTAGAAGATCTAAGTCAGCAGTCGTTTGATAATGGCGCACTGTATTATGCTTCAGCTATGGTACTAAAAGCTCACGAGGATAAAGAAAATAAAGGTGCAATGATCGCTTCTTTAAGTATACCTTGGGGGCAAAGCCAGTTTGATAAAGATAGTGATGATGAACGGGGTATTTTGCTAGGATCAAGGCCTGATGGCTATCAAGATGGCCCTATTGGCTACCATGTCGTCTGGCCTCGCGACTTATATCAAGTAGCGACTGCATTTCTTGCTGCAGGAGATCAAAATACGGCACAAGCAGCATTAAGTTACTTAAAACGAGTTCAGCTTACTGCAAATGATGGTAATTGGCAGCTCTGCGGTAATACGGTTAGTAAGGATGGTTCATTTCCACAGAATTTCTGGCTTTCCGGACAAACGCACTGGCCTGGAATGCAGCTTGACGAAACCGCTATGCCTATTGTACTCGCGTGGCGCTTATGGAAGGAGGGTCTAATCAAACCTGCAGACTACTATACGTCATTTGTAAAACCTGCGGCTGATTTTGTGGCGAAAGTGGGTCCCTGGACACATCAAGAACGGTGGGAAGAAAATCATGGAATTTCCCCTTCAACACTTTCTGCAGCCATTGCGGGGTTAATTACGGCGGCTGACTTTGCTGATAATCAAGGCGATAAAGAGGCTGCACGTTATTACCGATTAAAAGCAGACCTATGGGCTGATGGTGTTGCCGATTGGACATTTACGCATCAGGGCGCACTAGGTGAAGGGCTTTATTATCAGCGTATTGAAGGCGCAAACTATTGCCACACTGATTATAATCCAGAAGATGATAGTATTCTGTATATTGGTAATGGTGGTGGTCAGCATTTAGAACGAAATGTGATGGATGGAGGTTTCCTTGAACTTGTACGCTTTGGGATTAAGACGCCCACAGATCCTTCAATTATGAATACCGTAAAAAGCTATGAAAAATCATTAAAAGTTGAAACACCGAATGGACCTGGTTTTTACCGATATAATCATGACCGTTATGGCGAGAAATATGATGGTAGAGATTTTGTCGCCGATGCGGGTGATGGCATTGGTCGACTATGGCCGCTGCTGACAGGAGAAAGAGCTCATCTGGATATTGCTCAACATAAAAATGTTGACCGATATATTAAGGCTATGGAAAAGTTTGCTAATGAAAGCAATATGCTACCTGAGCAAGTATGGGATAAAGCTGAAGGGCCTTACCAATTTGGCGAAGGTACTGGCGGAGCAACGCCGCTGGCCTGGTCACATGCTGAATATATAAAGCTGTTAAAGTCTAAAAAAGAGCAACGTATTGTTGATACACCAGACATAGTTGCAAACCGTTATCAGGGGTGTATAACGACAGTTAATGTACATTATGATGCCGGTTGGGGTAACACTATGTCTATTCGAGGGGATGCAGCGCTGCTTAGTTGGGATGAAGGAGCACCTGCTCGCTGGTCAGAGGGTAATGTTTGGCGGCTAACACTTCCCCAACAAACGTCAGCATTTAATATAAAAGCGCTTATTAATGATCAAACATGGCAAAATCAGGAGAATTTTTCGGTGAAGCCGTGTGAAGAAAATCATTATTGGCCAACGTTTTAACTGGTAGTATAAACAGATAGACACAGGCTCAGTCTTTACTGGGCCTGTATACGTTGTAGCCTTCCATTTTTTGGCTTTTTACGAGCGGGGCTAGTTTGACCAGAACACCCTGTTGTGTCACGCATGGATACGTCTAGGATTGTCAAATCACTATTGACTGAATGGTTATGCTATAGTGAACATAACATTATACAGGCCAATAACATCACCTGGTTTGGTGAGAAAATACATAATGAAAAGCTATTGCCGATCAACTATTCATAAAGTAGTAGTCACTGGTTGTCTCCTTTTATCTTTATTACTGTCCCTATCAAGTTACAGTCAAACTATCTTGCTTGCAGGTGATGATTGGCTTCCGTATGTTGATAAAAATGCAGAAGATTATGGATTTGCTTGCAAAATTATTACTAGTGCTTTTGCTAAAGTAGGCATTAATGTTGATTACCATTTTGTTGATTGGGCAAGAGCACTTGAAATGGTTAAAAATGGTACAGTAGATGGTTCATTTCTTTGGTATAAAACTGCCGAGCGTGCGCCCTTGTTCTTCTTCAGTGAACAACCGTTACTTAAAATTTCAGTAGTTTTTTTTCATCGCAGTGATTTTGAGTTTAAATGGAATACATTAGACGACTTGAGCGGATATAAAATTGGTGCGCCAATTGGCGCTTTAATATCTCCAGAATTCAGTGCACTTGAAGCACAAGGAAAGCTTAATGTGATTAGAATTAAGTCAGATATTAATCTATTCAAGATGTTATACAAAGAAAGAATTGACCTCTTTCCTCATGATTTTTTTGTTGGATATGCCGAACTTAATACACATTTTTCTCCAAAATATGTTGGTATTATCAAAAATGACCCTAAACCCATATTGGAAATGCCAGCCTATTTATTACTATCAATGAAAAAGCCTAAAAATAAAGCATTAATAACCTTATTTGATAAAGGTTTATCTATGTTAAAAAGAAGTGGTGAATACGACAAGCTCTTTGATGAGTTTATTTTAAAATCTCATTAAGGCTGCTCTTAATAGTTCATCTTTTGATGTTGTCTATTATACCAAGAAAACCTGAACATTTTTTTCTTCTAACATCGCTATAATATTCGGGTCAGCATCTGTGCCCGTAATAACCATATCGAGTTCATCCAGACTAAATAAAGAAATTCCACCAAAGACACCAATTTTTTCTGAATCAACCAGTGCAATGACTTTGTCGGCATAACGTAGCATTTTCTTTTCTTCCATGAATGCCAATAATGCTGACTTGGTTAACCCTGCTTCTGTCAAACCATCACCACTGACAAACATATAGCGACCTTGATAGGACACATGAGTATCAGGGGATACCAACATATTTTGGTTTTTAATGTACTGTCCCCCAAGTACGACAAGATGCGGATAGTCTTGAGAGATTAAATAGGTAATCAGTGGTAAAGAATTAGAATACACGTGGATGTGTGAGTTAAGTAAATACTTGCCCATTAAGAATGTTGTTTTGCCTTCACCAATGAAAATGTTGTCTTTTTCTTGGCAAATGGCTACGGCTTTATGGGCAATCCGATCACATTCCTCATAACTGTTGTAGTCAGAGATATTGGGATAAAAGCCCTTCTCTCTTGGTGACATAGAAAAACTGGGCGACAACATTTTTTCTGCACCATTACGGATTTTCTTTAGTTTCCCCTCGGCATCCAGTTCGGTGATATCACGACGTACTGTCGCTGGTGAGCACTGCAATATTTCCACGAGTTGCTTTACTGTGACAATGGTGTGCTCTTGCAAGTAGTCCAGTATTTTGTGATGTCGCGCACGTGAAGTCATGATGCGTACCTAGGGTAACTTTTTGATTTAATTTGATTGTAAATGACTACTTGATCTTTTCAATGGGGTTTCATAATAAAAAATGATTATTTATGATCTAATTTGAGCTAATAATCATAAAAAATAGCGATTTATACTTATTTTTAATTATATGACACTTACAGCGAGTAGCACTTTTGACGAGATTTGAGCAGTTTGTATACTCGATGGTGAGTGGTGAGAGGTTAAAAGAATGAAAAAAAGTCTAATCACAAAAGAAACAATCTTGCTCGATATGGATGTTGAATCAAAAACCGATGCGGTACATAAAATGTGTGCACATCTGTTTTTGTTAAAGAAAACGGATAACCCGTCTTTGCTTTACTTGGACATAATGAACCGTGAACAGGTAGTGAGTACCTTTGCCGGTATGCACACCGCTATCCCACACACGGTCAGTCAGCACATCAAGGAACCTGTTTTATGTTTTGTCCGTGTTAGAGGAGAGGACTTTACATGGGACGGCGACGATGAGGATGTGCGCTTCATTTTTTTGCTATCCGCGCCAGCTCAGGATGATTTAAAAAAGTTAAGACAAAGTCAGTCTTATGTTTTTTCATCCGTTGCTCAGTTAATTAGTCGCCCAGAAATCATTGATCTTTGGTTAACGACGAAAGATGAGCAAGTCATTCTCGATAGTTTAAATCAAGCTTTTGAATCCAATCTAAATACAACAATGTAATTTGGAGGGAATGGTTATGTCTGGCAATAACCTTAAAGTAGTCGTCCAAACGACTGGACGTTTTTTAAGTGGTATGGTGATGCCAAACATTGGGGCATTTATTGCCTGGGGACTCATCACCGCACTGTTTATTCCTACAGGTTGGTTACCTAATGAAAGTTTAGCTGCACTCGTAGGGCCGATGATTCGTTATTTGCTGCCACTATTGATTGGTTACACGGGTGGTAAAATGGTCGGCGGTGACCGTGGTGCCGTTGCCGGTGCTGTGTCTACGATGGGTGTTATCGTTGGTACCGAAATCCCTATGTTTTTAGGTGCCATGATCGTTGGACCGCTGGGTGGTTTGGCCATCTCAAGGTTTGACAAGCATATTCATAACAAAATCAAACCTGGCTTTGAAATGCTCGTGAATAACTTTTCACTGGGCATTATTGCCATGTTGGTCGCGTTAATTGCTTTTGTCGTGATTGGTCCTGTGGTTGCTGTGGTTACTGAAGCGCTTGGTAATGGGGTTGGCTGGATTGTTGAGCAATCTTTGCTGCCACTGGTATCAATCATTGTTGAGCCTGCGAAAATCCTCTTTCTTAATAATGCGATTAACCATGGGGTATTTACACCACTGGGTGCAGATCAAGCAGCACAAACCGGTGCTTCCATTTTCTATCTAATTGAAACTAACCCTGGGCCTGGTCTGGGCATTCTTTTAGCCTACATGGTTGCAGGTAAAGGCATGGCTCAAAAGTCAGCCTATGGCGCGACTGTTATCCACTTTTTAGGTGGTATTCACGAAATTTACTTCCCCTACATTTTGATGAAGCCTCGGCTTATGGTCGCTGTCATTGCCGGTGGCATGGCGGGTGTTGCTTTTAACATGATGACGGGTAATGCGTTGGTAGGTCCTCCCTCCCCTGGCTCTGTCTTTGCGCTGGCGTTGATGTCAACCAAAGGGGCTGGATTGCTATTAACACTTTGCTCAATCGCCGTAGCGGCCACGACCTCTTTTGTGATTGCCGCCCTGTTGATTCGTCATGATGCGTCTGAGCGTGATGATTTAGCAGCCGCCAAGGCCGAAGTAGAAGCTAATAAAGCACAGGCTAAAGGTCAGCAGAATGAACCCGTAACGGCAGCTCAAGTACGCACTATCGTTGTTGCATGTGATGCCGGTATGGGTTCATCTGCGATGGGCGCGACCGTGTTACGCGGCAAAATCCAGGAGGCAGGCTTGAATATCGAGGTGACGAACTCTGCCATTAATGACTTGGAATATGCCGATATTGTCATTACTCAGCAAGCGCTGTCAGACCGTGCGCGGGCCAAGCTTCCTCATGCTCAGCATCTTAGTATTGGCAATTTTATGGATGCCAGCTTTTATGATGAGCTGGTTGCCAAACTGGTGTAGCGGTTGAGTGCGGATGCAGTGCTGGCGCAGCCTGGGTACTGCATCTTTAGCACTAACACACAGAAATAACAGGCTGAATGGAATAAATGAAGTTAATTGCTGAAAGAAAAAGGGATCACCATGTCCTTCCTAAAAAATTTCTTCGTCGGTACTCGAACACGGACACCAGAGGTCCAGCAACAAGCGTGTCCCAAACTGAATGAGGAAACAGTAACCTCAGAACATACGCTTTGTGTTGGTCGCGAGCAGATCTTGCTTAATCAAACACTTACCAGCAAAGAAGAAGCTTTGCGGTTAATTGCGCATGTTATGCAACAACAAGGCTTGGTCAGTGATGATTATTATGATGCCTTGGTTGCTCGTGAGCAGAAAGTCAGTACCTATTTGCTTAACGGCGTTGCTATTCCCCATGGTGTCAATGAAGCCAAAACGCTTGTGCAAAAGACCGGTGTTGTCATTGTGCAGGTGCCAAAAGGCATTATCTGGAATGATAAAAATGAAATCGTGCGTTTGATTGTGGGCATAGCGGCCAATGGCAGTGAGCACCTTAGCTTGCTGCAAAAACTGACGACAGTTGTCATGAATGCTGATCTGACTGATCTTCTCGCAACCACCCATGATGCAAATGATGTGGTTCGAGCCTTGGGAACTGATAGTCCTGCCCAAGCACCGTCTGAAAAAGTGCAAGACTTTGCGATTGCTGTTGAGGCACAGGTTGTCGATGAAGCGGGTATGCATGCTCGCCCTGCCAGCTTACTGTCGGAGCAGGCATCTGTATTTGCTGATACTGAAATTCACATACGCAATGGTGATAAGGTCGCCAATGCCAAGTCCATGGCTGCGTTACTGACAATGGGAGCGCAGTGTGGTGACACGCTGGTGGTATCTGCTCAAGGCATACAAGCCAAAGAAGCCGTTGAAACACTGTGCCAAATGATTAACTCCGGGTTGGACTGCGATGAGGACAAGCAAACGGCCACTTACCGTGGGTTGTCTGGACTTCCTGCGCTTACAGATACTGTAAGTCGATTGACCTTTCAAGGCGCGGCTGCCTCACCTGGCATTGCCATGGCTGAATTGTTCATCCACCCTCAGCAAACAACAGTAGCGATCAAACAGGATACGTTAGGTACTGTTGACGCTGAAAAAGAGAGCCTGTACCAAGCGTGTGAGCAGGCCAAGCAGGAACTGGATGCGCTGGAACACAAGCTACAAAAACACGCACCACAGGAAGCGGTTATTTTCAAAGCACAAAAGCAGTTGCTGAGTGATGAACTGATCCTGAAAGATGCCCATCAACTTATAACCGAACTCAACAGTGCCGCGTGGAGTTGGCAACAAGCCATCAAGAAGCAAGTTAATGCGTTGAATGCCGTTAATGATGAGCGGATTAAAGCACGGATAGCGGATCTGTATGATATCTGTGATCGTGTTGTGGCAAAGCTGGTGTCCAGCTCCGTCAGTGTGCAGTACCCCGCTACTGACTTTATCTTACTGGCTCATGACTTAACCCCTTCACAAATAGCGGCACTTGATGGGCAGCCTATTCTGGGGATTGCTACGGAGCTGGGCGGGCCAAACAGCCATATGGCGATTCTTGCCCGTGCGTTGGGAATTCCCGCTATTGTCGGGCTGGGCGATGGTATTTGCCAGCAAGTGAATAATAAAGAACGGGCCATTATTGATCCTCAAGGCTCAGCATTAATCATTGCACCTAACGATGCTACGCAACAACGTGCTTTTGAACTCATTCAGCGGTGGCAAACACTCCTGGCTGTAGAGAATGAGAAGAAATTCGAGTCAGCTCAAACGTTGGATGGGCATCGAATAAAGGTTGTCGGTAATGTCGCTCAACCCGATGAGGCTGCCACGGTGACTGCTCAAGGGGGTGAAGGTGCCGGTCTTCTGCGTACTGAGTTTTTATTTGAGGCGTCTGAATCAGAGCCCAGCGTGGATGAGCAAGTCGCGGTACTGAAAAACATTGTTACTGACTTAACTCATCACCCACTGGTGGTTCGTACAGCAGACATTGGTGGTGACAAGCCAGTGTCTTGGTTGAACATGGCTACAGAGGATAATCCCTTTTTAGGGGTACGAGGCATTCGCCTGTCATTCAAGCATGAAGCCATGTTCCGCCGTCAATTAGAAGCAATCTATCGTACGGCAATATGGCAGCAGCAGACTACTCAACAGTGCAGTTTACATATTCTGTTTCCAATGATTGCCAAACAGTCTGAATGGCGAAAAGCAAGTGATCTAGCTGAACAGGTTCGCTGTCAATTGAATGCCCCCGTACTGCCACTGGGGGTGATGATTGAAGTACCTTCAGCGGCGTTAATTGCTGAACAGTTAGCCCAGGAAGTGGACTTCTTTTCTATCGGCTCTAATGACTTAACTCAATACACCTTAGCGATGGATCGTCTGCATCCAGAACTGTGCCATGAAGCGGATAGTTATCACCCAGCCTTATTACGGTTAATTGAAATGACCACGAGTGCTGCTCATAAGCACGGTAAATGGGTTGGTGTTTGCGGCAATATGGCATCTGATCCCGCACTCGCCATGTTGCTGGTTGGGCTTGGGGTTGATGAACTTTCCGTCAGTCCAGCCAGTGTGCCATCCATCAAAAACAGTATCCGCTCAGTTTCCTATACCAAGTTGCAACAGAAAGCCCAAAAGGCGTTGCAATTGGGTAGTTCTGAAGCAGTGATGGCGCTCTATCAGAATCATGATGACCTGGTCTGAGACCAGGTGACAGACGAACTTAATATTAAAAGAACAAGGGTTAAACCATGACCACAAAAAATGACATGACAACAGAATATGAAAAGTACCTAAACCTTGCGCAGAACATTCCTGAAATGACAAAAACCTGGAATTTATACGGTGCAGGTGTAGAAAACATTGGCAAAAATAATCAACCGGAATCGTTTGAGGTACCAGAGCCAGATGATGGGCAGTTACTGGTACGGGTAGATGCCGTGGGTTTATGTTTTTCAGATGTAAAGTTGATTAATCAAGGAGGAAAGCACCCCAAACTTTACAACCGGGACTTAAAAAAAGAGCCAACACGGCTGGGTCATGAAGCCACATTGACCATTGTTAAAGTTGGAGCAGCCTTGCAAGACCAGTTCAAGGTGGGTGAACGCTATGCTGTGCAACCAGACATCTATCAAAAGGGTAAAAGTACCGCTTATGGTTATACCGTTCCAGGCGGGTTAACTCAGTACCACCTTATTGGGCCAGAAGTGTTGGAGACTGATGCCGGTTCCTGTCTACTTAAGGTCGATAAGCAGTTGGGGTTGGCCGAATCTGCTTTGCTTGAACCCTGGGGCTGTGTGTGGGCCGCGTATACCCAACGGCGTCGGCTTGAACCCAAAGATGGTGGTGTGATGTGGATTGTCGGGCAGCACGGTGATAGCAGTCATTATCGTTTTTCCAAAGGCCTGGCTGCACCTGCCACCATTATTCTAACTAATGTACCGGAGTCTGTTCGTTTGCTGGCAGAACAACAAGGTCAACAGGTGGTCATCCGTAATGAGGTGAGCTTTGACAAGCTAAATGGATTCGTGGATGAATTTACCCATGGTCTTGGTTTTGATGACATCGTATTGCTTGCCCCTGAGTCAGCCACTCAAGTAACCGAAATAGCAAAATACATTGCGCGTCGTGGAACCATGAATCTGGTGGGTAAAAAACCACTTGATGGCATGGTTAATGCCGATGTCGGTCGATTGCACTACGACTATATTGCTTTTGTTGGCACTAAAGGTGAAGACATTGCTGACGCTTATAGTGAAACACGTAACCGTTGCGATTTAAGGAAAGACGGTGTTGCCGTATTTGTGGGTGCCGGAGGGCCTATGGGCCAAATGCATGTGCAGCGTGCCATTGAGTCTCGTGAAGGGCCTCGATTGGTTATTGTGACCGATATTAATGATCAGCGTCTTGCAGAAATTGAGTCACGCTTTATACCGCTGACAGAAGCAAATAATTGTCAGATGTTAACGTTTAACCCTCTTAAAAGTGATGAATCCTTACCTGAATTTGTACATGCCCATACCGATAACCAAGGTGCTGATGATGTGGTGGTCTGTGTCCCTAACGCCGATATCATGGCGGAGTCAGCTAGCTTCATGAAATCTGATGGTATGTTGGTGCTGTTTGCGGGTGTGCCGAATGGTACATTGGCGCCTGTTGATTTTAGCTCTGTTTATCTGAGCAATGCGCAATACACAGGGACATCAGGTTTAACGATTAATGATCAAACGATTGTAATGGATAACACGGTGCAAGGGCATATTGCACCAGCCATTTGTGTTGCCGCTATTGGCGGAATGAATGTCGCCAAAGAGGGTATTCAAGCGATGATTGATGCCCGTTACCCAGGTAAGATTTTAATCTTCCCTCAGTTGGAAAATTTACCATTATTAGGGTTAGATGAACTGGCTGAAAAACTACCAGCAGTGGCAAAACAGTTAGGGGCTGGAAATACCTGGACACTAGCAGCAGAACGCGCGTTGTTTGAAAGCTGTCTGCATGATGAATCAAGATAGACTTATTACATCAAATACATTGTTATTTAATAAATTGCATTTGATTTAACCAATAATTACGGCGCTTCTCCTTCCTTAGCCCAGGCCAATTTTGTTGTTACAAGGTTGGCTTTTTTTTTATGTGAGATAAAAAAATATCATCACTGTGCAGTATTTTTAGGTAAGAGAAATACAGTGATATTCAAATAGTGTTAACAGGCCCTAGTGATGTGAGGCTGTCTTGTGTGTTTTTTCTTGCTCTACAGGTTTAACGCTGAGTGTTTCAAGCATCACACTTTCATCTTTACTCAGCCCTGTGCAGCATGCTTTTAAATATTCAATGTCGCCTTTATATTCGATTTCTACCGTGTTCGAAAGCATCATTGAGGTAGATGAAGACGGTGGTGCTTCTTCAACAATAACACCAAACTCACCAGTAACATCTTTGTAAACTAACATAAAGGTAATTGTTAGTTTAGGCGGTGTTATAAAGTGTAGCCAGACTACGGCGTTAAGCTTTAAGGTGTGTTTTTCTTTTTTAGGTGTCGGTGCCGTTTTATGTGGCGTTGTACTGCGTAATAATTTAAAGAAAAAATTGCGCTTTTCGGCATCTTGTAAATCACTAGGCTGAGCCTGCAAGTCCATATACACTGAACGTGGCACTTCACCTAATGTATGCAGTTTCAAACAGTTTGTAGGTACCTTTTGAAACATATTTTAGTCCTTTATCGCATTAATGCATGGATACTCCATTGATTAAGCATATTAGCTTTTAGAGTGCTTATTTCAAATAATCATTTAAAGAAATAAAAACCTCGTTTTGATAATAACTGAAAAAGCGATACTTTCAGGTAATTATAATCATGGTATTTGTGATTCAACCAATAAAAGTTAATTGTTGATTTTTTGTTAGTTAAATCGGAAGAGAATAAGCGTAAATCTTTTTAGCTGCGAAGTATTTTAAAGTCCAAAAAATGCGTGGAACAGGAAATACAAGGGTCATAATTACGAATAATTTGTTCGCAAAAAAACTTTAATGCGCTATCTGATTGATCAAGACCAAATTTTTTTACCGAAACTTTAAGGTCTTGTTCAATACGGGCCTGGTTTTGGCTGGTGGGGGGAATAATGGTACAACGCACAACATTCCCCTTTTCATCAAGCTGATATTGGTGATAAATCATGCCACGAGGTGCTTCTGTACAGAAGCAGCAGGTGCCAGCTTTGGGCTTCACTATTGTATGTGATTCTCCTGTGGGATGGCCCCTTGCCATTATTTTTCTGGCTTCATACAACGCATAATATATTTCTATAGCTCGGGCTTGGATGCTGGTAAACATATTTTGGTTGGGAAACACGATGCCTTGCTGAGTAACATATTTTTTGATGGGGCTAGGTAACATAGTGTAGTTATTATTGAGCCTGGCTAACGGGCCGACCAAATAATCCTGACCATTGAGTAGCGAATAAAATGCAGTGGAGTGGGCTACCTGATGTTCATGAAAGTGTTTGGCATAGCCTTTGTAGGTAAGACTTAACCCATTACTCGTTACAATTCGTCCACCATTAATGGGATATTTTTTTGAGTGTTTTAAGCTTACCCAAATGAAATCATGGCTATAATCAGGCAAGTTTAAGGTTGTGGTCCAGTCAATCAAGGACTTAGCAGCAGGCAGCGCATTATCGACTTTGTTACGTACGTCATCCCAACGTTTACGGTCTGGTAACCGACCAAATCCGCCTACTTGAAGCCCTACGGGATGAACCGATCGCCCACCAAGTAGCGCCATTAACGCATTGCCTGCTTCTTGTAATAACATGCCTCGCTGTAATATTTGCGGATACTGTTTTGCCATGTGAATAGCACTGTCAAAACCCAAAAAGTCTGGTGCTGCAAGAAAGTGAATATGTAAAGCATGACTTTGAATCCACTCTCCCAAATTCATTAAACGACGCAGTTGTACTAAGTGTTTAGGTAATTTAATACCAAATAATTGTTCCATGGCTTGAATGGATGTGAGCTGGTAAGCCATGGGACAAATACCGCAAATGCGGGCATTCAGGTCGGGTACATCCTTATAGGATTTGCCCTCCAGAAACTTTTCAAATAACCGAGGTGGCTCAAAAATTTTCAGATGCAGTTTTTCAATGCTGTCACCTTTAGCAGAAAGTTCTAAAGCCCCCTCGCCTTCCAGGCGTGTGACAAAGGGAACATTCAACTTAATCGTACGGTTATTATTCATTCCACTTCCTTGGCATGAATGATCTGCCAACGATGAAATTGATCGCGAAAGGGTTGGCTATGACTGTGGATTGCTGCAAAACGATGGGCTATCTCAGCTGAAACCATGCCAAGCCCTGCAAATCGATTCGCTAAGCTGTCACAGTTAGGTTGTTCCGATGGCCCAAAGCATCCATAGCAGGCGCGCCCAAAGGTTGGACACAGTGCACCGCAACCGGTTCGTACCACCGGGCCTAAACAAGGTGCTTGTTGGGTCACCAGCACACACACTTGTTGCTGACGTTTGCAGTCCATGCATAATTTTTCGCCCGCGGGTTTAGGTTTACTGCCGAGCAGTAGCTGCTGAATAAAGTGGTTCATTTGTTGGACGGTAATAGGACAGCCCCAAAGCTCAAAGTCCACCTTAATATGTTCTGCAACGCCTGTAGAGTGTTGTAGGGAGGATACAAATTCCGGTTTGGCATAAACTGCTTGTAACCAGTTTTCATCAGACAGGTTGCGTAGTGCTTGTATGCCGCCACTGGTGGCACAAGCGCCGATACTGACCACTAATTTACTGCGCTGACGAATGTGTTGGGCACGTTCAAGGTCTTCTGGGGTTGAAACACTGCCTTCCACAAAAGCAATATCCACATCAGCGTTAACGTTATTAATACCGCCTTCTATAAAGTGCTTAATTTCAACCTTATTTAATAAATCCAGTAAAACGACCCCTTGATTGAGAAATGCTAGCTGACAGCCTGAACAGGAGGTTAGTTTATGAATCGCAATGGCCAGTTTGAGTTTGCTAGGAGGCATAAGCGTTTCTCATTAAATTCCTACGCATCAAATACCAGACAGTCCAAACCAAGGTTTAACTGTGGGGTAATGAAATACAGGACCGTCTTTACAGGCGAAGAATGGCCCTATCTGACAATGACCACAGGATGCTTGACCACATTGAAAGTTACGTTCCAGGCTTAAATAAACGGCGTCATCCGTGACATGATGTTTAGCCAGTTGTTTAAGGGCGGCTAGCATCATAATTTCTGGGCCACACATTAAAACCGCACAGTTTGCAGCATCGAATTCAGCAAAGTTTAAGAGTTCAGTAACCATACCCAAGCGCCATTTATAGCGATGCTTGTATTCTTCACTAGCGGCTAATAGTACTTGGCAGTTTCCGGTGTTTTGCCAGTGGTCATATTGTGTTTGCCAGAGTAAGTCATTGTGGTGTTTTACGCCTTGTAAAATCACAATACGCCCATAGTGGTGTTTATGTTCAACGGTATGGTTAATAGCCGCAACGACAGGAGCACAGCCCAGCCCGGCGGTAATAAAAACAATGTCTTTGCCTTTAATCTGCTCCAGTGGCCAACCACAGCCAAAGGGACCACGTAGCCCAAGTTGCTGTCCCGGCTCTAACTGAACTAATGGTTGGGTAACACGTCCTACGGCACGTATCGTATGTAACAGTAAATTGTTTTTCCAACCCATAATTGAGATGGCGACTTCGCCTATCCCAAATAAATAAAGCATATTGAATTGACCAAACGAAAAATTAAATGGCGCAGATGTATTAAGTGCCAGGTGTAGTGTAAATATGCCGGGTGATTCCTGATGTTTATCCATCAAGGTTGCGGTTAATGGCGTAAAACTAGCAATCGGTTGATTCATGAGGGGTGCCTTTTACCAGTATTTGCGCCTCAGCCACTAAATCGATCCCCACTGGACACCAGCTGATACAACGACCGCAACCCACACAGCCACTTCGACCATATTGTTGCTGCCAATTCGCTAACTTATGTAATAACCATTGACGGTAACGGTGGCGAATTTCCGGCCGGAACAGTTTGCCTGCAATATAACCATGTTGTTCGCTGAAGCAGGAATCCCATAAGCGTACTTGCCCTGCTTGTTGTAACTTAATATCAGAAATCGATTCTTGTTTTGAACAAAAACAGGTAGGACACACCAGCGTGCAATTACCACAGGCTAAACAACGGTCAGCGACATCTTGCCACTGGGGGTGTTCCAGGTTTTCTGTCAATTTTAGCAGTGAGTGTTCATCCGGCATGTGTCGTTGTTGTTGACTGGCATCCGCTAACTGTTTTTGGGCCGTATTTAGTTGGTCCGTGGAGGCTTGAGGCCCTAATGTGAGCTGTTGAAAAATAGCCTGCCCCTGTTCACTGCCATAGCCAAGTAAATAGCCCTCTTCCAGTTCGTCCAAAACCAGATCAAAGCTGTGTGTTGCGGCTGGGCCATCTCCGGTTGAGACGCAAAAGCAGGTTTCTGCACTTTGGGCACAATTAACAGCAATAATGAAAAGTTGCTCGCGCTGAGCTTGGTAATATGGGTCAGGATATGGTCCTTGCAGAAAATGCTGGTCCTGTAGTTTTAAGGCGGCTAGGTCACACCCTCTTAAGCCGATAACTGCAATGGGATGAGCGTCTACGGAGGCTTGACGAAAACATAGCCCTTGTTCCGTTTGCTCTGCTTGCCAAAGTGGTTGTTCTGGCTTGAATAGCCAGGGTTTTAATCCTTGCGGACCAGTATTCCAGGCAAAACAGCGATTTGTTGATGTAGCAGTTAATTGATAATGGCCTGGTTTTGCTATTTCCTGCCAGCCCCAAGGTAGCTGTTCCACATGGCTAAGCTCAGTAAATATGATGGCATTGTCTTTAACCGTAGGCCCAACAACCTGATACCCTGCGTCAGTTAATACGCTGAAAAGCTGGTCTAGATGCTGTTTTGCTAAAAAATGTTTAATCATGAGTCAGGGTTGGAGACATTTCCTGAGTGCGAATAAAGCGGCCACTGTTTAAATATCCAGTATTGATTGCAGAGGTTAACCATTCCCGCCATTGATCAAAGCCAAGCTGGGTTTTGGTTGAGAGTAATAAAACCTCTGCGTGAGGGTTTAATTGAGCAATCGCTTGCTGGACGGTGTTAAGGTCAAAATCAACATAATCCATTAAGTCAGCTTTATTAATAATGACCAACTCACAGCTACTGAATAAGTGTGGGTACTTGTTTGGCTTGTCGTTTCCATCAGTGACTGCCATCATTGCTATCCGGTGTGACTCTCCCAAGTCAAATAATGCAGGGCAGACAAGATTACCGACATTCTCAATAAAAATAAGCGAGCCAGGTTCTGGTGCTAACGTGTCGAGACCATTTTTAATCAAATCAGCATCTAAGTGACAGCCTGTCCCGGTATTGATTTGTACAACATGCCCCCCTGCTGCTTTCACGCGATGGGCATCATTCAGGGTTTGCTGGTCTCCCTCCAGAATGGCAACGGGTGGTAATTCGTGAGCGAAAGTTTGGAGTGTAGCTTCCAATAAAGCTGTTTTACCTGCGCCCGGTGTGCCCATTAAATTTATACAGGTCATACCCTGTTGATGTAGTCTGTGTCGGTTTTGCTCTGCCAGGTTTTCATTTTCGGCAAGTAGTGCTTGTTGTAAATGCAGCGTTTGGGATTCTGCTGGGAGGTGATGGTGGCTATGATGATCTGACGTAAACTCAGTCAAAATCGCTTTATCTGAAGAACATCCGCAATGAGTACACATTAGACAAACTCGATTTCAGTCAGCGTTAGTTGCTGTCCAGATAGCAACGTATAGTCATAGCTGCCACAGGGACAGGATTGACCCAGTTGGGTTAAGGAAAAATCCTGGTGACATTGCTGACAAGAAGCTTTAGCTGGGTGAAGGTCGATAATGAGTTGCGTATCGTTTAAGCCTACCGTGGCTTTTACCCAGTCAAAACACCCGATCAGTCGTTCAGGATCAATACAACTCATACTGCCTACTTCAATTTTAATACATTTTATCTTTCGATTTAAATACGGCTGTATATGTTTCAATAAAGCATTAATGATGGATAATTCATGCACATTATGGTCCTTTCCTTAATAGTCCTTATCTATTTTTGTGTTTAATGTGACCCTAAAGTCTAAAAACATTTTGATTAAAGCACTTGTGCAACATACTTAGTTTGCTACAAAGTCTAATTAATACCTGTCGAACACGCCGTGAATCCCTCCCTGGAGGCTCGGCTGCCGCTTCCCTGCGGCAGACGGTTCACAGGCATTACCCAGACTTTGTCTAAACCCTGCATACTTGGAAGATACTACAAAAGTGCGTTGATTAGATTTGATGTTATTGAACTGATGAGTAAATATTAGACTTATCAGGGTCTTCATGCTGTATAAATCACGGTAGTAATCTGAAATTTAAATTTTCCCCAGGTTTGTTTTCTATAACGGTTAACTCCCTTCTAGCTTTATAGGCTTAAAACTCATGAATGATAATGTGTAGAAGTTAATGTAAGTTTTTATATCCTATAGTAAACGTATTTTTGTAAATAAAAGATTTTGTATAAAAAAACATTGTACGGTTAAGCTTATTTACGCATCTACAGTATTGTTATTATAATATTTGAGAAGCGATATGAGAGCTTATTGACTAACTTTTGTGAATTGAATATTTAGCTATGATTAATGTTTTTGTGGATACCATGTGTTTTCAATATGCTGCAAGTGTGAAGGTTATTAATAGTACTAGATGTGAAAAGGGAGTTGTTTGTAGCTCAAGTGGAGAGAAAAACGATACAGAGATTATCATAACTGAGATAAATATTCTTGAAAAGAAAGCTAATTTTGAACTAGGAATTTCTAGAGATATTGAGGCAATCAATTCAATTGCTACAAATGCAAAGCTTGGTAGTGTCTCTCTTTGCTATTCTCATGAAGTAAACTTAGAGTTACTTTGCCAACCGGCTGTTGATCTTGCTGTAGGTCGTTTACATGGAGCACCAATTAAAATTATTCACTCCCCTTTATTGAAAAGGGCTAAAAAAAACTTTGATTCAAATGATAGCGAGATATATCCATTAAAAATATACCCTAGAAACATAGTTAATAACTCTAGGAGAGAATTTGGTCATCTAAGTGAAGATGAAATAGACAAGATTATGAGGGATGAAATTTTTAAAACACCCATAAATAGCTTTAGGTATGGCTTAGAAATTAAGCGTTTAATCTCATTTTTTAAAAATAAATATAATTATTGCGCCAATACTCCAAAACTGTTTTATCCGTTGTTAAAAAAAATAAAATACGCTAGATATCGTGAGATACTAAACTTACTAAATGTAAATGGTTTTAGTGAGAAAAATAAACCCAACACATATATGGATGCTCTGCATCTTTGGACGGCAGAATGTGATGGTTGTAATATATTTATGACTCTTGATAAAAATATAATCACAAGATATAAAAATCCTTCTTTAAAGGTTTTAAAGCCAAGAGATGTTCTTAAAGAAATAGAAAGAAAATAGCTTTCATAAACGTTGATTTAGGTCACTACTGTTTTTCACTAACTTTTTGCAATCCTTCAATCACTCTTAAATAAACAACCGTGATACCTCGATGTTTGCTACTGGCAAGACAAAGGCTGGATAACATCCACCGAACTGTTTGCCGCAAGGATGCGGCAATCAAGCCTCCAGGGAAGGATTTACGGCGTGTTCGAAGAGGGTTATGCAGACTTTGGCCAAAAGGTAATTGAAAAACAGAACAAATAGCTTTAGGCTATGCAACGTTAAAAGCACAGCAGTATGCCATTACTCTAGAATGTTAAGGGTATTTTTCAGCAAATTCTTGGTAGTTGAAGTCCATAAGGTATATTAACGATTCTTTTTGCTCCATAACGAGTTTTTAAATGTAAATGGTTGATGGAATACTCTGTAACTTCACCTACTATTTGTGTATGTTTTCCTAAAGGATGTTGTTGCATTAATTGTAAAACAGTTTCAGCCTGTTTATGGTCCACCACAAATACCGCAAGTCCTTCATTAGCTAAAAATAAAGGATCAAGACCAAGCAATTCGCAAACACCTTGGGTTTGAGGTCGAATAGGCAAAGCTAACTCGTCCAGCTCAATGGTGATATTTGAGGCTTGAGCAATCTCCGTTAGTACGCCCCCTAACCCACCTCGCGTAACATCACGAATACAGCGAATGTCATGAGCATGTTGCAGCAATACATGCTTAATAACGGGATATAATGCAGCACAATCGCTTTGTAAGTCAGTGTGTAAGCCAAGGTTATCCCTTGCCAACATAATGGTGGCACCATGATCTCCAATAAACCCATTCACTAATACTTTATCTCCCGGTTGGGCATTTGTTGCACTTAACTGAACTACTTTAGGAATGACCCCCACACCTGTAGTATTAATAAATAGCTTATCGGCCATACCTCGTTCAACGACTTTAGTATCACCCGTAATAATGGAAACGCCTTGCTCTTTCGCTGTTGTTGCCATTGAATAAACAATTTTTTCCAGTAAAGATAGTGGCAACCCTTCTTCGATAATAAAGCCAGCACTTAAATATAAAGGCTGAGCGCCACCTACGGCTAAGTCATTTAATGTGCCACATACTGCTAGCTTGCCAATATTTCCTCCAGGAAAAAATAAGGGAGAAACGACATAGCTGTCAGTGGTAAATGCCAGACGATCGCCTTTAACGTGTAGTTCTGCGAGTGGCAATCTGGCTTGATCTTCTTTTAATGCTAATGATTCATTATTAAATGCTTTAAGGAAAAGGTTATCAATGAGCTGTTGCATGGCAGTGCCACCAGCACCATGTGCAAGGGTAATGATGGAGTTATTGCTCAAGACGTTGTCCCTACAGCGGTCTTAGCGTGTGAAGCATAATAAGCAGCACAGGCACCTTCTGATGAGACCATAAGGCCACTTTGAGGGTGATGTGGTGTACATCGGGTACCAAACCACGGGCAATGATGAGGTTTGAGTGAGCCGGTTAAGACCTGTTTACAGAAGACAGGATCTGTATTATTACTGGCGATGTGTTGTGTATTGAGTAGTGGGAGTGCATCATGCGGTTGGTATTTGGGGCGAATGCTAAGCCCTGACCCTGGAACTAAATCCAGACCCCGCCACTCGGCATCTATGCCAGAAATAAAAACATCCTGTATACACTGTTGTGCTGCTTTATTACCCTCCTCCGACACAACACGAGAATAAGCATTTTGGATAGTATGCTGCTGCGTAGATAATTGCTTAATGAGTAAATACATAGCATGCAGTATATCTACTGGCTCAAACCCAGCAATAACCAGTGGTTTATGGTATTTCTCGGCAATTGACGCATATGCTTTAGCGCCAATAACCATACTGACATGGCCTGGTCCCAGAAAGCCATCCAGTTGGATTTCCTGACGTTCCAGTAATGTGGTGAGAACCGGTATAAGGCAAATGTGGTGACAAAGCACTCGGAAATTTGTAATGCCTTGCTGTGCGGCTATTTGCAGTGTACAACCAGTACTAGGGATGGTGGTATCAAAGCCAATGGCAAAGAAAATAATTGTTTTATTGGGGTTTCGCTTAGCTAGTTTAAGCGCATCCAGCGGTGAATATAATGTTTGAATATGTGCACCATTGGCTTTGGCATCAAGCAAACTATGTTGACTGCCAGGTACACGTAATGGATCGCCAAAGCTAACCAGAATATGGTTGCTATTTTCAGCTAAAGAAACCGCTTGATCGATTGCTTGAGTAGGCAGTACACAAACAGGACAGCCAGGGCCATGAATTAGCTCAATAGACGACGGTAGTAGTTGATTAAGCCCAGTATTCACAATTGCATGGGTATGCCCCCCACACACTTCCATAATCTGTAAAGGGCGTCCTAAGCGTTCAGCAATAGGAGCTGATTCAATTTGGATGCATTTTATTAACTGATTGACACTAGATGGATCACGAAATGCGTTTGTTTGTGTCATTACATCCTTTCACTCTTTCCTTAAGTCAATGATGTGGTTAACCCTCAAGGGATGCTAATAGTGATAGGGTACGAAGTGCCTCGTCCTGATCAATAATCGCCATTGCAAATCCAACATGGAGAAGCACCCACTGCCCTATCAAGTCATCAAGCGAACTGCCTTGCAGTGACAGTAACGCAATACAGGCTTCTCGCTTCACGCCAGTCGTTTCAACTAAGGCGGTGGCATTTTCCTTATCAAGAATAGCAATAATTTTTGCAGGAATACCTAAGCACATAAGCGTCCATTCAGTTTCATACTATGCTTTTTACTTTTATATCTATAAACAGCATGGTGCTCAAAATACACTACACTAGCGTTGTAGCTTAAGGCAATGACATAACGATTAAATTGGTTGCATTTAAAGGTGAGCATGATGAATCACAATGAAAAAGGATCAGATAATCTATCGATTGATTTTAGTGCTCGTGATGTTGTATCTGGTGTGAATCGTTTATTCATTGAACGTTGGTCCCCTCGCGCGTTTGTACAAAAAGAAATTGATCAAGCAACATTGACTCGGTTGTTTGATGCGGCACGTTGGTCTCCCTCCTGTTTCAATGAACAACCTTGGTGTTTTTATACTTCAACGCAACAAACATTCAGTGATTTTTTAGGGCTGTTACAGGAAGGTAATCAGGCGTGGGCCAAAAATGCCAGCGTGATAGGCTTTCTTGTGGGAAATACCCAGTTTGCTCGTAACAATAAACCGAACTCATCTTTCCAACTGGACTGTGGTGCAGCATGGATGGCAATGACGTTACAGGCACGAATAGAAGGACTTTACACACATGGTATGGCGGGTATCCATTACGAAGCCGTAGCGCAATATTTACAGTTAGACGACGACCAACAGGTATTGATGGGGTTTGTCATTGGTTATTTAGGTGATAAAGCAATGCTTAATGATTCGTTGCAAGCAAAAGAAAAACCTTCTGCTCGCAAAGCGTTATCAGAAATTTGGCAGCCAAAATAACATAAGGCTTAGAATTTATTTTTCACAGGCACATTTCTTTTCCTAAGTAATAAGGCTGGCTTGTTTTTCGTTCGTTGCTTCACCAATAAGCCAATCATGGAAGCATTGCATGGCTGGTGTTGTAGGCCTTGATTTAAGTGACGTCAGCCAGTAACTGCCAGCATCGACATAATGATCAAAGGGACGCACCAGTAACCCAGCGGCTAGTTCGCGAGAAAACATTTGACCAGGCGCTAATGCAACCCCCTCACCCAGTATCGCTGCCTCAACCATTAATCGTGATGAATCAAACATTGGACCACTTATAATCCATGGTTCAAGCCCTGCTGTAGTAAGCCAGTTATTCCATTCCTCTGTACGGTATGAACGTAATAATGTTTCTTTTTGAAGGTCTTGCGGATGGTTTAGTCTTTGAGCAATATCGGGGGAACACAACACCGTCAGTGGTGCTTCAAACAATAATATATTCTGTGTGGTTGGCCAACTGCCATCACCAAAACGAATAGCAAAATCCAATCCCTCTGCGGCAAGATTAACCAGATTATTGTTGGTCAGTAGTCTTAACTCTATAAAGGAATTGTTTTCACGAAACGCCTTCAGTCGAGGCATCAACCAGCTGACTGCAAAGGTACCCACGGCACCAATAGTCAATACTTCATGGCTATGATGATTATGCTCAAACTGTTTTAAGACCGCCTCAATATGAGCAAAAGCATTGGTTAGCACGGGAAACAATAAACGTCCTTCGTCGGTCATTTCTAACCCTCGCGGTAAACGTTTAAAAAGGACCGTTCCTAACCGTTCTTCCAGCATTCTGACTTGCTGACTGACAGCAGCCTGTGTGACATGCATCTCTTGAGCGGCTTGGGTAAAACTGAGATATCGAGCCGATGACTCAAAGGCTCTCAGTGCATTAAGAGGAAGATAAGGTCGCATATTAAAATCGATACATAAGATTTTCTTTACCCTGTATAAAATTATTCTCGCTTGTCAATATATCGTTATGGGAGGATAGTTAAGTCTGAAAATTGACTGCGAATATTTCGTTCTGACCCCATCTCCACGGTAAAAGTTCTATATATCAATAACAATATTCCAAGCTAATGCGTTGGTTGCAGTGGAGGTATTATTGACTGTTAACAGTAGTGAGTTAAACCATGTATGGAAAAATGATGAAAGCTAAAATAGTAAAATTATGTTGTATTTTAGTGTCTGGTGTAGCTTGTGTGAGTTATGCTGGCAATGGACTGGAACCAGGTAATTTAAAAGGTTCGGTAGATAGCGTGGTCCTTCCTGTGCTTAAACAATATGCAATTCCTGGCATGGCCATCGCTGTTACCTATAACGGCCATCATTATTTTTATAACTATGGGATAACATCAAAAAAGACTCAGCAACCGATAACCGAAAATACCCTGTTTGAAATTGGCTCTTTAAGTAAAACATTGACGGCAACACTGGCTTCTTATGCTCAGGTTACGTCAAGGTTATCGTTCTCGGATAGTGCCAGTAAATATTTGCCTGCCTTACATGGTAGTACATTTGATGCAATCAGTTTATTGAGTTTAGGTACCCATACTTCAGGGCTTCCATTATTTGTACCGGAAAATATCCATAATAAAAACCAATTAATGGATTATTATAAAAACTGGAAACCAACGTATACGCCAGGTACTCACAGAACCTATTCTAACCTAGGTATTGGTTTGCTGGGTAAGGTCACTGCTGAAGTTCTTGACCAGCCTTTTGATTTGACAATGGAAAAGCGCTTATTTCCAGCACTAGGCATGAAACATAGCTACATTAATGTGCCTGCCAATCAGATGAAATTTTATGCACAAGGGTACACTAAAAAGGATGAACCTATTCGGTTAAATGTGGGTGTGCTTGCCTCTGAAGCTTATGGTGTAAAATCATGTACCGCTGATTTAATTCGGTTTATTGATGCTAATATGCAACAACTTAAACTGGATAAAACGTGGCAACAGGCTATCGATAATACGCATATCGGTTATTTTAAGTCTGGTAATATGATGCAGGGTTTGATGTGGGAGCATTATGATTATCCACTCAGCTTAAAGCAGCTATTAGACGGTAATTCCCCCGCAATGATTTTAGAACCTTCTTCAGTGAAAAAACTTAATCCTCCAAAACAACTGCAAGCTGATGTACTGGTTAATAAGACAGGTTCAACCAATGGGTTTTCCGCATACGCAGCATTTATCCCGTCCCAAAAACTGGGTGCTGTGATACTCGCCAATAAATCCTACCCCATCGATCAAAGAGTCACCTTGGGTTATCAAATTTTAACCACGCTGCATGATTAAGAGTGCACGCATGTCTGTAGAGAAAGCTATGGAGGGCTTTCACCAGGCTGTAATGAAAGGTTTTTGATAACATTTTTTGATAGATTAGCGTTTATTGCTTGTACCTTTTGATCTACGAGTACAACAAAGCAAATTAATAGCCACGAAATTTCCATTGTAATTAACGTATGGCTAAAGAAGTGATCACCAATGACCATTTTATAACCACCCATTAACCAGCCTAGACATAGTGCAAAAATTAGTGCACCTTGACGATTAGGTCTACGTTGGAATAAAAACATTAATGACAATAATGCAAAGCCACCACTGGCATGTCCCGCTGGAAAACAACGTTGTTGTTTAAGTGGTCGCTCATTATCTGGGTAACTTTCTAATACTTTGATATAAGGTATCTGTCCACCAAATATGTGTAAATCATGAGGACAGGCTACATTTGTGGTGGCTTTTAGCGTACTGATTGTTAAAGGCACCAAAATCAGTGAGATTAATACAATACGCATACCATATGAGTGTTCCTTAACCCAATGCGTATGCCGTAAACACGTCAAACAGATGATCAAAAAAAATGCGAATACGATGAGTAATGCTTTTATACCATCATAGAATACAAATTGAGCGATAGGCTCTGATTTATCCCATAACCATTGTTGTTGCTCACTATTGAAGAAATATTGTTGTATCCAAAGATCCAGTGATGTCCACTCAAACAAAAGCATACTCAAAATGAATAGGCTACTCGTTAAAATAATCTGTTTACTGAACGACATTGACTGCTCTCAAGTAGAATAATGGTTTGATTTGGTTAAAATATGAGTCGATATCTGTTTTTAATTCAAAGACGTCTAATAGTGTTTTAGCAATATCATCATGAGAGTTAGGTCTTTCTTTTAGGGTTAGTGAGCGTGAATAATCAATAGTGGAGTTAGGCCCTACCCAAGTAATCAGAGGTACATGCGTTTGAGTATCAGGTGCGAACCAGTAGGGTAATCCATGAAGGTAAACATTATGCTCACCCAATGATTCACCATGATCACTAACATAAAACATGGCTGTTTCATATTGTGCAGTATTTGCCTTAAGTAAAGATATAACTTGCGATAAAAAATAATCGGTATATAAAATGCCGTTGTCATATGCATTAATGATTTCTTCGCGAGTACAAGTTGATAATTCAATTGAGTGACAAGCAGGCTTAAATTTCTCAAAACGGGTTGGATAGCGTTTAAAATACGCTGGACCATGACTGCCCATTTGGTGCAATACAATGAGAATATCCCCCTGCTGATGGTTAATGTATTGCTGAAGCCCAGTAAGCATACCAACATCACGGCATTCAAACTCATCACATTGAGGATTTAGTTTTTTATCCCTAAAGTCTTGATAAGGGACTCTTAATGCCACCCCTTTTGAGTCTGAATTATTGTCTCGCCACAATACATTGACTCCAGCACTGGTTAATACATCCAAGACATTTTCGGTATACTGTGCGGCATTGAGATTAAAATCTGCCTGGTTTGAAAAAGAAAACATACAGGGCACAGAAACAGCAGTTGATGTGCCACAAGAGTGAATATGTTGATAGCTAATAATGTTTTTTTCTTTTGATAAACCTGGGTTGGTATTACGTGGATACCCATTTAGCGAAAAGTGATCAGCACGGGCTGTTTCACCAACAACCATAATAAAGAGCTTTGGTTGACCATTATTTTTTACTTTTTCTATTGTATGTACCACCCGAGTATACGTAGTGGATGTCTCCGAAGTATTCACTGCGCCCACAATATACTTTGTCGCCGAGTACAGCGGATAGATAGGATTGGCATAATAGCGTAAGGGTTTATGTTGACGAAAAAAACTTGCGTAGTAGTCACTGAAAGGCAGCATGGCAAGTATAATGATGCCCAGTGCAGTACAGCCTGATAGCAATGTAAAACCTAGCTCTCTACCCCATCCTGCTTTTTTAACCGGCAGCCACCACACTAGCGTTGCAGGTACGATACCCAATAGCACAATACGTAAGATGAGTTCTGTACTGGCCAGGTCCATAGCCTCTTGTGTATTGGTTTCGACCATGTTTTCAATCATGCTGATGTCAATGATTGAGCCAAATTGATCTGAAAAATAACTGATAGCCGCGGAAAACAATAGAAAAAGACTGGCAACAACTCTGATAGGAATAACAAGAGAAAATAAGCTTAAAAGCAACATGATAACGCCGCCCAACATGACGGATAATGAGAGAATGAATGCGGCATTATCCGTCCATGGATAAACGGCTAACACTTGTTTAAAAAAAGCTATATTACCTGAAATGAGGATAAAAATAGTCGTAAGAAGAATTATCCACCTGGCGGTGAGAGTGTAGTTACGCATATATTACGTTATTTCCAATCTTATTTTACTAACCGTTATAAATAAGTAAATTAGCTAGCGAGCAAATAGAGACGTTATTTGACTTTTCAAGCAAAATTATTTGAAAGGGTTATTGCTGAATTCCTTGTAGGTTTTTATGTTATTATTAATTTAATTCAACTTCGATTTGTTAGAATGGTTTTTCATTATAACCCATTACCAGAGCCGTAACACTTACTGTTTTATGAGTCATAAATAACGCTCTTTTTTTCTAAAATATTACGTGGTTGCATCACTGTTTTAAAATAACACTTCAAAAAATATTGTTCATCTTTTTGAGCCATATATGGACTGTGACGAAATAATTGTCGAAGGTCATGAGTCGACGCTTTTTTTACGGTTAATCTTTGTCGACTTTTTTCAAGGTCAAGCAATGCTACTTGCACATTACTGGCGTGTTCATTTGGTTGTGCTTTAACAAAGATGTGTTTTGGGTAACAACAACCATGTTGCCATCGTGCTAAATGTAAATGCCTTAATGTTTTTGCGACAGCATGAAGTACTTTTTCCCGTTGCCCGCGTTCCAGAGGCTGTTGGTAAAATGCCTCAAGACTTATAAACCCTGCCAATGGTTCGGTAATTAAAAGTGCTTGCCACTGACCTGAATATTTTCTCGCTGAACAATAGACAGTGCGAGGAACCTGAATACCAATGCGCTGAAACATATGCAATGCATGCCACTCGCGCAGTATGGTTGGACGACCAAAAGGATGGCAAAATGAATGATATAAATGTCCTTGCTGACGCTTACAGTAAAGTTGAACCTGTTCTGGGAATAGTAAGCGTTGGACACCACTCTCGCCTCCTCTGCGCCGATTTGGTGGTTCAACCCATGCTCCTTTACATTGCCACCAGTCTTCAAATGAGAAGCTACTGAACTGCGTGCTTATCATGAACTCGAACCTCGTTTTAGGCTGCTTTGCGCAGGGTATAAATACGCCACATTGCATAGCCAGGAAGGAAATCTTGCTGATGCAAAATAGTAAAACCAGCTTGAATTATTTCGCTTTTAATTGTGTCTCGTTTCACCACAAATCGGTTTTCGTTTTTCTTTCCTTGATCAACACGCTGTTGCTCTAGACGTTTGCGCTTCCAAGCCTTGTAGTTCCCATCAACCCATAGAGATAAAATGACGGTATCGCGGGTCACGCGGTGAAACTCCTGTAAAAGTGCAAGACGGTGGTCGTGCTCCGCAATGTGGTGTAGCAGTCGAATACAAAAAATACAGTCCACCGCATTGTTATCCAGATCAATGGCGAAAGCGGAGGTTTGGAAAGTATTAATGCGAGCGACGACTTCGGGAGGTTGTGCGGCCAATGCCGTTTCAAGCATCGCTTTTGAATTGTCGGCAGCAATAATCACTCGATTGGGATTTTCAGCTAGTAAAGGCCAGAAACGACCTGCACCACAGGGTAAGTCCAGAACTAATGTGGGATCACCCGCCTGTTTTAATGCCTGGCGGGCAAGTTGAAAGTCTCGCCAATTGGATAATCGTCGGGCAAGACCATCTTGATGTTTAAGCAAGTATTCCTGGGCATGTTCAGATGTATATTTTTGTGAAAACTCAAGTTCGATATTGGGCATGGCGATCCATCCACGTAATCATGGCTGAAACCATCACTCTATAGGAGGGGTCGTAAAATGCCCGTTAGGGAAATGTCAAAAAAACGTTAAGACCGAGAATTTAATAGCACATGAAAGCAACTGCCGCCCAAAATTGACGGATTAACGCTAATTAACCAATTTTGATGTTCGCAGATACGTTTAACTAAGGATAAGCCTAATCCTAAGCCTTCTCCTCTGGTTTGGCTTCCACGGATAAAAGGATGAAAGATTTGTTCTTTTTGTTCACTGGGAATACCAATCCCACTGTCTTCTACTCTGAATCCATCGGTCATTAAAATCAACTGAACCTGACCTTGTTCGGTGTAGTGAAGCGCATTACGCAGTAAATTAGCAATGACCGTTTTTAGGAAGGATAAATTGTACTGAGCTAAATCTTCATTAACATTTTGTTCATCAATCACTTCAAAAGAAATGCCTTTCTCTTTAAATTGTGTTGCCCATATCTCGCTCTGCTCTTTAGCAGCCTTAAGTAATGTTGTGCTCCCTCCAAGTGTCGTTTTGTCATGCTTTGAGCGAGCCAGCATTAAAAAGGTTTGAACCAAATCACGCATATCATCTGTGGTACGTTCAATGCGCGTTATTTGATTATATTGAGGCTTATTAAGAGAGGTCTCCTTAAGTAACTCACAGGAGCTGGCAATTATCATTAGTGGTGTGCGTAGTTCATGACTGACGTCGCTTGCAAATAATTTTTCTCGTTCCAGCAACTGCTTTAACTTATTCAATGAGTCATCAAAGGCGGCTGCAAGATGACCCACTTCATCATCAGCATACTCTTGTGCCAATGGCGGTGCTAAGGCGTGTAACTGGTCCCGATAGCGAACTTGCTGAGCCAAACGGGTTAACGGTGAAATAACCCGCCGTGCAGTTAACCAGCCTAGACAGGAAGCGCCTAAAATGCTGACTAAAAAACCGATAAGGACTGCAGTAAAGAGAGCTTGTTCGTGAGCCTCAAATTCATTTTGCTCTTGAACCAAAATATAACGTTGGTCATTGACATCACGAGCATAGACATAAAATGCTTCATTACTTCGAACAACTTCAGTAAAGCCTGTACCCAGGTTAGAAAAATACTTTGGAATGGGCTGATTGGGGGAGTTTGTCGTATAAAAGTGAAGGTTGTCATCCAGGTTGGATAATATGTCACTCCCGTTGGAAGAGATGATTTTATTGAGTTTATGATCCAATTGTTCAGAAACCATTTGCTCTTCAATGAAATGAACAATGGCAACAATACTTAAGGAAAATACACCGCTGACAATAAGTGTCATGACTAAAAATGCAGTGGTGATACGCCAGACTAAAGGTTGTTGAAAAGCCATAGCTATTTTTCCGCAAGGCGGTAGCCTATGCCATGCACAGTGTGGAGTAGAGACGTAGCAAAAGGTTTATCAACGACTTGACGTAAATGATGAATATGTGTCCTTAAACTGTCACTGTCTGGCATTTGATCCCCCCAAAGTGCTTCTTCAAGTAATTCTCGACGGACAACTGCGGGACTTTTTTGCATGAGTAACGCTAACAGTTTTAACCCTAATGGATTTACTTTGAGCATTTGGCCTTTACGTTTAATCTCTAATGTATCCAGATCATACGACAAATCACCCACTTGTAACTGACGTTGCCATGTTTTCTGGCTACGTCGCAAAATGGCTTCAATACGTGCCATAAGCTCTGATAGAGCAAAGGGTTTTATAAGGTAATCATCTGCACCTGAATGAAGGCCTTCCAATCGATCGTTTAATTCATCACGAGCCGTAAGCATAATAATAGGGGTATCGATTTGGGCGTCATTACGTAATCGTTTACATAACTGAAAACCATCAATACCTGGTAGCATAATATCTAGCACAATAAGATCATAGTGTTCCGTGGTGGCTAAATGTAATCCTCCAAGCCCATTTTGAGCGCAATCAACAGAACAACCTTTAAGCTCCAGGTAATCTAGGATGTTATTCAGAATGTCTTTGTTATCCTCAATTACCAAAATACGCATTTTATTGACTCATCTTGATTAAAGTCTATACTGCTGTCCAGTCTAACATATTGTATGAACGAGAAAAGCTTAAATGCTAGGAAAGGTTTATTGTTTAACAGTCTAAATTTTAGATTGAATTTGTGTTGATGCCACAGCAATTTGTCCCAGTGCTATACCACCATCATTGCAGGGCACTTGCTGTTGGGTGTAAACAGTGAAATTTTCAGATTCAAACTTATTTTTCAGTGTTGAAAGTAATAACGTATTTTGAAAAACACCACCACTTAATGCGATGGCATTAAATACAATTTCTTGTTTTTTTAGTGTGATCACCGTTTTTATAATGGTATTGACAAGAGTATCGTGAAATATAAATGCTAATTTTGCTTTATTTATATTATTTCTTAACTGTTCAATTAGGAAATACCAAAGTGGAGAAGAATCTAGTAATAAGTGTTTATGTTGTGGGATAATTTTAAAAAGCTCATAATAAGCTGGTAGGCCAGTATACTGTAATGCAAGTGCTTCCAGTTGCATGGCCGCCTCACCTTCATAAGTTTGTTCATAGGGTGCAATATTTAATAATGCAGCAACTGCATCAAACAGACGTCCTATTGAGCTGGTGAAAGGATATCGTGAGCTTAGTTTTAACAGTAATTCAATTTCTTCATCTGCAGCATATTGAATAGATAAGTTTGCTTTTAAATGATGTAAACAACCACTTTGAGCGAATAATGCAATCAGGTTACGCCATGGTTGCTGGTTGGCTCTTTCTCCTCCTAATAATGGAAAAGGCTTTAAGTATGCCACACGTTGAACGGAAGCGTAATTACCTAATAAAAACTCACCACCCCAAAAAGTGCCATCATCACCATATCCAAGTCCATCAAAAATAATACCTAACACAGTCTGATCTGGGGAAACCTGATTCTCTAATAAACAAGATGCAAAATGGGCATGGTGATGTTGAACACTGATGATGGGAGCTTGGTATTTTTCAGCTAAATGCCTTCCATAGCGACTGGAATGATAATCAGGGTGTGAATCAATAATGATTGTCTGAATATTTTTATTTGATAAATTTAATAATGTTTGGAAATTTTTGATGTTTTGTTGCATCGCGTGTAAACAGGCAAAATTGGCAAGATCACCATGATAGGGAGAAAGCAGTGCGTGGTGGCCCATCGTTAAACCAACGCAATTTTTTAAGTCAGCACCCAAAGCGAGCAGGTATTTCTCTTTCTCTAAGTGTTGTACTATGCCACTAGGTATTGGTAATGTGTCAGGGACAATTCCTCGTGCACGACGGATGGTGTGAGAAGTATTATTCGTAACATTTACCACAGAATCGTCACATCGATGAATAATCTTTCGATCATGCAATAACCAGCCATCTACGAAAGGTTGTAACTCACGTAATGCATGCTCATTGGTTATGCATATAGGCTCCCCTGATATGTTTCCTGATGTCATAACCAACGGTTTTTGAAATAAATTCAACAATAACCAGTGCAGTGGTGAATAAGCCTGCATTACGCCGAGGTAATGTTGCTCTGGTGCTAATATATCGGGTAACGATTGTTTCAATATTTTTTTAGGAATCAGTACAATAGGAGCTGCAGTGCTTATCAGCTGTTTCTCGGTTTGTGCCAACATATCTGATGAGAACGAAAAATAGGCCTGTAAATGCTGACGATCCTTCAACATAATGGCGAGTGGTTTGCTTGGCCGTTGTTTACGTTTACGCAACAAATGAATCGCTTGCTTATTTGTGGCATCACAAGCTAAATGAAAACCACCAATACCTTTTATGGCAATGATTTTTCCCATAGATAATTGTTTGACACATATTTTTAATGTATCTAGTGTCGTACAATGCGCAGTATTCTTTTCAAGTTGTTCAGTATTGTGTTGAAAACCGTCCGTATTATTTTGAAACCAAATTACTGGTCCACATTGGGGACAGCAAATGGGTTCTGCATGAAAGCGTCGATTAAGTGGATTGTTATACTCAGCTTGACACTCAACACATAAGGTAAATGCAGCCATACTGGTATGCATTCGATCATAGGGTACTTTATTGATTAAGGTATAACGTGGGCCACACTGAGTGCAATTAATAAATGGATAGTTGTATCGGCGATTTGTAGGATCCGTGAGTTCTTGGATACATGCTTGGCAAATCGCTAAATCAGGTGGAAATGAGAGGCCTTTTTTTCCTTCAGTATGACTGGATAAGATAGAAAAGTTGTCTGGTTGTTCTGTAAAGAGATAAGGCTGCTGCTTAATCGATTCGATAAAACCTGGTTTGGGACACTGCTGAATGAGTAACTGGGAGAATTTATCAACCGTTGGCTGGTCAGTATAAAGTTTAATTTCTACGCTGGCAGAGATATTTTTGACACTGCCATATAACCCAAGCGATGTTGCTAAACGAAAAACAAAGGGACGAAAGCCAATACCTTGTACTCGGCCTTTAACATCCAACAGGAAACCACTCATAATAACGATATGGTGTAGTGTTGTATTTAACAGCTGTTATTTAAATTGCTTTCGCCATTGCCAAACCATCATTGTGATAAGTCCAAATAGCAGAACAAATACGAAACCATGTTCTGGCTCTACTAAGTAATGCAGCCATGTATTTAACTCAAATAAACCATGGTTGGGGTGAGCAAAGGCTGAAATAGGTAAAACACATAATATACTTAAAATATAGACTTTAGTATTCATAGCAGCAATCCATGCATGTTCTCATGATAATAAAATATCATACGACAGATACATTTTGATAGTGTTTTACTCGTTTTTTAAAATGATGATGTCTGTAATAGAAGTAGAATGTGTGCTGCGCTTGAGTTTGAATTGGTTTGATAAACAGGCGCTTTCTATGAAGTGCTTTTCACCTCTTTGCATATTATCTCATATACTTTTTCACAAATGGCTGGCAGTGTACGGTTAACGGCCTGACTCAGTTGATGACTAAATGAATTAAACGTTTTGCCTGCAATCGCAATGATATCAATGACGGGTAATGGTGGGGCTGATATTGCTAATAACTCAAGCAGCGAGCTTGCATTCCCTCCATGCTCAAATACGTGGCCATTCGTATTAGTGTGTAAAAAAGTCGTGGGATTTACTCCAGAAAAGTAAGAAAGTTGGCCTGCTTGTGAAGGATTATTCACTGCATCAATAATAATGACTTTATCGCAATGGTGAAACCAAGGGAGTAATGTTACCCCTCCTGTTCCACCATCGATTAATTCAATATGAGGTGGCCATTTATACTGTTGATGTAGCCTATTTAAAAGGTGAAAACCAATACCATCATCACCGTGAAGTGGATTACCCAGAAAAATAACATGTATTATGGGGTTAGATGGTTCGTTCACTGATATAACTGACCATATTGTTCAGTGTAGTGATTTTATTGTAATCAACTTCAGGAATATTGACATTCAATTGCTTGGAAATAGACTCCAGTAGTCGTAGGAAATCCATAGAGTCTAAATCGAGCTCATCTCGCATGTCCTCGTCCGGATCTAAACTTTCTGTATCGCTATCAGGTGCAATGGTTTGAATTTGCTCTAACAGAAAACGTGTTAATGTTTCTTTATCTTTCATGTTAGCTGCTCCGGCTTTTGCAATAGTTTATTAATTTTATTCAGTAAGCGAGCACCATCATGCCCATCCGTGACACGATGATCAGCCGCAAGACTCATACTGACAATGGTAACAGGCTTGATAATCTGGTCTTCTACCCAGGCCACCTCGCGGACACGGCCTAACCCAATCAACGCAACCTGTGGTGGAAAAATCACGCCTAAAATGGCATCACTCCCCCGGTCACCCAAATTAGAAATAGTAATAGTCGCATCCTGCATCTCTGACATTTTAAGATGCCCTTCTCTCGCTCTGATAACCTGATCTTTCAGTTTTGCCATCATGGTGGCTGGTGTCAGCGTTGCTGCATTATGTATGGCGGCCACCATGAGTCCACCTTGACGCAAGTTAATTGCATTACCTAAGTGAACCTGTTCTGCTGGTTGAAAATGGTTATTTTGATAAAATCCATTAAAGGTAGGAAACTTCTGTAGTGCTTTAGCTATAGCACAATAAACCAAGGCATTAATAAGTAGTCGACTTTCAGGTGGTTGATTTTCGTTGTAATGTTGTAACCACTGAAGCGCACGCGTTAAAGAAATATCCTGGTTTAAATAGTAATGTGGAATTTCACGTTTGGATTGGCTGACCACGGCAGCAATAGCTTGACGCATTTTTTGTTCATTTGCATCTTGCTCAACATAGCCATGTTTTTTTACTGGCGTGGCATCGTTTAAATCGAACTTTTCCGTTTGAAAGTGATGCTGGATATCGGCTAACACGATTGCACCATTAGGACCCGTTCCCTTTGGTATTGTTCGCCAGTCAAAACCTTGTTGCTCAGCCTGATAGCGTGCAGCAGGTGATATTAACTGGTTCGATTTTTCTAAAGAGAAAGAAAGGTGAGGTTGAGTAGAAATCGTGGTTGTCGTTTCTGGCGGTGGTGTGCTGATAGGTGCTGTTTGAGTTGCTTTGCTGCTAGCGTGTTTCGGTGCTGATGGTTTTTCTGATTTTTCAGTGGGGATTGTTTTAATCGGAGGTGTTTCTACAGCCACTTCACCTAACAGTCTTAATGTAGCAATAGGTTCACCCACAGGAACCTCACTGCCAGGTTCTACCAACAGTTGCTCAATAATGCCATCATCGAAGACCTCCATATCAATTAAGCCTTTCATGGTTTCAATAGTGGCAATGATCTCGCCTTTATGCACGGTATCGCCGGGTTTTATATTCCACTCAGCAACTTTACCCTGCTCCATATCCGCGCCAAAGGAAGGCATAGTGATGGTTTTCATCGATATACTATCTGCTTTGCTGTTGTCACAATATGTTCAATCTGTGGTGTGGCCGCAATTTCTAAGTGTTTTGGATAAGGTATCGGGACCTCTTGACTGCAAACACGTTGCGGTGGTGCATCCAACGCCCAAAAACAATGTTCTGTCACCAATGCACATATTTCCCCAGCCAAACTACCTGTTCGCCATCCTTCATCAACGACAAGGAGTCTGTGGGTTTTATTAACCGAAGAAAACAGGGTTTGTACATCAAGTGGGCGTAAACAGCGTAAATCGATAACCTCGGCGCTGATCTGTTGTTCTGTCAGCGCTTCTGCTGCGGCTAATGTTTTAAACAATGAACCTCCGTAACTCACCAGCGTAATATCTGACCCTTGCTGTCGAACCACTGCTTGTTCCATGGCTGGACAGTCTTCTGGTTTGGGAAGGGCTTCTTTCCTGTTATATAGCATGACATGTTCAAAGATCAGTACCGGGTCGGGATCAACTAATGCCATGGCTAACATATAACGCGCATCTGCGACGGTTGCCGGTGCTAACACTTTAATACCTGGTACATGGGCATACCAGTTTTCCAGACTATGGGAGTGTTGAGCGGCTAATTGTTTACCTGACCCGGTCGCCATCCGAATGACTAATGGTACGCCAAGCTGCCCACCCGACATGTGTCGTAAGGTTGCCGCATTATTTACAATTTGATCCAACGCCAGCAGGCTGAAATTAACCGTCATCACTTCAACAATAGGTCGCATACCGCCCATGGCTGCACCAATACCCGCCCCTACAAACCCTGACTCGGATAATGGGGTATCAACGATGCGCGATTCACCAAACTCTTGCAGTAATCCCTTAGACACCGCATAACAACCACCATAATGACCAACATCTTCACCCATCAGGAACACACTGGGGTCTTGCTGCATGGCTTCTCGAATCGCTTCACGCATGGCCTCACGATAAGTGAGTTGCTCAATATGACTCATCAGGCGGACTCCAGATAGACATCGCGACATAATTCACTGGCAGCTTCAAACTCAGACTGCTCAGCAAAAGTGACAGCCTCTTCGATTTCTTGCTGAACCTCCACTTCTATTTGTTGCCACTCGGCTTCATCCAACTTGCCATTGTGCTCCAGCCACTGCTTTAACTGGAGAATAGGCCCCTTTTGCTGCCAGGTAGAAACCTCTTCAGGAGAGCGATAAAGCTGGGTATCAAACATAGAATGGCCTCGGAACCGGTAGGTATGACACTCAATTAAGTGGGGACCTTCGCCCTGACGTATCGCGGTACAGCACTTTTGTGCGGCCGCTTCAACATCAACCACATTCATACCATCCACTTCGACAGCTGCGAGACCATAACTTTGGGCTTTTTTGAAAATATGCTGTTCAGACTCTGAGATAGATAAGGCCGTCCCCATGGCATACAGGTTATTTTCACAAACAAACAGTACGGGTAATGACCAAAGCTTGGCGAGATTGAGGCTTTCATGAAATTCGCCTTCAGCCGCAGCCCCTTCGCCAAAAAAGCAGACGGTAACACGATTGCGGTTTTGCATTTTATCCGCCAGCGCTAACCCTACAGCCATGGGTAATGCACCAGCCACAATAGCATTGCCGCCATAGAAGCGTTTGCTGGCATCAAAAATATGCATAGAGCCACCTCGGCCTCGACTGCTGCCAGTGACTTTGCCAAACATTTCTGCCATCACCGCATTCATGCTTAAGCCTTTCGCCAGTGCATGACCATGTTCCCGATAGGTAGCCACGACAGCATCGTCGTCTTGCAGCACTTTCATCACCCCAACGGCAACGGCTTCCTCTCCAATATAGAGGTGTAAAAAACCGCGAATTTTTTCCTGCATGTAGAGTTCAGCGCACTTTTCTTCAAAGCGTCGAATGCGCACCATTTGTTTGAGTAAAAAATGCAGATGGGTTTTATTAATATGGGGTTTGGTATCGGCTGCTGTCATACTTCATCCCCTGTATTTTGATGAGGTGGGTGCTCATCACTTTCCAGTGTTGAAATATCACCTTCAGGTAGGCCTAGCTCACGAGCTTTTAATAACCGGCGCATGATTTTACCGCTACGTGTTTTCGGTAGATTATCTTTAATATGGATTGTTCGAGGCGCAACTGCGGAGCCTAGTTTTTTTCGTGCGTGGGCCATTAATGCGGTTATCAGCTCTTCATTAGCCTCATAACCTGGCTTGAGTGCCACATAGGCAATCACTACTTCTCCGGCTACCTCATCGGGTATACCAATGACACCCGCTTCTGCGACCGCCGGATGCTCAACCAGAACACTTTCTACTTCAAACGGACCAATCAAGTGGCCTGCTGATTTAATAAGGTCTTTACTGCGACCCACAAACCAGAAGTAACCATCATGGTCTTCGTAAGCCAAATCACCACTGAGATACCAGTCACTATTGAAGCAGTTTTTATAACGCTCAGCTTCATGCAAATAATCGCGAAACATAGAGGGCCAGCCAGGTTTTAGTGCTAGCTCACCAATTTCACCCTGTTGATTCAGTTCAGTTAGCTGTCCTTGTTCATCCACCCTGACAATACCGGCTTGAATTCCAGGTAACGGTTGGCCCATTGAGCCAGGCTTAACAGGCTCAGCTGCAAAGTTAGCCAGCATGATGCCCCCTGTTTCAGTTTGCCACCAGTTGTCGTGGAAAGGTTTACCAAATACCCGTTGGCTCCAAGTAACGGCTTCAGGGTTTAATGGTTCACCGACACTGGCGAGAAAGCGAAGCGTACTAAGGTCATAGTGTTGAATCAGCTCCTCTCCCACTTTCATCAGCATTCGGATCGCTGTTGGTGCGGTATACCAAACATTAACTTTTTCTCGTTCAAGAATTTGATACCAACGCTCAGGATCGAACTCTGCTTCATCCACAATCAATGTCACCCGATTGCACAGCGGTGAAATAATGCCATAGCTGGTACCTGTCACCCAGCCTGGGTCTGCAGTGCACCAGTAAGTATCACCAGGGTGTAAATCCAATGCATAAAAACCAGAATGTTTATGATGTACCACTGCTTCATGGACATGAACGGCGCCTTTGGGTTTTCCTGTTGTACCACTGGTGAAGTGTAATAAGGCGGGTGCTTCTGCTGCGGTTTCACAGACTGCAAATTGCTCATTCGCAAGAGGTAGTTGGCTATCGAGGTCGATACAATCATCAGGGCACTGTCCCTTACAGTCGTACAATAAGACATGTTGCAACGTACCGAGTTGATGCCGCCAAGCAGCAACTTTCTTTTTGTACAGTTTTAAACTGCTGACCAGAATGTTTGCATCACCAATCGTCATTCTTGACTGTATAGGTTCAGGACCAAATGCAGAAAAAAGCGGGCAAAATACGCCACCTATTTTTAGCGTGCCTAAAATCGCGGCATAAAGTTGGGGGGTGCGCCCTGCGAGACTAAAAACACGATCACCAGGTTTGGTACCTAATTGACCTAAAAGATTAGCAAAGCGATTACTCAGCACTTTTAAGTCAGTATAGGTATAGGTTTGACGCTCTCCCTTTTTGCCTAACCAAATCAATGCATTTTGTTCGCCATGTCCCTCATCGACATGCCGATCAACGGCTTCAAAGGCAATATTAATCCCTTTACCATAGCCTTTGATATTGGCACGCGCCTGCTGCCAGCTAAATGACTGATAACAACGATGATAGTCAGTAAGGTTTGGCGTAAGACTGAATTTTTTCAGGTTTTTATGAATAATTGGAAAGTCCATAGGCCACCACTTGTTTCAGGCCCATCTTTCATCATATGTTACGGGCCTATTTATATACTGTTATTGTGTCACTATCCTAAATGTGACTTTTTACAAGACGTTTACCGTCTTACTTTTAAGACTTAATAATATTGATGGATAAGTTAATTCGATATGGCTTCTACTCAGTCTTAAAACTTAGACTGTCATGGATAGGCAAACTGGAAAAAGAATATGAAAAACCAATTAGTCACCCTTGGACTAGCCCCATTTTTGCTTGCTCAAGGTTTATATGTCAGGCGAAAAACACCTTGTTTACCAGAACCTGCAGGTCCACGACAAGGTATACAGGGACAAGGACCCGCGCTTAAACTACTTATATTAGGTGACTCTTCTGCTGCGGGGGTGGGAGCACCTTCTCAACAATTTGCACTGTCAGGGCAGTTAGTAGAAATACTCAGTGCGTCGTACACGGTTGCATGGACCCTGACCGCGAAAACCGGCTATACCATAAAAGATTTGATTAACATATTACACACGATGCCACAGATGCCACTTGATATTGCTATTGTGGTGGTGGGTGTTAACGATGTCATTAAGGGGACCCACCAAAAGCAATGGCAACAGCAGCTGGATCTGCTGATTCAATTATTAACAGAGAAATTTGCCTCCCCTACACTGTTTTTTTCTGGCTTACCACCCATGCATTTATTCTCAGCATTACCTTTTCCACTAAAGTGGTATTTAGGAAAACGAGCCCGTTATCTTGACGGTACGTTATCTACGCACTTGTCTAAATATAAACATTGCCAATACTTGCCCATGAATTTACCATTTGAACCCTCTTACCTTGCTTCCGACGGTTTTCACCCCAGTCCGGATGCTTATAAATGCTGGGCAGCAGCCCTTGCTACAGAAATTGTAAAAAAAAACGCATGATGTCTGATTTTAGTCAATTAGCTGAAACTGTATGGCTTATATTCGTGCTACGAAAGTACTAAAATATGCTTTTCTAAATAAGTCTTAAGAGGTTTTTTATAGGGAAATTTAAATTTAGCCAATTCACACAGCACACAAAGTATTCTTTATTGTATTAAACACAATAATTTGATTGATGATTGCATAGATTATACTGATAAGGGTATGCGCCTAATACGCAACGAGATAAGTTAACATAAAAGTCAATCAACAAGTTTATGCGTCACATCTTTTAAAAAATGGATTTTTGCTCAGTCTAAAGGGTGACCGCAATGAAAAAAGTATCAATTCTTACTTCACTTGTATTATCAGCTATAGTAAGCCTGCCTGCATCCGCTGAATGCACTCGTGATGCCTGGAAAATGGGATGGACAGGTGCCCAGTTTACATGCAATGAGCTTGTCAATGGTTGGGCTGCCAGACAACCAACTCGTCCACGCTCCTGTTCTTTTCAGGATGTTGTTGATTGTAAGCGAGCTATGGCAAGCTATCTGGAAGAAACTCATGAAGGTTATGTATGTAAAGGGCTAATCGACCAAAAAGCGCCAATTTATGATGACAATGGCAATTTTATTGGCACAGCTGATCGACTGTGGATTCAAACCCAAAAACATATTTGCAATATGTAGTTTATGAGTAACCCATCGAGTCTCACTAGGGTGGGACTCGATTTTTGTTTTAAATATTGGGTGTTCATATATTGAGTTGATTAATTTTCTGTCCGGTTAATGTATTGATGACTAAAATACTGCCAGAGCGAGAGAATACAATCATATAATGTTGATAATGTGTTATTTGTAATGGGCCATCTGCAGTAATATTTATTAATTCCTTTTCAAATTTATTGCTTCGTCTTGTAATAGGTTGTTTCATACTAAATAGGCTTACATGGTAAGCTTCTGTTTGATAACTAATAACAGCTACATTGTGAAAATAAGACAGCTGATAAAAACCTGCGAGATTACCCGTTAACGGGAAGCTAAACCACTTTCGCTCTAATGTACCTGAGCTCATAGGCACATTCTGATATGCAGATTGGGATGATGAGATATTAACCAGGCTCTGACAACCCAGTAAAAGAGCTTGCTCTTCGACATATTTTGCAATAATAACCTGTTGAGTATTGGAGAGCATGGTTATACCAAGCGCTTTTTCAAAAGTGCAATGCTTAATGGGTTCGCGCCATTTCAATGTAAGCGCAGGAAAACGGTAACTCCAAAACTGAATATCATGTTGAGTTTCAATTAAAATATTTATATCTTGTTCATTACGTTCAATATAAATAACATTTCCAGGCAAGTCATTAATTTGCCAATGTGTGCTGCCAGGATCCGTTAAAAAGTCAAAGCAATAAATGCTTTGTTTATTAGCACAAAACCAAAAAGTACCATCATAGGTTTTAGCCCAATGGTCAATCTCAAAATCACCTATCAGTGTGAGTTTACGCGAAGCGAGCTCAAACTCAGCAAGTGAGATAAATGTTGAGCGCTGGCATATAATTAAAGCCTTATTACCGTGATCTGATGGAATAAGTTTATGGCCTGGTTGACTGTATTTTTGTATAGTTTTTCCTGTAATATCAATAAGCTTTAAGCCTGTATCACCTTGAGCAACTAACAAGTTAAAATTATCAAAGCACACTACATCAAATAATGGTGTCTGCGGGCAACTGGTGGATAATGAGAAACATAAAGGAAGGTTTGTGCGTTGGTTAAGTCCTTGCCATTCACGTTGAATTTTTACTTTGCGTGCTTCTGAAAGAAAGCATGGATCATCAATTTTACTTAGTAATTTTTTAAGAATATCTGAGGATAACTGATATTCACCGTGCTCTGCTAACCGATAATAACAGCGTGTAGCAAGCTTCGCAACCCAGGCTATAGCCGTTGTGTAAGGTTTTAATGCTATAAGCTCATTAATAACTTGTAACCGTAAATGGTTTCTGATGGAGTCAGTTTCCGCGTTAGTATTTTCTTGTATTTGGAATAGGTTGTGAAGTATTTGTGCATGGTGGCTGGCATTTGCTTTATCATAGTATAAGCCGTGTACATGTAACTTTAGAGAAAGAGCACTGTCTGTAACTTGTTCCAAGTAAGCAAACCACGCTGTTATTTCATCCTCAAGCTCTGCTACACCTAACCCTATTGTTATGGCATTTAAATAGTCACCTGCAAGTGCATATTGTCGTGCACTATAAACCTTTAATGCTTCTGCCAGGTCAGGGTGTGTTTTTTCCAATAAGTTAATTGCTTCTGGTAACTGTTTTGTTGAGAGGGCTAACCAAAGTGCATGCTTTTTTTCTCCTGCAAGCATCCATAAACGGATTACTCTGGCAATAGAAAATTGTTTTGCTTCTGCTAACTCAGCGGCAAGCTGGTACATTTTTTTCTGTTCTAAATAGGATACAGCGTCATCATGTTTATTGAGTAGTTCACCTAAGACAAATGCAGCATCTTTATAACGGCCTGCTTGATCAAGTTGTCGAAAAGATTGCTGGTAAACATCTCGAAGATGGTTATTTAAGTCATCATGAACATTAAGATATGAAGTACCACTGGTTTGTTCATTGCTAAAACTTAGGGCATTTCGTTGCTGACTCAACCAACCTGAAGGCATATTCTGTTGTGGTGAGGTCGGCATGTTATCAATAGAAATAGCATGCTTAAGCGCTTCATCAAAGTTGCCTTGTTGAAACATCTCCAACATGTTTTTAAGGTAACTTGCTTGTTGATGACCGATAAATGCTCCGAGTCGTGAAGTCAGCAACTTTTTCATTAACCACTGCTGCCACCCTCTCGGTTTAACTAAACGTTGAGAAGAGGATTGATCGACTGAGGTGGAGTGCTCTACTGTGGTGTTATTTGAGCTATGATGAGCCGGAGTATCAAGTCGTTTTGCTAATTGAAAAAGCATTTTTTGCCAAAATGACGGCTTTTGGGTTGGAGCTGAACGAGTAGATTTCCCTGCTTCTTTTAACGCATCTGCAAGCGTTTGCTGTTCACTAGAGGCGGCAAATTTTTCGGCACCAAATACATCACGAGTCCTTTTATCAATCTTGTTATCAATGAGCTTGGGTTTTGCTGGAGGAAAAGCAAGTTCAGTTAGAGTAATAACATTATAATTTTCTAATGTCACCCACTCCCCAGGATGACAACGCACACTATCACTCAGCTTATAATGCTGTACTTGGCCCTGGTTATTATGAGTTACTGTGTGTGGATAGCATTCATCATCTGAGAAATGATCCCCTGAAACATAACGAGTACCTTTTTTGACCAATGCATAGCCTGGTGTTAGTTCGCATACAAGTTGCACTGGTTGAGCATAAATTAAAATATAAAATGATGAAAATTTATAGAGTTCTGCTCCAGGTTGCCAGCACTGCAAAATAGTCGACTGAATTTTTTTTGCCGATTTGGAGTTGGGTATCAATAAGCCATTTGCATTTACTTTGCCGCTAAAAACCCATTGTGGTAGTTTCATTGTTAGCGCTGCACCGACAAAATAGTTGAACGTTGATCAATAGAAAAAAATGTTACTTTATTTTCCTCACATATAAACGCAATAGTATCTTGTACTGGATTGACAACAGCCATCATGATCGTCGCTTCAGCATGATGAATGACTTCGCTTCCAGATGACATAAGAGCAATAATCTGCAAGCGATTTTCACTGAGTACGAGTATTACAGGTTGCTCATTATTAGCCGTTCCTTTAACCGCATGGTGTGATGGTTTAAAGGCGTGATAGACACCAAAGGCATGAACAGTGTCTGGAACGGGTATGGCAGTGATTGAGTGCTGATTGGGACAGGCCACAATGTGCCAACTTGATGTGTTGTAGGGGAATGCAACCCAATAATTACTTGATGCTCCATGAATAAATAGTGGCGGCTGCTGGAATGCACCCAATTCATACCGACAGCACTTTTCATAATCACCTACCATCCGTGCCAGAACTAATTCATGCTCATTTCTTTCATTAACGTCGACTTTAATTTTATATACATAAGAAAATAGCTTACCAATAGACAACACCTGTTGATCAATAGTTGTGACTCGATAAGGTGCTTTAAGCTCAAGCCGTCGTAGTTGGTTTTTGATGTCTCTTATCTGTAAATGAGCCTCCCCCTGCTCTGCTGTATTTTTACGATAAATGAACGTATTGAAGACAGTGTCTTTTGGTAGTGTCAGCGATTGTTCTTTGGTTTTAATAAACGAGCACATACCTGGCACATCTATAAACTTTAACCCCTCGTGCTGCACAAGAATTTTTGTTTGATAGCGTTTGCTAAAGTGAACTGCAGCAATAGGACTACCTGATTGTTGACGTGTGATTTTGGCCTGACGCTGCCCCTGTTGAGGTACATAAATAACGTTTACGCTTTGTTTTTTATCAATGATAATCAGTTTTTTTCCATTACAACTAAAGCCAAGTTCTTTGATTTCATGATGTGTGTCTGTAAAAACAACGGGGAGAGTTTGTTTGACAATAAATGGGTTACGAATAATGCGTAAACATTGTTGTGCATCAGGCAGTGGTAAGGTAATGAATTTTTCAGTTCTTTTTTGTTGCTTAATGGCACAATTAATTAAAACAGGCTGGGAGAGGATCTGCTCCTGCAGTTGAATGAGATGATGGTTTAGTGTGGAAAGGTGAAGCGAATGCCCACTGATTAGCCATAAGTCAGTTAATTCACAACTGAGATCATTTAGCTTGTTATCCCAATACAATAGATGTTGATTTGTTACTGGTTCACTGTAGCGTGCAGATAGCAAAACGTTTATGGTGTCTTGTTCAAGTGTGTTTAGGCTATGAAGTGTTGTATTTTGTAAGAAGCCAAATGCAAAGGTGGCATTTGCAAACTGTGCCCTCCGCCACAGTAAAATTAGTAATGCTAGCAAGATTACTTTAGGTTGTCCCAGTAAGTCTGGACCACCGTCAAATAATACGACACTGTGTTTTCCCTCATCTTGATTGATTCGTTTGACTTTTGTAAATAAGTGCTCTTGCATAATAGCTCTACGAGTAAACTCATCAGGATAATCGTCAAGCAATGCCCATTCGGAAAGTAGCAGGCGTTGATAATCCCCCCGTGTAGAAAGTCCATCTATTCCATCAGGAAGAGCAACACCTTCGTACTCGTTGTGTTGTATTGGTTGAATATGACCTGTTAGCCGTTTGATGAGAGAGATGAGTACGACCTGAATATCATCTGGAAAAATGCTTAAAATTACATGCCAGTGCTTTAAACCTGAGGGTAACTGCATAACATTAAAATAGGTATTGAGAGTTAGTTTAAGTCAGTAGTGATTCAAGATAAGCCGCTTGAATTTGACGTGCCTGATGTAATGGAAGTATTTGCTGCTCTGTTGGATCAATTAAGTACAAGCCGGAGCCAAGTTTTTGAGTCACACTAAACTGCACAATATCAGCACTAATCGTTGGTGTTAATAAGGTAGGCATCATTAAATTTGGAGCAAGATGATCTTTGCCAAAATAAATGCAACCTGGTAACCATGGTAATGTCTCAGCTTTACCTATTAACACCATAAGTGTTTGTTTAAAATGTAAACCCTGTAGCGCATTTTGCTTTGTTGCTGACCAGCCTAGTAAGCGCTTGACCATTGGTTTAAATTGGCGCTGTTTGCATAACACAGCCATGGGTTCTAGAGGATATTGTCTTGGTTGCCAGTCAAGCTTAGTTTGAGCCATTTGCAGAATGTTCCAACAGTCCAATCAACTTTTCTCTTAATGCCTTAAGTTCTGGTGGCATTTGGGATGGTGAAAAACTGGAATCAATTTCCCGACCAATGGCTTCGAGCTTGGTTAAAGCATCTTCTGGTAAAGGTGCATTGGCTTCAGGTAGCAGTGTTTGAGCACGATCAATAATATGCTGAGCTCGGGTTGCTAGGCTTAATGATGCTAACTCAGCTGCAGCATTTAATGTTGTGTTTTCAGTTTCTTGCAAAATATCATGTAGCACTTCTCGACTTTGTTCTTGACCTTCTTGGGTGGGAATAACATAAACTAATGCCCATAAATCGCGTGCATCGGGCTTGGTACTTCCGCGTAATGCAGCTGCTGCACTGATCAGTGATAATGACTTCACTAGACGACGGTCCGATAACATAATGCCTTCTTTTCGCAGCAAACTGACACAATGAGTCAGCGGTTGATAGACTTGCTCCATATCAGCATTTGCTGCTGCTTTAGATAAGACATCAAGGTGTTCTAATGAAGTGACATTGCTAACCGCTTTATGTCTTACTTGCCAGCCACCTCTTAACAAATCTTCGAGTAAGTTTTCACTGACAGGCTCGATAAATGTATGTAATAAAAAGCGGTCTGCGAAGGCTGCGAGGGCTTCATCTTCTGGTAAATGGTTAGCCGCTGCTACACATACTTTTAAAGGACACTGGTGAAGAGTATGTCCTCGTCGAAAAATACGTTCATTTAATACACCCAGTAATGTATTTAAGACTGCAGTTGAAGCCAAAAAAACTTCATCTAAAAAAACAATGTCTGCCTCTGGAAGCATTCCTTCAGTAGCCGTTTCAACGGTGCCATCACGTAGCTTACGTAAGTCAACTGGACCAAATAGCTCACTCGGCTCAGTAAATCGACCTAATAAATATTCAAAGTATTCACCACCTAATGCATGGGCAACACGTCGAACGGCTGCACTTTTGGCTGTACCTGGTGGACCAATAATGAGAAGATGTTCTTGTGCTACTGCAGCCAACGCAATTAAATCGACTAAAGACTCACGATCAATAAGTCCTTGAGTGGCTTGTTTAAGCCCTGTTCGAATAGAATGTGCTGCTGACTCGACTAAATGAGACAAGTGTTCAGGCATACGGCGTATTATTACTCATTAAAAATTTGAGTGGGTTAATTTAAAACATAATAATTTGTGATGCTATTATTATTATTTTTAGAATAAGACAAGGATAAATTTATCGTTGCTCAAGTCGTTTATTTTTTACTTATGCCGTATACAGTGGATTGATTTCGTCCATTCTGTTTAGACTGATAAAGTGCTTGGTCTGTCCTTTCTAACCAAACCTTGTAATCTTGAATTTCAGGAATAATTTGAGCAATCCCTAGGCTGATCGTAACATTAATATCACGTCCTTCATGCGTTACAGTCGTTTTTTCAATAGATTTTCTCAACCGTTCAGTAAAGTATAAAGCACTAGGAGAGTCAGTATTGACCAAAATAACCGAAAACTCCTCTCCACCATAGCGCCCGGCAATATCCGAAGTGCGTAAATTGTCTTTTAATTTTGTTGCTACCGTACTGATAACAGCATCACCGGCTGGGTGGCCATAAGTATCATTCACCTTTTTAAAATGATCAATATCAAACATAACGAGACAACTCGTTTCATGAGTGCGTACAAACCGAAAAAATTCACGTTGCAGGCACTCTTCCCAATAACCTCGGTTAAACAGTGTAGTCAGACGGTCTGTGCGACTTAATTCTTCAAGCTGATGATTGGCCTTTTCTAAACCACTTTTATTTATTGCGATATCCGTTACATCATAAATAATAAGGCATATGTGGTTTACTTCACCATTGGCTGAAACCAAAGGACTCACTGTGATATTCTGGTACATGAAAGGTTCAGTACCAGTTATGGGACGGTAACTACGAAAGCGGAATAAGTATGGACGCTGTTCCCAAGTGGTAAAGGTTTTATTTTTTAAGAGAAAGACGGGCTCAGTTTTATTTCGAAACCACTTTTCCTGAATTTCATCAAAAAGCGAGAAGAGAACTTGGCCTTTGACTTTAAGTGGTCCCATACCACTGTGGTTTTCCATAAAGCTATTCCATACCTGGATTCGGTATTCATGGTCTAATACAACTAATCCTACTTCAATATCTTGAAGCATCCCCATCATCCAATGGAGTTCTTTGAACCCTAATAAACTGTGGTCAACCATGTAGCCCCTTACTCTAATAAATAAGCGATTTTTTGTCGTAGTGATGTAAGTGAGTCTTCAGTAAATAAAAGCAACAGATCACAATTGATATTGTAGTTTTCGATTGAGTAACAAATTTCGATAGTTAAGGTTTTTTTCCAATAACATGCACCTTGCTTTATTAAGTCACCTTCTTTGACATGCTGACCAAGTACAATAGGATGTCCTTGGCTAAAGTTGACATCAAGCTGTTCACTAAACCCTTTGACACAAGCACCTATCAGTAAACTGGCAACATCCATGATCAACTCTAACTCCATTTTTTCATCTCGTTCGCCCTGATATTTTGTTAGCTTCGCCATATCTTCGAAGCTGGAATCATAAAACAGCAGCAGTGCTTCACCGGCAATTCCAGAACCAATAAAACCTTGACACACAGCAGAAAAAGTATCGGTATCCGCTGATGATTGCAATGCCATTGTGAGCTCAGAAACTTCAAGGGTATTGACTTTAGGAATGGGCATTACCACAAAAACATGTAGTAATCGGGCAAGTAAATCAGCTGCACGTCCCATAGCAACATTAGCGATTTCCCGGTAGCATTCCATTTCATTTATTGGGTCAGGCTGTGTTGATGCTACTTCGGTTACTTTTGACTCCTGGCTTTCAGCCAATAATCCGTATTGACTTAGCAAATGTTCAATTTCTTCAGCAGAAACTGGCTTTTTAATAAACTCAAGTGCCCCCAGGTCCATGACGCGTTTCCTGGCATCGGGTTGTATATCACCTGAAACGACGATCGTTATAACATTAATACTTTGTTCTTGAATTTGCTGTAACACACCATAACCATCAAGCTCTGGCATATTGAGGTCAAGAAAAAGGATATTGATAGTACCTTCCTGTAAAATAGAAACTGCTTCTTTACCGTGCTTGGCAAACTGGATATCTGCATCCCATTTTTCTGGTAAAGCGCGAGCCATTTGCTTCCTTGCAACACTGGAATCATCACAAATTAATACTTGATGAGTCATTGGTTAACCATTACGCCTGATATTTTTGTTACAGTATAGCTGCAAGCGTTTGGGTAAGCCGAACAAATTCAGTTATTCCTTGGAATGTCATTGAGAAAAATTGATAAGCATTTGCATCTTTATTGAGGAAAACATCAAGAATAGTTAATTTTTAGAGAATGTATTGATTTTATTTTATGCGAAAAGCGCTGATGTTATTTCAAACGATTTGAGAGAAATGGTTAGCAATAATAAGATTGATTGATGATGTACACCAAAGGCTACAGCCTTAAATGTGACCTGCATGCTGTATATTTTGTTTGTATCTTTTAAAATACGCCGCAAAATAGTAAACACTACACCTCCATTATACCTATAAAAATTAAATTAATTCACTTGTTTTGGGTTAACCAAAGCATTCCTGCTGAATTTTTAGTGGGTGTAAATGTATTAGTAGAAAGAAGATGTATGTTAGTGAATCGTTTTGAAAAAAAACAAATAGATTCTCTTTAAGGTAAGCCTCAATAGGTATATCTACATAAATAATTATTATGTAGTCAGTATCATGGTCTGTTATGGACGGCAGTTATAAACAATGTGGAATTTATTTAAACACTGGATTTTAAATAATCCGTTAACCGTTACGCTAGCGCTATTCACTTCTTTTAATGTCTATGGATTAAGTTTTGACTCGCAGTCTACACGTGACTCACGATTGGATAATGATCCAAAACATAGCTTATTTAGTATTAGTTATGATAATCATTTTCTATCAAAAAATACTTCTCAGCGCAGTGAAATTTTTGATCTCGATGAGTGGGTGCATGGTTTAAAAGTTGATTTTCAGTCACGCTATTACTTTAATTTTATTGGAGTGGATGTGTCTCTGGGTAGTGCCACCTATATCAATAATGGCATAGCTCAGGGTAGTAATACCTCAAGTGGGTCATCAGGCAATAATAATGTGGGGATTGGCCAAAACCAGCAACCAGGAACTACCGCAGGGAATGGGGACGAGCAGACATTTAATTATGTAAGTGCAAGTTATGAAAGCTTGACTGGAGTTTTGGGTGATAAGATTAAAACATGTAATGCTACCCCAGGTGTAGGTTGTGACAGTCTACCATATTCCACCAGTCGGGAGCGGGTAGACTATCTCCGCCAACCACAACTGGGTAATTCCTCGGTCAATGAAGTCTCTGCTATCACTCAAGCTTACACAAAAATGCGTTTTGGTAGTGAACAACAGCCATTTCATGTGCGTTTTGGTTTACAAAGTCTTCATCTAGAAACATTTTCTACTTCAGGTTCTTATGTACTCCCTAGTTCAGTGTTTGGTGCCCTAGTGAGTACCAATGTTTCTGGAGCTGATGTGTATTATGGGCGCTTTAATCAATACCATGAACGAGGCTCTAGTCAGTTTATTAAACCATTCACCAGCTATTCCCAAGAACAGCGAGTGAAGTATATTGATGTTTTGGGTACCCAATATGCTTTTGAGAATGGTTTGGTTGGTCAACTTGAAATGGGTCGTGCGGGTAATCAGCTAAAAAAATACTTTGCCAAGCTTTATTACCTGGTGGATGTAGTAGAAGGTATTTCATTATCTCTTGATGGCCGTGCAGGGCTAGCACAAGGAAAACAAGCCTATGGATATTATGACTGGCTGTCTCCTCTCAATCAGTTTTTCTACGTTCAATATGAAGATTATAAAAGTCGTTATTATAATGTAACTGCTGCACTGCACACACAAAACAGCAAGCTTTACTTTGGTATTAATAAAACAGAGTTAGCCGACTGGGGAAGTGGTTACTTTTACGATGATCAAAGTGCATTCAACTCCACTTTGGCTTTGTATAAAAATTATAACCATAAAAATGAGCTGGCCTGGGTCATCGGTCTAGACTACGACTTTTCGGGTATCAAGCTTCCTGGCCTTAATTTGGGCATTCACTATGCACGAGGGAAACGACCTGGTGAAGATATTGTCCTTGAACTTGACGAAAAGAATACCGAGCAAGAAGTGGGAGGTTATATTGCCTATACCTTGCAGTCAGGCTTACTTGAAGGGTTAACGTTGGGCTGGCATTTTGCTCGATGGCAGGGCTTTGAAAATAATGAAAACAGCAGTCGTTTTCTGCTGACCTATAATTTGGCTAATTTTTAGACGATATTAAAAGGGGAAGACTTTAACTTGCGATTGGACAAAGATTTGCCTAGCATATAAATCCTTCACATTATGTATGCCCTTCACGAATTATTTTGTAGCTGTCTCTGCTATGAGTGATGCGAGAAGGGTTAATTGTTTTGAGGCTCACATGGATAGGTGCATAGCATGAAGTTAACGGTCTTTTTACAAGGACAACTACGTCTTTTAGTTGGTAAAGATCAAATTGTTTTATCACTCACTAAGCCTTCTCTTTCAGCTGCATTGCAAATGCTTAGTGAATTTCCTTTTGGTCATCGTTTATTAGCAAAAGATGGTTCAATTTCTCCAAGCATTCTTTTTTTTCTGGGCGATCAACAGATAAGGGCAACAGATGATGTGTCTTTTGCGGAAGGAGACACTCTGACTTTACTCTCGCCGATTTCTGGGGGCTAATGCGATGCAGCAAGAAATTATTGATATGCCGCCACTTAAGCATGACACACTGTCCCCGCTTACACCTGAAGAACAAGCTATCTATGAGTGGCAGATGTGGACACCAGGTTTTGGTGAGCCAGGACAACAAAAATTAAAGTCTACCTCTGTGCTGATTTCCCGCGTGGGAGGATTAGGCTCTATTGTTGCCTACCAACTTGCGGCTGCAGGTATCGGCAAATTAGTGCTGGCGCATGGGGGACAAATTAAACCTTCAGATCTCAATCGACAGATTTTGATGACTTATGAAGGACTTGGTCGATCTCGGGTAGCTTCAGCGAAAGAAAGGTTGCTGCAATTAAACCCTAGATTAGATATTCAGGCTTTTGATGAAAATATTAGTTCAGAAAACTGCACAACAATTATGGCTGAGGCTGACTTGGTTATTGATTGTGCGCCACTGTTTGCCGAACGATTTGCCATGAATGATGGTGCACTGGCCAAGGGTATTCCCCTGATTGAGTGTGCAATGTATGAGCTTGAAGCACAATTGACCACAATTATTCCTGGACAAACCCCTTGTTTACGCTGTATCTACCCTGAAACGCCCCCGTTGTGGAAACGTGAGTTTCCAGTTTTTGGCGCTGTATCAGGTACAGTCGGCTGTATGGCGGCCATGGAGGCGATAAAACTCATTAGTGGTTTGGGTACGCTGCTGACCAATACCCTGCTCACCATCGATTTACGTACTATGTCTACACGCAAGTTACAGCTCAATAGAAATATGCAGTGCGCTTGCTAACAGTCCACTTTGTCCAAAGGATAAGTTAAACACATCTATGATGTCGTTCAATTTTCTGAAGGATCAGATTCTCCCCTTAGCCACGGTGGTTTAGCCTACCGTGGCTCTTGCTTGCTTTGTTAAAGCGTTCTAACCGGTGATGTAAGTATATTAGAATTTGAAATATAAAAATAATTTTTATATTTCAAATTTATTAGTAATGGTGGGTGACTAATTTCACAAACGAGTGAATTACGCATTTTAGGGCGCTTTATTAAACCGTATAGTGAGCGCCAATCACTTATGACGGGAAATGTCATATCAAAAAGACTTGTAGAGGTTGATGGATCATGTTCATAGCATCAAAAAAACTAAAAATTATAGATTATATTACTGCTTTGACCGTTTTTTCACTTGCCCTCACCTTTGCTTATTCTGCTATATCTATTAACGCTGAACAGTCGCCCGTACTTAGTATTAGCTCATCACTGGATACGACTTCTTTCCAGGAAACAACCATTCAAGCTCCGAACTACAGCAATACTGAAATTCCAACCAATTTATTTGGTGTAGTCACACAAGACAAAAAAGTAGTTATGCCTAAAGTAGAGCCTAAAGAAACGAAGCTTGCGATTACATTAGAGGCTGTTTTTCACTCTTCAAAAGAAACGGATTCCGTTGCAGTCGTTAAAGTTAATAAAAATGATGAAAAGTTAGTTAAAGTGGGTGATGAAATACAAGCGGGTATCATTATTAAAAATATCAATAAAAGTCAGATCGTTTTTTCCCATAATGGCAGTCTGGAGCGTTTAGCAATGGCAGATTATGACCAAAGTGGAAAAGCAGGCTCAATGTTAGCCTATCAGTCAAGTGCAGATTTAAACAGAGCAAATCAAGGGTCACTTAATCTTGCAGGTAAAACAACGCAGGAAGATAAAATAAGAGCTCGATTACTCAATCTTCGCTCAAGTCTTTAAATGACTTTCCCTTTAAAATCACATTAAAAATCATACTAAAAAAGCCAGCTATAAACTTAAAAGCTGGCTTAATAAAGAGCGTTTTTATAGTCATGGATTGAATACAAAAACACTCACTGTCACCGTTATTGTTATGGGTATAGATTACCCTTTATTTTTAAAAACGATTATATCTACATATAAATCGTTGAAGTCTTTATCTCCCGCATTAGCCCCACCATCATTTGTTGCAAAACTATAAGAGTGAATATAAGGAGAGCCTTTATAGACGCAGGCTGACTCACAAGGAAGTATGCCTGCATTGGGTGTTAATTCTACGGTATATGTCCCATTTCCTCCAGAAAGGAACGAACCTTCACCAATTCGGGTTATTTCACCGCCACTGCTGCTTTTACCTTTAGCTTCAAAGACTGAACGGCCATTGGAATCCTTAATAACAACTGATTGAACACCACTGGACTGAGCATAAGCAATAACTTGTACCAGTTTATCTTGTGGATCAATGTTAATTATTTGATTGCCTGTAACTGGGTTTGGCATGATACATTCCTTCCTTGTTTACAATAGTTATCATTAGGAAGGTAGTATGGTATTCGGCGGATATGACACTTTAGATAATTAATAAATAATATTGTATTAATAAAAAGCAGACAGTTGATGAAGTAATAATCTCCTTTTTGTTAAGTTAATATAGCACCACTCGAATATTTACTTTTCCGCTTTCCTGACGGCCTACAGAAAGACTTTTAACCATGAGCATATCTTGCTGTGTTAATTGTTGAAGCCAATTCATACTCGCATTAAAAGGGATGTTATTAAACCATACGGTGAGCTGCTCTTCTGATGGCTCAACCCGTTGAATCGTCAGCTTTAACGCTTCAGCCCGTTTGATAATTCGTTGTCTTTTTTGGGGCAAACTAACCAACTGTTCTGTTGACTGTAATTGTTGACTTATTTTTACTAACTGCTGTTTGTGCTGTAAAACATAATTAGCGTTTTCTTGCCAGTATTGCCACTCCTTATTAGCGGTATCAACAGCATTAAATGATGGCATAATAATATAATCAATTAAAACATAAATAAAAATAAAAGCACCTAAGAGTTTTAAGGCATTTTTTTCTTGTTGAGAAAACCCTGCCCAGTACGCTTTAATCATAATAACATACTCATAAAAACGATGGCTTTTACACCTTCATTTTGTTGGTTAGCCGACTTTAATTCAATAGAGATATTTTGTTGCTTGCTGGCGTTTTCAATAAACTGATCAATGGTGTTAATAGTACTTGCTTGTAATACTACATTAATGCCTCGGTCTTCATGGAAATTTATTGATTGAAGTGAAACACTGGTTTTAGGAAGTTGCGTAATGGTTTGTTGAATATGCTTCAACAGGACAAAAAGGGGTTGCTTCTTGGGACTTCTGCGGTTAAGAAGTCGCTCTAGCTGTAACTTTGGCTCTGTAAGCTCAAGACCAGGAAAAAGTTTTTGGGTAAATTGTGTGATTTTATCTTGTAGGGCGGCTGTTTTTTGTCCAATTTGATGCGCTTGCCAGTAATTAAAACCCGTAATAGCGATCAAAACAATGAGTGTAGCGACCAGTGATGCACGAAACTGACGTATAAGTGATGGTGCTACAGTACTCTCACCGCTAAAAGGTTTAATTAACGTTGATCGGTGCCTAAAGTACATTTCCACTAGCTGTTGGAAATACTCATGATCGTCAAGAATAACTGGAACTGTGTTTTCTAATTCACCAAACAAGCTTAAGAGCTGTTTATCATTAGGTAAACAGGTAAACCCTTTACTGCAGTTTAAAATATAACTGTTATTTAATTGAATCAGCTGCCACCCTAAAAGACAGGTAAAGGGGACCTCAGGTAATACTGTGCAGTTTGGGAGTGTAGTCAACAAGGATAAAAGTTGTTCGAGGGTATTTTTTTCGATTGCACAGATACATAAATAGCTTTTATTTTCGGCATAATGTATGGCGAAGGCATATTGTTCAAGTGTGCCACATAATTTTTCTTCAATTAAAAAAGGTGCTGCTTGAATATTGTGCTTTATGTTTTTGGAGGGAGGTTCACTAAACCAGACAACAGTATGCACTAAGGGAAAAAATACAATTGTTTCTTTAATGACGGTTAAGTTTATGTTTTCATTTATTTCGGTTAACCGGCATTGGCTAGATTGTAATTGTTTATCATGTCGATCATAAATAGCGTAAGATATGGGTTGTTCAATGAGTTCATTGAATGGCTGTGTCTGCGAAGAAAAACGAATAAAAAGCCTGCTCATAATACATTAACGGTCCTGTGTTACTCGCATAACTTCTTCAAGCGTTGTAATTCCCTGCTGTACTTTACCTAAACCATCATCTCTGATTGATAGGCTATGTTGATGCGCATAAGCTTGCATTTCTTGTTCTGCAGCTTGTTCGTAAATCATTTTTTGCAGTACATGATCAACTACAATAACTTCGTAAATAGCGAGACGTCCCCGGAAACCTGACATATTACACTGATCACAGCCTGCAGGAGTGAAAAGTAAAAAAGGTGCCGCATTATCAGTAAGACCAAACTGTTCTCGTGCCAAAGGCGATGCCGGCTGTTGTTGCTTGCAATGATCACACAACCGTCTCACCAGCCGCTGAGCGATTAAGCCAATTAAACTGGTCGCCAGTAGAAATGATTCAATACCCATGTCTCGTAATCGAGCAATCGCACCTACTGCCGTGTTAGTGTGTAAGGTTGATAACACTAAGTGTCCTGTTAAGCTGGCTTGGACTGCAATATGTGCTGTTTCGCCATCACGAATTTCACCCACCATAACCACATCAGGGTCTTGCCGTAAGATTGAGCGTAATCCCCGCGCAAATGTCATATCCGTTTTTGGATTCACCTGGGTCTGACCTACACCTTCAAGATAATACTCGATAGGGTCTTCCACGGTTAAAATAGTCCGGCTTTCAGTATTGAGTGTGCTCAGAGCGGAATAAAGTGTCGTTGTTTTACCTGAACCTGTAGGACCTGTTACCAGAATAATGCCATGTGGCGCATGCAGTAATTGACTAAATGCCTGAAAGGGTTGTTTTTCTAAGCCAAGGTTATTGATATCTAACCGACCTGCCTGTTTATCCAGTAAGCGAAGAACAATACGTTCATTGGTGGTTGCTGGTAGCGTTGAAACCCGGATATCAACTTCACGCCCTGCGATTTTCAGCGAAATACGGCCATCCTGGGGAATTCGCTTTTCCGCTATATCCAACTTAGCCATGACTTTGATGCGGGAAATGAGTAAAGGCGCTAACTGTCGTTTAGGCTCAAGAATTTTCCGCATGACGCCATCAACCCGAAAACGAATGACAACTCTTTTTTCAAAAGTCTCGATATGAATATCGGAGGCTTGCTCATGTATAGCTTGAGTTAATACTGCGTTTATTAAACGAATAATGGGTGCATCATCTTGTTGCTCAAGAAGATCTTCACTTTCTGGCACTTGATCTGCCAGCTGAGCTAAATCGACATCATCACCCAGCTCTTCCATGGCTTCACGGCTTTCCGCAGGACCTTGGTATAGTTGACTCAGTAGTGCAGTGAAATTGGCTTCTGAAACCTGTGCATATTGTAAGGGGTATAGCTTTAATTCGGTGATAGCAATACGCAGTAGTTCACTGTGTACAGCAGGACATAAAAAGGATTTATAAGTACATAATAATGGTGGTGCTTCGTTTTGTGGAATAAGCAACACGCCATGTCGTTTCGCATAGCTGTAAGGTACAACGGGATCTTGAGTGCTACCAGATAGTGTTTCTAGATCGATATTACAATGAATCATGGCTTATTATTCGGTTTAACGGCGGAATCAGGATAACTTCTATGGGCATTACCAAACCGGGATGCTTCAAAACGTTTAAACACCTCATTTAGCCGCTGTTGAAAAGAGCGGTTGTTTGATTTCAGATTGTGATAGCGCGTATGAGTTATATGACTAACCTGCTGTTTGTTTTGAATAATCGTTGGTCGAAGAAATACCATCAGGTTACGTTTGGATTTTTTGGTGCGTTCGCTTTTAAACAAATAGCCAATGATGGGCAGATCACCTAAAAAGGGTACTTTGATTTCGTCCTCTTCCTGTTCATCACTGATTAATCCCCCTATGACGAGAATAGTGCCACTTTCGACCAACACACGAGTTTTAATGGAACGTTGATTGGTAATAATATCGGACGCTTGAGTGGAGTCCGTGACACTGGAGATTTCTTGAAATACCTCAAGGGTTACTGCATCACCTTCATTGATTTGGGGGGTGATTTCCAACTGAATACCCACATCCTTACGTTCGATTGTCTGGAAAGGATTTGTCGTACTGGATGATTCACTGGTTGAACGGCCTGTCACAAAAGGCACGTTCTGCCCCACCGTGATTTTAGCTGTTTCATTATCCAGCGTTGATACTGTTGGCGTTGATAAGATATTTACGGCGTCATCAGTTTGCAGTGCGCGAATAAGGGCACGCAGTGAACCATTATGATAAATGCCTAGTGATAGCCCGGAACGGAGGCTAACAGGATCGCCAGGAAAAGCATCTAAGGATTCAATATTACTGAGGGCATTACGTATTCCGCCAAACACGCCTTCATTATTTAAAGCGCCAGGTGCCGTATTCCACTGAATACCTAATTCATGACTGGTTTCTTCTCCCACCTCAACAATAAGGGCTTCGACCATAACTTGGGCGCGCCGAATATCGAGCTTACGTACAACACTCTTGAATTTTACCATTAAGGGAGGAGGTGCGGTGATGATTAGTGCATTAGTGCTGTCGTTAGCCTGAATAGATATTTCCGCGCGTTCAATACCAATATTTTTTTGTTCTTTTTTAAAACCACCTGCCAGGTTTTGCAGTATAGGGGCGACTTCTGAAGCTTTAAGATAATAAAGATACACCACTTCAGTATCACCACTCCCCGTTTGGGGTTTATCAAGCAAAGTAATCACATTTTTTAATTGCTGCTTTTTAACTTGTTCACCTACAAGCAGAATACTATTGGTTCGGTCATCTGCAGCAAAACTGACCCCTAATGCCTTGGATGTGTTAGGCCCTCCCCCTTTAGGCACTAAATTAGTTAATATACCCACAATAGCCTTAGCTTCAGCATGTTTCAGTGTAATAATCTCAACATCAAGTCCACCTTCTTGGTCAATATGCTGAATAATTTTGAGTAGCTGGTCGATATTCGCCATTCTGTCAGACAGAATTAACGCATTGCTTTCTGGGTAGGCGACAAGCAGACCAGATTGGGGAATAAACGGTTTTAGTAAACTGGCAAGTTTATCGGCGGCGATATTTTTAGGTTTGAGTACACGTACTACCATCTGATCACGTTGAGGTGTGGCAGGTAGTTTATCAATCATGGGAAGCGCAGAATGTTTGGCCTGTGTATCAGGAATAATTTTTATCACTTGTCCTGATGTTACAGCAGTAAAGTTATGTACTTGTAGGACAGATAAAAAAACTTGATAGGCTTCTTCTGGCGTTAATGCCTCATGAGAAATAACATTTATTTTGCCTTTTACTCTCGGATCAATGACAAAGTTTTTAGCGGTACGCTCAGCAATCCACTTAATAAATGTGCGTATATCGGTATCTTGCATATTGATGGTCACCGCTTCACTACTGTTTGCTTCATCAGTATCTGCAGGAAACACGACTGAAGGGTTGATCACAAAAAATGCAACAACTAACACGCAAAAAAACTTCAAAATACACAACTTCATAGCACTACATACCCTTTACCAGTAACATGCTGCACTTCATTTCGTCAGGGTATTGCCTGGATAAGCCATTGTTTTCAGGTTAGCAATAAGGTTCTGGTATAGCCAATAAGTCAGTGTTGGTGTTGCGGGGTATTGAATGTTTGGAATACGACAGTGTTTGAGCTACGTGTCACTACTATTTTTGATGTTTACTGTAAATCAGTCACAGGCAAATGCTTGGTTTAATCAATCGTATACAGGCCAAGCAAGTTATTATCATGCGAATGGTACTGGCAATTGTGGCTTTTCCCCCTCCCCTCAGAATCTCAATGTCGTTGCATTAAATAACCGTGATTATCAGCGTTCAAATAGTTGTGGTGCCTTTATTGAAGTGGAAGGCCCAAAGGGAAAAGCGATCGTGCGCGTGGTTGATCGTTGCCCAGGATGTAAGCCAGGAGGGTTAGATTTAAGTAAGCAAGCCTTTCAACAGGTAGCAGAATTGCGACAAGGGCGAGTACCAGTACGTTGGCGGTTCATTCCTGGTAATGTCATTGGTAATATACAAGTTAAGTTTACAAAAGGTACGGGGGGACGTTTTTTAGCGTTGACTGTACTAAATCATAAGTTCCCTGTTCACTCAGTTGCTTTACGTAATGGTCAGGGTCAATGGTTTGAGTTACAACGAAAACCTTACAATATATTTGTTCGCCGTGCCCGCTTTGGTCAAGGTCCTTTTACTTTAAGATTAACGGATATCCGTAATGAGGTACGATTGGCCCCTATCCACATCAAACGTGGTCAACATGTGACAACGGATGTACAATTTTAGGTATACTGTATAAATATACAGCTTAATGGCTAGGAGGTAGAAAGATTATGGAAGTGACTGATGAGAAGTCTCTTCAACCATTCAAGCAGCTCATGGATGAGTATGATCAGAGTTTTTATAATAGAAATATTGATAAGTTTCGGTCACTACATGTCTCTGATAATGGCGTCGTTTTCTTTGACAATCACGCTAACTGTGACTCCAGTAACTACAAGGCTCATGAAGATAAGGTCGCTAATTTCTTTCAACATGGCGATATTGGGAGCTTGATTCGCGAAAATGTTCGTGTGTTTATTACCAGTGATATGGCGTGCATTACCGCAATGCTTCGGTATTCCTCAAAACCCTATCCAGGAGTAAGAACGACGTATGTTCTAGAGCGTGACAGTGGAGCGTGGAAAATTCGTCACATGCATCATTCGTTTGATCCTAATGAACTCAGTGACTCATAACAGTACTAAACTAAATACATAATAACTGAGAACATAGCCCCTCTGTTAGATACAAACACTAGGCGCTTTTCACTTTAAATAAGCCATCTTCAATCAATGAAAAATTAGTAAAGCACATAAATACTAAATCCAGTGTATTGAAGTGACTAACACACTTCGTAGGTTTTTATTCTCCTGAAACTTCAGCTATTCGCTAACGATCTCTTCAAGAAAATATTGTTTCTCACCGCATTTGCAGGTTAAATGTGCGTTGCATGGATTGACGATAATTGTCGTATAAAAGTTGTTCAATAATAATAGCCCCGTATTAAAAGAATAATGGGCGATCCTGCTTGGGAGAATAATAATGACACCATTTATTGCAGAGTTAATAGGAACGTTTTTTCTTATATTATTAGGTGCAGGCGTAGTTGCAAATGTCTGTTTACAGAAAACGATTGGCCATAATGCGGGCTGGATTGTTATTACATTTGCGTGGGGGTTAGCCGTTTTTACAGGTGTAATCGTTGCGGGTCCCCATAGTGGAGCACACTTAAATCCTGCTGTAACAGTCGGTTTAGCCATTGCGGGGTTATTTCCCTGGACATCTGTTATTACCTACTGTGTGGCACAAATGTTAGGTGCTGCTTTAGGGGCATCAGTTGTCTGGTTAATTTATAAAGACCACTTTGATGCTACAGATGATCATCAAACTAAACTTGCTGTTTTCTCGACAGGGCCGGCCATACGTAACCTTCCCAGAAACTTTTTATCCGAGTTGGTGGGTACCTTTGCTTTAGTCTTTGTCATCTTGTATATGGCAGGACCCAGCCTCCAGCTGGATGGTTTGAGTCAGGCGAAGATTGGCCTAGGCTCTATCGGTGCACTACCTGTGGCGTTGTTAGTGGTTGCCATTGGTATGTCACTGGGAGGCACCACAGGTTACGCTATCAATCCCGCCAGAGACCTGGCGCCACGTTTAGTGTATTCAGTTTTACCCATTGCGGGGAAAGGCAGTAGTAACTGGAGTTATGCTTGGGTGCCTGTGTTAGGACCGTTAACCGGTGCAGGGATTGCCAGTATGCTCTATTTGCTGCTTTCTCATTAAACTAAGTTAAAGTTAAGCCTTATCTTCTAACAGTAACCTCTGACTTCTGTAGTCAATATTAATCGTTAGAGGTTACTTATTCTCCTGCAACTTTTTCTCAAAATCTGCATAACGCCCATCGAACACGCCGTGAATCCATCCCTGGAGGCTTGGTTGCCGCTTCCTTGCGGCAAACAGTTCGACGAGCGTTATCCAGACTTTGTCTACCATTGATATACATTGGAATATTAAACACGCGGGCTATTGGTATACTCTTTATCTGTAATTAACTCTTTCGATAGCACTTGCTTCAGTATAAATAACTTTGTTAAGTTAGCCGGCGCAGTACACTCTGTTTATTAAATTGACTTTGATAGAGATTTTTCTGGTCCATGTCTTCTTCTCTCAACTCAACCCATATTGCGGCTGTCAAAAGCAATCCTGATCAAATCAATCTTATTGTAGTTTTAGGGCCTACCGCTTCAGGTAAAACCCATTTAGCTGTGCAGGTTGCGGATTGGTTAAAAGGCGAAATTGTTTCGGCTGATTCACGACAAGTGTATCGAGGAATGGATATTGGCTCAGGTAAAGATCTTGAAGAGTTCGGCTCATGTCCCTACCACTTAATTGATATTGTGAATCCTGGTGATGAATACAATGTTCATCGCTATCAGCGGGATTGTTTTAGTGTCATACAAACCTTATGGCAAAAAAACACCTGGCCTGTAGTGGTTGGCGGAACAGGTTTGTATATTGAGTCAGTGATCAATGGTTATCGCTTTGTTGATATTCCAGAAAATCTTGAACTTGATGAAGAGCTTGAGGGGCTTTCAGTTGAGCAGCTACAGCAACGGCTTTTGACATTGAGTCAACATCGTCAGCAATCATTACATAATTCATCTGACTTACAGCATCGCGCCCGCCTGGAACAAGCAATAAAAATTGCGGAAGCTGAATTAGCGGGGATCTCAATACCTAAGTTACCCACCATTAATCCGCTATTAATTGGTATACGCTGGGATCGGCCTTTACTCCGTAAGCGAATTACTGAGCGTTTAATGCAACGGCTTAACAATGGCATGATTGAAGAAGTGGAAGGTTTACTGCAACAGGGGGTGACCCACGAAATGCTGGACTGGTGTGGCCTTGAGTATCGTTTTGTCAGTTTATATTTGCAAAACCAGCTGAACTTTAATGACATGAAGCAAAAGCTCAATTCTCAAATTCACCAATTTGCTAAACGACAAGATACCTGGTTTCGTCGTATGGAACGTCAAGGCTGGACGATTCACTGGCTAGATGCCAAGCAGGATATTACCCAGCAGGCGCAGTCTGTTTTAACACAAAATCACTTATTTATGCCTTGAGCATTTGCTTTACACATAAATTCAACCATTGCAAATCGATTTTGCAATACCTAAATCATTATTAAGTGAGCGTTTGGGATATTTCAACGTATATCCGTGGCAGATAAAGGCTGGATAATGCACATCGAACTATTTGCCGCATGAATGCGGTAATCAAGCCTCCAGGGAAGGATTCACGGCGTGTTTGAAGGGCATTATCCCGACTTGGACAAGGGACGCGATTGTTCTGGTGTTTACGCTATTCATGCTCTTCAATTAATAGTCTGCACACTAATAAATATATTACTTGTTTTTTCTATACAATAACTTTGGAAGTAACCAAACCCATTGTACTGTTCCACCTATGAAATAAGGTAACCAAATCGAAAAAATATCAATATAAAAACTGTTGGCTGAGTTGATTGATACAGCAAGTGAATATATGTACACAAAAATAAGTCCAGACGGAAATGAAATAATAGTCATTATTCCTGCTATTAAAAGTCCAGCCTCAAAATGGTATATAGTTCCACTCGGTGGAGGATCATGAAGCACATAATATAAAACAGCACTATTTAAAATAATCCACACAGTAAGGATGTTTTTTCTTAATGCCTTCATATCATGATTTTATTGAATAATATTTGAAGAAATGCTTTCATATGCCGATGATTTATTTAACATTCTTTTTATTGATTCCCAAGAAAATAAAGACACATTATATAATAATAACTAACAATAAAAAAATAAGAAACTCGATATTGATTATGAATCATATTGGCTGTTGCATACTTATCTACTCAAAAAACATCTTACAGTGTAATTCATGTGATTATTAAAAATGATAGCAACTATTCAAGTTAAAAAAAGAATGCTTGTCCCAGCGATTCACACTCCTGATGTTGTGGACATATCACCAAATGGTCGTTGACCATACCTACTGCTTGCATAAATGCATAACAAATGGTACTCCCGACAAATGAAAAGCCCGCTTTTTTGAGTGCCTTGGACATGGCATCAGACTGGGGCGTATTCGTGGGTGCCTGGTCCAGGCTTTGCCAATGGTTTTGAATGGGACGGCCATCAACAAATTGCCAAAGAAACTCACTGAATGACTGCGAGTTGCTGGATTGAATAGCCAAAAAACCACGAGCATTTTTGATGATTGACTCAACTTTAAGACGGTTTCTAACAATGCCTGGATTTTGTAAAAGTTGTTCAATTTTTTGTTGATTATATTGAGCGATTATTTCTGGGTTAAATTGATCATATGCTGTTTCATAATGCTGTTGTTTACGCAAAATAGTAATCCAGCTTAACCCGGCTTGTTGTCCATCCAGGCAGAGTTTGGCAAAGAGCTCTTGATCATTTTTAACTGGACGTCCCCAAACTTGATCATGATAGCTGACATAGAGTGGATCTGTACCACACCATGGGCAACGTTGTGCTTCATTATTCACTGCAACAGATGTTTTTGAAACTTTGGATTTTTTAGGCGTCGTTTGCTTTTTCATTCTGCTCATCAATTAATTGATTACTACAATAGTCACCTAATTGGGTCAATGTGGAGATACACCCCTGCCCTGACTTGTTTTGTTCTGCACAAAATACCGTTGCCCAGGTTACCATGGCGACATTTCCTTCTTTGTAAGGCGTTGCTTGGCAAAAAGCCAATGTATCCTGGGTGTTATCAAAGCATACCTGCATAAATAATTGTGCTTTTATTAAACAACTCATACTAAATGAGCTACAGTCACCCGCACGTTTCGCTGTTTCTTCTGCACACTCAGTTGCAGTATGCGTTTGGGCAAATTGGGAGGCATAATCCATTGTCTCAGTGAAATCGCCTTCCTGACTTTTTATCCAGGAGGTAAACCACCAAATGCCAATACCTGCTAATACCGCTACAACAACCAAGATACCAAGAATCCATTTAATCATATTGTCTTGCATACCTGTTTGGATGAGTTTGACATATTAAGCATGAATATGTTGTATACGGCTAACTAAAAGCGTTTTTATATCAATAAAATGAAGATAAGGCGAATTAATGAGTTATCTTTTGTGGAAACACGTTCATTTAACCTGTGTGGCTCTCACCTTTATTTCATTTAGCGTTCGAGCCTATGGCATGCTGACCGTTTCACCTTGGCTCAATAGCCGTGTAGCACGTATTTTACCACATATTATTGATACCGTGCTGTTAGTGAGTGCAATCGTTTTGACAATAATACTCCAACAGTATCCTTTCGTTCAGGGTTGGTTAACGGCTAAAGTCTGTGCGTTAATTGTTTATATTGTACTGGGAACAGTGGCGTTAAAACGAGGTAAAACCTATCAACGACGGCTGTTTGCGCTTATTGGGGCTTATTTAGCCTTTTTTTATATCGTGGGTGTGGCATTAACACGTAGTCCTTATTTAGGTCTATTATCTCTTTAAAATAAGAAAAAAGGCGATTGCAGATAAACTACAATCGCCTAATCGTTTTGCCTTAAAACCTTTTACTTGCGGAGAGGCGGTCTTGCCGTACTATAACGACGTTGTTGCAATGGTGAATGCGCTAAGTTATCACGAGGGTTAGAAACTGATGCAGGTTGAACATCGCTTGCCACATAACGATCAGCTGCAATCATGGGACTTGTTTGTGTTAACTTGCTATCGCGCCATGTGGTGAATTTATCACCAAAGTGCTCACCCAGTTTTTCCAAACGTTCTTTGTAAATGGATGAGTCTTTTTCACGTAAAGCACTGGCCAGATCCAAGTATTGTGTGGGTGTATTTTCGTCTAAATACCAGTGTAGTAAGTAAGACCAGCGGTATACCATATCATCACCTTTATCATATGACGTTTGTGCAATATCGGTAAAACCTGGACGACGGGCTGGCGTGTAGCCTCGCATAACGCTCATACCACGTTTGTTGCTTTTACCATGCGCCATATACTCCGCTAAGCCTTCTGCCCACCATGTGGTCAGTTGAAGTGGGTGGTGACCAAAACGACCATATTGATTAAAACGGCTATCCAGGTAGTGGACATATTCATGGCGTAAATTCCACACTTGCCACTCACTTAAATCATGGCGTTCATAAGCATAGAATCGAGCCTGATTACCTTTTTTCGAAGGATCACCTTCAATATAAATTCCACCATTGTCCGTAGAGACCTGGAATAACACGCCACCGTATTTATGCCAGTCTTCTGGACTATTGAAAATCACCAGTTCAAGATTTGAATTATTGTCATCAGCAACAGGTTGTTGGTTCGTCGCACTCGTGAACTTCTGGTGGAAGGTAGCTTCCATATCTTTTAATTCACTACAGATATAACCAAGTTGTGCCGTTGTTAACTCCTGGGCTTTCACCTTAAGTGTTGAACTACAGGTGTGTTCAACAGGTAATACCTCATCTACTTTGTAGATATGGCACAAGCCTGGAAAATCTTTTTCACAGGCTTGTTCAGCGGTGGTATTACGGTCGTAGTAACGTGTTTTGTTTACGTAGTAGACGTAAAAGTTACTCTTTAATTCTTCTTGATCGGCATAGTGTTGATATTGTCGTACTAAATCTGCCGCATAGTTATCGAGCTGTTTATTCCAGTCTGCATCGTCGCGTAAATATAAATTACCCAGCGCTTCAATAGCGTTAAAAAGTACGAAGGCATCTTTACCCTGCCACAGTCCTTGCTCACTCGCGCCTAGTTTAGCAACACGCTCCGCTAGGTTGGCTTGCTTAACTTTATCCTTGACTGACTTATAAGCATCTTCACGAGTATTTTTGGCATGATAACCCATTTCGTCGACGATATTCAGGGTTTCGAACATGCTATCCGCATGACGTTTGATATCACTGATGCCATCCTGCTGATAATGCGTTAATAATTGTGCTACAACATCGATATGTGATAACAGTTGCTCTGCAACCCTTGCCTGACGGAATAAGCCACTTATAGCAACCACATAGCCTTCTTGGACTGCTGCGGCTTTTTCCTGCATAGCATAAAAGTCCGACATTTGAGTTACAGTCAGTAATGCGTTATTCAGTAGCACTAAATCCGCGACAGGGATTTCTTTCATATTGCCATAATAATTGAAGGCGCGGATGTAATAGAGCAGCTTGTCTAAATCACCATCGGCGATATCTCCACTACGGGCAAGAAAATCAATCGCCAGGGCTACATCATGCAAGCGGTTAGATGCACCATGATTAAATGTTGGAGAGAAAAAGTCATTACTTAAAACTTCTTTTACATTGGCAGAGAAATCATCTTTTGACTGGTAATGATCAACAGGTTTTTCAGGTGTTTTTGCAGTAGGGGTTGATGGTTTATTTGGAGACTTATTATCAACCTTTGGTTGTTTTGGCTTTGTTGTTGGATTTTTATCAACAGGTGTCACAGGCTGTTTTGTTGTTGGATTGTTGTTAACGGGTGTGGTGGGTTGCTTAGGTGTACTTGGGTTGTTGGTGGTGGGGGTAGTTGGCGACACTGGTTGTGTGGGCTTGTGGTCTATAAAGTTAAGCATTAATTGCACGGTAGCCACTTTAGATGTGCTGCGGCCATCAGTAGCCTGGAATTTAAACTCATCGTAGCTGGCTTGGTTACTTTGAGGCGTATAAGTATAGCGCCCTGTTTTGCTATCAAGTTTAAGTTTCCCATGTTTAGGGGCTTGAACAACCTGAAAGGTAATTTGATCCCGATCTTTATCTTGAGCCCAAACATGGCTGTGGTGAGGTGCAAAAGATGTCAGTTGTTCAGCCTGACCTCTTGCTTCTGGCGCCTGATTGTTACTGTGGCTTGAGTTGTTGGTATTTGTGGGCTTAGTAGGTTGTACTGGTTGTTTCGTATTTGTGGTTGGATTAGACGTTTGTTTAACCGTAAACCTTAATTGCACTGGCGCTGGCGTAGACCATAATTGCCCATCAAATACCCGAAAAGAAAACTCATCATAGTCAGTAGATTGCGTGGGCTGGTAAGTATAACGTCCTAGCTTAGGGTCTAATGTAACCTTACCGTGTCGAGCGGGCTTAACAATTTCAAAGGTTAACGTTTTACCTTCTGGGTCTTGACCCCAAACCCAGCTTTGGTGTTGGCCGGCTTGACGAATGGTTTCACTTTGGCCGCGTACTTCTGGTGCTTGGTTTGCGGCCCATACAGCTACAGATAGCTGACTGAGACCCACTAATAATACAGTGGACAATGATTTATATACCATGATGCAATTCCCGCTAATTCTATTTATACCCTTTTGAACGATGGACTACATCGTTGAGAGTATTTTTGACTTGTAAATATCTAGAAAAGCGTGCCAACCTACGTACATCCGGGCTGGAGCTTGTCCAGGCAAGTAGGCGACACTGGTTGTGCAAGTTAATCAAATCACAAAAAAAATGTAATCAAGCTTTTATTAATAATGTGATGTTGAGCAAATTTATTAAGGGGCAACCATACTAGCCTGAACAATAGTGCTTTTGAATTCAGAACCTCATAAAGCATTTGCTGGATTTAAATGGTCATGGGTGGGCAAATATCAGGCACGAAAATTACAGCTAAGCACAAACTTACGCTGACATACAGGTTTAACAGGAATGAACTATAGTATTAAAAATAGCGGTTATACTTTAACCATATTTAGGTTGTTTAATATATGCTTAATTAATGAGCACGGTAATGAAAGTAGCCATAATGCAACCATATCTGCTACCTTATATTGGTTATTTTCAGCTAATTAACGTTGTAGATCAATTTGTGATTTATGATAATATTGAATTTACCAAAAAAAGCTGGATTAAACGTAATCGTTTTTTATCAAATGGTCAGGCAAAGTATTTTTCTATCCCTATAAAAAAAGATCATGATCACTTACCTGTTATTGAACGACAACTTACTCCAGACGCACAAGGTAATTTAAATAAGTTGGTGCGTCAGTTTGAGCAGGCATACCATAAAGCCCCCTATTTTTTGCATGTTTTACCATTACTTAAAGATATTTTTACGATCAAAAATTATAATTTATTTTGGTTTATTTTTTATTCTTTAACTAAAACGCTTAGCTATTTACGCATTACGACACCAGTGGTTGTTTCTTCAACCATTGACCTGGCTGATCATAGCTTACGATCAGAACAAAAAGTAATTTCTATTTGCCAAGCATTAGGCGCTTCAGACTATATTAACCCAATAGGTGGAAAACTGCTCTATAACCATTCTGATTTCAACAAAGCTGGCATCGGACTAACTTTTTTAAAACCACATTCAATAGAATATGCACAGTTTGGAGGTGATTTTCTACCGTGGCTATCGATTTTAGATGTAATGATGTTCAATTCCGTTGAGCAAATACAACAATTGTTGCAACAGTTTACTTTGGAAGCAGCATATTATGACCAACCCACTTGATCAACTTGTTGCAGCCTATGACGAAAGTAACCCATATTCATTTGATAATGAGATTATGTTGAGCTGGTATGCTCATCGCATTTCCCTGCTAATCGGGGTTGTGCCTAAACTTTTAGAGCTTGGCATTGGACACGGCATTGCTTCATCAACGCTGTCTAAACAGGCCGATTCTCATACGATTATTGAAGGTTCAGAAACCATTATTGATCGGTTTAAAAAACAATTCCCTGAGTGTAAAAGCAATATTATACATAGTTATTTTGAAGACTACTTACCTGATAATGACACATTGTTTGACGTGATTATTATGGGGTTTGTGTTGGAACATGTGGATGACCCTCATGTTATTTTAACAAAATATAAACGATACTTATCACCTAAAGGAAAACTCTTTATTGCAGTGCCCAATGCTGACGTATTAAATCGGCGATTAGGCTTCATTATGGGGATTCTTGATGATTTAAAAATGCTCTCTCCTAATGATGTTGCCCTTGGACACCAAAGGTTTTATAACATAGACAGTATTTGCCAAGAAATCCAACGAGCCGGTCTTTTGGTTACGGCTAAAGAAGGCATTTACCTAAAGCCTTTTACCAGTGAACAAATGAGATCACTCACGTTAAATCGCTCAGTTTATCATGCACTTTGTCAAGTAGGTATCGATTATCCTGACTTATGTTGTGGTATACTGATAGAAGCCTGTGCAGACCGAACCACATAAAAGGAGCTGTATAGAGTATGAAGATTCTACTTGTAGGTGGAAGCTCTTCGTTAGCACAACAGCTTATCCCCCATTTGTCATGCTATGCAGATATTATCACTGCAGGTAGGCACAATTGTGATATTTATTTAGATTTACAAAACCCTGAAGAAAAAGGTATAGCCCATAAAATAGGTGACATGACCGTACTTATACATATAGCGGCTTATTTTGGCAAATCACTGAAAGATGATCAAGAAGATGTACTAAAGGCTGAGACAGTCAATGCGCTGGGCACCTATAAGGCATGTTTACTCGCTGAAAAATTAAAAGCACAGCATGTTATTTATATATCAACTATTTTTACTCAGCTTGATGACCATTCTCCTTTTTTTAACAGCTATGCCTTATCAAAAAGACATGGTGAAGAGCTTGCAGCATTTTTTTGTGCTCAATATAAAATACCATTAACTATTTTACGTCCTGCTCAGTTTTACGGGAGTATCCTGTGTAAAAGACACCAGCCTTTTTTTTATAAACTTTTAGATGATGTTTTTCTAGGTAAAACCATTACGCTTTATGGTACTGGTAAAGCAAAACGTAATTATATTCATATTGATGATGTCGTCCAGGTTATTGACAGAGTGGTAAAACAACGTGTAACTGGAACGTATCAATGTCTTTATCCTCAGAATATAAGTTATAAAGAGCTTGTTCAAACAGCTATAAATGTATGCCAAAGTAACAGTAGACTCATTTTTAATACCCAAAAAGCAGATGGATTTGATAATACATTTTGTTATACCCCTTCTCTCTATCAGCAGATTGGATTTGAACCACAAATTACTTTAGCTGATGGAATTAAAGACTATCTAATAAATCATAAAAACTATGGATGATCAGACCGCTATCTTAGTCACAGGTGCCAGTGGCATTGTGGGGTATGGTATTCTTAAAACGCTTAAAGATGCACCTTTCCCTCTGAGGTTATTTGGTTCTTCTATTTATACAATGTCAGTTGCTTGTCAATTTTGTGATACTTTTTTAAAGGCACCTCGTACTGAGGATAGTGGATATTTGGACTGGCTGTTAGCGATGATCACGAAGCTTGATATTCGTGTCGTGGTGCCAGGAATAGAGGTTGATATGTTTTTTTTAAATAAACACCGTCAACAACTCTCCAAAATCAATTGTTTTGCATTACTCAATCAGGAAAAATTAATTGACCTTTGTCGTGATAAATGGACGTTTTTTGACTTTCTGAGTGGTTATAAACTTTCATGTCTTATTCCTACCGAAACATGGAATGGTAGTATAAATTCATTAACCCAAGTCTCTTATCCTTTATTATTTAAACCCAGACAAGGTTATGCAAGTAAGGGGCATAGACTGGTTAAAAGTAAGGCTGAGCTTACTGCTTTACCCTCCTCGTTTGTTGATACATATATCGTTCAACCTTATATCGGTAATAAGGAACAAGAGTATAGTATTGCAGTGTTTGGTGATGGAAAAGGTGGTTTCTTTAATAAATTGTGTTTAAGACGTACATTATCGCCCATGGGCTATACAGACTTCGGTCAATATGTTGAGCTGGATAATATTGATAGTACATTAAAAGAACTATGTGCCATTTTAAAACCACTGGGTCCTACAAACTTTCAATTCAGACTTCATGATGGTGAGTTTAAGTTACTTGAGGTCAACCCCCGCATATCATCTTCAACGTCTATACGTGCTTTATTAGGCTATAATGAGGCTGTAATGGCACTCTCTTATTTCCTTAAAGGGCAAGCGCCGTCATTACCCGTCATAAAACCCGGCTATGTTGTACGTTACATAGAGGACTGTGTTTTTTATGAAGATGGGCATCATTTCTGACATACATGGTAATTATGTAGCATTACAGCTAGTACTTAATACATTAGATACTGAAGGTGTTGATGCTATTTATTGCTTAGGTGATATTGTGGGTTACTATCCCCAAGTCAATGAATGTTGTGCTGCTCTCAGAGAACGACAAGTCCAGTGTATTATGGGAAATCATGACTGGTATATGATCGATGGATATTGTGCACGCTCTAAAAGTGTTAATGAGTGTATCAATTACCAACGCTCAGTGATCGATACTGATCATTTAAGGTGGTTGGGATCTTTACCAATATATAGAACGTTTGATGATATACATATGCTTCATGGGGGATGGAGTAACCCTTTGGATGAATATTTAAAACCTGATGCAACTTATTTTAAAAAACTGCAAGGACGATTTTTTTTCTCTGGTCATACTCATAAGCAAATACTGTGTGACTATGATGAATACGTTTATTGTAACCCAGGTTCAGTTGGTCAGCCCAGAGATGGAGACCCCAGAGCGGCATGCGCTATTTGGGAAAATGGAGAGGTGAATTTACTCCGTATCGATTATCCAGTAGATGATGTTTTTCAGTTGATGGAAAACGCAGGGTTTAATGATTATTACTATGGGTGTTTGTTAACAGGTGCTGCTCATTTATGCAAGTTACCTCCTGATTATAAAAGAACATAGGTTATGTTTGTTTGGCAAAAGCTTGGACGCATTTTTGACCCTCAACAGGCTAAAAATATCATTTGGCTAAAACATTTTGCTCAATCCCCTACACTTTTGAAACTAGATAGTACCTATCGTATTTTTTTTTCGGGCCGGCCAACGCCAGATCGCCAAGGTAATTATGTTAGTTACACGGGTTATTTAGACTTAAATAAGCATGATTTATTTGATATCCAATGTATTTCAGCTCAGCCTGTACTGAGTCTTGGCAAGCTAGGTTGTTTCGATGAGTTTGGTATTTACCCTGCCTGTATTATTGCTCATAACAATCAGTATTGGCTTTATTATGCAGGTTGGACTCGGTGTGAGGCTGTTCCATTCAACGCAGCTATTGGTTTGGCCGTAAGCCATGATGGACAACACTTTGAACGTTTAGGCGATGGCCCTGTTATCGGTTATACCATTGATGAGCCTTTTGTCATTGGTAGCCCAAGAGTACGAATCTTTAATAATCGGTGGTATATGTGGTATAGCGCAGGTGTTGAGTGGTTACCAGCTTCATCACTGTCTGCTCGGCCTGAACCCATTTATAAGGTTCGTATGGCGACATCTGACGATGGTATACACTGGCAAAGGCAAGGTAAGTCAATCATTCCAGATGTACTGGACGAACACGAATGTCAAGCCAGTGCAGATGTCACTTTCTTTAGCGGGTTATACCATATGTTCTTTTCATATCGATATACCCTCAATTTCAAAAATGCAGCACGTGGCTATCGGATAGGTTATGCCTATTCAACAAACTTAGTTGATTGGACTCGGGATGACTCGCAAGTGGGTATCGAGCCTTCCACAATAGGTTGGGATTCAGAAAGTGTAAGTTATCCGCATGTATTTAAACATGACAATACACTGTATATGTTGTATCAGGGTAATGATATTGGCAAAACAGGGTTTGGACTTGCAAAGTTAAGTCACTATCAGGCTTCATAATCAATAATTAAGACGGTATGAAATGGCGTAAATTAGGGTTAATTTTTAACCCAAATCATCATAAGTTACCTTTTGGCTGCTTTGGCTATGCACAAGCACCACAAGTATTATTATTTGAAAATAGGATTCGTATTTATTTTTCAACTCGAAAAGTTGATCATAATGGTAAGTACTTAAGTCATATTGCATTTATCGATATGGATAAGTCACTAACATCAGTCATACACCTTGCTCAGCATACAGTGTTAGAACTTGGAAGTTTAGGGTGTTTTGATCAACACGGTATTTTTCCACTTAATGTACTTCATCATGGTAATAGAATTATTGGTTATACCAGTGGTATACATCGAAAACAGTCGGTACCAATCGATACCGCAATAGGTTTTGTTGAGAGTTTTGATGGCGGTGATACTTTTCAGAGACTTGGCCCTGGTCCAATTTTAGCGTCAACACTTCATGAGCCGTGTATTATCGGGGACCCTTTTGTAAAGGTTATTAATGGTCAGTTTCATATGTGGTACATTTTCTCTCCTGAATGGTTACCGGCATCAACACAAGGTACAACGCCAGAAAGGGTCTACAAAATAGCCTATGCATCGTCTGTTGATGGACTTACCTGGCAGCGTAATGGACAGCCAATCATAGCCGATAAGATTAATAAACAAGAATGTCAGGCCCTTCCTTCACTGATTTTCTTTGATCACCGATTCCATTTATTTTTTTGTTATCGTCATGCTATAGATTTTCGTTCTAACCCGTTGAATAGTTACCGTATTGGTTATGCTTATTCAGATGATCTTATCCATTGGCATAGAGATGATGAGCATGTGGGGATCGATGTATCCAAATCAGGTTGGGACGCTCAAATGCAATGCTACCCACATGTTTTTGCCGCTAATGGAAATATATACATGCTGTATAATGGCAATGAATTTGGCCGGCTGGGATTTGGTCTGGCTATATTAGAACAGGGTTAATGTGTTTTGTTTTTTGATATCGAATAAAGTCAACTCATCTAGGTTGCCTGGTAATGCTTTTATTTTGGAAGTTACGATGGTTTTTTCAACAAGAGCGTAAACGTTATCTTGCCGCGATCAGTGCCCTCCTTGTTATTTCTGGTTTAGTGATGATTCCGCCTAAGTTGGCTGGGTATATTGTAGATCAGATCAACCAACAACAATTAAATGCAGATCAGTTAATACATTACTGTGGAGGCTTAGCCTTATTAGCAGTGCTTATTTATGGACTACGCGTACTATGGCGGATTTGGCTTTTTGGAGCCTCGCATCACTTAGGCGCCATACTACGCCAACAGCTATTTAATCGATTAGTCTATTGTCCTCCTGTTTTTTATCAACAACATCAAAGTGGAGACTTACTTGCGCATGCCACTCAAGATGTGGATGCCGTTGTTATGACTGCCGGTGAAGGCGTTTTGGCGATGATTGATGGTCTTTTAACAGGCATCATTGTGTTATTTATCATGTCATTTTTTATCTCGTGGCCGCTAACGCTTGTTGCTCTTTTACCCTGGCCTGTAATGGGCTTTTTTATATACCGTATAAGCCAACAACTTTTTTCTGCTTTTCATACATCACAAGCAGCATTTAGTGACTTGAATGATTGTGTTCAAGAACAATTGTCGGGTATCAGGTTAGTTAAAGCCTGTGGGCAAGAACAATATGCCCAGCAGCTTTTCAAACAACAAGCACGTAATGCTACAGAGGCTTCTTTTGCTGTTGCTAAAGTTGATAGTCAATATGATCCTGTTATTACATTAACCATTGCAAGTTCTTTTTTATTATCTGTGGCTTTTGGTGGCTGGTTGGTTGCGAACAACAAGATAACACTGGGTGAGTTGACCAGTTTTACAATGTATCTTGGCTTTTTAATATGGCCTATGTTTGCTTTTGGATGGTTATTGAACATTATGGAACGTGGAGCCGCAGCCTACGAACGTGTTCAAAGCTTATTAGATGACGCAAAACCAAGACCTGAAGGTAAAGTATCTTTTTCTGCTGATACGATCAGAATCAATCTTGAGCTACATGATTTTCATTATCCCGCCAGCAATACATGTGTTTTACATGCACTTAAAATTCAGGTCGTCCCTGGTCAAACTCTAGGCATTTTAGGCCCAACAGGTTGTGGAAAAAGTACCTTGTTAAAGCTTATTATGGGTTTATATCCATGTGATAACTTACAGCTGAACTTTAATGAGTACAGTTATCGTGAATGTACGACACATAGTTGGCGTAAGCATATTGCCTACGTGCCGCAAGACCCCTTTCTATTTTCAATAAGTATTGCTGAAAATATTGCGTTGGGAAAACCTGATGCATCATTTGAAGAAATACAACAAGCTGCTCAAATGGCTGCAATTCATGAAGATATTTTGCTTTTTCCACAAGGCTATAATACACAAGTGGGTGAACGAGGTGTTACGTTATCGGGGGGACAGCGGCAACGATTAGCCATTGCTCGAGCATTATTATTAGACGCTCCATTGCTTATTTTAGATGATGCATTATCTGCTGTAGATGTAAAAACAGAGCAAGCGATTCTGTCTAGTTTAAAACATGTACGACAAAATTGTACCACCATTATTGCTGGACATCGGATCAGTGCCATTGCCGATGCTGATCAGATTATTGTTTTACAGCATGGTAAGTTAATAGAACAAGGTCAACATGATGCATTATTGGCTCATCAAGGGTGGTATGCGCAAGCATTCCGATATCAGCAATTAGAGCAACGGATTAATGCCGGCTAAACAAAATACGACCTCCCTTTCTCTTTGGCTCGTTATTATACGGTTACTCAGTTTTAGCCGGCATCTCAATCACCATTGGAGATGGGCTGTAAGTTTGTTATTCCTGGGTACAGTGGCCCAGGTGAGTGGCCCTATTCTGGTCAAAATATTTATAGATGATTATTTAACGGTGGGTCATTATCCGTGGTTACCTTTAGTTTTACTGACCACTGGCTATATTGTGCTTCATATTACAGGGGCTGTTGCTGCCTATTTTGAAACAATCACCTTTCATCAAATAGCACTTAAAGTCATTGAGCGAATTCGGCTTGAAACATTTGCCAAGGTGTTGGATTTGCCTTTACGTTTTTTCGACCAAACATCCACGGCTTGGGTCATTTCAAGGGTAAGTAACGATACAGAGGTAATAAAAGATTTATTTGTTCATGTGCTCGCAAGCATGTTGAAAAACACAGTTTTAGTCATAGGCATATTTATTGCCATGGCCATATTAGACTGGCAACTGATGCTTATTGCTGCAACAATTTTACCCGTAACTGTAGTGTGTATGGTTACGTATCAACGGTTAAGTGCACCCCTCTTCCAACGAGTAAGAAGTTTATTAAGTGACATAAACACTCGGTTGAATGAATCCATTCAAGGAATGACACTAATTCAAGTGTTTAATCAACAGTCTCGTTTTAAACACTACTTTTCCAATACGGCACTTGCGCATTATCAAGCGCGACTAAAAACAGTTTTACTTGATGGATTGATGCTTCGTGCGGCGATTGATTTACTCGCAATGCTCGTGCTTGCAGGATTATTGTTTGGCTTTGGTTATCAAGCACTGTCATCCGTCGCTGAAATTGGTGTGATTTATGCGTTTATAAACTATGTCAATCGTTTTACAGAACCACTAATAGAAATGACACAGCGACTGAACTTGTTACAACAAGCTATTGTAGCCGCTGATCGGGTTTTTCAATTATTAGATCAACCAGGTATTATTACTCAGCAATTACCAAAAACAAATAACACAGTCAAAGAAATAATCCATCATACCCATATTGAATGTAATCAGATTTCGTTTGCGTATGAGTTAGATAACACTGTGTTAGATAATATAAACCTTTTTATTCCAGAAGGAACATTTTGTGCGATTGTTGGCCATACAGGTAGCGGTAAAAGTACTTTGGCTAGTTTGCTTTTAGGTCTTTATAACCCAATCAGGGGAGATATTAAGATAGGTGGACATTCATTATTGGCGATTAATAAACAGGTTTTGCACCAGTACATTGGTATTGTACAGCAAGACCCTTTCTTATTTAGTGGAACAATTCGAGATAATTTAAGTTTTGGCATAAAAGTAGATGAACATGATTTAAACATGGTGATCAAGTCTGTTGGTTTACAGGAAACACTGAAACAATTACCGAATGGTCTTGAAACTCATATTGGAGAACGAGGACTCAATCTTTCTACAGGACAACGCCAGCTTATCTGTTTAGCTCGAGTATTATTGAGAAAGCCCAAAATACTTATTTTGGATGAAGCAACAGCAAATATTGATAGTGAAACGGAACAGCAAGTTCTGGAAACACTACAGATGCTGCATGGTAAAATCACCATAATTGCGATTGCACATAGGCTATCCACAGTAACACATGTAGATAAAATTTTTGTATTAGCCAAAGGCAAGTTGGTACAACAAGGACATCATTTTTGTTTACTTAAGGAAAGAGGGGTTTATAGGGATATTTATGAATTGCAGCAATTTGGCGATATTGAAGTTTGAAATTTTTATTGATGTTAGGATGGTCTAAATGCTGATTTATGGATTCCGTTGTCACTTGTTATATTTTTAATGTAAAGCTTTAAACAGGGTGCAACAAAGCGGTAATATTTAAATAAAGAGAAAGAATAGTTAGGAGTCTACTTGTGAGTTCAGCTTTTCAACTTGATGATTCTCAAATGTTACTTCGTTGGGCTAAGCCAGAGGATATTCCTCTTATCCACTCGATGATTAAAGGATTAGCCGACTATGAACAACGCCCCCATGATATGGTCGCTAGGCCAGAAAACTTGCATGATTGCTTATTCGGTAATTCTCCCCTTGCGGAAACTATTCTTGCGTTTTATCAGGATCAGCCCGCTGGCTTTGCTTTATTTCAAACTTTATACAGTACCTTTTTAGGTAAACGTTATATTTACTTAGAAGATATTTTTATTCTTCCTAGATATCGAGGTAAAGGTATCGGAAAACACCTTTTTACTTCGTTAGCTACTATCTGTCTATCACGTGGTTATGCTGGTCTAGAGTGGAGTGTACTTGACTGGAATGATCCTGCAATTGGCTTTTATAAAGCGATTGGGGCTACAAAAGCATCAGGGCATTTGTATTATGCTTTGACAGGAAATGCACTTCGTCGCCTAAGTAATAAAACAAATTAATAAACTCGGGTAATTATCTGAAATGTAACAGCTTACTAAGATAGCAAAGTGCATTCGTGATGCACTTTGCTGCCGTATTTTACATAATAAAGCGTTTCTTCTTCCTTAGATCATTCGCTTAATAAGATTCTCATTACGCTTAGGGCGCCACAATAGTAGAACCGATATCATCAGTCCTAAGCTAAAAGGTTCACTGACGACACTAGCGGCGAGTAACTGTACATCATCAATAAGCAAATGGCCTTTACCTGGAATACCAAACCCTTGAAAACCAAATGCTTGATTTAAGGGAATCCCATCCACACCAAAGGTAAATGTAAATGTATGCCACTTACCTGCCTCTCCTGTGAGGCTTAAATGGTCAGAAACTGATATGCCGTTTTCCATCATAAGAAATGTGGCTGCCACATTCTCATCCGTAATCAACCATTTAAACTGAAGTTTATCCCCCGCATGCCATGTCAGCATATTATTTAATAAAGCACTGCTTGTTGGTAAGCTAGCCATATAAGAGCCTTCCGAAGCTTTGTAATGTCTTCCATCTTGTGACACTACATCTTTTACAGCTTCAACGGGCTTAGGATTAGCATCATAATACCAACCATCATCAATATCAGCTGACTCAAACCCACCATTTCGAATAATTCCAGCCTGCACCGCCGATATACTCAAAAATGCCATCGCAAAAACCGCAAAGCTGGCAAGTTGTTTTTTCATGATCCTCTCTCAAGGTAAAAAGTCCATATTTAGTACATGAAACCAACTCAGGTAAAATGCCACCCGCACCTGCCAGCATTTAATTTTTATCATCGTCCTTGTTGGCAATACAGTGTGTGGCTCCATCCCTGATGTTGAACATGTCACCACGCAGCTTTTCACTACAACTGAATCACATATGAACACACAAGCAACTTTTATTTACTTTTACAGAGCCTAATAAAGGCCTGCTGGTGTTAATATGTACAATTACACTTCAGTAGTAGTACTACGCGTAACAGTATTTCACATGCAGTAGAAAAAAACTGTCGTAAATTCCACATTTTAGCCCAGCTACTTTATATATTGCTTAATTATTCACTTTGACTGTAATTGCATGTTATTAGGACTGCGCGGTTAACTCACCTCTTAAATCTTGTTGGATAAGCTGTTCCACTTGCTGAGATGAATAGCCTTTACCAAATAAATAAAATAATTTAGTGAGCGCGGCTTCAGGGGTCATATCATAACCACTGACCACCCCCGCAGCGGCCATACCCGTTCCAGTCGCATACCCCGTAATATTGACTCGTCCAGACCAACACTGTGTACAATCCACTAATACTACACCTCGCTGATGAGCCTCTTGTAACGCGGCAACAAATTTAGGATCAGCACTTGGTCCATTACCCACCCCATAGGCTTGTATCACAGCACCTTTAAGTGGAGCCTGTAAAAAGTTGCTGACGACTTCAGCCGTTATTCCAGGAAAAAGCCATAGAATACCCACATAAGGATCCATTTCTTTATGTAAGCTTAACCCGCCATGTTCTGATGTAGGCTCAGCACGCTTCAGTGGGTGATTGACTTCTATATTGATACCGGCAACAGCCAAAGGGGGAAAATTAGGCGATGCAAAAGCAGATAAATTATCGCAATGTGCTTTTACTGCACGACAACCACGGTATAAATTTTGGTCAAAATAAAGCGATACTTCAGGAATTGATTCATGAGCGGCAATAAGTAAGGAGTTCGTTAAATTTCGAATGGCATCAGTCCTAGGCTCAAGCATGGGAATCTGAGACCCCGTAAATACGACGGGCTTATGTAAATTCTCCAACATAAATGATAATGCCGATGCGCTATACGCCATTGTATCTGTGCCATGAAGCACAATAATGCCATCATATTCATCTATTCGCTGAGCGACAACTTCAGCAATCATCACCCAGTTACGTGGTGTCATATTGGATGAGTCTAACAAGGGCGAAAACTCATAGATGTCATAATCTGGCATGATATCGCTATGAAACACTGGGTTATTTTGCATCATTTCAGCTAAAAAACCGGGTGCAGGAGCCCAGCCATCAGCTGTTTTTTTCATACCAATGGTGCCACCCGTATAGGCGATAAAAACTTTCTTCTTGCGAGACATGCATTGCTCCACGATTAATGGCTTACCATTGTGTCAGTGACACAGTAGACATAACCTTGTCACGGTTATTTTGACGCGCATTGTAAAGAGGCTGAAAATAAATTCCTACCCCACTAAATACTCAACAATGGCTGTGTAATCATTTACACCTGAACAGCACGTCCTAGATAAACAGAGCCTTCATTTACACGAATAGCCAATTCCGGCAAAATTTTTAACAATACGGCTTGCGGTGATAGGTTATTTTCTCGGGCATGGTCCAGCCGATGAAACAAATCCTGCAACTCACCTTCCAGAACATGGGCTCCATCCCCTGCCAGTGTAAAGAAAAAATCATTGCCATACTCTTCGTGCTCGTATTCCACAGCATTAAAGTATGAGAAGAAACGCTGAGCACCTGCCTTCGCGAGAACATGAATTAAGTCACTTGACGCAATTCTACCGCTGTCTAACTCCCACCAAATACAGGTTAAACCACTGTCTCCCACGGACTCTATACAATCAGGGCTGGGTACTTCAGCAATTTCAAGAGGCCGAGGATTGGTTTTTTCCAGCGAGGTTTCACTCTTTAACTGGTTTAACAGCACTGCTACCCGGTTACGGGTAGCATCATCATTAAAGAGCGCATGTAGGGCCACAGATAGTGCAGACATAATGAGTGTCTTCCCAAATATCAATTTTAGCGTTTATTACATATCCCTGTTAGATTATTAGGAATTTATCGTTTTATTTTATTAATGACTATATCTGCCGTATAACAACTGTCCATCTCCTGTAAATTTAACAGTATTATTTTTGCGACTTCATCTGGATGCATGTATTGCTCATACTGATCATGAGCAACCGCATTATTTTGCCAAAAGGCTGTTTGCATACCACTGGGATACACGCCGACTACTTGTATGTTAGTTCCTGACAGTTCAACACGTAAAGCTTCCGTAAAACCTCGGCATCCCCATTTCATTGCACAATACACGGTTTCGTTCGCTTTACCTACCTGAGCAGCACTAGACATAACATGAATTAATGCTCCATTTGTATCTTTATTGTGATTACGCATTAAACCTATAGCGGCTTGAGCAACTAACATCATACTAAGCAAATTATCATTCACCATATGCTGTATAGTTGACTGATTATAACTTGCTAAGGGGCCAAACTGACCAGAGCCTGCACAGCAAAATACCTTCGTAAAAGGTGCTTCCCAAGTAGCAAGCTTAGAAAATACTTGGCTTACTTCTTCTTCACAAGATAAATCCACGACAAAAGGCGTAACCCGTTTATACTGTGTCACTAACCGCTCAAGCTTATCAGCACTCCGACTCAATGCTGCAACGTGATATCCCTGTGATGCCAATTGAGCTGTCAAAGCAGCCCCTAGCCCACTGCCTGCCCCCGTAACAATAACATTTTGATGTAATTCAGCTAACATCAGCGCCTCACTAATATATACATTCAAGCCTAATAGGCTTTGGACTTTACTATTGCTTCTTGTTCTACGCTATGCCACAGATTATGTATACTGGTTTTTGCATGCACTAACAGTTATAGAGCCTCTTCTCTTTATATCAGTAGATCTACATTACCGTCTTGCGAAGATTGACAATAATGCTGCGCTATTTCCGTATTGTGTTAGTGAAGCTAGGTCCATTACTATAAACCACGTTTCCCTATTCCATCATCTGTTACCCAAAGGACTTTTTTCGAACCAAGCACTTTAAAAGTACTCATATCATTTATATTTAAATTAAATATATCTTTACAAATCCCCCGCCTTTTTTACGTAAGTATCTTTTAGGCAACACAAATCATAGTTTGTCTTCCTTTGTAATACTCCTGTTACAAAGCTGAGTTTTGTTACGTATATCCTTACACTTTGTTGCCTACCTCATCCTGCTTAATTGCGATAAATCAAGTATTTTAAGAAGCACGGTGCCTACACTGAATTTACTAAATTAAGCAGCATTTAAAAGACTGCATATAACAATATCCGCAGCATGCCTTGCCCAAAAATGGCTTTTAATCCGTGTGGGTATGGAAGGAGATGTTAATAATGCCCCAAGCAGTTTCTGCCAAGAAAATTGTCCTTAAAGCCCCCTTTACGGGATATTTACTTCCCATAACTGAAGTACCTGATCCAGTGTTTTCACAAAAAATGGTGGGTGATGGTATTTCTATTGATCCTGTCACTAGTTGCTTACTCGCACCTTGTAGCGGTGAAGTAAGTCAACTTCATTCAGCTAATCATGCGGTAACTATTGCTACTCCAGATGGTATCGAAGTAATGATACATATTGGATTAGAAACCGTAATGCTGAAAGGAGAAGGCTTTAAACCCCTCGTTAAAAAAGGGGATAAAGTAAATACTGGTGATGCACTGATTGAGTTTGATATGGATATTGTTGCCACAAAAGCAGCAAGCCTGCTCACTCAAATTGTTATCACTAATAGTGACCAAGTTGCTAAATTCCAATACGCCGAAGGCCCAGTTGAAGCCAGTCGCGATACAGTATTAACCCTGCACTTAGGTGAATATACTGAATCTGCGACTGAGGCATCTAGCCAGACAGTGACTACCGAGTCTTTTGCTATTCCTAACCCCTCTGGTTTACATGCCCGCCCAGCTGCAGTGCTCAGCAGTATTGCCAAAAAGTACAAATCAGCTGTTCACCTCCATAAAGGAGATCAACAGGCTAATGCTAAATCTGTTGTGGCTATCATGGGTTTGGATGTAGGTCATAATGAACAGGTTTATCTTTCTGCTGCTGGTGAAGATGCTGAAGCAGCCTTAGCAGAAGTCAAGAATGCCATGCTAGACGGGCTGGGAGAAAAAGGTGCGGAACCCGTTAAGAAAAAGCGGGTACCACATGGTGTCAAACCTCACCCTGAAACCAGCGATGATCCTAACCTGCTATGTGGCGTAAGCGCCTCTCCAGGCCTGGCTCATGGCTTTATTGTACAGAAAAAACAACAGCAATTTGATGTACCAGAAACAGGTGAAGCACCTGCTATTGAACGTCAGATGCTGCAAACCGCTATTGAACATAGCAAGCAACAGCTTTTAGCCCTTCAACACAAAATGGCCGCTGACGGTGATGCAGAAAATGCCAAAATATTTGAAGCCCACTGTGAGTTACTAGACGATCCAGACTTACTTGATATTGCTAATGACGCCATTGACCAAAACAAAAGTGCTGCTTTTGCTTGGCAAGTTGCTGTCAACACGCATGTTAAAGTCCTGTCTTCTCTCAGCAATGATTTAATGGCACAGCGTGCTAACGACCTTAGAGATGTTGGCCGTCGAGTATTGGGTTGTTTGTTGGGCGAAGAAGAAAGCCACATGGAGCTTCCAGAGAATGCAATCTTGGTCGCAGAAGATTTAACCCCTTCCGACACTGCTAATCTGGACCGTAGCAAAGTCATTGGCTTATGTACTGTACTTGGTGGCACCTCTTCACATGCAGCCATTATTGCTCGCTCTTTAGATGTACCCTATGTTGCAGGACTTAATGAACATTTACTTGAAGTTGCTAACAATACACCTGCCATTTTAGATGGTGGCAAAGGCGAGCTTCGCTTAAATCCTGATCAAGCTACCATTGATGAGGCCATTGCCCGCAAAAAGGCAATTGCTAAAAAACGCCAAGCGGATTTAGCAGCGGCTAATAATCCAGCTGTAACTGTTGATGGTCACCGTATTGAAGTCGCGGCCAACATTGGTAATGAGCAAGAAGCCGTTGAAGCCGTCAAGATGGGTGGTGAAGGTGTTGGTCTGTTACGTTCTGAATTCCTTTACCTTGACCGCACTACTGAACCCAGTGAAGAAGACCAGTTTGCTATTTATAGCAATATAGCGAAAACCCTTGGAAAGAATCGTCCACTGATCATCCGTACGCTGGATGTGGGTGGTGATAAACCCCTACCCTACCTGCGCTTACCTGACGAAGAAAACCCATTTTTGGGTCAACGAGGTATCCGGATTGGCCTTGCCTACCCCGATATTCTCCGTACTCAAATTCGGGCAATCTTAAAAGCCGCAAATGGCTGCAAGATGCGCATTATGTTTCCAATGATTGCCAACCTTGATGAACTCCGTCAGGCAAAAGCCATCATTCGGGAAGAACAAGAAAAACTGAATGTTGGTTCCGTTGAAATAGGTATCATGGTTGAAGTGCCTGTTACTGCAGTGATGGCAGAGCAATTCGCCCGTGAAGTTGACTTCTTCTCAATTGGTACTAACGACCTCACTCAATACACCCTTGCGATGGATCGGGGACACCCTGAACTGGCTGCAAAAATTGATAGCCTCCATCCAGGTATTTTACGTCTCATCAAGCAAACCGTTGAAGGCGCTCACCAGCATGGCAAATGGGTAGGAGTATGTGGTGCTGTTGCTTCTGACCCTCAAGCAGTACCTCTTCTTGTCGGGCTGGGTGTTGATGAGTTGAGTGTAAGTGTTCCTTGTATACCAGAAATAAAAGCTCAGATTCGAGAGCTTAAGCTGGCCAGCTGCCAACAACTGGCTGAAAAAGCGCTCAATCTAGAGTCTGCAGCCGAAGTAAGAAAAATTAATTTAGAAAAATGAAGTGAGCAGTACAAAACAAATTAAATAAAAAAGCAGTTTCCTTGAAAAAGGAAGGAGGACACGATGATCGACTTCAAGTCTTCTTTTGCATTCTTGCAAAAGATCGGTAAGGCGCTGATGCTACCCGTATCAGTGTTACCGGTAGCAGGTATTCTGTTAGGTGTTGGTGCAGCCAACTTTCCATGGCTTCCTGAATTACTCTCTCACGTAATGGAGCAAGCGGGTGGCGCTATCTTTGGTAACTTGCCACTCATCTTTGCGATTGGTGTTGCCTTAGGCTTAACCCAAAATGACGGTGTTGCCTCTCTAGCAGCAGTCGTTGGCTATGCTGTACTGTTGGGTACTATGGGTGTAATTTCTGCCGCTAATGGTGTTGATACCAAAGCAATTATGGGTATCAACTCAATTGATACCGGGGTATTCGGTGGTATTGCCATTGGTGGTATTGCGGGTGGCTTATTTAATAAGTTCTACCGTATTAAATTACCTCAATACTTAGGCTTTTTCGCGGGGAAACGCTTTGTTCCCATCGTTACTGCATTTGCTGCGATTTTATTAGGCGCCGTATTAAGCTTCATTTGGCCCCCTATTGGTGGCGCCATTAAAAGCTTCTCTCATTGGGCTGCAAGTGAAAGTCCTGGACTTGCTTTCTCCATCTACGGGGTTGTCGAGCGCTCATTAATCCCATTTGGTTTACACCACATCTGGAACGTACCTTTCTTCTTTGAAGTAGGTGAGTTTGTTAACAGTGCAGGTGAAACTGTTCGCGGTGAAATCCATCGTTATATCGCTTACGATCCAACTGCAGGAAACTTAGCCGGTGGCTACCTGTTCAAAATGTGGGGTCTACCTGCTGCAGCCATTGCGATCTGGCATACTGCTAAGCCTGAAAACCGCGCTAAAATCGGTGGTATCATGGTGTCTGCTGCATTGACTTCATTCCTGACTGGTATCACTGAACCCATCGAGTTTGCCTTCTTGTTTGTTGCTCCTGTTCTGTATGCTATCCATGCATTATTGGCAGGTGCTGCTTTCTATACCTGTATCGCACTGGGTATCAAGCACGGCACAACCTTCTCTCACGGTTTGATTGATTACATCGTACTATTTAATCAATCTTCTAATGCGCTGTGGTTCTTGGTAATTGGTCCTATCTGGGCTGCCGTATACTACTTCGTATTCCGTACAGTAATTGTTAAATTCAACTTGAAAACGCCTGGCCGTGAAGATGAAGTAGAGCACACGCTGGAAGAAGCACATGCTGATGGTGCCTTTGCCTTCTCTAAGCAGCTTGTTATCGCTTTCGGTGGCAGAAAAAACATCACTAGCCTTGATGCATGTATCACTCGTTTACGGATCTCTGTCGAGGACGTAGCTAAAGTAGACCAAGCAAAACTGAAAGCACTGGGTGCTGCAGGCTGTGTTGTCGTGGGTAACGGTGTCCAAGCGATCTTTGGCCCTCAATCTGAAAACTTCAAAACAGATATGGAAGAATACCTGAAAAGTTCATCAGGTGATGATGAGGTCGTTGCACCTGTAGCCAACTCTGCTACAGCTACTGGAGGAGTAAGCAACAGCCCAAAGGCGCTTGACCCCAGCGTAGCAGAAAAAGTTAAAAACTTTATTCTAGCGTTGGGGGGAGCCTCAAATATCCGTAACGTCGAATGCTGCGCAACAACACGTCTACGGATGGAAGTAAAAGATGGCAGCGCTGTAGATACAGCCGCCCTTGAACAAGCAGGTGCAAATGGAGTTGTTAAACTAGATAACAACAGACTGCACTTACTTGTTGGCTTAAATGCTGAAGCATTTGCCAAAGAAATGAGTAACCAACTCGCATAACTACTTGGAGCATTAACCTTTGAGGGGCATTAGCCCCTCTTTTTTTTGTTTACAGATTTTTATATCAACTGATTTGTAATTCTCAAGTAAATGTGATTACATAATGATGTTCATTTGTTAGGTCAAATATATTAAAGCGGGTGAAGTCTATTCTCCATCCGTTATTTTTTTATTCTCATTTTATCTTTCCCTGTTTAGCCCCTTTCCCCTAATCTTACCCAAGTAAGTCAGAATATAAGTGAAAAAAGACCTGATTAAACACAGGGAACAGCCATGCGTATTCCTGAAAATATTTCGCAAGAGACTTACTGCCAACTTTGGCTTGCGGCTAACCAACAGCGTTTTACCAACAGTTATACTGTTGCCAATATACCTATCATCGTTTACCAACAGGTTTTTTGCCCTAGTACTGAGTTAACCCACTCCACAAGTTTCCTCTTAAGTAAATTACCAGATCTTTCTGAAAAAGTTGTACTCGATATCGGAACAGGAAGTGGTATTTTAGCGCTATATTCAGCATTCCAAGGAGCGAAAAAAGTCATTGCGAGTGATCTTGATCCTGTAGCCATTGCAAACTGCAAAGAAAATATTGCTAGACATCAATTAGATAACATTAGTGTTTACCAAGGCTATCTTTTCGAAGCTCTTTCAACAAATAACAAACTGTTTGATGTAATTATTGCTAACCTTCCAATCCTTGAAGGCGGCTGGGATTACTTAATGACTAACATAAAAAAACTATATGATGACTTCTTAAATCAGGTTTGCTTCTATCTAACCCATAATGGTCAATGCTATTTTAGCTTTGCAAGCTTTGGCAATCATCAAGTGTTAACTGCATTAGACTCTTCTCCCCTAACCTGGCATATGCATCAAACCCACAGATTTGGTTGCTGCTGGCAAGTATTTGAAGCAACAAAAGCTTAATGATTAACATTAAAAGCTTAACCAATATCAACTTTCTTCTTTTACTCCAAACCTGCTTTCACATACATTGATACTCATTAGAATACTGTGATTACACAGCTCAAGTGAGACTTAGCTTTCATAATTTTAGAGATATTAATAACAAATCAACTAACCAGTTTTATAAAAAAACAATAATTTTATAGTCTGTTACATACTTCATATACATTCCTTTATTTTCTTAGCACTCTATACACCTACCAACTCTATTAACACTGCACATATCAGTAAAAGCGTGCGTTAACCCTATATGACAAAAATCACAAACTATTTAAAACCAATAGACAATATTATGGGTGATTTGTCGTATCGTTTTTCTCGAGTGTTTGCGATTCTAATGATTTATTTAACCATGAGTCGCTGTTGGCAATAGGTCTTAATTTATGCAATTGAAGTTAACAGCGGGCAGAGCATTACTTAAAAAAATTACCCTGGTATTGCTGTATGCTTTTAGCTTAATCGGTTTTAACGCATATGCTGGCCAGAGTATTAAGGTCAATGCTACTGCGCTTAATGTGAGAAGTGGACCAGGCACTCAACATAAAATCATTGGTCGAGTCAGTCAGGACCAAGTTTATGTTTCCATTGCTAAAACCAGTGGCTGGCACAAAATCTGGCTCAATAATCAAGCAGGCTGGGTTTATAGCCAGTATGTTGTTTCGAGCAGTTTGCCAAATGGCGTTGTTACAGCAACACAACTAAAAGTACGGAGTGGCCCTGGTACTTCTTATCGTGTTGTAAACCTAACCAGTAAAGGTGCTGAGTGGGCTTATTCAATAAAACGAGGCTCTTGGTTTAAAATATTTTTTAACGGTAATGAACGCTGGGTTCATGGCAAATACCTGAATGGTGTTAATAGCGCTCGTCCAAAGTCTAAAACCAGCTTTATTCAAATGCCTACAGGTGGCAGAGGCTTTTACACTTATACTGCAGCCAAACGTGCTTGGGGAAAACCGCGTTTAATCTACGGACTACAGCGTGTTGCCGTGGCTTGGAAAAAAGAAAAGCCTACCTGGGGAGAGATAGGTATTGGTGACATTTCCTTTCAAAAGGGCGGCCTGCTTCGAGGCCATGCAAGTCATCGCAAAGGGATTGATGTCGATATTCGACTTATAAGAAAAGATGGACTGCGCCAAGGCTCAAGTATTTATAAAGACAATTACTCGTATAAGCGAAGCAGAGAATTTCTAGACAACTATCTTAAGAAATACTTCAAAGTTAACTTAATCTTTTTCAATGATCGCAATATGTTCAGCATGTTACCAAGGTATGCAGGTAAACGTCGGGGAGAATGTCGACAACAACCTGGTAAGTCTGGTTTATCGTACGTCATGTGTTGGCCAAACCACCACGATCATTTTCATCTAAGAATAAATTAAAGCTATGACATTTTTCCGGGTGAACAATCAACAAGGGTTCATCGTAAACATGTATTTTAAAGGAAGAGAGTGTCTCAGTAGTAGGAGAGTAACATGAACCTGAACATGAAGCTTAGCGCAACTGTGTTATGCTCTTCGTTGATCAGTACTGTAGTTGGTTTTTATTTGGGACATTCAAGCTCTGCAACAACAGCAACGGAACAGGTGCCTGCTCCACTGGTTCAATCAGAGACAAATGCTAACGCATGTTCTGAACCTAATTCAGCCACTATTACATTGGCAGAAAACAAACCTGATGTATCAACGCCCGATGCCCCTCCTGAAAAAGCAGCACAAACAACAGAAGTTACAGAGCCACCCAAGGCGTTAATGGCTAAAGATTTATTTGGTCAATTAGAAGAAGCGCTTAACCAGCCATCACCCTATGCAGAAAGTATTCAAAGCGCTCTACAAGCACAACTGCTATATGAAATGAGCCATAACCCTGCAGCATTAAGCTGGGCCATAACACAGTTTAAAAATGGGTTAAGTACTGAAACAGGTCAAATTTTAGGTGCATTACTTGGCGTTATCCAAGATCCTGAAGTTGAAGCGGCATCCATAGAGCTTGTAGAGGGAAGCTCCTCAGAAGAAAAAATTGCAGGACTTGAGCTCATGGCGCGTTTAGGTATCTATGGGGAGAAGCAGCGCAGTCACGTTATGAAACTTCTTTCAGGTGAAACAAATAAAAATGTTATGGGTGCTGCCCTTTATGCACTGCCTAAACACCCGACAAGTCCTCAAGAAACGACTCAAATAATTAATACGTTAAAACCATTAACACAGAATGACGATCCAGAACTGCGTCGGCGAGCAATGATTGCTGTCGCTAACTGGGCAAATGATCGAGAAAAACTTGATCCTGTCGTTGATGCATTGAAAGACAATTCTGCAGATGTTCGTGCTGGAGCAGCATTTGCACTTGCACAATCGCGATACTCCGATCAATCTGTAGCCAGTGCTCTTGTAGATCTTGTTAAAAATGATGAGGAAGATTGGGTTGTGCGTGAAATTGCTTGGCAAACACTAGCAGACCTTCCTATGTCTGAGTCTCACTATAAAATCTTTGAAAAGTTTCAGGCTGAGTTAGATGCTTCTGCTGAAGTAGAAACGGCATCAACCACTGAGCCTGTAGCGCCTTAAGCAGGTAAAACAAGCTACGACTATAATTAACTGCTACTCTGATAACTCATGGAGGAGGAGTCATTGTTAGTATATTTAGTTAATTTGAAGCCGTTAATAATTGAACCCCTGAATGAGCACTCATTGGCTTTCCATAGTTTTATTTCTATTAACTACATCTATAGGTAGTGCAGCAGAAACTGACAAGCCGAATACAATTAGTTTTTGCTACATCCCTAAAGCTAATTTCCCTTTTGTGCTCAACACACAAGATGAGCCTATCGTTACCTCACACCCTGGTATCAGCATACAAATTATCCGACATCTAGCACAGAAGTATCATTTTAAAGTGATCCATGTCCGCTCACCATGGAAACGCTGTTTAATGCAATTAAAACAAAATAGCGTTGATGCTAGCTTTCACTCTGTTTATCAAGCTAAGCGTTTAGAGTTTGGGGTTTATCCATTCAAAAATGGCCACATTGATGTTTCGAGGAAAATGATTAGTAACAGTTATCACCTTTTCAAACTTAAAGATGCATCAGTTACATGGAATGGACATTCTTTCCAAAACTTAAATGGACCTCTAGGAGCAACTTTAGGGTTTTCAATTGTTGATACACTCAACGAAATGGGCATCGATGTCGTGGAAGATTTCAGTCTGGAAAGACTGTTACTGCGTGTAAAGAAAGAACACTTAGCAGGCTTTATCGGTTTTTATACCATAGCAAAACCACTGTTAGAGGAAGATGATCGCTTCAAAGATATTGTCATGGAACCCATCCCTATCGAAACAATCCCCATGTACTTAATGTTTTCAAAACAAATGCAAATAAACTACCCTACATTTGTTGAGCAACTTTGGAATGAGTTAAGCGTAATTCATGAACAAGGACTATACCGACAATGGATGCAAAGCTACTTTGATTATGATGCATGCAGTGACCCTGACTCAGTCAGTAAGTGTGTCAAACAAGCTGGCGAACATTAAGTAGTTTAACAATTATTTATCGTGTTCTTGTCGTTCGGCTCACATCTCCCTAATATAGAGCACTTTGAGGATTAAATGAGTTAACGCACGAAACGAATGAAGCCACTTGAACTTAGCATCACTGCTTTAGCAGAAAGCTCTACCCTATCCCCTTTACCCACTAAACCATCGTTAAATAATGGAATTGGCGCTAATAATGATGTAGAAGCCATTACAATTTTTCTTCAAGCACGGGCTGGTCGCTCAGAACACACTCTGCGCCGTTACCAGCGGGAGTGCCAGCGTTTCTTAGCTTGGCTCAATTGGCAACAAGGTCTTACGCTCAAGCAACTTACTTTAAAAGATTTGCAACAGTATCACCATTTCTTACAAGACCCACCTTTACGTTGGCAATACTGCACGAGCCAAACGGCATACACTATTGCAGAACTTTTTCCATTTTCAGTCAAAAATGGCAGTGGCTTTGACAATATTATGCGTGTTGTTGCGTCACTATTAAGTTTTTTACATCAGCAAGGTTATTTAGATCGAAATCCTGCTTCAGGGATGCAAAAGCTTGGCGATAAGTATGCCCGAGGGCATGGTACACAAGGTGCCTACAGCTTAGATGAATGGTCTTTTATTTGCCATGCAGTGCAGCAGCTGCCTAAAGCCACTCAACGACAACAGCTGTATTATGAGCGTGCTCGCTATTTTATCAGTATTGCCTACGGTACTGCCGCAAGGGAGCATGAGTTATGCACTCACACTCATGACTCTATTTACAAAACTGACTTTGGTTATACATGGGAAGTGTTGGGCAAAGGATCATCTCGGCGAAACATCCCTCTTAATGAGATGGTGATGGAAAGTATCTATCGATTTCGACGGATACATGGCGCACCAGAGCAATTAACCGCATTTGATACATTCCCTTTTGCACCATCAGTTAAACCTATTAAACAGCAGTCACCACTCCTCTATGGAAACAATATCAGCACACGCCAGTTAAGGACCTTTTATAAATCATTAATCATTAGCCTAATTGAACAACAAGCCAATGTTGACTCTCATATGGCACAGTCGATTATTAGCAAGGGATTTCATGCTTTACGACATACAGCGCTAACCCACTTACTGAACCAGCATAAGTTGGATTTGGAAAAAGTTAGAGTGTTTGCTGGTCACAGTAATGTGAATACGACTGCAGGGTATATATTAACTGAGCGTGAAGAACTTGCGAAACAAACTCAATATCATGGCTTAGAATGGATATAACACATTCACTGGCATGAACCTTAATGCTCCTATTCATTAATAAACCTACTCCATAACAAATATTGTTCATATATCTAAATATTAAAAATGTTAGGATGGTCTAGATTGAGTTTATGTAAAAAAGGCGTCTCTTTACGCCTTTTTATAGGTAAACACATTCTGATTCTGCCCAAAACGTCGAGTAAGTAAATAATCCAACGATAAAACACCACCCCCTCGACTCCACAAACTTGAGAGTATTAGCAACCAAAAGTAATGTTCTGTGGTATTAGGGTAGACAAATATCTCTATAATAAGTGTCATCATGGTTAACCCTATTGCCGCAAAGCGAGTACCTAGTCCAAGCCATAGTAATATCGGTAGTGCTAATTCTGCAGACATAGCTAAATAGGCAGCAATATCAGGAGACAGCAGAGGCACATTATATTCGTACTCAAACAAGAAAATAGCTTGGTCAATGCCTTCAAATTTGGTTATGCCAGACTTCCAAAAAACCCAACCAACAAACAGGCGCATACTCAAGTCTATGACAGGTACCACATATGTATTACTTTTTTGGCATAACCAACAATAAGCACATACCCACTTATTTGACATTTCTTACACTCCCCTTTTCTTATGCCACTACAGGCAATACTTCAGAAATAATTCCAGATCTCACATACCTTTGTAGGCTTCCAGCCAAATCAAAATCAATACTACTTAGAAGGGCATATTCATAAGCTTGATTTAATGAGGCTGTATGGCTAATTTTTTGTAAAAAATACCACTCACTGGATGTTACAGGTTCAATAACAAACTGCTCATTTTCTCTAAAAACAATTAAATACTCCTCCTGTTCCATCAAGAGCACTGTAGGTGGATCAACAACAGCAGGCTGATTCGCCTGCCAGATGGCCAAAATAGGAAACTTAGACATCACCAGCTGTACACTAGGCGCTAAAGACAAATGAATATCCAATAAGTCCTTTTTTTCAAATGAAGCTAATAAGTCAGTATTAACCGGTTTAACTTTTGCGAGTAAAAAGGCAATGTGTGCTGCCCATTCAAGATGTGCAACATCAGGCAAATAGGGATACTCATTAAACGCAGCTTGAAGAGATATAAAGTCAGCAAGCTGTTCACCATAATGGTTAAGAGCTGGTTCTTGGGGCGGTTTTTGTTGAATAAAGCGATGACATAAAGATGTAAAACACGATGAGCCAATAAGCCTTTCCAGCACAGGAAATATACTGTGTAATGATTGCGTAATATTAGTCAGGACATTATTACGATAAAGTCCTAACCTCTCAGTCCTATCTGTAATTACCTGCGAATTGAGTAACTGCGTATCACCGGTCAACAGCCATTTAGCAAATTGACATTGCCAATCATGAAGCGCAGTCATAGGCTTTTATCCAAGATCTGTTGTGCTTTTTTGGCTTCAGCCAGCAAACAGCTTAAAGAGGGCAAATCCGTATCCCACTCAATTAATGTGGGTATAGGCCCCCATTTTTTGATGGCATAATGATAAAGCTGCCAAACCTCATCACTCACAATATCACCATGGGTATCCACTAAGACCGTTTCTGATTCCAAAGTTACCGCGGTATGCCCGGCTAAATGAATTTCCGCAACCCATTCTGCTGGAATGGCATCAATATAAGTCTTGGCAGAAAAACCATGATTTTTGGCATTCACATAAACATTATTAATATCTAATAAGATTAAACAACCCGCTTGTTTCACCGTAGAAAGCAAAAACTCCCATTCAGTCATTTCATTACCTGTCGGTTGCAGGTAACTGGATACATTTTCTATCGCAATGGGTTGTTTAAGATAATCCTGTACTTGACCAATTCGCTGAACAAGATGAGCAATTACCTCGTGATTTTGCGGCAAAGGCAGTAAGTCTTGAAAATACACCCCCTGTTGTGAAGTCCAGCATAAATGCTCTGAAACCAGTGCAGGCTCGTAAATAGTTATTAATTGCGCCAGCTTAGCTAGATGAGCCTCAGACAGTGGATCAGTTGATCCTAACGACAACCCTACTCCATGCAAACTTAAAGGATACTGCTGACGTACTTTTTGTAACCAATGCGCTGGTGGGCTATCAATATCAAAATAATTTTCAGGATGTACTTCTATCCAACCAATATCCGGAGGTTGACGAAGAAAGTCTTCATAATGAGGTTGTCTTAAGCCAATGCCCGCCATTGCAGGAAGTTTCCTGCAATGGTCTTGCTTAGGTGCCCTATCCATTATTTGTCTTTAGGTTCAGTACTTCCCCCAACGATTTTATTACAGGTCCCTTTTGGTACCAGTAACCACTCGTTAGGATCACTATCTTTAGTCGCTGAACCTGCACAAGAGTGTCCATTAGCACCACAATCATTCTTGCCCGCTTTGACTACACCATAACACTTTTCCATCTCTGGTTTTGCCGCTAAAGCAGTCGTTGAAGCACCCGACATCGCAACCAATGTACCCACGGCTAAAGACAATACAGCTGTTTTCTTCATCATAAGACCCCTATTGAGTAGCTACACAAAATACGGTGTAACTGAGCAACTATGTATTATTGACTGATATCAATAAAACTCAGAACTAAGGACCTGCCTTGATGAGCAAAGCTTTCATAACAAAAAAAATTTTGTTCTGCCATTGCTTGCTTTACCTAATAGGTTAAGATCCCCCTTTTTTTATGGGCTTGTTTATGCGTGTATTTCTCGCCCCAATGGAAGGTGTTGTCGACTATTTGATGCGTGACTTGTTGACTTCACTGGGTGGAATTGATTTGTGTATTACTGAGTTTGTGCGAGTGGTTGACCAACTCCTCCCTGCACGTGTGTTCTATCGTTTATGCCCCGAACTGCATCAACATGGAAGAACCCATGCTGGTGTACCGGTTAGGGTTCAATTACTTGGGCAACACCCCGAGTGGTTGGCAACCAATGCACAACGTGCTGTCGAACTTGGCTCTCCTGGTATCGATTTAAATTTCGGTTGCCCAGCCCGAACGGTAAACAACAGCCGTGGAGGAGCTATCTTGCTGACTGAACCCGAAGGGCTTTACCGCATTGTTGCTGCGGTACGTAGTGCTGTTCCAAACGGGTTCCCAGTTAGTGTTAAAATGAGACTGGGCTACGAAGATAAAACACTGGCCTTAGAAAATGCCTGTGCAGTGGCTTCTGCAGGCGCAACCGAAATCATTGTCCATGCACGAACCAAAACAGAAGGTTACCGTCCTCCTGCACACTGGCATTGGCTAGCAAAAATTAAATCTGTTATCCAAATCCCTTTAATCGCCAATGGCGAAATATGGACCGATGAAGATGCTAGACAGTGTCAAATACTCTCCCACTGTCATGACTTAATGATAGGCCGCGGAGCCTTAGCACTCCCCAACCTGCCAGCCGTGATAAAAAAGCAACAATCGCCTATTAACTGGTCCCAAATCAAAGATCTTTTATGGCAATATACAACGTATGATCTGCAGCATGAAAAAAGCCGCTACTATCCTCATCGTATAAAACAGTGGTTGGGTTATTTACGTCTTCAACATCCAGAAGCACAGTGCCTATTTGAACGTATTAAGCGGCTAAAAACGACAGATGAAATTGTTGAGATCATCAAGGGATAAATTATAGGTTGACGCCTCATATACTATTTGGATAAAAAAAGTAAATGATTAACGCTCTTCAAAAAAACAATGGATAGTAAATTGATGCACACGGAACGTCATACAATGAAGGCTACAGAAAATTCTCCTCCATCAAACTCAAACCAAAAACCAGAAAAGCAATCTGCAAAAAACAACATAAATCAGGATAAGCCCATTAGCTTTCTTGAAGTATTACAAAGTGTGTTTGCCGCAGCATTTGGTGTACAAAGCCAGAAAAAAAGGCTAAAAGATTTTAGTAAAGGTAAACCCATTCATTATGTGCTGGTAGGTATATTATTTACCACACTATTTATTCTCATTATGGTAGGGTTGGTTCAGATTGCACTGAATGCGCTGTAGGCAACATATAAAAATAGAACCAAAAATATTCATTCAGAAAAATAAAACTATGACTTAACAGCTGTCATTAAGAAAACGACTATCGCCTCTCATCGGCAGCTGTTTTGACATAACGTAGACAACGGCTTATCACTTCACCAAATTATCATTGATGCTTAACAAATACTTGAAAATAATGGAAAAATGTTATTGTCCGCTCACCCAATAAACCATGGCTGTAACAGCAATGATAATCAACGCAATGACGGCAATCGCATCAATACGGCTATCAGTGTGCTGCGAAGTTTCCTCTTTCATCGACTCTTCTCCTTGACTTATTTTTTTCATTATTTTTATACCCTCAACCTTGGGTATGCTTCTTCCTTAAAACCAACAACAGTGTATCTTAGATATACGCCACATGTACACTACCTGAATATTGATTGATTTAGCTTCACTGTATTGTCAGAAACTGTTCCATATCCACGCTAACCAAGTAGCCCCCTCACTTAACTTTTTTGCTATACATCACTATCTATACCAATTAATTCTAGATATATAGAAAAATATTCATTTATAGAATATATCGGTTCTGCTAAGTTACTCATATTATTTTGACTGCCGCCTTGTAACTCGTTTGGTACTAATAACGCTTTAGGCAAGAACGCCTTGGCTTGTTATACCCATTCACCAGATTGTACAGGCTGAAAAGCGAGCATTATGTATAAATACGACGCATACGATAAAACCATCGTCGCTGAGCGAGTCGCTCAATTCCGTGATCAAACCCAGCGTTATCTAGAAGGAAAACTGACTGATGCTGAGTTTTTACCTTTACGCCTGCAAAATGGTCTGTATATCCAGCGCTTTGCACCCATGCTACGTGTTGCCATTCCCTATGGTATGGTGTCAGCTCGGCAGATACGTAAACTGGCTGAAATTTCTCGTCAATATGACAAAGGCTATGTCCACTTCAGCACACGACAAAACGTGCAGTATAACTGGCCAAAGCTAGAGAAAGTCCCCGATATTTTAGCCGAGTTGGCAACGGTTGAAATGCATGCCATCCAAACCAGTGGTAACTGTATTCGCAACACAACCACCGATCAGTTTGCTGGTGTGGCGGCTGATGAACTGGTTGACCCTCGTCCTTATTGTGAAATCATTCGTCAATGGTCAACCTTTCACCCAGAGTTTGCTTATCTGCCGCGTAAGTTCAAAATTGCTATCAATGGCGCTAAACAGGATCGTGCAGCCGTTCAAGTCCATGATATTGGTTTGCATGTTCAGCAAAATGATCAAGGCGAACTGGGGTTTCGGGTACTGGTGGGCGGAGGCTTAGGTCGAACCCCGATGATCGGCACTGAAATTTGTGATTTTCTACCTGAGCGACACTTGCTGACTTATTTAGAAGCCATTTTACGGGTTTATAATCGCTATGGTCGCCGCGATAACAAGTATAAGGCGCGGATAAAGATTCTGGTTAAAGCACTTGGTGCTGATGCTTTTCGTGCAAAAGTCGATGCAGAGTGGCAACATCTGAAAGATGGACCTCAAACCTTGACTGAAGCTGAAGTAAAGCGGATTAGCCAGCATTTCAGTACCCCTGACTACGCAGACTTACCCGTAGAAAGTACACAGCTTCAACAGTACCTGCAGCAAGATCCGAACTTTCGCCATTGGTATGAACGTAATGTGACTGCCCATAAAGTGTCTGGCTATGCCATCGTTACTTTATCACTCAAAGCAACAGCCCAGGCTCCAGGTGATGCCTCTGACCAGCAACTTGAAGCCGCTGCAGACTTAGCCGAACAATATAGCTTTGGTGAAATCCGTGTCAGCCACCAGCAAAATCTAGTGCTGGCGGATGTCCAACAAGATCATTTATACACACTGTGGCAGGAAGCCTTACGATTTGGTTTTGCAACACCGAACATTGGCCTACTTACTGATGTGATCTGCTGTCCTGGTGGCGACTTTTGTGCGTTAGCCAATGCCAAATCACTGCCCATTGCCGAGGCGATTCAGCGTCGCTTTGATGATCTGGATTATTTACATGACATTGGTGATTTAGACCTTAATATTTCGGGTTGTATGAATGCCTGTGGTCATCACCATGTAGGTCATATTGGTATTTTAGGGGTTGATAAAAAAGGCGAGGAATTTTACCAAGTTCAATTGGGTGGATCAGCTTACAATGATGCCAGCTTAGGTAAAATTTTAGGTCCCTCCTTTGCCCGCGATGTCATGCCTGATGTGATTACTTCCATTATCGATGTTTATCTTGCACATCGTACATCAGAAGAATTGTTTATTGACACCTATCGTCGTATTGGCATCCAGCCTTTTAAGGATCGTGTTTATGCCAGTAATAATTAAAAATCAAGAAGTTATCAGTGATACTTATACCTTTTACTCAAGTTATACCTCAGGAGACGTACTTGCTGAACGCAGTATTATTCCCATTGATGACTTTTTAGCAAATCCTACACAATTTGAGCAACACTCAGGTTCAGTCGGTGTTTGGCTTGACAGCCACCATGAGCCAGAGGTACTTTCACCTTATATTCATCAACTTGCGGTCATTGCGATTAATTTTCCATCATTTACGGATGGCCGTGGCTATTCTATTGCCCGGATATTACGTGAACGCCTAGGCTATCAAGGAGAGTTAAGAGCAGTAGGCGATATCCTCCATGATCAGCTGTTTTATTTAAAACGCTGCGGTTTTGATGCATTTAAACTTCACGCAGAAAAAGATCCAGAAGAAGCGCTACGGGGACTTAATGCCTTCTCAGTCAGCTACCAAGGTGCCAATGATCACCCCCAGCCATTATTTCGCCGCCGTTTACACTAAACACTAACACACTCATTTCTCTACACGATTAAGAGCCATACTGAGTATGGCTCCATTATCAACTACAGTTAAAAATGCCTGCTAAGTAGTAGCAACTTTATGTACATTTTGTTATTAAATAATTTCCTATATGCTAGAAAAAGACGACAGGCTATGGCTACCATACGCTTTTAAAAACAGCAGCTGAGCACTATGGTTATGGTTTTAGTGCAAAGCCGATAATGAACAAGGCGAAGAGGCAGGTATGGAGAACGGCTCGCTAGTATTTTCTTTTTTCCTCATTTTTTCTGGTGCTGCACTGTTCGCAACGGTTGCCCTCTATACTCGACAACCACTACTCGTGGCGTATATTGTACTGGGTGCGCTATTAGGCCCCTATGGACTACAATGGGTTGGTGATACCCGCCTTTTATCTGACATCTCACATATCGGCATTATCTTTCTGCTCTTTTTATTAGGGCTGGACATGCAGCCGAGTCATCTGGTTGGCATGTTAAGTAAAAGTTCTGTTATTGGAATAGTCAGTTCGATTATTTTTGCTGCTAGTGGCTACTTAGTTGCCATTGCTTTTGATTTTACAACCCTTGAAGCCATTATTATTGGTACTGCAATGATGTTCTCCAGCACCATCATTGGCATCAAATTACTTCCCACCACCGTCCTCCATCACCGCCATACAGGTGAACTTGTGGTAAGCATTTTATTACTGCAGGATGTCATCGCCATTATAGTGTTGCTATTTTTATACAGTCACCAACAACAAGACAGTAGTGGTGCACAATTAGCCATTGCGCTGGCCGCATTACCCGTATTAATTCTTGTTGCCTGGTTGGCGGTCAAGTTCATTATACTGCCAGTCATGCAACAGTTTGACCGTATTCATGAATACTTATTTCTAGTGGCTATTGGTTGGTGTCTTGGCCTCGCTGAGCTTTCAAGTTATGTTGGACTGTCTGCAGAAATTGGTGCATTCATTGCTGGCATCACTATTGCGACCAGCCCTATTGCTCAATACATCGCCATCAGTCTCAAACCATTACGTGATTTTTTCTTGATTTTGTTTTTCTTTTCCGTTGGCGCGAGTTTCAATCTAACCCTTTTAGATGATGTGATCATACCTGCATTAATCCTCAGTATTGTTGCCTTATTACTAAAACCCTGGGTCTTTCGCTACCTATTACAATGGCTCAAAGAACCACTACACACCTCATGGGAGGTAGGATTTCGTTTAGGGCAAGTCAGTGAGTTTTCCATACTCATCGCCTACATCGCGGCAAGTACCCAGCAAATAGGTACAGAAGCCTCCCATGTCATACAAGCAACGACCATTATAACCTTCTTGGTTTCTTCCTATGTGGTTGTCTTTAACTTTAAAACGCCTATTGCCGTTTCTGATCGATTACGCCGAGACTAATAAAGTCATTATGATTGAGTAACTTAGGAAGTATTTATTCAACATTTGTAGTCTATATCCTAAATCCAGTGTTAACGTGTTAGCTTCTTCTTTTCTTCGGAAGATTTCCTTTATTCGCCTAGGGTAAATTGGTTAGCGGAAATATTATGGACTTTTCACTCTTGAACCAGTTACTGGTTATTTTTATCTGCTCTGTTGTCGCTATTGCTGTTTTTCACCGATTACGATTACCCGCGACCTTAAGTTACCTTATTGTCGGTGTATTACTTGGACCCGCCGCCACTGACACCATTGCCGAATCGGAAAATATCGCACTATTAGCTGAAATGGGGGTCGTATTCCTACTCTTTTCTATTGGTTTGGAGTTTTCTTTTGCCCATATGTGGGCATTACGGCGAATTGTATTTGGGCTTGGCGGCAACCAGGTTTTACTTTGTGGAATAGGCATTGCCATTATTGCTTTTATACTTGGTTTACCCCTCCCTATCGCATTGATTTTAGGTGCAGGTTTAGCGCTTTCATCCACAGCCATTGTATCCAAAGAGCTAACCAGTCGAAATGAACTTAAATTACCCATTGGTCAACAAACAATGGGAATATTAATTTTCCAAGATATTGCTGCCGTATTTTTTCTTATTCTTATCCCCGTTTTAGCAGGCAACAGTGAGCAAAACTTATGGGTAGCATTAGGTACAGTACTCGTTAAAAGCACCTTGCTTCTGGTAACCATGCTATTAATTGGCCGCTGGATTCTACCTCACCTGTTTCATGAAATCGCCAAAGTACGCTCTGAAGAACTCTTTGTGTTAACCGCACTGGTCATTGCCCTATTAGCGGCTTGGGTAACCCATTCTATGCACCTTTCTATGGCACTGGGCGGCTTTCTCGCTGGTATGATGCTTGGTGAAAGTCATTATCGCCACCAGGTAGAGCATGATATCCGTCCTTTTCGCGATGTACTGCTAGGTCTATTTTTTGTATCTGTGGGTATGATGCTGGATCTGTCTCTGTTTCTACAGCATTGGTTACTGATTCTCCTATTAACCACACTGTTACTGGTCTTTAAAGCCAGCATTATTACCTGGCTTGCTCGAAAACATTCAGATGCTCCAGGAACAGCATTAAAAACGGGACTGTACCTCGCACAAGGTGGTGAGTTTTGCTTAGCCTTAATCGCCCTTGTCAACCAACATGATTTATTAACCAATACCCAAAGTGCTGTTGTATTATCAGTCACCATTCTTTCTATGTCTGCTACACCTTTTATTATCCGCTATAGCCATTGGTTCATTCACAAACTATCCAGCCAAAAAACACCAACGACCCAAAGTGAACCCAATGCTATTGCGGCCGCATTAGAGTCAGTCACCAATCACACCCTAATATGCGGCTATGGTCGGGTAGGTCAGTCTATTGGCCGCTTTTTAGATAAACAAAACTTACCTTATGTGGCGATGGATGATGACCCCGTTCGGGTAAAAGAAGCCTGTCAGGCTGAAAGAAAAGTCTTTTTTGGTGACTGCCGCCGCCCTGATTTATTAGAAGCCGCAGGACTTGACCGCGCTAACTTGGTTGTCATTTGCGTTGATGTTAATGAGAATGCCGAAAAAATTACCCAGGCCATCCGCTTAAAGAACCAACAAATCCCTATTATTGTGCGGACACGTGACGATACAAGCTTAGAGGCACTTCGTCATGCTGGAGCCACAGAAGTTATTCCTGAAATATTTGAGTCCAGCTTAATGATGATAAAACACGTTTTAGTGATGCTGGGCACCCCTTCAGAACAAATTCGTGAGCAAATAGATGCGGTTCGTCAGGAACGCTATCAAATGCTCCATGGCTTATACCAAGGTGAGCGTACATCTATAATTGACAAAAAAGGTCTGCCCCGAACATTCCTACATGGTATTCAGCTACCTACGGATGCAAGCAGCCTTGGCAAGACGTTAGAATTCGTTGATTTAGAATCGCGCTGTGGTATCGAAATTCACCACCTGAAGCGACATGATATGGAATTAGATGATTGGCGAAACCAGCCGCTTTTGGTTAACGACATCGTGGTTATCTCAGGCAATCACGAACAACTAGAGCAGGCAGAAAACCTGTTACTCACCGGTTATAGCTAATCTACACCGCATCATATTACACCAACAGAAATCCCCCCAAGATGATATATGGGGGGAATACCAGGTCATAACAAATTAAACGACTTATGGGCGATATTTTCCTAATAATACATCTTCCATGATTTGATCATGTCTACCACTGGCAACCATCTTTTTTAAGCCTTTATTGAATTTCTCTAACCAGTATGCTGCTTTTGGGCTTTTTTTGGAAATAAGCAAAAACCAATCTGCTTCTCTTATAGGGCGAGGATGATTGGTCAACAAATCACGGCTAGTATGTGGAAAGTTTTCAGAAAGTATTTCATAACCAACCTCAGGCTCAATGACAAAGAGTTGTATACGCCCTGCCAGTAGCTTATGAAAATTTATAACATCCGAGTTTGCAACATCTATTCGTAGTATATTTTCTTCAATCGCTTTTGTTAACCCTTCTCCATAGTAATAACCCCGTGTGACACCTAGTTTATAACCACTCAAATCCTTCCACTTTTGCCAATTAAATGGCATGTCTTTACGATGAAAAAAAACAGTTCTCAACGTTAAAACGGGGTCACTGTATAAAAAATACTTCTCTCGCTCCTCATTTTTCCCCCACAGTAATGTGGCATCCCAGGTACCCTCTCTCGCCTCCTTCATGGCCCTTTTCCAGGGATAAAACCCATATTTTACTGTAATGTTTTCCTGAGCAAATGCTTCCGTTACAATATGAGAGCCCGCACCATAGTATTTATATGTTTGCGACATAAAAGGAGGCCACTCACCATTGGTAATACGAATAACCTCTTGCCCCCAAATACGTTGAGTACCAATGGCTAAAGCTAGAATAACGCTCAAATAAAAATACTTTACTATTCCCATATTCAGTGAGTTAAAAATCATGCTTGTTACGGGCGATATTTACCATCAATACTATCACTTAACATCTGATCATATTTCCCTGACTCTTTAAGTTTTTTAAGTCCACGATTAAATGCATCAACATATTTTTGTGCATCTTTGATATTTTTATTGATGATCAAATGATAATTGGTTGTTCTTATTGGACGAGGGTGATTCGTGAGTATATTTTTAGTGCCCTCAGGAAGTTTATCCGCTATTAACTCATAGCCTACCTCCAAGGTTGAGGGAAATAAATCTATTTTTTCTGCCACTAACTTTTTAAAATTATTTAAATCTTTAGAGGTACGAGACACATTAATTTTCTTTCTTTTCTCCGCTTCTTCAAACTCATCACCATAATAGTAGCCAATAGATGCCCCAATTTTATAGTTCTTCAAATCATCCATTGTTTTCCAGTCAAATTGCAGATCTTTACGGTGAAAAAAAACATCTTTTAACTCAATAATAGGATCCGTATAAATAAAGAAAGCTTCACGTTCTTTATTTATACTCCATCCGACAGAACCGCTCCACTCTTTACCAAGCTCGGCCTGTTTAATCGCACGCTTCCAGGGGAAAAAACCATATTCAACCGTCATCCCTTCATTTTTAAACGCTTCTACAACAATATGAGAAATCAGCCCTTTGTGCTTGTAGTCCTCTGACATATAAGGAGGCCACTCACCATTAGTCAGCTTAATAACATCTTGCCCATAGGCCAACCAACTCAACGATAATAAAAAATAGCTTAAAAATGCAATTTTTAATACTGAATACATACTCACTGACTCCACATAAGTTAGCTATCTTCTCATTTTAGCTACCTTTTAAGTTTAGCGTGGAATAACCAAGTATTTAGGAATTTTAAATACTTGTAGCTTTCTTGATTTAATCTTCTTAAATTAACTAGTTATTTTTTTGAGGAAGCCGATAAGCTCCTTGAATAACATCATCTAAAATACGATCATACTCTCCTCGACTTTTTAACTCCTTAAGCCCCTTATTGAATAATCGCATCCATTGCTGACTGTATTTTACCTTTTTAGAGAGTAATAAATGAAAGCTCGTTTCACGAAGTGGTTTGGGGTGGCTGGTCACTAGTTGACGAATCCCCGGAGGGAAATGTGTATTTAACAGTTCATAACCAATTTCCGTATCGATTACAAATAAGTCCATTTTCCTTCTTAACAGTTTCTTAAAATTATCTAAATCGGTGTCCTGACGAATAACCTCAATCAGTTGACTTGATTCAGCTTGTTTAAAATCTTCACCATAATAATAGCCACGAGTGGCGCCCACCCTTTTTCCTTTAAGGTCTGACCATTCTTTCCAGTCAAATACAGTATCAACGCGATGAAAAAAAACCGTGCGTAAAGTAATAACGGGATCACTATAGTAGAAGAGTCGCTCGCGTTCCTCATTCCATGTCCAGACTAACGAACCGTCCCATTCTCCTGCAGCGGCCAAATTCATGGCTTTATCCCACATGAAGAAACCATACTGAATATTAATGCCTTCAAGCTCAAAAGCCTGTGAAACAATATCAGATGCGGCACCGTAGTTTTTATAATGCTCAGACAAAAATGGCGGCCATTCACCGTTCGTCAAACGTACTACGTTTTCTTGAGACGATGCAGCATTGGCAAAAGCGTAGAGCAGTCCCCAACCACAACAAGTCAACACAATGACCTTATACAACAACTTCACAGGTAGACCCCGGTTCGTTGAAAGATATACAGAAGTATATACCCCCCAACAGATCATCATTTAGGTTTGACAAAACTCTTTGAGCCCCAGGAATATAATGCCCTAGAGGTATAAAATTGATTCGTAAAGGGTATATGCTAGTGTTTATAAAGTAACCTTAGCAGTAGCACCCAATTGAGAGAACAAAAAAACAACAAGTAATCTGTTCTTTTTGTGGGTAAACAATGAAGTATTAACGTGAATGAGTGAGCCATTAATAATTCGCCCTATTGATACCACCAGGGCAGAAGTGAAAAATACGATCTGCTCACTGATTGACAATAGCTTTGCCAGCTCACAGTCATTTTCTTCTCAAAGAGCATCTGCTTGCTTATTAGCCAATAGCTTGGGATGGGGAATATTCCGTAAACAACAACTATATGGTGCTATTTTTTGTGAACATGTAGCACCAAGGGTTATTTATATTCCCTTACTGGTCGTATGGCCACTCTATTTTCGGCAAGGAATAGGCAGTGCGTTATTTTTCTTCTTATTAAAACGCTTTCCTACCTGTCAGTTTTATGGAGATGTCGCTCAGCATAATATTGCAGCTATGCGCTTATATACCCGGCAGTTTAACTGCCAGGTTTTATCAACATGGGGAAATACCGCTTCAGGTCAAATGACCACACTCTGGCATCCTCCCCGTATTACAGCTGATAAGTATAAGCGACTAGTACTGAACACCTGACATTGGCAGTAGGTTAATCTCAACACGACGGTTTTGTGAACGTCCCTGAGGGTTTCCATTACTGGCAATAGGTCGGTCTGGTCCCACACCATAGTAACGAACACGATTAGCCAGCACTCCCTGATTAATCAAGTAGCTGGACACACTACGCGCACGATTTTCAGAAAGTTGCATATTATGCGCACGTCCGCCTGTACTATCAGTATGACCAACCACTTCAACAATTGACTGATCAAATTCACGTAAAACCATACCCACAGAGTTTAAGGTACGATAAAAGCCTGCTTGGATATTGTAAGAGTCAGTATCAAATGTAATGTTGCCAGGCATAATCAACGATAACTGATCACCATTTCGAACGACTCTCACACCTGTACTTCTAAGATGCTGACGCAATGCATCTTCTTGACGGTCAGCGTAATATCCCCAACCAGCACCTGCAGCAGCACCTATAGCTGCTCCAGCTAAAGCACCACGTTTACCGTTTGCCAGAGCACCTACAGCAGCACCTGCCAACGCACCAATACCACCGTACTTGGAAGTTTTATTAAACTCAGCTTCACCAGTATAAGGGTTTGGTGATTGACAGCCTGTTGTAAACACAGCAGCAGCCGTTAGTGCTAAAACAGTTTTCTTCATTGATATTACCTAATTCATTTAATGCACGTTATTTATATCAAACTTTTGGGCTTAGCGAATAGACCCCAAATGATAGCAAAATGCGAACCTGTAACTTACAAAACGTGTAGTAGTTCGCTTAACTATTAACATGCATATACTGCAAAGTGTTCCAGATAAAAGTAAAACAACTGTATCAAAACAGTATAAGTATAGCGGGTTAAGTATAAGCATCCGCCAATTTACATGACATATTTATAAATACAAGCCAATGTCGATATATCCCCTAATAGTTAACACTTTAACAGTTATATCACCAGCATTGTCGCCTTGTTTAGAAAAAGAAAAGATAGACTACTCTTGTGACCGTTTAACACAAATAGCCTGTGCATCTACAAATGCCTGCCCTAAAGACCGCTCTATGCTCGCTTGTAAGTCATTTGTAGTCTTCCCTGTTGTTTTGGCCAGCTGCTCCAGCATTGCTTGATGGCTGATCGAAGGCTGTTGTTGTCGGATGATAAACGCCTGCTGTAGCCACTCATGGGTTTGTGCAGGGAGATCATTCAGCATACGATTGGCGACACAGGGACAAACCCTGGGATCACCCGCATTATCTGCAGCGCGTTGACATTGTCGCTGATGGTCCTGCAGAAAATAGGCTCTATACTTCGGATCCAAGTCAGGCTGTGGTGAAAATAACTGACATCCCGAAATCACAAACGCTATAACAGCACTCATCCACTTCATCGTGGTATTACTCCATCAATGTTAAATCATATAAAGGTTACTATGAGTCAACAGTAACCTCACCAGGCTATTCCATGCAAACTGCCTTATAATTACCTAGTATTCCAAACAATGTTTGTTTACGTAGTTAAAGCAAAAAAGTAACACTAACCAATAGGCCTCTATTGTGGTCAATACTAAACCATCATTCATCATCTGTATTTGAGAACAGATACCCAATACAGTCATAATGAATGAAAGCCATGCACTACCAACAGTAAAATACAAACATTTTAAGTAACACGATTGAAATAATGATTTAATGATTCGCCAATGAATATACGCATAGGCCTGCATTTGTGGTTATTACTTATACTCTTTAGCAGCTTTCCTCTTTTTGGAGAAACGATCAGCTTAGCTATCGCAGCATGGCCACCTTATTATAGTCAACAGCCTCCTTATGGGCTTCACGCTCAACTACTCACTAAACTACTCGCCTCTGAAAACATTGAAGTCAATTTTGTTTGGTACCCTGATTGGAAAGCCGCGCTTAGCACCAGTCGTGCAGGGCGACATCATGGAACGCCGTCTTGGATTTGCACCCCAGAGCATGCCCAGGATTTTATAATCACCAATCCTGTCTTCGTTGATAATATTGTGCTGATGCATTTAAAGGATGTACCTCTGGAATGGCATAATTTGGCTGATTTGCAGTCACTTAGTCCTTTTGGTGTCACAAAAAGTTACGCCTATAGCCTCGATTTTCAGCACGCGATTAAACGTTATAACTTAAAACTCCATGAAGTCCGAAGAGATGAATTATTATTTAATTTATTACTTAAAAAGCGTGTTAAGGCCGCACTATTCAGTGAGGAAAATGGAAAAGCTCTACTTAATAGGCTCCCCTCTAAAAAACAACAGTTGTTTGAATTTCATCCACAACCCATTGCTCAATCATTTTTTCATATTCTTATTAGTAAAAAGGTACAAGGTAGTAAACAACTTGCAGATAAAATTAATCGACAAATTAAAGCTCAAGCTTATTTATTACCCAGGGTCATCAATGAAACAGACCGTTTTAAACTTTGTCCTTTTTTACAAAAACAACATTAAGGGTATAAATACATATTTAAATACCGCATTATTGTCTAACAGTAAGACTGCTTACTAATATAAATAGCTTCTTCCGCTTTTTATACTATTTTCTTTTATTACCGCAGATAAACACCACCCATTCATTTTTAACTTTACGTTACTTCATAGCGTTAAAAATGCCACATATAAATCTATACATCATTAGATGTATTTTGCAATTTTTCTTGACACAAATCACAAAACAATTAGGCTACATGCTCTGTAATAACACTCATCGCAGCTTTTATTAAAAAATAGCTCGATAGGTGCATTAATAAACAATGCACTCAGAGTCAACTTACAACCTCTGTATACACTGGATTATGTATACAACATAGGGTTATAAAAACAAGGAGTAGCAAAATGAAAACGCTAGCTTTAATTTCTGCTTTAGCACTTTCAACTTCAGCGCTTGCGTTCGATGATGGTATTGGGATTGACCCTGGCCAAGTCCGCTTTCTTGGCGGCTGTTCTGGTATTGTTGATACCAACCCTGATCAATCATTTGATATTATTTTTGATCAACAACCCTTAGCAGAATCCTATACATCAAGTCACATGCGTAAAACATGTGTCATTAAATTTCCCATTCGCGTTCCCTCAGGCTTTCAAATCGCCATCAGTAAAGTAGGTCTGGAAGGTACTGCAGATATTAAGTCTCAAGGAAAAGGCTTGATCACTCTACGTCACCGTCTTGCAGGCACAACGGGTGATGCCGCCATTCAAGAATTTTATCCTGCACCTTTCACCCAAAACCTTGTCATCAAAAAAGACTTTGTAGGTTACACTTACAGCCCTTGTGGACAAGATGTCACCTTCAAAACTTCTGTTACAGTAGAAGCTAAAAATGGACGCGTAGTTATTGACGAAGCGGCTGGCAGCAATGCAGTGGTAACCTATGGTTATCAAATGGTTCAATGTCAATATTAATGTAAAAGGATAATATAAACACATATCGGATACTCATAGCGACTGTTTTAACTTTTTACAGGACAATATAAATTGAAGACATGCTCGCAAAAGGTATCCTCTATTGGCTAGCAACTGCTGGCCAATAGTGTAAAACTCTACTCATACACTACTCTTACCTACCCCCGTCTATTTACATAGCGGTGTGTAGAACACAGGGATACTAGGAGGATATAGGGCAATGCGTTATAAGGATTTAACTCTTTTCAGTTGTGTTTTCCTTGCTGCATTAATCACTAGTGCCCAAAATCAAGCTTATGAATTAGCCAACTCAGACGCAACGCATGGATTGATTAGTGAATTTAAACTGCTTGGTAAAGGTTGTGAAACTGGAACAACAATAAATTATGATGAATCAACAGGCATAACACAGTTAGCGTTATCTCAGCTGCACACCACGATTAATTCAGAGAAAAAAGAAGACAGAACAATCTGTCTGATAAAATATACCGCAGAAATTCCAGCTTATAAACAGGCGATAATTACTCCTGCCATCATCAAAGGCAACATCAATATCAGTGAGTATAGCAAAACAACCATAAGTGTTAGATATCGATATGCTGGTACAGTGGGACCCGCCTCTATCTGGGAATTTAATGGCACAGCTAATGGCGAAGTGGTACTAAAAAAAGGTCTAACCACTGAAAAAAGTAGCTGTGGCCAACCACAATACTTAAAACTATCCATTGTACTTGAGTCACGCAGTCTTGACCCAAATTTAACACTAACAACACCTCAAACAACAACTATTAATGAGGTTCTCATACCACCGATTACGTTAGAAGACTGTACACCTGATTCAGAAAATATTTAATCAACGATCCAAGATAATAATAAATTGTTAACTAGGCATTGTGTGTAAATTTAGTCGTAAAGGAAAGCAGTTCAATGACCTTTTACAAAACACTTCTTATGTGTACCCTCACTACCCTATCGCTCACTGCTAATGCGATAACGCCTGAAATTGGTGATGTATCAATAGAAGGCGAAAATACGGGCGACCATGCAGAGCCCCCACCTTCACCTGATGGCGCAGCAAGGTACCAAGTGACTTACTGCTCAAAAAATGGAACTATAATTGATGCCAACGATGATGGAAGCATTGATATTATTTTTAACCAGTTTTTTGCACAAGCTGCTGGTCGAAGACCAGCCATCAGCAATTGTACCATCAACATTCCTATTAAAATCCCTGCAGGTTATCGTGTAGGGTTTAAAAGTTTAGGGGTTGAAGGAACAGCACAATTTAATCGTCATGGTGCAGCCAAAGTCGATATCCGTAGACAACTAAATCATCGTCGTATGCCTAAAACACAACGCACCTATTATTATGACTATGGCAGCACCCAAGACATTGTGTTGACTTCTGAAGGTAGAACCCCTTACACACAGTGTGGTGAACAGTCAGCCAATTTAAAAGCTAAGCTTCAATTGAGTATTAAAGGCAAAGACTCAATTATTCATATTGATGAAGGTGCCGCTAATATTACCTATAAACTGGATTATAAACGTTGCCGTTAATGGTATTTTGAAGGGCACCACTGGCAAGACAAAGGCTGGTTAATGTTCGTCGAACTGTTTGCCGCAAGGATGCGGCAAACTATCTTAATAAAAAAAAATGGCCTCCAGGGAAGGGTTCACGGCGTGTTCGTCGGGCGTTATCCAGACTTTGGACATCGGTGATTTTGGTTTTTTAACATCCTAAAGTTGCCCCACCATCAACACGTAAATCATGCATGGTAATATGACTCGCATGGTCAGATAGTAAAAATAAAATTGCCTGTGTAATATCATCCACAGTTGCAATCTTTTGTAATGGAATACCCAGCCGATAGTTCGCTAAATCCCCTTCAATCACCCGTTGAGGGCCCGAATCATCTGTCCATAATTGTCGTTGCATTTGAGTATCCGTAGACCCTGGTGACACAATATTACAACGGATATTATCAGCGGCTAATTCTAAGCCTAAACATTTAATTAAACTGGTCACCGCTGCTTTTGATGCTGCATAAGCCCCCATGTTAGCTCTAGGCACTGAGGCGGCGTTAGAACTCACAGCCACAACCGCACCTTGTTTACGTTGCTGCATCCGTAATGTTACGGCACGGCAAAGATGAAATACTCCGGTTGTATTAACTGCAAATGTTTTATACCAATCTTCGTCACTTAGCGTATTTAATGCTCCCATTCTTAAAATGCCTGATGAGCACACTAATTTATCAATAGCACCAATAGAATCTTCAATATGCTGAATAACCTGCTCAACTTCATGACTGTTGGCAACATCAACCTGATAAGTAGAAAGGTTTATCTTGTTCAGCCATTTTTTTTCAGAAAGTACATCGAGTGCGACTTTGTCATTGTCTAATGCAATAACCTGTGCACCTTTATCCAGCAAGTGATTTACCGTAGCTAAACCAATACCATTGGCTGCTCCTGAGACAACAATAATATCTTTAGAAAAGTTCATAGTATTTTTACAATTCGGAAATATACTTTTTTTATACCTAATACAATGAAGATCAGAGTAGCGTGGAAACAGCGTTCACAGAAAAAGTGTATTATTAGAGGTGCCATTAAGCATGATTCCAAAGGCAGGAATATCTCTACTGAACACGCCGTATATCCTTCCCTGGAGGCTCGGCTGCCGCATCCTTGCGGCAAACGGTTCAGTAGAAATAATTCAGCCTTTTCCATCCCAATAAACATTTTGCAATAGCAAACGCATTTAGGAATGCCGACATAAACCAGCCTGTAAAAGGTATAAGTTAGAATTCATACCCATCGCGAAGGGTATAATTAAAACGATAAACTCACTCCAGCATAAATCGTTCTACCCCGCTCAGAAAATCCATAATCTGAGTCATAATCCTGGGTTTTATCTTCTATATTGGTAATGCCAGTTCTTAACTGTAAGTCTTTGGTTAGTTGATACGTCATACCAACATCCGTCAGCGCATATCCTTGTAGATCAACATCACCTTTGCCTTTAATAGAATCTTCCTGCTCGCCCACATAATGGGTTCTCACAAAAGCTCCCATGGCATCCGTTACTTGCCAATCCAAACGCACATTGGCATTTTCACGAGGGCGTTTATGAAGTATTTCATCCGTATTTTTATCGCGAGCATCAGTGTAAGTGTAATTTGCACTTAAAGACACAGTACGTGTTAAATCCACCCCAGCACTTAACTCTAAGCCATCAATGCGGGCCGCATCTACATTCTCATAAGTTATAGTATCATTCACTATTTGTGAGCTGGACTGGCGTTGAATCAGGTCATCAATATCGGTTCGGAATATTGTCGCCCCCACGTGCCAGCCTGGCTGCTGGTAATTAAAACCTAACTCATAACTGGTAGCCACTTCTGGATCTAAATCTGGATTACCACGTAAATAACAACTACCACCGCAGCTTAATAATCGATATTCCTCAGTTAGCTGCAATAATGAAGGCGCCTTAAAGGCTTTACCCACCCCACCTTTAATCGTTAAGGCTGTTGTTGGCGTATAGACTAAATAACCACGGGGTGAAAAGTGAGTGCCAAAATTTTCATGATCATCTAGACGGCCACCTAAGGTGAAAGACCATTCTGGGTTAATCAACCACTCATCTTGTAAAAATACGGCTTTTTGAGAAACGGTGGCTTCACCCGAAGTTTTAAAATCCCTAGCATTTTCTAACTTAGTATGACGATATTCAGCCCCCGTTGTCACCAAATGATCACCAAACAGTTTAGAAACAAAACCATCCACGGTTTGGTTGGTTTGCTCCATTTTACCCGCACCTGAAGCACCACGTTCGGTAAAGTTCATATCCTCTCGATAATAACGCAGTTGTGAGTCACCCCATGCCCATTGACCAGAGTGAGTTAAACCATAAGTATAACGACGAATTTCCTGGTCTGTTATACTGCTTTTACTACCTTGTAAAAATTCGCCATCACGCTCATCCTTATTATGGGTGATATCCAAGTCTAATGTTTGCTGATCATTTATTTTCCAGTTTAAATTACCCGCTACACTGTATAATTCTTTTTTCTCAATAGGTGATAGCTTATCTTCCTGTGCATTCGCGGTGGTGGGGTCATCCTGATAAGGTGTCCAGGCATCACGATGCTGGGCATCGACACTCAAACTGTAGAATAATTTATTTTCAACCAATGGACCTCGTAAACTGATGCTATTCCGAGTTTCATTGCCACCATCACTGCCAAAAGGCGATGAAAAATCAATACTGGCATTACCTTGAAACTGGTTTGTGCCCTTTTTAGTAATGATATTAACCACACCCCCTAATGCTTCTGACCCATAAAGCGCCGACATGGGTCCACGCACAATTTCGATACGATCAATGTGATCAACAGGAATAGTTGATAAATCAAAATCATTACCACGAATCAATGACACATTAGAATCAACACGGCGGCCATTCACCAATACCAGCGTATAAGCACTGCTAAGCCCACGGATATTGATTCCACGACGACCATTACTTCCCTTTTGTTCCAGGTGAATACCTTCACTATGTCGTATGGCATCACTGATGTCTGATACTGGTGTTTCCTGTAATTCTTTGCCCGTAATCACTGACATCGATGCCGGTGCAGTGGTTAATTCATGGGATGTTTGGGTTGCTGTAACAACATACTTATCCAACTGCAAAGCATCTTCAGTAATCTCTGCAGCCACTGATTGATTAGCGATCGCCGCAACTACCGCGAGCGCGACGGGAGATATACGAACTGAGTTACCTGTTTTAGACGACATAAGCACCATCAACTTCTTTGATATGAGCCTTTATCTCGCATTGCTACCTTTTGTAATATTAAATCACACAAGGCGGTTGCGACCCGGCAATTAACTGCTAAAAAATGTCTGTAACTCAGGCTTTCACGGATACATTATAATGTTTTTAATACCCCAATTTTTTTCAGGGCTTCTTTTTATTAGCCATAAATAGGTTAACCACTATTTATACACATAATCAACGTACAAATAAAACCTTCTTGGTATGAATATGTACCTCGAAAACAATCACCGGCTTTATAATTTCCAGATAAATCTTCTGTTAACTGCAGTCGAAAAGATTGTTCTATCGTATTTAATTCAATAAGCTCTGCGGCTTCAAAACCAAAAAACTGTTTTACGTGTGGGTATAATGCTTTATAAAGGCTTTCTTTGGCGGAAAAAGCCAGGGTTAAAAACCAATTAAATGGACAGCCCCATTTTGCACAATTGTTTTGTTCCGTCAATGAGATAATTTGCTTAGCGATATCCTTGGCGATTGTTGGATTAATCTCTTTTTCTAAGTCAACCCCTAACGCAGTCACATTTTTTTGGTCTGCCACCACAGCCAGTGCAAGATGATCACTATGGGTAATAGCGCCAACAATGCCATCAGGCCAGTGTGGACTACGATCTTTATTCACGGGGATCATCACTGGTGGGTTAACGCCAAGAGTATACAACGCTTGTTGTGCACTGTAACGGCCTGCCATAAATTCAACTTGCCGTTTTAATACCGCCTTTTTTTGACTCTCAGGTAATTTGATACCTAACTGGGAAAAAGCAGCCAAATAGACTTCTTCTGTTTTATAATAGCAGCCCCCCGAAAATAAAATATTTGTTGCCGTTAAAGATATAAAATCAACAAATATTGGTTTTTGTTGGGCTTCGATCAACGTCAATGCTGCGGATTGTTGCAATTGCTCACTTATCACAGGTTCAAGCGTTTCCCTGATCATTAAGCCACCTCTTTTACCGCAAGCGATTTAGCCACAACAACAGGAACATCATCCTCTGGAGATAACAGAATATCGGCTTCAATATCATAGAGTTGCCTGACTAGCGCTGACGTTAATATTTCTCGGGGAGCACCACTGGCCACCACTTTTCCATCACGCATTGCCACCAGATTATCCGCAAAACGAGCCGCAGCAATCAGGTCATGTAATACCAGCACCATGGCTTTGCCCTGTCTAGCCAAAGTCCTGACCAGTTGCAGTACCTCTAGCTGATGACCCGGATCTAGCATGCTCGTTGGTTCATCCAGTAATACAACGGGTGTTTGCTGTGCTAAAACCATTGCCAGCCAACAGCGCTGACGTTGTCCTCCAGACAAAGCCTGTAATGAACGATTAGCCAGGTCAGACACGCCCGTTTTTGCCATAGCCTCCTGCACCGCTTGCTCATCATCAGAAGACCACTGCCGAAATAACCCCTGGTGAGGATGACGCCCAAATTGAATCAACGTTAACACGGACATCTCTCCAGGCGCTTCAGGAGACTGTGGTAATAAAGCCAGTTTTTTTGCTACTTGTGCTGGGAGGAGCTGCCAAATGTCCTGTTCATTAACCCATATCTGCCCCTGAAAAGGGCGATGTAGTCGCGCCATACTTTGTAATAATGTTGATTTTCCACAGCCATTAGGCCCAACAATGACCGTCACCTCTCCTGCCTTAAGCTGAAGATCAACATTATCGACGGCAAGGTAGCTACCGTAGTTAACCTGTAACTGTTCTACTTTAATCGCAACGGTCATTAGTGTTTTACTTCCTTCTCCTGCAATAAGACCCATAGCAAAAAAGGCCCGCCTAATAAGCTGGTAATCACCCCAACAGGGATTTCATTAGGGGCCAGCACCACACGCCCTAAAGTATCAGCAACAATCACCAAAGTAGCGCCCAACATGCAGCTATTACCTAACCCCAAAACCTGAGGTGGCAACCACCGAGAAATCAAAATAGGTGCCGCAATAGCGACAAAGCTAATTGGCCCACCAATACCAACCCCAAGCCCTGCCATCACTAATGCAAGGGCCAATGCCGCAAACTGTACTTTACGGACCGCAATACCCAAAGACTGGACATGCGATTCCGTCAGCTTAAATAAGCGCAAATGCCAAGCCACCCCAATAGAACTAACAAGACAGATGATCAACAGCAGGCTGGCAGGCATCAGTTCGGTGTAATCACTATTGGCTAAATTACCTAAGGTCCAACTATGTACTGCACTGGCATGCTGCGCTGTTGCTCTGGAAATCAGCAAGTCATTCATCGCCCGAGTAAAGTAGGCTAAAGCAACGCCAACGAGCAAGATCTGATAACCACGGCCACCAATACCACCCGCCAAAAATGCCAATATAATTCCTACCAGTACTGCACCTAAAGGTGCCAGCCACCAAGGCCCCAGCATATTCACCGGGCTTAACAGTAACCCCAGCAACAGCAAAAATGTGGCACCTTCATTAACACCTAATACTTCTGGAGAAGATAACCGATTTTGAGTAACTTGCTGTAATAAAGTACCCGCAGCAGCCAATGCAACCCCTGTTACAACTCCCGCTAATAACCTGGGCCAGCGTATCTCCCACACTAATAACTGCTGAGCAGATTGTCCCTGCCCCTGACACAGTAACCAAAAGTCATGAACACCAATCGTGACTGAACCCTGTGTCAAAGTGAAAACCGCTGCAATCAACAGTACCAGCCACAGTAGCAGGTGAAGATACAACGCTCGCCTGGAGAAAATAACAGTCCATTGCGCCAATTGAAGATACCCACAACCGGCCTTTTTAAGCCTTGGATAATGGAAGTTGCTTGTATCACGCGCGAGAACATTATGTGGCTGAGTCATTAACGTCTCCCCCCTGATCCCATGGGCTGTAATCGTTGACTACGTACCAACCAGATCAATAATGGCGCACCTACCGCCACCAGCATACTGCCAACAGGTGTTTCAAAAGGCTGCATGACCCAACGGCCAAGAATATCCATCGCCAGTAATAAAGCACTGCCTAAGCCAAAGGCCATTAACAGCAACCCATGGGTAGACTCTCGCACCAACAACCGCGCTAAAAAAGGGGCTAATAGCCCTAGAAAAGCAATAGGCCCCGTCAATGCCACTGCACTCCCTGCTAACAAAGCAATGACCACGGATAAACCCAGCCGAATCCGGCTTGGGTGATGACCTAGCGCCATCGCGCTCGCATCCCCCAGCTGCAAAGCCGCCAATGGTCTTACCAATAACAGTGCTATCATCATGCCTATTACGGTAAAGGGCAAAACAGCCAGTACCCTAGCCAATTCAACACCGGCTAATGAACCCAAAATCCAAAAGCGAAATTGATCAAAAACGGTTTGTTTAGTCAGTAGCAGCATGGCCGTTAACCCCTGCCCTGTTGCATTCACAGCAATCCCCACTAACACTAAACGTAATGGCGATAATGAGGCTTGCACACGATGGCTGGCGATAACAATCACCATATTGCCAGCTAGCGCCCCCACTAAGGCACCCACCATATAGGGCAATCCGGCTTCTGCCGAAAAGAAGACAATGGCCGCCACCACACCTAAAGCTGCACCTGCATTAATGCCTAGCAACCCCGGCTCGGCAATGGGGTTACGGGTAATGCGCTGCATCAGTGCCCCCGCCAAACCTAAACTACCCCCCGCCAGCATGGCTGCCAGTGTTCGCGGCCAACGGATTGTCTCCATCACCATTGTGACGGTTGGTGAAACTTTCACCACCGACTGTTCATAACCAGGGACTGCCACCCATGACCAAAGCCATGCCATGCTATCCTGCATACTGATATAGCCCGCCCCCACTAACATGGAGGCAACGATAAGTAATACATTGACGACAAAAACCAATAGCAGCCGGTTTACCCACGTACTATGGCTTTTTCTGGATAAACCCAGAAGATGCTTAATAACTAAAAAACAGCGCCAGAAACCTGAGCGCTGTGTCAGCAGAGAACGATCAACTACTTTTTCTGTGGACATGGATGAATCCTTATGACCCTGCTGTCATGCTATCCGCCACATCCTTGAGTACCGCCATTGCCGCTAATGGTCCACCCACACTGGTCCATAGAGAGCCGTCCACATTGACCACGTGCTTATTTTGTACCGCTCTTAACGACTGATAAACCGGCATTCGCTGCATTGCTTGCATCGCATCTACCGCTTTTCCGGATACCGTCAGTGTGCCAACAAAAAGCCAGTCACCATCGATCAATGACAGTGCTTCCAAGCTCAGCGGTGGTGAATGCCCAGGTCCAGGCTGACGTTGAGCTTCAGGGCGTTTTAACTGAAGATCAGCCAATACCTGGCTGACAAAGGCACCCTGCAACATATAACCGGGTCCTTGGGGATTCCAGCGTACCACGCTGACCGTTGCCTGTTGCTGGTCTCCTAGCTGCTGCCGAATAGACTGAACCTGCTGTTGATAATGCTGAATAAACTGCTCAGCCGAAGACTCTTTTCTTAGCCATCCTGCCACACGCTGTAATGCTGTCTGCCAGTCTTCCGTAGCGTGATAACTCACCGCCGTTGGTGCCACTTTTCTCAATTGTTTTAATAACTGAGGGTTATTCAATCCCCCCACTAAAATAAGGTCTGGCTGCAATTCAACCAGCATATCCAAACTGGGTTGACCTAAGCGACCCACCATACGGATATCGTGTAGCTGCTCATTGTCAGCCAGATAACGAGGAATTCCTGGTTGACCACGGCCTGCGGTGGTACCAACAGGACTGATACCTAATGCCAGCAACATATCCAGGTCCATCTCACTGAGCACCACCAGTCGCTGAGGCGCTTTTGCTAATGTCACCTCATAACCTGTTACATCGGTAAATGTGTGCCATATCTGTTCATTATCAGCTTTTTGTTGGGAGGTTGATTGACTCACCGTCGATGATGCGGACTCTTCTTGCTGGCAACCAGCCAAGACTAACCCAATGAAAAGCCAACCGAGTGTTAACATAGCACGTAAGGCTGTTAGTAATGGGCTGCCTTGATGGCTCCCTCCCATTGATTTAAAGCTTTGTTGAAAACATACCCCTTGCATCACATCTCTCATTATCAGGTTCATTTTGATTTTTTTAAGGGCTTATCTGAAACACTATGGGCTTCATCTTGTAAGGTTTCAGTCAACGCGGCTTCAGGCAACAACGACTGCAAACGCTGACGAAACCCTTTAGGTAACTGTTCCGTACGCTGCCACATCGTTTTTAACCATGCTTTATCCGCCAGAACGCTATCAGGCAGTTTAACCTCACGTTGCAAACCTGAAAGAAACAGTACCCCGTCCACCATTCGCTTAACTTGAGGGGGCTGCCCCTTACTCACCACCGTTTGTTGTTGATGCCCCGCACTGATGGCAGCAAAGGGCATTGCCCCCAGCCAACCTTGCTGTGCCGTGATAACTTGCGGCCATTTTGGGAATGATTCCTTCGTATTTTCGAGGGAATCCAGTAACCGATGTTGTGCAGCAAACTGAGTGATATCGGTAGTCCACAGCATATAGCTACGCCCTGGCTGGTGTTCGGCCAATAGCTCACCCAGTGTGGCCTCATCAAACGAGGCTTTTGTTTGCTGTAACGGATTTTGGGGATTACTAACAGCAGCGTCTTGTTTCGTTCGTTCACGCACCACGGGCTGCCGGGTAAGATGGTAACCACCAAAGATCAACAAACCTTTGCGCCCTTTCTTCAGCACTTCAGATTCAATGCGTTGGTAATAACCTTGATCCCGCTGTGCTTGGCGCACACGCCAGTCATCAGCCTGTTTAATCTGCGTCCAATCAAAGGCTGGTTCCGCAAGGACAATACGAAGTTGCTGGCTTTTTGGCCGCTGCTGGTTAAGTTGACGTACTGTTTTAAATAGCTGCTGATAACCCGTAGGCTGCCATACCACAAAGTTCAGCGAGTTTCGCCAGGCTTGTGCTAACTCAGCGTCGGTTACTACAGCTCCTGCCACATAATCATCAACCACAGACTGATAGGCCGCATTACCAAACTCCACCACAATGTCATCAACAACCGTAGCCAGCTCATCTGCACGTAACAGGTCGATAAACGCAGCAATCACATCAGAATGCCAGTGCATCTCAGACAATCCAACCAAGTCATAATGATCAAATAACGTTGCTATCCCCTGTGCGGCGGGTTGAAGGGATGACAAGGCAGTCTTCTCCGTGTTGGTGGGTAGGTTGGCGGATGATATGTGCTCTGGTGAGCCGTTGAGTTCAGCGTCATCTTTAGCAGGGTTACTTGAACCTTGCTCAGCAATAAACTTCATACAACATGCTTTATGAGTCGTCGTTCGAGTATCTTGACTGGCGACGGCATCCTGCCCTCGCAAACTAAGCATCTGTCCCGCATCATTTGAAGCTCCTTTGAGTGGAACCTGGGATAAGGCAGCGGTGCTATCAGAACTAAAACGTACCTGCCAACCTTGAGGTAACACGAGCGATACTGGCCAAATAGCTAAATCCCCCTGCTGATTTTCCACAACTTGATAGTGGGCCATAGGTAAGTCAAACACGCTCATACCACATCACTCCCTGGTAAGCATTTTGTTAACGTCTTCCCTATCAGATCGACCATCGGCGGCTGCAACATCATGCCATGGGTACAAGGAATATCATGGCAATTAAGCTGCCCTGTCACATAAGGCTGCCACCCCCTGTAATCCACATTGATTTCTGGGCGAGGCCCTGTTGCCCGAAAAAAGACGATGTCGCCGTTAAAAACACGGTGGTTTGAACTTCGGACCAGATAACTGTTTTCAATCACTACCTGGGTAATGGCCTGCCAGGTTGATTCCGACAAACTCGCTAGGGCGCTACCCTGCTGCTTTAATAGCGTTCTGGTTTGGCTGGGTGTTAAGCCTTCAGGAAATCCTGCGTCTGGCTCATAACCTGCTATGCGTAACAGCGCTTGCAGTGCCTCCTGTTCTCCCACTGCCAACATATCACGCCATTGGTCTGAAGGATAAGCATCGACCAACGCCAGTAATGAAACCTCTTCTCCTTGCTGCTGTAGCTGCGCCGCCAATTCATGGGCCAGCATGCCACCAAAAGACCAACCCATTAGCTGATATGGGCCTTCAGCTTGTACCGTTTTAATCATAGCCAGATAGTCACTGGCCATAGCCGCTAAAGAGCGCTCATTTTGAGGCTGATTACCCTTTGTCGAGGACAATAACGGTGCTTGTAATCCATATACTGGAATATCTGCTGGCAAATGGGGTAACAGCCCGCTATAACACCAGCACAATCCACCTGCTGGATGAATAACAAATAATGGGTATTCTGTGCCTTGTGTCCGCAAGGGCAGCAACATTTCCAAACCATCATTCAGTGGTTTGTTGTCAGCCAGTGCAGAAAGCAATCCTTTCGCTGTAGGTTTGGCAAACACCGTACCCAGCGGAATCTCTATACCCAACTCCTGTTGCAGGCGATTAATTAACTTCACCACTGAGAGTGAATTCCCGCCAAGCGCAAAAAAGTTATCGTGAGGACCTACAGCTGATATACCCAAAACTTCAGCCATAACGGTTATGAGTTGCTGCTCTTTGAAAGAAACCGGCGCATCCTTTACCTGTGCACTAAACTCAGGATCGGGTAGCTGCTTGCGATCAAGCTTACCACTGGGTGATAGCGGCAATGCAGAAATGGCGCTAATGATGGGAGGCACCATATAGTCTGGCACCTGATTCGTTAATTGATTGCGAACCTGAGTAATCAACTCATCCAGATCCGTCTCAATCGCTGCGGTTGGCACAACATAACCCACCAACATAGGCTCATTACGGGGTGAATATTTGATGGCAACAGCAGCCTGCCCCACCAGAGGGTGTTGTGCCATTACCGCCTCAATTTCACCCAGTTCAATCCGTAATCCCCTTAACTTAACCTGTTGATCCATGCGACCAAAATATTCCAGCTCACCTTGTGGATTCCAGCTCGCTAAATCACCCGTACGATACATTCGCTCGCCCTTCTCTACGAAGGGGTCTGGTACAAAGCGTTCCGCCGTCAGCTCTGGTTGACGCAAGTAGCCTTCAGCCAGATTGCGACCAGCAATATACAGCTCACCTTTAACCCCAATAGGCGTTGGTTGTAACTGTCGATCTAGAACATACAGTCGGGTATTCCAAATGGGTTTGCCAATAGGTACCGATGAGGTGTTCTGCTGTTGTGGACAGTCCCAATAAGTCACATCCACGGCCGCTTCTGTCGGGCCATAGAGGTTATGTAATGTCGCTTGCGGCAAGCATTGATAAAACTGGGTAATGGCTTCGCGGGGTAATGCTTCACCACTACACATAACCTTTTGCAAACTCGGACATTTGTGGGCATCAGGACAGTCTAAAAAGGCTTGCAGCATAGAAGGCACAAAGTGCATAACATGAATAGATTGCTGCTGAATCAGTGATGCTAAACCCTGCGGATCTTTGTGTAGTTCTGGCGATGCGACGACTAAGGTTGCGCCTGTCATTAACGGCCAAAAGAACTCCCACACTGAAACATCAAAACTGGAAGGTGTTTTTTGTAAGACCCAAGTACCAGCGCCAATAGCATATTGGCCTTGCATCCATAACAACCGGTTAACAATCGCACGGTGAGAAACAACGACCCCTTTAGGCTTACCTGTTGAACCTGAGGTATAAATTACATAGGCAGGATCGGTTGCCTGTAATGGCTGAACCATTTCCTCAGCCTGGGGCCAGTGACTTGGTAGATTGTTTACACCATCATGCAATACATCATCGACATAAACACAAGGAAAACTGAATAATCCTGCAAGCGATTGACAGGTCAGGATGAGCACTGGCTGTGCATGTTCCTGCATGTAATTGATACGTTCAGCGGGGTAATCGGGATCAATGGGTAAATAGGCACCACCGGCTCGAATGATGGCTTGTTGAGCCACAATAAGCTCCAGACTTCTGGGAATCGCAAGTCCGACAAACTTACCCGGCCCTACCCCTTGTTGGATAAGGAAGTGGGCCAGCTGATTAGCCTGTGCTGACAACGCTTGGTAACTCAGCTTTTGGTTTTCAAATACGACAGCTGTATTACTTGGCGAAGCATTTGCTTGTGCCTGTAATAAATCAGTCAGTGTCGTTTCAGGCACCTCCTGTGCGGTCTGATTAAAGCCATTAATCAGTAAGTCAAACTCACCAGGTAACAGCATACCCAGACTTGCCAATGGCTGAGAAAGATCAGCCCGGCACATGTTTTGTAGAAACAGCTGAAATCGCTTCAAAAGCAACGCCAGGTCAGCGTCACTATAACCACCAGGGTTACCTTCTAAGACCAACTGAAAGTGTCCATCCCGGACAAACAAGTAAATGGATAAATCATCTACAGGTCCGGCCGCCACATTATGTAAAGTGGCGGTCTCCCCTAAAAAGTCACTATCCCCTTCAAAAGGCAATACATTCACCAGCGTATTAAATAACGGCCGCCCTTGTTGTATTAAACCAAGGTCATGCTGAATCGCTTCGAATCGATAGCGCTGATGACGACGTGCCCCCATGAACTGTTTAGCTACTGTATTCATCAACTCAGCGAGTGAGGTTTCAGCTGTTAATGTGATGCGTAAGGGGACAACATTCACCTGCATAGTGGGGGTTCTTAAACTCACAGAGCCAAAACGCCCCATCATCGGCACGCCAAGTACTAAGTCTTCAGTATCCGTCATACGCTGCTGAAAACCTGCCACAGCGGCATAAAATACAAACTGCCAATTGATATCTGCATGCTGACTGAGTGCTTTTAAGTGCGTGACCAGCTCATCTGGAAGAGTTACCTGCTGGCGATGTGCACGGGAATGGGCATCTGCGGAATAGCGACGTACACTCAACGAGCTTGGCGCTGGTAAAGTCGCAAACTGTTGTTGCCAGTAGCGTTTATCCTGTTGGCACTTTGCTGACTGCCAGTAATCTTGGTCTTCCTTTAACAGGGCAGAAATTGGCTGAAACAGGCAGGGTTTAACTACTGATGAGGTGACTAAAGCACGGTAGATTTCCGCAACACGCGCAATCAGTAACGAAAAACCATAGCCATCAATAGCAATATGATGGATCCCTTGATACCAGAAGTAGCGATCTGGAAATACTTTAATAATGGCCTGCCTAACCAGTGGCCCCTGCTGTAAATCCATGGGTGTTGATACATCACGTTGCATCCACTGCAAAGCGTCAGCAATAGGATCAGCCGCACAACTACAGTCAATCACCACCACATCAACCTGACGACAAGGGTCAACGGTTTGCTGTGGCATTTCATCAATTAATTGAAATCGACAATGAAGCGAGTCGGCTTCCATCACTGCGGACTTGATCGCCTGCTGTAGGTAGTCCAGATTTAATTGCCCACGAATATCAAGGTACTCTCCTGTATTGTATACAACACTTTGAGGGAAACGCTGTTGAGCATACCAAATCCCAGCCTGAGCACGGGTCAGGGGTTGCCACTCCTCCCTCGTCATAGGTTTGGTATGGGTGTTGGACAGTACTGTGGCTGCTTCTGTTGTCGACGTCATCTTTTACCTCACACAGAAACGGCTGGTGAACCTGTGACTAACTGCTCCCAACCCGATAAGGTAGGGTTTTCTGCAAGGTCAAGGAGCGTGGTTTTTACCCCTTGTTGTTGCCACTGTTCTAACAACGTCATTACCCGTATGGAGTCCAACCCTAATTCAATTAAATTATCATCAGGTGCCAGCTCATCCAGCTCAACATCTAACCATTTAGCAACTTGCCGTTGCCAGTTATCCATGGTTTTTGTGGATATTTTCTGCTGGGTTATTACTGTACTTTCTCTTTCAATATTTTCTTGCTGTGCACTGTGTACAGTGACATTTACGTTATGTGATCGCGCATTATGCGCATCATCTGTCGTATGATCAATATTATTTTCAACTAAACTATCCAACAAAGAAGCCGTAGATAACGTGTAACCACAACGTTGTGCAACATAATTAATTGCATTGAGATGCTCATCGTAAGAAAAATCCGCAATCGCATCTGTAATAAAAAATGCCTGAATATCGTTCATAAAAGCATCTGCTGCAGTCAGCTGACAACCAATATGAGCATAAACACCACAAATAATAAGTTGATTCCGTCCTTGCTCATGCATTTGTTGCAATAAATCTGTTCGCTGAAATGCACTGTAGCGCCATTTAGTTAATACATGATCATCCGCCTCTGGTGCTAGCTCGCTAATAATCGCTGTCTGGCTAGGATCATCCGTTAAACCTTTACCCCAAAAATCTTGCAATAAAGCACGCTGTTGTGGTGTTTGGTTACCCGGTTGAGCTGAATAATAAACAGGCACCCCCAGTGGTTTTAATTGCTGTTTTATATGTTGGATATGCTCAATAACTGATGCAATCAATGACGAGTTTTCGCCATAAAAATCAAGAAAATATTGCTGCATATCATGCACCAGCAATACAGCACGTTCTGGGTCAACAGTCCATTTCACTTTATTTGCTTTATAGCAATCTGGTGAAGGAATTTTATATGTGTTAATGCGTGGAATAGCCACAACAGCCAGCCTCCAACTATCAATAATTTTTTACAAAAAAAAGAAGAACAAGCAACCTGGAAAACACAAAGCAATAGTAATCAATACTTATCCCAGCACTAACGTATTTTCAGTTTCAATCAGTGTGCGTAATTGTTTTTTGTTTACTTTGCCTACAGGTGTTTTGGGAAATTGTTTAATAAAAACAAACTGATCGGGGATTTTGTAATTAGCAACACCTTGTGCCAATAAAAATCGCTTTAATTCAATTTTTTTGGGAGGAGCAATGGGTTGATTATCTTCTGTCATCTCAGACACAACAATAAATGCACAACTTGCTTCTCCCAATACATCATCAGCCACTGCAACTAACGCCGCATCTTGCACAGCAGGATGTGTCATTAAATAATTTTCAATTTCTTCGGCAGCAATTTTTTCACCACCGCGATTTATTTGATCCTTAGCACGCCCTTCAACCACTAAATAACCGTGTTCAGTTAAACGAACACGATCCCCTGTACGGTAATAACCATCATCAGTAAATGCTTTTTGGTTATGTTCTGGTGCCTTAAAATAACCTTGAATGGTATAAGGTCCCCGGGTTTGTAAATGACCGATTGTGCCAGTAGGAACTACCTCATCATTATCGTCAACAATACGAATCTCATCCGCCAGAGACATCGGCTTTCCTTGTGTATGAATAATGACATCATCACTATCATCCAGACGCGTATAATTCACCAACCCTTCCGCCATACCAAACACTTGTTGTAATTTACAGCCTAAAACAGGCTGTATCTGTTTGGCTACTTCTGGACTTAATCGAGCGCCACCCACCTGTAAAACCTCAAGACAACTGATATCCCACGACAATTGTTGTCTAGCATTTAACCAGACATTTACTAAGGGTGGCACTAAGGCCGTCATCGTAACCTGCTCTTGCGCTATCCATTGCCAACAATGGTCAGGCTGAGTATCTGCCGCTAAAATAACGGTTCCACCCGCATAAAGTGTTCCCAACGTACCAGGCGACGATAAGGGAAAATTATGAGCTACAGGCAACACACATAAATATTTACTTTGGGACGTCAGCCGACATACATCAACACTCGCCTTTAAGCTATAAATATAATCATCGTGTGTTCGGGGTATTAATTTTGGGGCTCCCGTGGTACCACCGGATAATTGCAATAATGCAGGGGTACTAGGATCAGGTTCAGGTAAAGCTTGAACAGCCGATATATTCCCTGTATTTAATAAATCATTAAAAGATAAAAATTCTTCTGCTTCACCCACCACGATGACATGTTTGACAGTTGCCGCTTTAGCCATAACCTTTCTGGCTAATACACGATAGTCAAAACCATGACTTTTATCGGCAATAAAGTAGGCTTTAGCCTCGGCAAACTCACAAAAATAACTTATTTCTGCCAAGCGATGACCGGGTAATGCCATAATAGGCCAAGCCCCTAAGCGAAATAATGCAAAACAAATAACAAAAAACTCAGCCCGATTGGGTAATTGGACAACAACGCGATCACCTGCTTCGATACCAAGCTCAATAAGTCCTGCAGTCAATTGATCAGCCAATTGATCCAATTGTTGATACGTCCAACGATGGTTTGCATCAATAATAGCTAATTGATGACTTTGGCACTGAGCATGTTTTCGTAACAACTGACCAAACGTCATTCCCTGCCAATATCCAGCCTGGCGATAACTATCGGCAACCTCTGGCGACCAAACAGGTACCGCTTTTAAACGCCTATCCATATATGTGCTACCATTTTTTTGCAAAAAATAATGTGAGTCTTTTACAGCAGAGGCTTTTGTTTCTCTCAGCCCAACAATTTCCATCAAGCAACCTCAGCTACATGAGACAACCCCACAGCATTGAGCATCGTTTTAAATTTAGTGGCCGTTTCATTTAATTCATGTTGTGGAATTGACCCTGAGACCACACCTGCTCCCGCAAATAAACGCAAATGTAATGCCTCTACTTCAGCACAACGAATCGTTACCACCCACTCACCATTACCTTGGCTATCCATCCAACCCACCATGCCAGTAAAGAAACCTCGATCAAAAGGTTCAATTTCAGCAATCGCATCCCGCGCATGGTTCGCGGGGAATCCACATACGGCAGGTGTTGGATGAAGTGCTGATGCCAACTCCAAAACCGTTGTGGTTGAATTCGCTAATTCACCCGAAATATCGGTTGATAAATGCCAAAGTGTTTCGGTATGAATCAATGATGGCTGTTCAGGTACTGAAAGTTTTTTACAAAAAGGGGTAAGCGCAGCATGAACCGACTGAATAACCAGTGCATGCTCATGTTGATCTTTTGTTGACTGCAGTAATGTATTAGCACGATGCTGGTCTTCATTTTTATCAGCACTACGTGCTGCAGAACCGGCAAGAGGATTAGTCCGAATCGTGGCACCTTGCTTATTAATCAACAATTCAGGGCTGGCACCGACAAGTGTTTTATAATGAGCACTGTGTTGTTGCTGATCAGCAGGTAAGGAAACCGCAAAGGTATATCCCGCTCGATTATGTTGTGCAAGCTTACTTAACAGTTGAGGCATATCCAACTGTTGAGATAATGTAATATCCAGTGCACGAGATAATACCACTTTGCTTAAATCCGACTGTTGAAAGCGCTGTAATGCACTTTCAACCCCTTGCATATACATTTCAGGCAAGGGCGTATGTTGAATTGCATAATGATTATTTGCACTTGAAACATGACTCTTTACATCTACATCATCTGCCGTATGGTTAGCGACTTCAGGTAAAGGTTTACCCCAGCTAACCGTTTCCGGTACCCATAACTGCATTGGCGCATCCACAGCAAAGGGAATTGCGCCCACAATGATTGGATTTTCATGACCACGTGCTTGTGCATCAGCCAATACCCCCTGTATGGTTGAAAGCACAGCATGATCATTTAAGGCCAAATTTACAGTGGCCTGATTACCCGACGTTAACAACGAGTAATTAGCCGTCGTAAAGAAAAATGGGGTTTGTTGCTGATGAAACTGTGCAATTAAATCAGCCCCAGTTTTTGTGGAACGCTTACTCTCTTTCATGGAAACCTCTTAGCATACAACGACGATCTGTCTTATTTATCCCGTCTAGCGCTGAGGGGGAACACAACAGTGTGTACCATGAATATTATTGCAAATGATAATGATTATCAATAAAATTTTACGACTGAACTGTCCTCTTGTTGCTTAAATGATGATATCGCCTTCAATGACGACAAGTAGCCTCAACTAAGAGTCCAATATTTACAATGATAAGAATCCAATGGCTAAACATGTCATTAAAGCAAAGTAAACGTTGCCTAAAGAGCACCTACACTTATGTATTTAGAGAACAGTCGTTACCCTTTTTCGATAAGGTATACAACAGATAGCAGGTAGTTAATGGATAATAAAGCGTCTTTAGCCGCACCCTCAGAGCGAGTCATTATTTTGCTGATGGTGCTTGTACAATTTATTAATATGGTTGATTACATGATGGTCATGCCTTTGGGTCCAGACTTTGCCAAGGCATTGTCTATCCCAGTGGATGAGGCAGGATTTATTGGTGGTGTCTATACGTTTGCGGCAGCCTGTATGGCACTGCTTTTAGCCAATCGGCTTGACCGCGTGGACCGCCGCTTAGCACTTTTATGTTGCTTAGCGGGATTAGCCATCAGCACCTTTTTAGCCACACTGGCCACAGGTTTTTATTCACTCATTGCCACACGTATTGCAGCAGGCTTATTTGGGGGACCCGCTGCGTCCCTGGCAATGGCTATTGTTATCGATCATGTGCCAGATGAACGCCGTGGTAAAGCAATGGCTCTGCTAATGAGTGCATTTCCTACCGCCGCCGTTATTGGTGTGCCATTAGGGCTGGAACTGGCCCATTGGTTTAATTGGCAAGCGCCCTTTTATCTTGTCAGTATCAGTACACTTTTTGTAATGATGCTTATTTTCTGGGTATTACCACCACAAAGTGCACATTTGGCTGCAGCCCGAAAAACACCACCCTTTAAAATGACCACAGCCTTAACAGACCCCATCATGAGACAAGGATTGAACATTACAGGCACCGCCATTTGTGCCAGTTTTTTATTTATACCTCACCTTTCGCCTTATATACAATTCAACTTGGGCTACCCCCGAGAAGAAATTGGAACCTTATATATGATTGGCGGGCTTGCCACCTATATCATTATGCACGTCACGGGTCGTTTAGTAGATCGTTTGGGGCCAGTGTCAATCACCTGGTTGGCCGCAGCCGGTTCTTTAACCATCATCTTCACTGGATTTATGCCGCCAGCCGTTTGGCCTGTTATGGTCACCTTTGCAGGCTTTATGGCGTGTAATGCGATGCGAAATGTAGCCGTACAAACAACGAATAGTCGAATACCAGCCCCCCAGCAAAGAGCCGGTTATATGGCCGCCCAATCAGCAGTACGCCATTTAGTCAGTGGTTTTGCGGTTGCCATTTCGACACTGATATTAACCACCAATGAAACTGGGGCATTAGAACACATGACAAATGTCGCATGGCTTAGTGTTATATTAACCATTATGCTACCTTGGCAAGTCAGCCGCCTACATCGATCATTAACATTGCGCAAACAGCAACAAGCAGAGAAACGCGCTTTAGCTACATAATTTATAACGCCCTTAAACACGCCATGACTCCTTTCCTGCAATCCTGGTCGCGGCGTGTTAACAGGCCCTAGTTTGTTTTAAACTGTTTAACCACTGACTGGAGTGTCTCAGCTAACGAAGAAAGATCATGACTCTCTTTTGAAATTTGATGTGTCCGGTCAGCATTGAGTTGCGTTTTATGACTAATATCTTCAATAGATTGGTTAATTAACTCTGCAACACTGCTCTGCTCCTCTGCCGCACTGGCAATTTGCATATTCATACTATTAATTGTATTCACCGCATTGGCTATATTTTTCAGTGATTCTTCTGCTTTTGTCGCACGTTGAACCGTTTCGGCCGCATAGGAACATCCTTCATCCATTTTACTTACCGAATGGGTTGCTTGTTGTTGAAGGTTGCGAATCAATGTTTGAATTTGTTGTGTAGATTCATGGGTTCTTAAGGCTAAGCTTCTTACCTCATCGGCAACCACCGCAAATCCCTTACCTTGTTCACCTGCCCGAGCCGCTTCAATGGCTGCATTTAATGCTAATAAATTTGTTTGTTCCGCAATACTACCAATAACGTCTAAAATTGATTCAACGTTAGCTGTTTCTTTGGCTAACTGTTTTATCACTTCACTGGTATTTTCAACACTGGTCACCAGTGTTGAAATCGATTCAGTGACACCAGAAACAATATCATGCCCTTCTGTTGCCTGTTGATCTGCATGTTGGGTAGACTCTGCCGCTACATGAGCATTTTTTGATACTTCCTGTATAGAACTCACCATTTCTGTAATGGAAGATGCAATTTGCTCGATGCCACTCTGTTGCGATTCAGTATCTTTCGCTGTCTCAGAAGTATTACTGGACAACGTAGCGGACAACTGGGCAATATGCATGGACGACTCAGTCACTTTACCAAGCACCTTCCGAAAATGCTGGCTCATTAACTCAAGTTCTCTCAATAACTGACCAACCTCATCCTGTTGCTCCTTATTGGCAACAGATACTGTTAAATTGCCAGCCCCCAATTGCTGAGCAGATTCAATAGCCCGGTTTAAATTTTGCCGGATATTCTGTGCAATAAAAAAGGCTAAGACTGTTCCAATTAACACAGCAAGTGTTGAAACAAAGACAGCACGTATAATCGCATTGGTTTCAATTTGTTCTGATTCACGAATAATCTCAAGTGCTAAGCGTTCAACACCGCTCATCAACCCCACAATATGCTTATCAATAATGTCCTGTGTACCCTCTAATTTGTGTATTTCTGTTTCCATAACGTCTTCTGAAGTCTGCCCATCGGCAAAGAAGACTTGTATTTTTTTATCAAAATCTGTTACTTCCAGCTTTAATTTTCCGAACTCTTCACGAATATTTTCAATATTTCGTTCTACCGGCTTTGACCAGTTTTGTTCCTGAAGTTTAACAATGACAGCATCAATTGCAGCCAAACGTTCTCCCATATCCACTGTTGAGGTTTTGATTAATTGCTGATTACGCTGCAGTGACGCTGCTGACTCTGGTGCTTCCTCCAAGACAAAGGAAGTCACCATTCTGTTTTCTATTGCTAATCTTAGTGCTCGCTCTAAGTAAATATTTTTTTTCTGCTGCAAAGAAGACACATCGTTTGCAGCACTTAATAATGAGACTTCTTCTCTAGCAATCGCTTTCAACTTATCGGATAACATCATCATTTGCCTTAAGCTATAACCCGCAACACTCACTACAAAAAGCAATAATAATGTAGATAACGACAGTATTTTGGTGGATATTTTAAGATTTCTAAAAAAATGTAACATAACCGTCTTCCCTGACGTGACTTAGCTGCAGACCTACTGTTCCAAAAGTTGGCATTGTGACTGAAAGTATAGTTCGCATTACTCAACGATGTTTTTATAGTGCAGGATTTTATCAACTAACGCTAATTAGCAAATTAGCTTCCTATTATACAAAACCTCTCTAAATACTTTTTATAAAACACAATGTCCGGTATTCGGGGAAGAACCGTTAATCAATCTATCGAATCCTCCAATACGGAAAACTAATCCTTTATATATAAAGCATTCTCAATAATACGTTTGGCTTCGACACCATAAGGTAATGTCCCATACTGATGATGACCTTCAGTCAGTCTGCTTTTCAAAAATGCGTCGGCAACATAAGTTTTTCCATGCTGCAGCAATAAACTCGCTTGTAATAAAATGGCCATTTGCTCTACAACACTACGTGCACAAAACTCAGAATGTTGAGCTTCTTTTAGTTGAGACTTCAGTTTTTTTAACATCAAATCAAAACGTAAGTCACACCCTTTTGCCTGGGAAACAATATGCAAAAATACATCAAGTACTTTGGGTTGCTTGTTTATTGCACGTAAAATATCAAGGCATTGGATATTTCCAGAACCTTCCCAAATTGCATTGACAGGTGCCTCACGATACAACCGTGGCATAATGGTTTCTTCAACAATACCCATGCCACCAATACATTCCATGGTTTCATAAGTATGCTGCACAGCTCGTTTGCAAACCCAGTATTTACCAATAGCCGTCACCAGACGAATAAATAATTGCTGCTCTACATCATCAGGTTGGTCTAACGCAAACGCTAAGCGCATGCCTAATGCCAATGCCGCTTCAGACTCAACGGCAAGATCAGCGAGCACATTCATCATTAATGGTTGATCTACCAACAAGCGGCCAAATGCCTGACGCTGTCGAGCATAGTGGATAGCCTGCGCTAACCCCTGTCTCATTAATGCAGCTGATCCCATAATACAATCAAAGCGAGTGAGTGATACCATATCAATAATGGCATTTACCCCCCGCCCCTCTTCGCCAATCATCCAGGCAAAAGCTCCGCGAAACTCTACTTCGGAAGAAGCATTGGATAAATTACCCATTTTATTTTTGAGTCGCTGAATATAAAACTGGTTTTTTTCGCCATCAGGACGCCATCTCGGTAATAAAAAACATGATAATCCAGACTGACTTTGTGCTAACACTAAAAAAGCATCACTCATCGGTGCAGAACAAAACCACTTGTGGCCTACTAACTCATAGGGTTGACCAGATCCCCCCTTATTCAAGGGCTTGGCAATTGTTGTATTAGCACGTACATCAGAGCCACCTTGTTTTTCAGTCATGGCCATGCCAATCGTCACCCCTTTTTTCATAAAATAAGGCTTGTTATCAGGATCATACTGTTGCGCATACACTTTAGGTAACCATTCAGCCGCAATATTTGGCTGTTTTTTTAACGTAGGAACAGCAGCAAAGGTCATTGTTAATGGACAACCACTGCCAGGGTCAGCTTGTGTATGTAAATAGGCTATTGTGGCTCGAATTAAATTTGCGTTTGAATAATTGGACTGCCATGGTAAAACATGGTGTCCATATTTGATGGCTGTCGTCATCAATTGATGATACGCAGGATGGTAATTAATCTGATCAATACGATACCCATATCGGTCATGAGATTGAAACTCTGGTGTAAATTTATTTGCCAAAAAACCCGCTTGTTGTAATTCCTGGCCCACCTTGGCACCATATTCCAAACAAATAGATTCATTAATATCTATATCTTTGTTTGCTATTAATGATTGACTGAACAAACAAAACCAATGTTTTAAGGCGGGGTCAGCTGAATAAACATTATAGTTTTCTAGCGGTGTAGCTTGATTAAGCACCTCATGAGTCTCTGCACACCTTCGGAATTCAGATAATTCATTTTCCTGATGAGTTTCATCCATATTTATTTGTGCGTCCATAGTTTGACTCGTCATGATTACCCATACATCCCTGATAATAAATTACTTTTGCTCATCGGTTCGTCGATTATTTTAACGCAGTTGTCTTATTCTAAGTCTGCTTTACGAACACCTGATGACAATCCAGTGCAGCAAATCAATACAGCTATAATTAACTGTCTACTGCTTATCCCTCTTATCCTTCAGTAGATAATCTCCTTGGCGAGAGCCTAAAATAAACTGATCAACTTTACCTTCCTTCCGTAGTAAACCTAACCCTTTATTAAACGCTTTAATTCTGTAACTATTTTGCTTATTTTTCTTAGATAACAGCATATGATAAACATAAGTGGTAATTATTTTGGGGTGATAAGTAATTTTGTTGCGAGCCGATTTATCAAAATGAATATTAAGAAGGTAAAGACCGAGGTTAAGGTCCATCGTTGTTACTGGAATTCGTTCATTAAGCAATTTATCAAAATTCATTTTATCCAAAGGCACTCTTTCCATTTTTAAATGAACGCCATTATTCACAGCCTTATCAAACCATGTATATGAAGCAGCAAGTACGCCACCAATGGTTATATCTTCTAAGTCTTTCATCGTTTGCCATTCAAACGAAGTTGAGGTCAAATGAAAAAAAACAGCGGGTCCCTCAATAATAGGGGCACTATAGTAAAAGTCTTTGGCCCGTTCTTCAGTGTATACCCAAATAATCGTACCATCCCAGCGACCAGACTTTGCATACTCATAACTACGTGCCCATGGAAAAAAACCATACTCAACGTTGATGCCTACCTGCGCAAAAGCCTCTTGTACTATATGGGCTGCTACGCCATTATACTTTAACTCTTCATCCAGATAAGGAGGATACTCACCTATTTTTATTTTTTCAGCCATAACACCATGGTTTACAATCAAACACATGATAATAAGTAACACTTTTGACATGTAGACATCCTAAAGCATTAGCAGCCCTTTTCCCTTGGTAGATTTATTGTTGCTACTTGATTATGGTTAGTATAACCTCTTTCTAATTGAAGATCTGTTCATCAAGAACAATCGCACCAAGTTAAATTCAACTAGTCATCAAAAGATTAAATATATATAATAAAAACTGCTAGTATTACTTTTTTACCAACATTAAATATACTCTACATTTTTAATTATTATGGATACCCAGCAACAATTTAATAAAAAATCACCTATTCGGTGCTTAAAACTAGTGACACTACTAGTCATATTATTTTTACCCTTTCATAGTAGTGCCACCTATGCTGATAGCAAATGTGTAACCATAACCAAAAATCTATGGGCTATTAGCCTTAGCTGTCGAGGATGGACTACCGAATGTTATGTCACGTCTAGTGGGGGATACAGTCATCGAAGCGCAGCTAAAACCTTTGACTCGGCTGACAGTGCACAACGCTTTATCAATCAGCTCTCTAAATCCATTCGTCGTATGAGTCCACAAGTAACACCGCTTGATTCTGAACAGCACACACCTTGTACGGATGATTAATGAGGGCTTAGCGCCCTCAATTTTTTATATGCTCTTAACCTATGTAAACCCTCATTATTCTCTCTACGCAACAATCCAACTACACAATAATTCAAAAATGTCTTATCAATGAGACAATTTAATACAAACAAAACACACAATTACAGCACTAACGTTTTGTTAATAAAAGTAACAGCTATAACCAAGAGAAAAATTAGTAAAAAGTTGACCATAAAGGGAACTTTTCTAACAACCTATACTACCGTAAAAACACGGCTAAACATATTTTATGTATCCATATAAATTTATTCAAAAAAGCACGATTGATAATAATATCATTTCGTATAATTAACTTATTTCCTATTTATTCCCCCTTCGATAGGTATAAATCACTAGCATTACAGCAAAGTAATGCGTAATATTACGTATTCCACTTACAAATAATATTCCATACATTTAATTGTGAGTTCAAATCACCAAAAAACAAAAATAACAAATTATAATTTTTAATATTTTTTTATAATTTGTATTATTTATATAAGTTGAAGATCGCCTATGCATAAAAAAGAAAACAACGCTCGTTTATCCTTTTATTCTATCTATACATTGTTTGTATTACTTATCACGCATACTGTTTCTGCAGAAGCCCGGGATTATTTTCAAATTGAGTCAAATAACGGTTACTGCCTTGATGTTAAAGGCAACGGTACAGGAAACCTAACACCTGTTATCCCCTACAACTGTCATGGACGAGACAATCAACTCTGGTTTTCGGACCGCCGTGGACGTATCCATCCTAAGTCTGCTCCTCATATGTGCCTTGAGGCCGGCAATCCCAGACAAGGTAATACCACATTCATTTACACATGTAATAAAGAGAAACACCAACGCTGGTACTGGAGCGGTCCTTACCTACATAACCGACGAAATTCTGATTTTGTGCTTGATCACTTTGTCAGCAGAGGACAAGTCGGTATATGGCAATTTCATGGTCGGTCAAATCAAAAGTGGCGAATGATTAGACAACGGGTAAACGATGGTTATCCTTATAATAGATTTCCTGAAGATCGTTATCCTCCTCAGAAACGATTCAAACCACACTATAGCTGCTACAACTATGATATTAATGCAGGACCTATTTGGGATAACCAAGATGCTCAATATAAGTGTCCACGTGTCTGTCAACAACAAAGAGGCAAGTGGACAGGTCACTGGCGAACCACTCAATGGGGACAAGCATCCGTTTGCTCGTGCAAAATTTGTGACTAACCTGAGCGGGTCGTACTAATACCTCATATTTATCCCCTACTTTTTCATTTTTGCTGGCTACTCTAGTGAGTAGCCAGTCACATCCCAAACAAAAGCCAATACCACCTTACCGCTATATACCCATAGCTTATAGATAACAGCGCTGCAGAATAGCTCAAAATGTCCTGAAAAGTCTTTCTGTATTTTTTGCGTGTTTTAACTTTCACATGATACACCCAATCTGTAGTATAATCAGACGCGCTATGTCTTAATAACAAGGACTGCCTCTCGCGCATTGGCTTGCAACCATTTTCACTCTGTATATAATCACAGTAACTGTATAAAATACCAGGCGAATGGAGTAAGGTTATACCATTAAGCAAACACTTGATGTATATGCCTTTTCACTAGGTATTGGATATTAGAGATGCCCTTTAGTGGATATAAACAAACACACTTTGTTGAGCAAGCCTTGTTAATCAGGACAGTGTAATGACCAAACTAACAGCGCGGCAAGCTGAGATTCTGCAATTTATCAAAGAGCATATTGAAGCAACCGGTTATCCACCTACACGAGCAGAAATTGCTAAGCAACTGGGTTTCCGTTCTCCTAATGCTGCTGAAGAACATCTAAAAGCCCTTGCGCGTAAAAGGGCAATTGAAATAATCCCTGGAACGTCTCGAGGTATTCGTTTACCTGAGGGTAACCTGTCAGGTCTGCCTATTGTAGGGAATGTCGCAGCAGGAAGTCCTATCCTGGCGGCTGAACATATCGAAAATTACTGTGCCATAGAACCTGGTTTTTTTAACCCTAAAGCAGACTACTTCTTGCGTGTAAAAGGCATGAGTATGAAAGATGCGGGAATTTTTGAAGGTGATTTAATCGCCGTTCATAAAACCCATGAAGCACGCAATGGCCAAATCATCGTGGCACGCATTGCCAGTGATGTGACGGTAAAACGCTTTCATCAACTGCGTAATAAGGTCACGCTTTACCCAGAAAACGATGACTTTACCCCCATTGATGTTGATTTGAAGCGCGATGAGTTCACGATAGAAGGGCTGTGTGTAGGCGTTATACGCCACTAACTCCTGCTATGCTTAGAGGGTGATCATAACAGGCAGGTTAAAGGTATGCTGTCATTAGTCACTCTCAAGCGACCTACACAACCACCGCAAGCTAAGGCCTTTTTTGCCAAAATTACAACCCCCCTTTGTACCCAATATCCTTATCTCTGTGTCTGTTTAAGCTTACTCATCTCAACAACGAACTTCGCGCTTGCAACAAGCAACATTCGTATTATTGTTCCTTATGGTGTTGGTGGAGGCTCAGACCAACATAGCCGGGCCATGGCTCAAGCATTGGAACATACCAGTGCACTGAAAGTGTATGTTACAAACCGTCCCGCTGATGGCGGAGCGGAAGCATTTAAAATTTTTTTTAGCCAAACACCTGATGGTACCAATGTTCTTCAAGCCACTGATAACCTTGTCAGTAACTATGTAGCTGGCTATATCCGCTACCATCCAACGAAAGATCTAATCCCTATTGGCATTACCCAGCTTACCTACAACCAAATCTATGTGCGTAGTGATGATACCCGTTTCAGTAACTGGGAAAGCTTTGTAACGTTTGCTCAAAGTCATGCGCCTATCACTGTAGCAAACGTAGGTAATACGGGTTCAATGGAATATTTAATGCTTAATCAGCTTCAACAGAAACTTCATCTTTCCATTTTTCAAGAAAGCTATGACCGCCCTCAATTACGCTATCAGGCACTATTAAATAAGTCAGTGGATGCATTAATTGAACAGCCAGGTGATGTTAAATTTTTACTTGAAAAATACCAGATAAAGCCAATTATCAGTTTGGTGAAACAACGACCTTCAGGATTCCTCGATGTACCCGCCTTAGGTGATATGAAGCTTGCCATTACCCCTATGTTTCGGTTTCGAGGATTTTTCCTCCACGCCACCACACCGCCAAAGATAGTTAAACGCATAACCCAGCAGTTTCAAAAAGCATGGGCTTCACCGTCCTTTCAACAGTTCAATAAAGATAATTATATGGACCTAATACCACACTATATGGAACACCACTCAGCCGTGCAATTTATTGATCAACTTATTATTCAATATCAACAAAAAACACAAAAGACCCCATAAAATTAATGGCTATATGTAATGACTTCAACCTTGAATTTTTATATACAACTTGTCAGTAAAAAAACGAAGCTGCAAAGGTCCTTAATTAAGCTTATTGTGCTCTATTGGTTTCTGAGTTTAGCTAAACCTATATGGGCAAAAACAGTTGTACTGGGTGCTGAGGAATGGTATCCCTATGTATCTCCCACACTTGAAGACAAGGGATTTACTGGACGCATCATTAAAGAAGCTTTCGCACTGTCTAAAATTGATGTAGAACTCCGCTTTATGCCTTGGGCCAGAGCATTAAAAATGGCACAGGAGGGTGTAATTGATGGAACCTTTCTCTGGTATAAAACCCCTGAGCGGGAACCCTTTTTTTACTTTAGCCAAGAACCCGTTACGACGATTACAGCGGTTTTTTTTCATTTAAAAAAATTCGAATTTACCTGGGACTCTCTTGATGATTTAAAAAAATATCGTATTGGTGCTGCGATTGGCTACCATATTTCTGATCAGTTTGATGAGTATGACAAAGCCGGTAAAATTAATGTACACCGCATTAAATCAGACACCCAAATATTACAAATGATGGTTCGGGGCCGGTTAGATCTATTTCCTCAGGATATTTTGGTCGGATATGGTCAAATATACCAATCATTTCCAAGACATATCGCTTCGCTCTTTACCAATAATTCAAAACCACTTACTTCCCGCCCTGCTTTCTTGTTGTTAACGAAACAAAACCCTGCCAATCAGGAATTAATAAAACTATTCGATAAAGGCCTTAAAACATTGAAAGACAATGGCCAGTACGACGCTTATTTTGACAAACTTATCAGTGGCAATAGTCTTCCCTGAGCCTCCTCCCTTTTGCTCACCATTACTTTATTCTCGTCATGATACCGTATCATTACTTTTAAACAGACTGCCCTATACTTAATCTGCCCTATAGTAAAAACAGTCACCCCCTCGGAGTGATTCGTTGAGCCAAGGATGCTTAGTGAGCATTCAATAATCATGAATGAACGACAGTTTGGGGATAAATACAGCGTTATGATTCAGTCTGAGGAAATTATTCAACACCCATCGCCAGGTGAACATATCGTCCACTATACAGGCGACATGATGACATTTCGTTTATCTGTACCCAACCATTGGCAAGGAACGGCCTGGCTACGCACCAATATTGGTCATGCTGATATCAAGCGTCTAGAGATTATTAATGAAGTCGACTATCAAGAAACCTCATTAGGCCGTGACTGGTTTGATATTCCCATGAAGCAATGTGCCAATGGTGAATACCAACTTATCTTGGGTTTAACTGAAGTGGGTCACTTTGAGGCTAAAGCCTACTTCCTCCCAGGCAAGAAGAAAGATCCCCTATGGCCTACCGGGCATAACACCATTATCAATGTCGATACGGCTGAAGCCTGCTGTGCCAATATCATTTACAACGCCTTCGTCCGTCAATTTGGTCGTAATAAATCTGGCCTCGGTTTTGGTCATCCTATCTCAGATAAACAGCTTAATGACTTTGACAAATCTGGATTCACCGTCATTCCCCCGTCAGGCACTTTCCGTGATTTACGGGGTGAACTGGACTTCATTATTAACGAACTGGGTTGTCGTCATATTTTACTGCTCCCCATTCACCCTACCCCGACAACCTATGCCCGTATGGGGCGCTTTGGTAGCCCCTATGCTGCGCTTAGTTTTACTGCCGTTGATCCAGCGCTGGCAGAATTTGATCCCAAAGCCACCCCACTTGAGCAGTTTATTGAGTTAGTTGATGCCATTCATGCCCATCAAGGATCACTGCTACTTGATATTGCCATAAATCACACTGGATGGGCGGCTGGTTTGCATGAAAGTCATCCACAATGGGTGGCTCGCTCCCCTTCAGGTAAAATCGAAAACCCTGGTGCCTGGGGAGTTATTTGGGGAGACCTGACAAGACTTGATTACGGCCATAAAGATCTTTGGCAGTATATGGCTAACATCTTTCTAACCTGGTGCCGTCGCGGTGTTGATGGTTTTCGTGCCGATGCAGGCTATATGATTCCGGACGCTGCATGGCGATATATTATTGCCAAGGTGCGTCAACAATATCCCGATACCATCTTTTTATTGGAGGGACTCGGAGGCCCTATTGCCAGTACTCGGCAACTTTTAAATCACGCTAATTTTAACTGGGCCTACTCTGAATTATTCCAAAACTATGACCGTAACCAACTTGAACACTATCTACCTGAAGCGCTGGACATTTCTCAACGAGATGGTATCACCGTCCACTTCTGCGAAACCCATGATAATAATCGCCTTGCGGCAACCTCTCCGCTTTGGGCCAGACTACGCACCACGCTATGTGCAATGCTTTCTCCCCAGGGCGCCTTTGGCTTTGCAAATGGTGTTGAGTGGCTTGCGACAGAGAAAGTGAGTGTTCATGGCTCACCTTCACTGAATTGGGGAAGTATCGACAATCAGGTAGCCCTAATCCATCGTTTGAGTGCTTTACTTAAACACCACCCTGTGTTCAATCAACAAGGTCAACAGCATATGCTGCAAACAGGGCCTGGAAACTTTATTGTGGTACACAGGCACCCAAACAATAACAGTCATCATCTTCTTATTGTGGCCAATTTAGATACTGAAGCATCATGTCAGGCTTGTTGGCCGAAAGACAGAGCCCTCATGGAGGCTCCCCCCTGGTATGATTTACTGTCAGGAACAACGTATCATCCTATCAATGATCGGGACTTACAAAAATTAGATCTTAAGCCAGGACAAGTGCTCTGCCTGACCGATCAGCATGCCATGATTACCCAGCTCAGACAGTATGAAAAAAACAGTCACCTGCCCTCTTCTCAGTTAATCAAACAACGTATACAAAGCAAAGTACTGAAACTGTATCAGCATTATCATGGTTGTCAGGACCTGCGAGAATTTAATCTGGATTACTACTGCCAGTTACTGCAAAAAGACCCTCGAGCATTTTGTACTGCTATTACTCCGTTTACCGAAGAGCCCTATGTCATCACCTGGCAGTACCCTCAAGATCAATGGCGTGAAGTCATGATTCCCCCACAGCACATGCTACTCGTTCGCTGTCCTTATCCTTTTCACCTGACCATAAACGAGTCAAACAAAACTGTATTTATCAAAGAACGAAGCTTTGCTTTTGGCGCACATTACATGACGGTTATTGAGCCACTCAATACACCAACACATCACCAGCAACGTACACTCAAAATTAAACTGTATACGACAGATAATGTTATTTCTTGTGAGGTCCCTCTCTGTTATTTAGCTGAAGGACAACATGTTAAAGCCCGAAATATCTTTTTCCGCAACCAGCTCCTTGATCACCCTCACTTATGGCTAGGAACCAACAATCGTGGTGGGATGTCTCGTGCCAGTAGCCAATGGGGATTTCTTCGTAGCCGCTATGATGCCGCTTTAGCCGCCAACTTACATCCAGAACACCCAGATGATCGTTGGATTATGCTGGCCAGGATACGCGGTTGGCTGAATTATCAAGGCTATACCCAAGCTATTAGTCAGGCGTGTCTTGATGCCTTTGGCTGTCATCACAGCCATGGTGGCTATTGGTTATTTCATCTCCCTGTTGGCCAAGGCCAGCATGTCTTATTGAAGATTGGTATGGCAATGATCCCTGAGCAAAATGCTGTACAGTGGGTCATATATCGCTGTCACCAGGATGATCACCATGATCGCCTTGCTGACCAATCGGTTATTGATTTAGTGCTGCGTCCTGATATCGAAAACCGTAATTTCCATGAAACGACGAAAGCCTATACCGGTCTGGAATCCAGCTTTCCGAAAGCCATTCTACCGAACTCGCAAGGCTTTCGCTTTACCCCTGATCCACACCATCAGCTCACACTACACAGTACTCAGGGTAAATTTCATGTATCCCCTGAATGGCACTATATGGTGTATCGACCGCTAGAGGGTGAACGCGGTCTGGATGCCGTTTCAGACTTATATTGTCCAGGATATTTCGCTATTCCTATGGCTGGAGGTGAAATGGTGACGATCACCGCTCAAATTACCTCAACGGATGAGTCACCCAAACCGTACGATACATTGCCTGTGTTGCTTGAAACCATCACTGGCTGGACTAAACAATTTCCAAGTACCGAACCTTTGCCTAATGTGTTAAAGCCCTCCCTTCAACAATTCATTGTTCGACGCGGCAAATTACAAACGGTTATTGCTGGCTATCCGTGGTTTTTAGACTGGGGACGTGACACCTTGATTGTAGTGAGGGGAATTATTGCTGCAGGGGATTGGGCCACAGCAGAGTCTATTATTTTGCAATTTGCTCAATTTGAAGACCAGGGTACATTGCCCAATATGATACGCGGAGGCGATGCCTCCAATCGAGATACCTCTGATGCCCCACTGTGGTTATTTGCAGCGTGTAACGACTTGTGGCAAGCCTCTGGCCGAGACGATATTTTTGGTCGAGATTGTGCGGGTCGCTCGCTTCATCAAGTACTGGTGGATATGGCAAATGGTATTATCCAAGGTACCCCCAATCAGATAAAAATGGATGAGCAATCAGGACTCATTTTTAGCCCCTCGCATTTCACCTGGATGGATACTAACTTCCCTGCCGGTACCCCAAGGCAAGGCTACCCTATTGAAATACAGGCATTATGGTTTGCCGCATTACAGTTATTAGCTCAAATTGCCCCTAATACACCACGCTGGGCAACATTAGCTGACCAAGTGAAAAAATCCATTACCCAATATTATTATTTTCCAGATGTAGGGTATTTAGCAGACTGCCTGCATTGTGTGCCTGATACCCCAGCGGCAAAAGCCGTAGCCGACAATGCCTTGCGGCCCAATCAACTTTATGCCATTACACTGGGCGCTGTTAGTGACTCAGACATCACCCGTCGTATACTTGAAGCCTGTGAGCAGTTACTGGTGCCTGGTGCAATTCGAACCTTAGCTGATCAACCGGTACATCCGCCCTTAGCCATTACCTTTCATGGCAAACCTATCAATAATCCTCAACATCCTTATTTTGGTCACTACCGTGGAGATGAAGACACTTGCCGAAAACCGGCTTACCATAATGGCACAGCCTGGACGTGGGTATTTCCGGCCTATGCTGAAGCCTGGGTTGAGTGCTATGGTCCTCAGGCTATTCCTACGGCATTTGCCTGGTTAGGGTCAGCTTCCTTATTAATAGATGAAGGCTGTGTGGGACAGTTACCTGAAATTATTGATGGTAATCGTCCCCATCAACACCGAGGTTGTGATGCTCAAGCCTGGGGTGTGAGTGAACTTTTGCGCGTGTGGCGAAAACTGGAAAAGCTTATGATTGAAAATAAATCAAAATAACCCAGCAGAAATTGATTATTTATTCACTATTTATCCATCGCCAAATGTTAAAAATTTTGTTGTATAGCCCAAGGTATAATCTACACTCTTTCATTGAGTCATAGACAAGCCAGTCATACCTGGGTTGTTATTGGGGAACGCAGCAATGAGTTTAAAAAAACAATATTTAAAATCTAAGCCCGTTTGTAAAGTTACATTTCGTATACCTAAAGACGCTATGTCAGATGCACATAATGTATGCATCGTTGGGGATTTTAATAATTGGTCAACCAACAATACACCAATGAAAAACCTCAAAAATGGCGACTTCACAGCCACACTTGAGCTACGTCCAGGTCAAGAATATCAATTCCGTTATTTTATCGATAATCGCCGCTGGGAAAATGACCGAGAAGCTGACAAATATATTTTTAATGCTTACGCCAATTGTGAAAATTCTGTGGTGATTGTATGACATTGATTATTCTTTCTTTGTATGTGTCACACAAGGCTATTACCTCATGAAAATGATCACCAGCTATCAGGTTTACCCTCAAATTCCAGAGCCACTGGCCTTTCTGGAAACCCTTTCAAGAAATCTCTGGTGGTGTTGGACACCTGAAGCCATTGAACTCTTTCGTCGTATTGATCCTCATCTTTGGAGTAAAGCCCAACATAACCCATTGGCCTTTTTAACCTATATAGAACAAGATCGATTAAATGCACTCGCTAAAGACCGTAGTTTTCTTGCTAATTTAAATAAGGTCAAAACAGAGTTTCATGAGCGTGTCATTACGCGTCAAACGCCACAAGAAAGCCCATTTGGTGAAGAAGGTTGTATTGCCTATTTTTCAATGGAGTTTGGTATTCATGAGAGCCTCCCCATTTTTGCAGGAGGCTTAGGTGTACTCGCGGGTGATCACTTAAAAGCCGCCTCGGTAAACGATATTCCCTTGATTGGGCTGGGTTTAATGTACCGCTATGGTTACTTCCGCCAATATCTCAATCAGGATGGCTGGCAACAGGAAGATTACCCGCAAACTAACTTATTTCACCTGCCAATGGAAAAAGTCAAAGGTAAAGATGGCCAAGACCTGGTTATCAGTATCCCTGCACCTAACCATCCCATTCATTTTCAAACCTGGAAGTTACAGGTTGGTCGTGTCACTTTATTGTTAATGGATACCTATATCCCAGAAAATCCAGCCGAAATAAAAGAAATCACCAACCGTTTATATGCCGCCGAACACAATACACGACTTACCCAAGAGGTTGTGTTGGGTATTGGTGGTATGAAAGTCCTGGATGCAATGGACATTAACCCTTCAGTGGTTCACCTGAATGAAGGACACTGTGCCTTTGTTAATCTTGAACGCATCAGTCAGGTCATGCAAAAAGAGCAGGTTGATTTAAAAACCGCTATGGAAATAGTACCCCGCACTACCGTGTTTACCACGCATACACCGGTTCCTGCGGGTCACGATAAATTTTCTCCAGAACTTCTTGCCCCTTATTTTAAAGTGTACAGTGAGCTGTTTGGTTTACCTGTTGAACAATTGATTCGTTGGGGACAAGAAAAAGATGACCAGCAACATGAACCCTTTTGCATGTCCTTATTTGCCTTACGTATGGCGCAATTTTGTAACGGTGTCAGTGAGCTTCATGGCCATGTGGCCCGCCACATGTGGACCCACATTTGGCCTAGCCGTGCAGATGAAGAAGTTCCCATTGGCTATGTAACCAATGGTATTCATGTCTCCAGTGTGCTCTCCCCCGAAATCGTTATGTTGTTTGAGCGACACTTAGGGCCACAGTGGTACCTTGCCTCCCAAATGAAAGAAAATATGGCCCGAGTGGATGATATTTTTGAAGAAGATTTATGGCGTGCCCATGAGCTTAGCCGTTCACGACTCATACGTTCTGTACGTGAGCACATGTCACAGCAATATGGTCGTCGTAATGCCTCTCGCCGAGTCATGCGTGCCGTAGAATCAGTGTTGGACCAGGATGCACTGACCATCGGTTTTGCCCGTCGTTATGCAACCTATAAACGCGGTAACCTTATTTTTCGTGATCCAGACCGGTTACAAGCCATTATCAACAACACGGACCACCCTGTACAATTTGTTTTTGCCGGTAAAGCACACCCCAAAGATCATGAAGGGAAAGAAGTTATACGACAGTTAATTCACTTTGCAGAACAGGAACGTTTCCGCCATAAAATCGTTTTCCTTGAAGACTATGACATGCATACTGCACGACTGATGGTGCAAGGCTGTGATGTTTGGCTGAATAACCCAAGACGCCCCATGGAGGCCTGTGGCACATCGGGAATGAAAGCAGCCGTTAATGGGGTGCTTAATTTAAGTATTTTAGATGGCTGGTGGTGTGAAGGTTTTACCGATGACCGTGGTTGGCGAATTGGTAATGGTGAAGAATATCATGACCCCGATTATCAAGATGCAGTTGAAAGTCAGGCGCTTTATAATGTTTTAGAAAATGATGTCATACCTTGTTATTATGATCGTAAACCGGGTGGCATTCCTAACCAATGGGTTTATAAAATGCGTGAGTCTATAAAAATGGCCATGGCTGATTTTTGTAACTTACGGATGGTGAAAGAATATACCGAACGCTTTTATATCCCAGCCCATCAGCGCCTGCAATCCTTACGTGAAAACCAGTGGGCTGAAGCTAAACAATTGGCTGTCCAGCATTCTCGCTACTTACAACACTGGCAGCATATTCATATTGAGTCACCCACCTGCAGCTCCAGAGGTCCGTTTAGGGTTAATGATACATTTAATGTGTCAACTGTCGTTCACCTGGGTCAACTCACTCCTGATGAGGTCGAAGTCCAGCTTTATTATGGACTGCTCCATGGTGCAGATGATCTGTGTGCAGGACATGAAACCCCGATGATCGTTGCCGAAGACCGTGGCGATGGTTCCTATCTGTATCGTTGTGATATTACCTGTGATGGTTCCGGACAATATGGTTTTACTGTTCGAGCAGTTCCCCAGTTTGATGATTGGCTGCGGTTTCAACCCCACTTACTGACATGGGTTAACTGAGACTAAAGATTAACTACATAACATGTTATGAGACATTGTCAGTTAGCACGCGCTTTAAAAGTGCTTTTCATTCCGCAGTACTGACTATGTTTCATAACTGACTATGTTTCATAACGGTTAAAATGCCACAGAATAGCAATATTTCTTTGCTAGGATACCTATCAGTCAGGTAACACTTTTATAGCCACACAGTCACACATGAACTGTTGTCTATTATTATACCTAGACACTTAATTCTGGATAATTAACTTTTTTTCATGATGAAACGTGCACACGAAGTGATCCCGCAGATGATGCCATGGAGTTTTGAATGAACGGCGGCAGGAAAAATCCCCGTGTTTTAATTGTCACACCGGAGGTGACCTATCTTCCTGATAGAATGGGCAGCTATGCACAGTATCTGACCGCAAAAGCGGGTGGTTTGGCTGATGTGTCAGCAGCCCTTATCAGTGCTTTATTTAATCAAGGTGCTGATGTTCATGTAGCCCTACCTGATTATCGCGCTATTTTTAAAGATCGTTTGGCACCTTTTTTACAAAAAGAATACCACAATTTACGACAGACTGTGCCTGATAATCGTTTACATTTAGCAGAAGACCGAGTCTTTTACTATCTAAATCGGGTTTATTCTGCGTACTATTTGGAAAATACCAAGTTATCATTAGCCTTTCAGCGTGAAGTCATTAATAACATTATTCCTCGCGTACAACCTGATCTTATTCACTGTAACGACTGGATGACGGGGCTTATTCCTTCCTTTGCCCGAAAAAAAGGCATTCCTTGTTTATTCACCATCCATAATATTCATAGTGTAAAAGCCACAATGTCACATATTGAAGATCGTGGTATTGATTCGGCCGAGTTTTGGCAACATTTATTTTTTGAAGATTATGCCGATTGTTATGAGAATGCACGAGAATCAATCCCTGTTGACTTTCTGACCAGTGGTGTGTTTGCCGGTCACTTTGTAAACACCGTTAGCCCTCGATTTTTAGTGGAAATTGTTGAAGGTTATCATCACTTTGTCCCTGACAAATTGCGTCAAGAACTCATTAACAAATACTATGCAGGTTGTGCTTATGGTATTTTAAATGCACCAGACCCAGCGTTTAATCCCCGCACAGATAACAAGCTACTTTTACAGTATGATGCCGCATCACATGTAGCAGGAAAACGTCATAACAAGCAGCATGTACAACAGCAACTAGGACTACTTGTTGACCCCAAAGCTCCGCTTTTATTCTGGCCATCCCGCCTTGATCCTATTCAAAAAGGCTGTCAACTGCTAGCCGATATTATTTACCATTTGATTTCTGATTACTGGCCACAACGGCTACAAATTGTTTTTGTCGCTGATGGCGAATACCAACGAGTATTTCGAGATATTGTTCACTTTCATGGGTTTCAGGAGCGTGTTGCTGTTTGCGACTTTAATAATACCCTTGAACATCAGTGTTATGCTGCTTCTGATTTCGTATTAATGCCTTCTTCTTTTGAACCTTGTGGATTGCCACAAATGATAGGACCCATCTATGGTTCTTTACCGATTGCACACGACACAGGTGGTATTCATGACACCATTACGGATTTAAATACGCGTAAAAATAGAGGTAACGGTTTTTTATTTAAATATTATAATCCCGAAAGTTTACGTTGGGCTGTTGACCAAGCGATGCGTTTTCATAAACGTTCCGTGGATACCAAAGCCAAGCAAATTCACCGTATCATGGAAGAAGCAATCACCTCCTATAACCATTCCAATACGGCTAAACAATATATCAATCTTTACGAAAAGATGTTACGTCGTCCACTCATTAGTAAATAAGTAGATTTCAAGGATGAATACGATCGTCAACGCACCCTCAATGTCTATACATCATTTAATTGATACGATTATTCACAATGACCCTTGGTTAGCGCCTTACCGTAGTCAATTAACGCATCGCTTAATTGCCATTGAAGCCAGGCGTCAACAACTATGTCACAACCAAAACGAGTTGATGGATATAGCCAGTGGCCATGAATACTTTGGCCTGCACTTTCGCGATCATAAATGGCAATTACATGAGTGGGCTCCCAATGCCACCGCTATTTTTTTAGTGGGAGATATGAATCAATGGCAAATATCTTCTGAATTTCAATTTCAACGTATTGATGATCATGGTCATTGGGCACTACACCTCCCTGAAAATGCCCTGCAACACGGTCAACATTATCGTTTACATATGGTGTGGTATGGTGGTGAAGGCCCCAGAATTCCTGCTTATGCTCGACGCGTCATACAAGATAACCAAACCCTTATTTTTACCGCGCAAGTCTGGCATCCCAAATCCCCCTATCAATGGCAACATCCATTCAAGCGCCCACAGACTGCCCCATTAATCTACGAAGCCCATGTCGGCATGGCTTTAGAAGAGGGAAAAGTAGGCACTTATCGCGAATTTACCGAACAAACATTACCTCGAATCCACGCGGCTGGTTATAACACCATACAACTTATGGGTATTCCTGAACATCCCTACTATGGTTCCTTTGGTTATCATGTTTCCAGCTACTTTGCCCCCTCATCACGCTTTGGTACACCTGAAGAGTTAATGGAACTGATAGATACTGCCCATGGGATGGGAATTGCGGTACTCATTGATTTAGTTCACTCCCATGCTGTCGCCAATCATGTAGAAGGCTTAGGCTTATATGATGGGACAGCCTACCAGTTTTTTCATGAAGGGGGACGGGGACGGCACCCAGCCTGGGACTCTTGCTGCTTTAATTATGCCAAACCTGAAGTACTTCATTTTTTACTCTCAAATTGTCGTTATTGGCTGGATACGTTCAACGTGGATGGTTTCCGTTTTGATGGAATTACCAGCATGCTTTACCACGACCATGGACTCGGCCAAGCCTTCACCTCATATGATCATTACTTTAGCCACAATGTTGATTTGGATGCCCTAGCCTATTTAGCCCTAGCCAACCAGGTTATTCATAGCCTCCGTCCTGATGCGATAACCATTGCAGAAGACATGAGTGGTATGCCGGGTCTTGCCCTTTCCACAGCACAGGGTGGAATCGGCTTTGACTATCGCTTTGCCATGGGCATTCCTGATTTATGGATAAAATACACTAAAGATATACGTGATGAAGACTGGTCAATCGTTCATTTATGGCATGAGCTTATTAACCGTCGCCATGACGAAAAAACCATAAGTTACACAGAAAGTCATGACCAGGCTTTAGTCGGTGACAAAACACTTATTTTTCGTTTAGCCGATGCGGCAATGTACTGGCATATGAATCGAGATGATGAGCATTTACTCATTGACCGGGCAATGGCATTACATAAAATGCTTCGACTGGTAACCTTGAGCACTGCAGGTCATGGTTATCTAAACTTTATGGGTAATGAATTTGGTCATCCAGAATGGATAGACTTTCCTCGCGAAGGTAATCACTGGTCATATCATCACGCACGCCGACAGTGGTCACTAGCCGATAATCCCAATTTAAAGTACGGTTTACTCAATAATTTTGATCGTGCCATGATAGCAGTTTGTAAAACTTATGATGTACTACGTTATAGTACTGTCCATATCCTGTGGGTTAGAGATGATGATAAAGTCCTGGCATTTGAACGCCAAGGGTTAGTTTGGGTATTCAATTTTCACCCTGAAAAGTCATTTACCGACTATTCAATTCCTGCCCCTGCAGGTGAGTATGAAGTTATTTTAAGCAGTGATGATGCTGACTTTGGCGGACATAACCGTATTGATACCCATGTTATTCATCTGACATTGCCTGTTGAAGATTCATCCATTGAAGGCCATCCCCAAAGACTTCACCTATACTTACCTACACGCACTGCCATCGTGCTTAAAAATCGTCAGTATTGGTCTACTCAAAAAACAGGGTGAGAAAATGTTTCTCAATCGAAAAATAACGCCCTATGTTGAAGAACGCAGTAATAAGCTGTTACTTACAACAGAAGAATTACCAAGCTGTTATCGTATTAAACACATGTACAATATGGTGCAAATTACCCGTGCAGTTGAAATATCCAAAAAAGGACTGATTCGAGGCTTTTTAGAACGCAAACGTAATGAATATGAAGAAACCCTTGATGAGTTAATGTTAATGGCACCTGAAGATGCAAATGCCATCATTGGTATAAGAGTATCAACAACCACTCAACAATATGCTAAAGCGACTTTTTTATATATTACCTACATAGGTACACCCGTTTTTTATATTAAACAACATAAACTGCCATCAAAAGCAATTAATCCTGTTTAAACCAATAACGTTTATTTGTACCTTATCACTCTAGTAGAGCAAAAAAATAATTATTCAACAAGCTAATCGCATAGCAGAGATTATTTATAGTCTCTGTTTTTTTATGCCATGAAAGCAACAACCCATGTAATTACACATAAAGATTCACGGTGTATTCGAAGGGCGTTATGCAGCCGTTAGACAAAGGTGCTTTAAATAATGACTTTTTTAAAGGTAAAGTTATATGCGACTGCCCTGAGTCCAAAATCAAAAAATACGACAAAAGGCGTTTTTTATCGAACAAAGTGAATTATTTTGATCTTTATTTATCTTGAATTATTCCAATTTATTATCAAAATATAGCCTACCTACATATACTCAGTGCGAAATGCTTAACAAAACTACGCGTTAACCATTAGCACTTATTATTCAATTCCTGCCTGTAAATTCATATTCAATACCGCCCTTTATTTGATTATTTATTAAATTTGGAACTGGTTTACCATTTTATTTAACAAACCTTTGCTAAACTTTAAAAACAACTATCCACCAGTCGTCGTGTGTCTTATTTGGCATTTGTGGCTTTCTCGTTCGTGTCATCCAATACGTCTTTTTTTGTTTGGCTAGTTTTTTTGCGACGCATAAAAAGACCACAAATGTCACATACCCGTTGTTATACCCCCAACAAAATAACGGGGAAAACGCAACGAAAGACGATGACATACGGATAGTTAGGGCAAGCGGATCAATAGTCGCTTAAACACAAACAATGAGATATTAAAAATCTTTTATTTATCTGACTTATGTCTAAAACCAGTTAACACATATTACTCAACAACTAGCTTATTTGCCTGATTGTTCAGCATGTCATTACCGCTGGGTTATCAGGTCTTGCGTGTACTTAATGTGTCATAACAGTCACTCATTGGGTGATTGACCACACAAGCACGCCTTTAATAAATGCATTGAGGAGAACAGATTATGCATACCACGCGATTACGCCGCTGGTTGCCTAATAAATTGGCCATTGGTGTCGCCATAGGGCTGGGTTTATCTGGATTGTCCCACGCAACCATGTTGAATAATGATTCAGCATTATTCCAAAATAATGCCAACAAAGTTGTTGGTACCTATTTTGTTGAATGGGGTGTTTATGGCCGTAACTTCCATGTTAATGATATTCCCGCAAAAAACCTCACTCACGTGTTGTATGGTTTTATTGCGGTCTGTGGTCCTAATGAATCATTACAAAAAGAAAACCCCCAGGGCTATAGTGCCTTAACCCGGGAATGTGCAGACCAACCAGATTATACGGTAACGATTCATGACCGCTTCGCCGCATTAGAAAAAAGTTATCCTGGTGATAAATGGGACGACCCTATTCGCGGAAACTTTGGACAGCTCATCAAACTAAAAAAAGCGAATCCTCATCTTACCGTACTCCCTTCTATTGGCGGTTGGACACTGTCTGATCCCTTTTACTATTTGGCAAAAGACACGCAAAAACGCGCCACATTTGTTAAGTCGGCCATTGAGTTTCTAAAACAGTATCCGTTCTTTGATGGTTTGGATATTGACTGGGAATTTCCTGGCGTACCTGGCGCTAATTCAAAATTAGGCTCACCTGAAGATAAAGCCGCTTTTACGGCATTAATGCGAGATTTACGACAAGCACTGGATGCATTAAGCCAAGAGACGGGAAAAAAATACCAGCTCACTGCCGCCACAAGTGCAGGTCCTGAAAAAATTGATAATATTAATTACGCTGAAGTCAGCAGTTATGTCGATTATATCTTTGCCATGAGCTATGACTTTTATGGTGCCTGGGACAGTACTCTTGGTCATCATTCAGGATTATACGCGGCTTCTCATGAAAAAATTCCTGAATTTAATGCACATGATGCCGTACAAAACCTGACCCAAGCCGGTTTACCCGGAAATAAACTGGTATTAGGTGCGGCCATGTACGGTCGCGGCTGGACAGGTATTCAAGGTGGACAGGAAAATGATCCTTGGCAAGGTACCAGTGGCAAGCCTATAAAAGGTTCCTGGCAGCCTGGCGTTATTGATTATAAACACATCGTGTCCAAGTACTTGGGTGGTACGGATGGTCAAGGTTCAGGAGGCTTTAAATATTTTTATGATGATACGGCACAAGCTCCCTACTTATGGAATGCCAGTAAAGGTGAGCTGATCACCTACGATAACCCTCGTTCAGTGAAAGCTAAAGCCCAATATGTAACGGCAAATAGTTTGGCGGGTGTTTTCTCTTGGGAAATTGATGCTGATAATGGCGAGATACTCAAGGCGATTCATGAAGGGTTGGGCAATAAACCGGGCGATAATCCCAAACCACCCGAGCCGCCTACGCCACCGGATGATGGTGACCAACCTAAGCCACCCACACCACCAGGTGATGGCGATGATGATATACCTCCACCGCCCCCACCTCCGGGTGATCCTGGCGATGGAGACACACCACAACCACCTAATCCACCCGATGATGGTAATAAACCTGTCCCCCCCGCTAATACATGGCAAGCAGAGCAAGTCTATACCAAAGGTGATCGAGTAACCTACCAAAGCAAAACCTATGAAGCCAAATGGTGGACCCGTGGGGATGAGCCTGGTAAAGACCAATGGGGACCATGGAAACAGGTTCAAGGCAATGATAACCCTCCACCCACAAAGCCTGGTGATGGCGACAAACCCGATACGGATAAACCCGGGAATGGCGACAAACCAGGTGATAATGGTCAACCTGGTGACGATAAACCTGGCAGTGCCCAAGCCTGGCAGGCCGACAAGGTATATGTCAAAGGCGATAAGGTCAGTTACCAGAATGTGCTTTACCAAGCTAAATGGTGGACCCGTGGTGATGAGCCTGGCAAAGACCAGTGGGGACCTTGGGAACGACTAAACGACACCCCCGATGATCCAGATGATGGTGACGATGGTCAAGAGCCACCTATTCCTCCTGATGATGGCGATGATGACGGTGATAACCCTAACCCACCTACACCCGGAGATGGCAGTCAATATAAGGTTGTCGGCTACTATATGTTAGGGCCAGATGAAATTAACACGTATCCCAGTGTTGATTTCCCAATTAGCAACATCTCTCCCGAAAAAGCACGCATGTTGACGCATATTAACTTTGCGTTTATTGGTATTAACCAGCAAGGTCAGTGTGACTTATTGGAAGGAACGGATGAAAATAAAGCGGCAGAAGTATTTAAGCAATTAAACACACTGAAACAATACAATCCAAAACTGAAGCTGATGTTTTCCGTCGGTGGTTGGGCATTTTCTAATGATGCCAGTCCAACAGCAAACCGTTTCAGAGATGCCGCAGCAACAGATGCTGCTCGAAAAACCATGGCCAGCTCTTGTATCAAACTGATGAAACAACACAAGTTTGATGGTATTGATTTAGATTGGGAGTATCCACGTAAATCGGATACCAATAATTTTATTTCACTACTCAGTGAGTTTCGTCAGCAAATAAACGTACAAGAGCAACAAGACTCCGCAGATTATCACCTGACGATTGCGGGTGCAGGTGGTGCGTTCTTCTTGTCACGTTACTACGCTCAGCTTGATAAAGTTGTTGCCCCATTAGATTTTATTAATTTAATGACCTATGACTTTAATGGACCATGGCAAGGAGTAACCAAAACCAACTTCCATGCCCATTTATACGGCAGTCAAGATGAACCTAAGTATTATAATGCGTTGCGTGAAGTTCAGTTTAACCCACCTAAAACCTGGGAAGAAATCAAAAAGCTGTTCCCCAGCCCCTTTGCACTAACCGCTGATGCCGCCGTAAAACAACACCTGATTATGAAGGTTCCTCGCGAAAAAATTGTCATGGGTGTGCCTTTCTACGGTCGAGCCTTTAAAGAGGTAGGCAAAGCGAATCATGGCCTTTATCAGTCGTTTAATACACCTGGTGGCGATCCTTATCAAGGCGACCCTACCTGGCTCGTAGGCTGTGATAAATGTGTTGAGCGGAAAGAACCACGTATCGCGACTTATGCTGATATCAAAAAAATGCTTGCAGGAAACTATGGATACCAACGTTTCTACCACCCTGAAGCTAAAGCGCCTTGGCTGTACAATGCAGAGCATGATCTGTTTGTCACTTACGATGATGCTGAGTCATTAACTGTCAAAACCCAATACATTAAGCAGGAGAAACTGGGTGGTGTGATGTTTTGGCATCTGGGTCAAGATGATCAAGAAGGAACGTTGCTACGCAGTTTACATAATGGCTTGAATAGCAACACAACGCCCGGTGATGGAGATACCCCTAACCCTCCTCAGCCACCAGTACCACCCGATGGTGATACACCTGACGATGGGAGCGATATTCCAGCACCACCTACACCACCCGGTGATGATGGTGATAACCCAAAACCACCCCAACCTCCCGTACCACCTGGTGACGGTGATACACCCCAACCACCCAAACCACCACTCCCCCCAGGTGATGGCGATAAGCCTGGCGATGGTGACAAACCAGGAGATGGCAAACCTTTAACAGGTAATGTGTTTGTGGGCTATTGGGAAAACTGGAACAGCAATAAATATGTACCCATGAGCCAGGTAAATGATAAGTACAATGTACTTATTGTTGCCTTTCCAAGTATCAACAGTGATGGCTCAGTGGTGTTAAGTGATAAACCCACCCCCGCTGATATCAAAGCTGCACAGGCCAAAGGCAAAAAAGTCCTGCTCTCCATTGGAGGTCAAAATGCCTTACTGCACTTGGATAACCAACAGCAGGAAGATAATTTTGTAAACTCATTAATCGCTATTTTTGATCGCTATGGCTTTAATGGTATTGATATAGATACTGAACATGGCCTGCTAGCATCAGGCAGCCCTGACAAGCCAACAGGTAGCGTTTTAAGAATGATTAATGCCTTGAAGCGTTTGAAAAAACACTATGGGGCATCCTTCTTAATGACTTTTGCTCCAGAAACGGCCAATGTGGTGGGTGGACTTTCTGCGTGGGGCAATGCCTTTGGTAACTATCTACCTATTTTCAATGCATTGAAAAACGACATTAGCTGGGTACATATGCAGTACTACAACTCCGGTTCAATGTTAGGGTTAGATAAAAAACCGTATCGTCAAGGCACACAAGACTTCTTGGTTGCACTGTCTGAAGCGGTGATTAAGGGCTTTGAAATTGGCAGTACGGGCGTCAACTATACGGGACTCAAACCCAGCCAGGTTGTCATTGGTCTACCATCCACCCAAAGTGCTGCTCCTGCTGGGGGATATACCGCACCTACTACCGTAAAAGCAGCGATTCATTGTTTACGTACAGGCCAGTCTTGTGGAAATTACAAACCCCAACAAACCTACCCCGGCTTCCGTGGACTAATGACCTGGGATGTTAACTGGGATTCTACAAATAATTACAACTTTGTGAATACACTACATAGTTGTGCTGTAAATAACCAATGTCAATAATATTACAATTATTTTATTTTTTTTATTGCCCGGCTTTTGCCGGGCTTTTTATTCGAACAGAAAAAAATGCAATGCTATATTATTAAATAACAATAAAAAGCGTGGGCATATAAAAGGACTTTACTCATGCCATTGCAACCTAGAGTTCTTCATTCCTATCACAACCACCTCCTTGATAGCTCACGTTGGGAATTATACACGCCTAAAGACGACGATATTATCGTCTGCTCATCTTACAAATCAGGCAGTATATGGTTGCAATATATCCTTAAAAATCTTGTTAATTATCATCAAAACAATAATTTAAAAAGTCCATTATTCCTGTCCTGGATTGACTATCGAGGCAATGCACCAGAATCGCTAAGAAATTTCTTAGCTAAGCCTGAACGCCGAGTTCTTAAATCTCATCTTCCACTTGATGGTATTCCTTATTTTCCTCAAGTTAAATATATTGTACTTGCCCGAGATCCAAGGGATGTATGCATGTCATTGTGGGATTATTACACAACCATTAGCCCAAGCTTTTTACAGTTGATTAACGAATCCATACCTTCAACTTATCAACCCCTGCCTTCTCCACCAGCCAGCCTGAGTGCCTTTTGGCAACAATGGCTAATAAAAGGTGCTTTTCCCTGGCAGCATGAAGGATACCCCTTTTGGGGAAATATGTATCATACGCAAAGTTGGTGGAATTACCGTCATTTAGAGAATATTCTTTTTGTTCATTATAACGATTTACTCGCTAATTTAGCGCAAGAAATAAATGTACTTGCACGCTTTATTGATACTGATACTAAAAAAGTCGCTCATGTCGCTCAACGCTGTACATTCAGTGTTATGAAAAAAAATGCACGCTTCATTATCCCTGAAGCTGAACACATTTTTGCCAATGGCGCAGAGTGTTTAATTCATAAAGGGCGAAATGGCCGCTGGTTAGGCCGGTTAAGTGAGGATGACCTAGCGCTGGTTGAGATAGCCAAAGTGGCTAATTTAAACCAGGAGTGTGGTCTGTGGATCGAAAAAGGGCGAACAGCGCTCACCCCACACCAACATCGCAAACCTCGGGTGCCTGCCACTTAACCTTTTGCTTTTTTTAGCACGCACTCACAGCAATGATAGATCTCCCACTTTATCTATTGTCAAATGAATAGCAAGCCATAGCGTTTCAGTTGTTTGAGATGTCCATTCCACTCGGTGTTTGACACCTGCTGGAATATACAAATAGTCACCAACGGCCAGGACATATGGTTCAGTATCATCATGAAACATGACACTTGCCTCACCTTGCAACAGCAAAACCCACTCATCATGATCTTGGTCGTACCATGACCCTTTTGGTGTCGTATGTCCCTTGGAAATAATCCGTTCAATAGAAACCCCAGGTTTATCAAGAATAACTTCAAAAAGTTCCTGAGGAATATCATGTGGTATTTCTTGAAAAATGTTTCCTGACAGCATCTGCCCCCCCCCTCCCTAACGGTGCTTATCGGTATTACTGCTAGCGCCTTAACACTATTGTGAGTCATAAAAACGTAAAAGTGTGATTATAGCCAAGCAGCCTCCCTTACAAGCCTATTATAATTGTCATCGTAGTATTACTGATATTTTACCCAGTATAAGGGCAATTCAGTTCTATTTTTTTAATTTAGATGAGTTCTTTAGACTTTCGTCCAATAAACATGGGTTAGTATGAGTCAACCTTTACGTCATGTTTTTTATATTGATGTGCTTCGCTGTCTTGCAGCACTTGCGGTTGTTGCCATTCACGTTTTAGGTCCATTACGCGAACTCTACAATATTATCCCCTTACATCAGTGGCTTGCTGCGGTGGAAATAAATGCCCTTACTCGATGGGCGGTTCCAATTTTTATCATGATTAGTGGCGCTTTACTTCTACAAGAACAACGCCCTTTTCATCTCCATCATTACTTAACTCGTCGTGTTGTCAAAGTTGTCATTCCCTTTCTAGCCTGGTCTGTAATCTATGCCTTGATTGGTGGCTATTCAGAACAGAATGGTTCGTTAGCCAACGTCATCACTATCATTCAAAATGCTAATAATAAACCGACCTGGTATCACTTGTGGTTTTTTTATGACTTTATTCCGTTATACTTTGTTATCCCATTTCTAATCCCACTTGTTCACAAAGCTGGCCATGAGCGAATTAAACTTCTGTTAGTTGGCTGGTTACTCCTGACGCTGATTAATTGGCTTAATATCGAAACACCACTACGCATCAATATTGTCCTTTACTCAGGTTATTTAATCTTTGGTTGGTACCTTGCGGAACATACCCCAACACTCAAACGCTGGCTTGTATGGGGTGGGCTGTTGGCTATTATTGCTAATCTATTGGGTAGCTGGTATTGGTCGGTATTAAAGGATGGTTACAGTTCGTTCTTTATGGGCTATAAAACACTCAATACTGTGTTAATTGCAGGGATGATATTCATTTTGTGCAAACAATACAGTGAACGACTACCTTCTACCCTTAAAGCGGTCATTGCTCATGCTGCACGTTACAGTTTGGGCATATACTTATTACACCCCATTATTTTGATTCCCATTAGAGACTTAAATAATGGCGTTTACGATTGGTTTGGTCACAATTTACTGGCTATACCTGTACTGACCTTGGTTGTATTTGTTGTCTCTTATGGTGCTACACGCTTGTTATCGGCGTGGTCAATTACCCGATGGTTAGTACCTTAGGTAACATATCATTGCCACCAAACACCCAGAATATTATCCATCCCTAACCGTTATCTTCATCTGCCGTCAGCATACAGCAGATGAAGATCATATCCATCAACTATCTTTCAATCAAGGATCATTTGAGCTTCACAAGACTCCGCGCCAATATCTGAACCATCACTGGCTGCACCACAAACAGGTGAACCTAGACGCGGCGTAAAATCGTTATTTGCTGGGTCCGTTAACATAGGATCTAAAAATAAACTATGATTATCAAATCCCATCTTACGCCATTGATCTGCTGTAAATTTGCTACCCCATTTCCCAGCAACAAAGCGATCATTTAACTGAAAAACATTAAAGTCTCGCAATAAAGTATTTGTTGCCCAAGAACCTCCTGACAAGCCATTGCAACAAAAAAAAGCGGGATTGACGTAGCCTTTATTACTAATGATATTATCACGTATTTGAATACTATTAACCCCACCCACAGGTTTTCCTGCTCGGTGCTCTATACTGCCAAAAATTGTATTGTGCTGTACCAGAATATTGCCTAATTGACCATTATTTTGATGCCCTATCCGTAATCCAGTATGCTGCGCACCAACCAATGTATTATACAATACATCAATATTTGAAGCATAATATTGATTAGATAGAGAAAGTCCTGTTTCCCAAACATTGTAGGCCAGGTTATTTCTATAAGTGTTTTTAAATGATTGGTCCTTATCATGATAGCCGAAACCATCAATATTATAAGCAATATTATCTTCTACTAGCGCATAATGTGTATCAAATAATACCATTGCAGAACCCGCTTTATTTGCCCAAAGATCACCATGTTCTCCTGATGCACGATCAAATAAATCGTGAAATATATTATCTTGAATAACATAACGAAAACTCGTAAATGCATTCGCATCTTTAACAAGCAAAAAGGCAGGATTGTTATTATTGGGTGAGTCATCATATAAATGATGCATATGGTTTCGTCTAAAAATCCAATCTGATGCTTTTCCAGTCATTTCAAAGCAATAACGTCGGCAGTTTTTAAACTCAAATCCATCAATTATTCCAAAGTCATTTTGAGGATAAATAAAATTGTTGGCTCCACCTGGATTAAAGTTAACATCCACACTAGGCCTTTCACCTGGAAACGCGAGTAGCTTATTAGTTTTTCCTGGGGCAAATTGAATGACTTCAGTGTAGTTACCTCCTCTAGCATACAGCATTGAGGTTTCATTTCCTTGAGAGACACCATAGGAGATAGACTGCCAAGGCTTCTCCAACGAACCATCACCAGACTCATCAGAGCCATTAGGAGCAACAAAACTAAAACCCGTTTTAGTGACCTTTAAGGTAAATACTTGAGTTATTTGTTGCTGTAAATCATCATAAATAGCGATTTTAACAGGGAATGACTGTCCCTCTAATGTCATTGATGGCGTCCAGGTTATTTGACCTGTTTTATGATCAATCGCCATGCCTGCCGGAGCTTTTTTTAAGTAAAACGTGTAGGGGTATTTACCACCAATGATCCCTAAACGAATATTATACTCAATGCCAGGATAGGCGACACGGATTGGCCAAGACACGACCTGTGGTGTAGAACTTACCATTGAATATTTTGACTCTGATTGACCCAAAGGACCTGAAACAGCCACCAGTGCATTCTCACTTATCCAACCATCAATCCCGATCGTAAAATCGACATGCCACCAAGTACGCCCATTAATAACCACAGGACCTTCAATAACCGTTCCAGCCATATCGACAAGCTGTTTTCCCATTGCCTGTATAGCATTTAACTTAGGAGGAATAGCATATACTTCACTAGCTAACTGGGTCATTACTGGTACATTTAAACCAATCTCATGTTCACTCTCCAAATGTGTGAGGCCCATTGTATTTGAGAAGCTTATTTGAGCTATTAAGCATAAAGGCATCCCCCAAAGGAATGGTTTTAAAACATTAAAAATAGGTACACGTATTTTTTTTACTAACATAATATTTTTTCACTTCGTGGTACTAAATAATATACCCAACGCAAGGCTATTTTTAGGAAACATAGTCTGGTTTTATACGCAACGTGATGATAAGAAGTCAACATAAATACTATAAATTAGGTACTAATTATATTCATAATAACTAAATTTCAAGTTTTTTATGATAACTAAAACACCTATGGAGCCCAAGAAGAAAAAACGTGTGCCAATGGCTACTTGCCCATTTTTTTAAGTAAGGGACTGCCTGGCGATAAGTTACACAAATGACACACATAAGTGTCAAGAAGAAACTCATCAGCAATAACAGCAAACAGTTCGATGTGCATTATCCAGCCGGTGTCTACCACTGGCGTACTTTGAAATACCACAAGTGTTCATTTAATAATGATTTAAGTGGGTTTACAGTACTTAAATGTGTTCGTGAAACAAGTGCTAATACATTTTTGTGACTATTCAGCAATATTCTCAATAGTCACCCTTGACCCAGGGCCGGTATAAGATGGCTGCAGATTTGAAAACCGCTCCTTATTACGTTTTAAAAATTGTTTAATCGTGTTACTTAGCTTTATACCATAGGAGCCGCACGGCAACTCACGAGCAATAGTGTATGACTGCCCCGAAGCATCAAGATCTATTTTTTTTAGGTCTATAAGTTTTATTCGCTGTAAGTTTTTTCTTTCGTCAAGCAATAGTAATACATAAGGTTTTAAACGGGTTAATGGTTCACTGTAAGCTACTACCCCCACTTCACCATTAGTCATTTCTACCAACGCGCCAGGAGGATAAACACCAATACACTGAATAAACTCATCCACTAATTCTGTATCAAAGTGACTACCCTTTTCTTTATTTAATATATGTAAAGCGGTAATAGAAGATTGACTTGATTTGTAACAGCGTGTACTTGTTATCGCATCATAAGTATCGGTAATCGCTACAATTTTCGCATAAAATGGAATTTGATGTGCTCGTAAGCCCCGAGGATAGCCTTTGCCATTGAGTCGCTCATGATGAGCATAAGCTACATCAATAGCAATGGCTTCCTCAATACCTGCAGTCATCAGTAACTTTTTACCCAACGTTGTATGAGATTGCATCACACGCAATTCTTCTCCATTAAAAGTACCTGGCTTATTGAGAATATGATCAGGTATTTTTGCCTTACCCACATCATGTAATAAACCGCATAACGCTATCTTTTCAATTTCATATTTGGGAAAACCTAAGTGACGAGCAAATGCTGCAGATAAAATGCAAACATTCATGCTATGCTCTGCAGTATAATCATCCTTTCTTTTAATATGCGATAACCATTTAAGCGCATCATCATTTCTTAATATACTTTCAACACATTCATTAACAACATATTTTGCCTCCTTAATATTAATCGTCCGCCCAATGCGTACATTTTCCATGATTTCCTGGGCAGTACTACGAATATGTTGAAATTGTTTTTCTGCAATTTGTAATTCAGAATCAAATGATACTTTATTAATATACTGAACAGGTTGTTTAGGGATACCTGTTAACGCTTTATTAACTGGAGCAGTTCGACCTTCGATATAGACATAGTGGCAATACGAAGATAACAAATGAATATCTTCCTGGGTTTTAATGGTAAAACCCTGCAATAAAAAAGGTGTTTCTAGCCAAGAACGGTCAAGACGTACAACATACATCCCCACTTCTAGCTGATCAACTGAAACTTTTTTTTCAATACGTTCTAACATATTAATGAATTAAGCTTAAGTATATCTTATCTATAAAGTGGTAGAACCAGAGAGAATACTTATCAATTGTATTATAGTCACAGATGGTATAAACAACGCGCAAAATTTATGCTTACTAAAAAATATGTTCCTTTTCTTACGCTCAGATATATATCGTTAAGTGAGTAATTTAAAGTAAAATATTATGAAATATAATTTCAATACAATTTTAACTAAATGACATTTTTTGTCACAATAGTTGGCCGCGTCCTTGCGAGAAATAGTTCGACCTGCGTTATTCAGCCTTTGAATAGAGTTGTGAAACTGGTGCTGGGAGCACCATGAGTATTAGATGCCAAAGAGGATATTAGTTATCCAAATTGGGTATTGATTATTTACTTTTCAGACTAGCATTCGTTTACGGAGGGGGTATTTGACGAAGAGAAAAAATGCGATTGTAGATTTACCTTGTGTTCAACTCGCTCCTTTATAGCAACCATAGCTTCTCGACGAGAGCTTCCAAATGCTTCAATTTCAGGAAATTCTGAGCAACGGCCAATAAAGATCTCCTGATCTGTAGCCCAAACAATTTGAAAAGAATAACACTTAATATCTTTCATATCCGCACCTTTTTTTTGTGCTAAGATTAATCATTTTGCGAGATACTTTTAAATAAAAAATAGCAATCAATTACTATTTTTTTATCTCCAATAGGCTTTCAAGCAAATAAATTGATTTAGATCATGTAAAAAATCAATCTATATTACACAATCATATGAATCCCTATTTCAATATTCATATTTAGTTCTTTTAACTGACAAAGATTTCATAGCATCCGGCTTCATGCTGAACTTCGCAAGCAACATCAACTACTAACTCTATTCTTGACAAAAAAATCATATTTTTAGTAAAATCACCATCAGACACATTCAATATTTCAATAATACAACCCAAGAAATTAACACTTAAATACAAATTCACTCACTACAACCCTGTTATAAAAGCAACGCATAAAAATAACATACTAACCTATTCACATATACACTATTTGTGTTTTATAATCCACCCGACTTATGAGGGTTACTAATAGTGCTTTATTTGCGCTATTTCATATAAAGCGAACGTATTAGAATAAGCATTATCCCCCATAGGTATGCTCAAGCTCGTTAACACGATCTATAGGACTCCTATATTAAGTTAAATACGAATTATACCTGTTATAGCTAAGCAAACATCTTAAAGGACTAAAACCTACCAACAGTAACATAGGCATAGAATTTTTAGGTACTCTGTTTGCTAAAAGGTATTTAATCATAACATGGAGGTTATGCTAATGGCTGTTAACACGTTAAAAAGCCGTATTTCTACATTCTCTATTGAAGATGCTGATATTTATGTTTCAAAAAATGGCTGTTCTTTTCGTCGCGGCGAAAAAAACATTAATTTTTCAAAACTACCCTCCTCTTTACCCTGTCAACCATTAAGTATTATCTACCTCAAACCTGAACAAACCCATTTGTTACCCAAAAATAAATCATTTGCAATTCACTGCCTTAAAGGGTCTATTAATATTCATGGCACAACAAAATGTCTCTCATTAACCGAAGGTGATTTTGTCACATGGGAATGCGCCTCAACTAAAGCAAGTGTTATTCAATCAACGCGACACTATCAGCACGTTATCGCTATTACAGATCTACAGAGTGCTCCCCAAATAACCCAGAAACTGGATGAGACCTTTAACCCTATTAATATTAATTCGTTTAATTATGCTCAACGACCTAATGGCATCATTCTGAAATCACTGTTAACCGGTACCTGTTACGAACAAACGACAGGCTATGAATACGTAGAAATGCCACCTAACCAGTTGATAACACCTCATGTCCATCCTAAATCAGATGCGATTGTCATTGTCACAAAAGGTCGCGGTCGTTTTATAGCTGGAAACGAAGCCGTTCAGGTTCAACCATGGACACATGGCATTATACCCCAAGGAAAACTGCATGGTGTTATTGCTGATGCTTGTGGAATGACATTTATTTCTGTTCAGCTTCCACCCATTGGTGAAGATGGGTACATTTTCTTTCCTGATTTTTCAATACCAACAGAAACTGTAGAACTTTAATAGTCTTAACAAAAAAAGGGGGGCTTTTATAAGTTCCCTCTCTCCCTCTTGATTCTCAATATAATTAGTTAAATGATTACTCAATATATGTCAGTGTAATTATCAACATTTAATTACCAACCTTTTTTTTCTTATTTACTCCTTAATTTACCCCTTTTTTATAAGCTTAAATCTACCTGGCATGTTATTCGCTAATTATTAATCGAAAATAGCAAAGCAAAGCCAACTATCACTACGGAATACAACATGAAAAAACTATTAAAAATTAGCGCACTGACTGCATCAATATTAACCATTAACTCAGCTTCCGCAGTACCTATTTTCTTTCCTACAACAGGCCATTACTATGAGTATATTAGCTCACCGTTAATTTGGACTGCTGCACGCACTGCAGCCCTCAGTATGAGTCACTTAGGTTTACCTGGCTATCTTGCCACTGTGACTTCTGTAGCTGAAAATACTTTTTTGACTGGGCTTGGAGCTACTACCGGTTGGTTAGGTGGATCTGATATGGCTGTTGAAGGTGATTGGCGTTGGATGGATGGCCCTGAGGCTGGCACCCAGTTTTGGTTGGGCGGCCCAACGTCAGCCTTTGCAAGCTGGGGACCTGGTGAGCCTAATAATCTTGGTGGAGAAGATTTTCTTGAACTGTCCAGCGGTACTTGGAATGATTTAGGCTCTGGCAGCCGGCTTGGTTATTTTGTTGAATATAGCGCGACTACACCGCTACCTGACCCCATTCCTGTACCTGCAACAATTGCTCTATTTGGACTTGGCTTATTAGGTTTATCTACACTGCGTAGCAAACGCTAAATAGTTTTCTCTCAGTAAGCTCTCAGTTTTAAAATTACCTGTTGTATTCCTTATGGTGTAATAAGTAACTGAGAGCCTACTTCCTATGTCTACTATCTAAAAGTTACAACGTTCACTGGTAACAATGGTCACTTGTACTCTCTCTTAAATACTTAGCCGCAACCCACCCTGTTATGTTTTGATAGCGGATTTTACACCACCTGGGACGCTGTTTGCGTAATGCATCCTGCTCGGCTTCAGAGAGTGTTGTGGTTTCCTCAAAGGTCAGACCACCCGTGCATTGAATATTGGGTAAACATTGCGCATTGGGGGGTATAGCCCCCAACTTATTTGATTGCCAGCCAGGCTGCTGACGTATGTTCAAAGTATCGTTTACTGCAACGCCATGTACTTTCCAAAAATCAGGTCCATCAGCTTCAGCCCAGGCATTCAATACACCACAAGACAAGCCTACAGTGATCAGTACTTTTTTTAACATCAACCCCTCATTTTCAATTTAATCACTATATTACATAACCTAAATAATGCCTTTTTATCAAGGTATCATTTAGACAAACCAAGAACTGAGTCAATAAGAGACTAGTTTACAACAGAACCAAATAGTCTGTACTTTAAAGCCTCACAGAATCAAGCTTGTATAAACTTAACCATTTCATAGTTGAAGCTCTTTCACAGACTCATGTAAGAAGATTACAGGAGGAATTGGACAATCAAGTATCACCGCTATCACACGCATCAATTGTACTTCTTTTAAGACAACGGACTGATCAAACATAACACAGTCACTGCATGTTTTAATCAACGTCTCTTTATCTTTTATTTTAAGTTGAGTACACCTTTGTAATGCTTTATGTAAACGACCAAAGGATAGTGTCGCAGGGAAATTTGCTTTAATCGACAATTGTTGCATTGCCGCTGCAAAACATGTCAATTGCTGTGACGTTGGCATGTGTGAAACCTGACATAATGCAGCAATAATAACTTGAACATCGTCAGCAACACTTGCGAAATCTAATGATTTTTTTAGACTGCCCGCGCGATAAGTCTCTGACCACTTATTATCATAGTGTTTAACCATGGCTAATAGTGCCCATTCAAATAAGCATAACTTACCGTCCGCTTTGCCTAATGCAAATAAACAGCCATTGAGTTGTGTGCGCTGCTTAAGTGACATTAACTTTAATACGGGTTTTGCTATTTCCAACAGAGATAGCAGATCTTGAGATGAATAATTAATCAAGTGTGAGGCCATCTGTTGAACTGCCACAGCAGTTGTATTATCCCCATAGGCTTGTGCAACCAATGCTAACTGTTTAATTTGCTCATCTTCATCATGCGAAAACAACAGAGCCATCATTACCAAGTGAACTTGTTGAGGATCATGAATTGCCATCGTCACAAGCTTAGGTAACGAATTCAATAATGCTCTCGCATAGGAGATGTGGTCATGTTTAATCTCCCCAACCTGCATGACAGCCTGTTGAGTATGTGGGTGTTTAGCGATTGATGGGGATGACTGCCTTGAAACAGCCATCATAACGGTATCATCTAGTGTCAGAGACTGTTCTGTAGATGATGTTCCAGATTGAGGTTGATCTAAAGTGGTCTTTAATGGACTTAAAAAATGGCCATCCCATTTGGGCTCTAATTTTCGAATTCTATCTTCTAAAGGAGGATGTGAAGCAAACATCTCAGCTGCAAATCGAGATGTACAGCGACCAAAAGTCATGTGGGTGACTTCTGTAGCTCGTTTCGCATTTAAGAATGTGCCAACCTGGCTACCACCAATGCGCTTCAAAGCGTGAGTAATTCCATCAGGGTTACGGGTATATTGCAGTGCAGAAGCATCGGCAAGGTATTCACGGGTGCGACAAATTGATGATTTAATCCAACTTGCCGCCATCATGCCCATAAAGCCTAAAAGCAATAATCCTCCACCCAACAGCCATGAGCGATTACGATCATTTCTGGCATACAACAAATGTTCACCAAACTGAGAAATCATGGTAATGCCAAACACGATCCCAATCAGTCGTATGTTAAGACGCATATCACCATGAATAATATGACTAAACTCATGGGCAATCACACCCTCTAACTCATCACGTGTTAGGCTATGAATACAACCTTTGGTGACACCAATGACAGCGTCGTCTAACTCATAACCTGCGGCAAATGCATTGATACTGCTCTCACTATCGAGCAAATAGACTTCCGGTACACCACACCCAGAAGCAATTGCCATTTCTTCAACAACATTTAACAAACGTTTCTCATAAAAATCCTCTGTGGTAGGCTCAATCAGTCGTCCGCCCACAGATTCCGCTACAGTAAAACCACCTGCCGCCAACTTATGCAGCTTAGTCAAACTGCCCCCAGCAATCACCGCTGTTACAACGGCCAAGCAAATCAAATAGAATTCCCAAGAAAAAAACCAGGGCATTCCCCCTTGAAGGTGCGCTAAATGGGTATCTGCAGCGAACCAAAACACTAAAAAAATTAGAAAATAAATTCCAACGGATAATAGCACGACCGTAATACACATCAGCAGCAACAAACGCTGTGTTTTACGTTTTGCATCACGCTGCCACTGAAAAAAATTCACGAATAATTATCCACTTATTAATAATCAGCACATATTAAAAAGAGACTTTAGGTGCTTGTTGAATAACCGCAGAATCTTCAAACTCTAAAAGCCCTGCATCTTGGGTATGACCAAACATATTCGCGAAAAAAATAGGGGGGAATGACTGTCGGAAATTATTATAATCTGTTACTGCATCATTATAAAACTGTCTTGCTCGCGAAACTTTATTTTCAGTACTGGTTAATTCTTCAGCAAACTGCATCATATTTTGATTCGCTTTTAAATCTGGGTAATTTTCCACCACAACATTAAACTGCCCCATAGCACTGCCCAATGTTTGTTCCGCTTCACTAAACTTGCGTACCTGGTCAGGGGTTAAATGTTGCGCTAAGTCTTTCAACATATTTGCAGCAGCATTCCTTGCTTCAATTACTTTAGTTAGCGTTTGCTGTTCGTGCTGCATATAGCCCTTAGCTGTCTCAATCAGATTAGGAATCAAATCATATCGACGCTTAAGTTGAACTTCTATTTGTGCAAAGGCATTCTTATAAGTATTTCGTTTACTCACCAAGTTGTTATAAATGCTAATTACATAAACAACAACACCAATGACTATCACAAGTAGTATTATTGTAGAAATATCCACGGTATGCCCCTTACTATTTACTGGCAAACGGTTATTAGCCTTAACTATAGCCAAAAGCTTACGTTGTGTAAGGTATCACAAACTCAGTTATACAAACTTTCAGGGCGTGAGAAGTGCCTGTTTGACAAACCAACAACCACAAAAAAACTATCACAAAGTTGAAAAGTCATTCCATGAGAACTGACCAAGTAGTATAATCCTGGCACAAAATTATAAGTGAACCATTAGGAACGCCAAAAAAGGGGATACAAACTATGAAAATAACCCTAACGGGCTTCTTTTGCCTGTATTTATCAACTTTTAGCATACCCGCATGGAGCCAGGCTAATGCCTCAGACATCCTCGATCTTACAAGCCATTGGGTAGGCATCACTGCACTTTTTATCTTCGGACTTGCTTATCTATTTGTAATTCTTGAAGAAAAAATACATTTAAGAAAATCTAAACCAGTACTACTTGCCGCTGGCCTCATTTGGATTCTCATTGCTATTATTTACAATAGCGAAGGCACCACCGACCTTGTTGAAGAGGGAATAAAACATAATTTCCTCGAATATGCTGAATTATTTTTCTTTTTATTAGTCGCCATGACCTACATAAATTCAATGCTAGAACGTGGTGTATTTGATGCGTTAAGGAATTGGCTTGTTAAAAAAGGCTTCAGTTACCGTACCTTATTCTGGTTAACCGGTAGTTTAGCGTTTGTCATTTCTCCCATTGCAGACAACCTAACGACAGCCTTGATTATGTGTGCTGTCGTACTGGCCGTAGGAAACCATAAACCTGAATTTGTTGCCCCCAGTTGTATTAATATCGTTGTAGGTGCTAATGCAGGTGGCGCATTCAGTCCTTTCGGTGATATTACCACGCTGATGGTTTGGCAAAAAGGTGTGGTTGATTTTACCGAATTTTTTCACCTTTTTTTCCCTTCCCTCGTTAATTTTATAATACCTGCCGCTTTAATGCACTTTGCGCTTCCTCATGGAAAACCAACCATAAGCGATGGCGAGAAAGGTGTTGAAGTTAAATTTGGTGGATTAATTATTGTAGGTTTATTTTTATTAACCGTTATTACCGCCATTTGCTTCCATAATTTTCTTCATATTCCCCCTGTTTTTGGGATGATGATGGGGCTTGCATACCTTAAATTTTTTGGTTTTTATTTACGCAAGAAAGGACATTCTCAAAAAGATCATACTGATGTTCCTGGTGGGCACCATACCGGTGAATTTGATATTTTTGATAAGATAGCACAGTCTGAGTGGGATACATTATTCTTTTTCTATGGTGTCATTTTATCGGTGGGCGGTTTAGGTTTTATCGGCTATTTAGGTCTCGCCTCCAACGTGATCTATGGAGATCTAGGCGCTACTACCGCCAATACCCTAGTTGGTATTTTATCTGCCATAGTGGATAACATTCCTGTTATGTTTGCAGTATTAACCATGAACCCAGACATGCCTCATGTTCAATGGTTGCTAGTAACCTTTACTGCCGGTGTGGGTGGCAGCTTATTATCAATTGGCTCTGCGGCAGGTGTAGCACTTATGGGGCAAGCACGTGGACAGTATACATTTTTCAGCCATTTGAAATGGACACCCGCTATTGCATTAGGTTATGCCGCTGGTATTTGGGTCCACTTTCTTATTAATGGATAATGCTATGAGTTAGAGGCCTATTAACTAGGCCTCTAACTTAACATATACAAAACATTCCACAGCTGAATAATGCAACAAAGCACTCACATTTAATACCACTAACCCAAAAATTTACTTTGCTATAATTCTGTGTAATTTATGAGCTGACTCAATTCCGCCCATAATAGCTTCCGCATTATCATAACAATGAATATCTGCTCTTCTTCCAGAAGCATAGACTGTTAAAATTAACGAACGGATACTTTTTTGATCTGCGGGAACATAACACATCACATTATCTGAACGTTTAAAATACAATGGATTATGGTTATCATCTTCCCATAATATTACATTTGTTATGGTAACATTATTTCCAAATGTCCATGCTTTACATATAAGCGGAGACGATAGTAAAATGATTAAAAATATTTTTTTCATTTAGCACAATAACCTAACAGTAGATACAATTAATCTTTAAATAGAAAGTATTAGTTACTTAGATCAAATATCTGACTTGTATAGCAGTTGTTTTTACTATCTCGTTCCAATGCGACACGCACATAGCTTTTTGTTTTAAATGCTGATATTGCTACCGAAAGCATTCGATCAACAAATCGTTCATCAATAAGCTGTCCTTTCGCATTTTTGTGAAAATAAATCCAGTTCCCTTTACATGCCACCCACTGAGTACCTCTTGGTATAGGTCCTGATGGTTGAAACTTACCAGTATTTAATGCAGCCGCCCCTTGAGAGCTGGTATGAATTCCACCATCGATTCTAACAGTCCAAAATTGAGTGGCATGAGTAAACCCAGACAACATCAACACAAAATAAATAGCCGTATAAAACTTCATATATACTCCATATAATCAATCAAACAATACCACTCAATAAATAATTATAATATATACATTAAATATGTTTTTTTCTAACCGACCAGATAAATCCATCATACCAAAAGTGCAAAATAGAAACTAAAAGCAACAGTGCATAAATATAGTCATTTTCGGCCATAGTAAACTCTGCCCAGATACCATAACTAAACGCTAGAAGCAAATATATTAATAGTGTTATCATTTTTGAAAATGGAATGTTACTCACACCAAACAGTTTACTCATATTTCCTTTTTCATTATGCCAAACAATAGCAAAATACTGCACAGCATGAAAAAAATTCATAATAAAAAATGCTTCACCAAAACTATTAAATCCCCAACTATAAATAGAACATATACCTGTTGAGACAAGTAACATTACTTTTTGAGATGATACCTGATACCCTTTGTTGCTATAATAGTAATAAGTGTAGAGATAATAACAAAAAAATGGAATACCTGTACCCAGTACAAAATAAACAAGATAACATTGATAGCTTTCAGCGTAAGCAGGGATTGATGTAAAAAACACACTACCAACAGCATTAAACTCGTCAAAATCTTCAACATGATCAAATAATGTTATACCAGCCAATATTGGACCAGCGTACAAATACAGGTTTAAAAAATAATCTAGCCGTCTACCTACTTCTGCATTATTACCTGTTTTTGCATCGTAAATTCTGCCCAACCCAAACGTCTGCAACCCTGAATGATAAACATCCCACCATGTTGCCAAAACACTCATACATACCAACACCCATAACGAAGATACCATTCCAACATAGAGCAGTATGGGTACCAAGAAGAAAGGTATTGGAAATTGTTTATTAATTACTCTATTTCCATGGCTACGAAAAAAAACAATGACTAAATGCGCCATAATCAATGAACCAATGAATACATTTGTTATTGATTTTTCTTCACCATGATAAATAAATGTTGCCTCTCCCCATCCTGTCTTATAAATAAAATACCCTAACACTAACGCGATTATTGGCGAAAAAATAAAAAAAATAGAATCATAGAATGGGCTTACTATAAATGTCTTTATGTATTTATCTTTTGCATCACTTTTACTTACAACAAGCGTAGAAGTCATTTTCCCCTCAATATAGGACAGTATACAAATGTAAAGCGCCAATTCAAAATTTGAGATTAAAAATAAAAGGAGAAAATGACAACTTGACATTTTCTCCTTTTATAAAAGCAACACGTTATCCAAAATATGACTATTGCTAGATAGAATGTATTTTACTTATTATTTGAAGACCCAGGAATAAATGTTATCGATGTAGCACGGTCAACAAAGCTAACACCATTCACTGTTTCAGAAACATCTATATTTAACGTATCCTTATAATGCAATTCTGAGGAAGAGGAACCAAACATGCTGGCCACTGCGGCAATTGCAGCAATATAATAATTACCTGTTGTAGCCGCTAATGTTGCAAGTCCACTTGCAGCACCACCACCGCCAGCAGATGAACTATCACCCATCCCAACACCTGCGCCACTGGTAAACATACAAGCTAAATTCATACCAACTTTATACTTTGGATCATCTGTAATATCCGCTACATTGGCTGTAGTCGAATCAGTATTTTCTGTGTTGGTTTCATTAGCATTTGCTTCTGAAGTAGCACCACTACCAGCCGAATCTGTAGCAGGATCTGTGGTAGCCACTTCACCTGAAGTTTCGGTAGTCGTCCCCTCTCCTGCTGCAGTACCAGCATTTGGCGTATCAGTCGTTGAGCCAGTTCCTGAGGTATTTGGCTTACCACAACTAGCTTCTAATGCTGCAGCTAACTTACCAGTACCCGTTAAAGGAGCCGCTTCTAATTGAGGAACTGATTTACCTATACCTGAAAACGAACTAACTTGCTGTAACACACGATTCAGCAATGTATTTAGAACGTCTTGTGTAATTTTATTTTGTTCTTCATCACTATAACTAAATTCGCCCGAATCACCATCAAACGTTATAGCAAAGCCTTCATTACCATCTTTATTTTCAGTGATCTTAGTTTTTTTCTTAGATTTAAATAAACCTCTTTTTGACTTACTCTTCACAATTTTTTCATACATTCTGTAAAGATTATAGTTAGCTGTATAGCCCCGTCTAACTTTAACTTCGTACTCTAAAAAGGCATTTGGTGCCATATACGCATGCAACTGTTCTGTTACATCTGGCTTAACATTTCCTTGAATATCAAGCAAAGGACAAGCGCCAACTAGACTTAAGCGTACCTGACCAGAAAAACTTGTTCCAAACATGACTTTTTTGTTTGAAGGATCTTTAAGTCGCTGGGGTTCAGTACCATCGCCACTAGGTTTTTCTAACACACCCGAAGTAATACCTGCCGCTCTCACTGATAAAGCAGCTGGTAACCTTGCGGCAATATCCCCTAACTCTGCATTAAATGTATGAACATGGAAGGATGCATTCTTGATAGGCATCTGAACAAAATTCACACCCGGATTCAATTGCTGATAATCATCAACTAATTTCATCCATGGCATATAATAAGCCAAACTAGCTGTCATACCTTCCAACCCAGCATAGTTTTTATAAGCGGTTAATAGATAACCTTCTAACTCATTTAATTTATTGACAATCGCCGTCTGTGAAGCAGTCAATTTTTCTACTTTTTTATCTTCTGCTTCAATTTGTCTCATGATTGTTTCGTATTCACGAGCCGTCTTAAAGTACTCCCTACTTTTCTCATTCAGCAAATTGGAAACTTCAGCGTATTTTGCTTTACCTTCTTTATACGCATCATACTCCTCTGCACACTCTGTTAGCGGTTCAACCGCTATTTTTTTACAGGTAAGATAATCATTTTTTGCGGTTACAACGCCTTCTAATGCGAGTGACTCTCTTTGACTCAACGCTGCTTTTTCTTCCTCAATGATTTTCTTAGAAGCCTCAATAGGTGCCAAATCAGTGTATAGTTTTACAACTCGCTCATAAACCTCTTGTTGAATCTGTAGATTTATTTCATCAAGTCGTTTAGTATAATTTTGTAAACTAGCGCTAATGGCTTTAGTTCCCTCTTGGGTATTCTTTAAGTTTGAACAAAATCCTACATTCATATTTGGCGCAATGCCTGAAACCTTGACATCGCCAAATACAGGAGGTAATACATAAGCGGTATTACAGCCTTCATCAAAGAGGACACCTGTACCAAGCTCTGGTGCTTTTATTTTTTGACTACATGTTTTGAATGTTGGCGCAGCCCATGAAACCTGGCTCACAGACAAAATAACTGATGCTAATAGTATTTTTTTCATTTTTTACATCTTCCGGATAATAAATTATCAAATATCTTCATCCACACCTAATGGACTATTTTTATATTTTTCTAATCGTGCTTTATGTTCTTCTTCATACTGAGCCATTTGTTGTTCAAAATCAGACATTAAAATGGTAAGTTCTGACTTTCTTAACTCAGTCAATCGTGAAAACAGCAAGCTTGCCTGCTCTCGGTCCTCCTCTGTTGCTAACCCATTATTTAATCGGTTAATTAAATCGTAATCTTCAACTGCACGTTCCAGCGATTTAATTTCATAGCGAAGAGTTTCAAGCGACATGTCCGCCACGGGTGTAGATATATCTTGACCAAAAACCTGTTTATCACGAGCAATATCAACTTGATCTGTCTGATGTTGTTTCAGATTATCATTCCCCTCGGTATTCTTATCTAAAACATCATTTTTTAACACCAAACTTGTCGTCAGATTTTTATCTAAAGCGATTGTCTCATTCGCTGCAAACTCAGTATAACCAATAATGCCTATAGCTAGCCCTATAATTATAAAGCCACAGATGATAAATGATTTATTCATGTCGTATTAAAACCTAAATTAACTGTATACTTTAAAATTTATATAATCTCAGCAATTATTGTTAAGCGCTAATTTTCAGCATTAACTGACCATTAGCAACTCAAACCAATTTAACCAATAGTGGTTGCATCCTTGTGGAAATCAATATTAATAAACCTGAGATAAAGACAATGACGTAGGCTCATCACGCTTGTTACATGATGAGCATTCCTTCAAATCATTTTTTAATTAGCGATACTGTAATACAGCATTGCCTTCATAATCTGCTGCGGGTAATTGGCGTGTTATACCTTCAGATAACAACACTTCATCATTAAGCTTGAGTTCATCCAGCGCTTTATCAACCAATGCATTAAATACAAATAGTACTTTTTCTTTTTCAGGAAGAGACAGTCCTACTCCGGCAAATGCTTGACCTAACTGAAAATAAATTTTCGCCTTTTTGTCTTTAATACCGTCTACTGGATGTGACTCTATATAATTCTTCAATGTATAGATGTCAGAAGAACTCAAAATAACTTCTTTTAGATTTGGATTCTCTTCATACCCTTTTAGTCGAATAGATACTTTAACTTTACCACTATAGATATCACACCCAAGATCAATCGCATTGAGTTGAGCTATATTTTCTCCACCGAGTAAAATACTTTCATTAATACTGGCTTTAAACTTTTCAAGTACCTCTTCCTCATCACCTAACTGTTTAATAAATGCACTATCATCCACATCAAAATCGACCATAAAATCATTTAATTTTATTGTGTTTTCGAAGTGGTAATTTGATCTAATCACACCAGCTTTTACAACAGCGTTCTGTAATTGTTCCACAAAACCTTTTTCAGTGATAAAAGGTACAGGGTTAAGATGTACTGTTAACGAGTTATTTTCCCGTACATTAGCATAAATGTGCTTTTGTAAAATGGCAGCGCCAGAAAACTGCTTATACATCGAAAGTTTTTCATCAACTTGCTTACAAGTTTCCGTTGTTAGTTCACCTTTTTTAAAAAGCGGAGAGTTCACCACTGTATAATGAACATTGCCAACTAACTGTTGAGGAAACTCAGTAAATGTTATGGTTCCATAAGCATCAACTGAAACCTTAATCGGATCTTGAAAATCTTTGTATGAAAAAACGACCTCTTCTGCTTGAGTCGAAGACGAAATCAATGCAACAAAACAAGCAGAAAGTGCTAACACATGTTTCATTATTAATCCTTACCTTAAAAAATAAAAATCTACTCAACCGATAGGCTTTACATATACTACCCTTCGTAAATGGATTTTAGGCTGTGTTATCGTTGCTCTTGACCACTAAAGATAGCGGGAATGCAGTACATGTAGGAGCATTAAACAGTTGTTACCCCAGTCATTTATTGCACATAAATGACTGGAGCTTCATCACTCGATGGTCTCACCTAAAATGCCCTTCAGTAAGGGTATTTTGATTATTGGTCTAACACCTAAAAATGATGAGCAATCGGTATAAAACTAATTGTCTAGAACCTTTCACTCCAACAATATTATTTACTAAAATTTACCCATCCTTCACGAGTGATATAGCCGATGCCATAAACCCGCTCAGTTACCCAAGTATTATTTTTAGTTTTAAAGTTTGCAATTGCTTTTGAGTCGCCATTAGGCCCTGATTGCTGTCCTAGCCAAAAACCGGCTGAACAGTCGTCCATAGTTTCTTTTGTACATTGAGCGCCAGGCTGACCATATAAAATACCGATTTTATTAGACGCCAACGTCATCAGCCTATTTCTAACTTCCTCTCTAATTTGTTGCTGCTGTAAAGGCGTATAAGCAAATTCACCCGTATTTTGACTAAAATCTACTTTAGACCAATCCAAGGTTTTTACATGACGAATAATGGTGACTTTTTTCTTTTTCTTAAACCATTTACGCTTTTTCTTTACTTTAACCGTTGTTGATATAAGCTCATACAAGTTATAACGTGCTACATACCCTCTTCTTGCCTGAACTTCATAATCATATTTTACATAGGGTATTAAATGGGCTGCTAATCGTTGTTTATCTGCTGGATGAGCTTGACTTTCTGAATAAGGACAATAACCAGCCAAGCTCAAACCTACTTTTCCTGAGTAGTTTTCTGCTGCATTAACATGTGCAGCAGGTGTTTTGGCTATATGCTCTTTAATAGCCTTATCACCCCCAGTTAGATCTTTAGCTTGATAATTTGCAATATTTCCTTGAAGTTCACTAAACAATACAGCAGGTAGTGTTAAATTACGGTCCGCAACAGTCGTTTCAATGTCTTGATCATTAACACTTGAAACTAACTCTAAGCCTGTTAAAGGTAGCTTTTGCCAACTAACACCTAAACGATTATTTCGTTGGCGATATTGCTCAAGGATCTTTCCCCAGTTTAACTGGTAATCGATCTGAGCATATCCCCCTTCCAGTGCTGCAAACTCTTTGTATAAATTTAACTCTTTATCCTGAATTTCATCATATTTTGTTACTAACGCGGATAAATCGTGATCACTATCGACTAAAGTCCCAAGTTTCTCGAGGTAATCAGCCAAAGCAATGTCATACTGTTTTCTTGCACTCAAACGTGCATTTCCTAAATAGTTATATTTTACTTCCAACGTTTTAATCAGATCTGATAACTGTGCAAGCGCTGCACTTTGTTGTTTACAGTCTGGAAGCTGTGGTGGCTCAACCTTCATTACACACTCATCAAGATCCAGTTCTGCCAATACTTGTTCACGAAGTTTATTTTCCCATGCAAGCTTCGCTTCATCCTCATATTGCTGAGCGACTTGAAGTAGGTTGTCAGCATCGAGTAAACGCTTAGCAAATAATTCCAACGCTGTAGTGACATCTAATGAACTGATGGATGTATTATACCGTTTGACTAAATCGACTAGCGCTTTTGTCAACGAGTTTGTACTCTCTTGGGCTTGCTCTAGTTTCTGGCACATACTTGCATTAGCAGAAGGAATCAGTTTTTGAACCTTAGTTGTTCCTAACACTGGTGGACTGACATACGCTGTTTGGCAAACGTCATCAAAATACACTTGAGATGAGGTACCAGCAGGATGCTCAATGGCAAACCCCTTTTTACAAAACTTACTTGGAGATACAGAAGGACCGTTATAGATGCCTATATCAACATCAAGTTCTGCCCTTGGAAAATTTCCAGCGTCATCAGCAAAAGCGACGAGTGGTGACCGTCCAGGCAAACGAATAATTAAATCATCTTTTCCATCACGATTGCGGTCTTGTACCTGTATGTAAGCTTTAAATAAATCTATGCCTCCATTCACTTTCAGATGATTAAGTGACTTAATACTAGGTACTTGACTATTTGGTTTAGCATACATTACAAAAGCGTAAAAGTTTGATATATAAATGGCATCGCCATATCCATCTCCATTGAAATCACCATAGATTTTTTTGGATAAATTATCATCATTTAAACGTACACCATGTAATCCTGCTTTAGGAGGATAATCCAACCAAGGCATATACAGAAAGTGGTCCTTTCCTTGAATATTCAGCGGAATTGATATATCACCATGAATCAGAACAAACTTGTCCTTTTCTTTCGCTTGGAGCCATGGCCAATAAACATTATTGTGCGACTGAATATTTGCCCAGTAGTACTCATGAGAACCATTGTAAAAACTTACAGCATAAGCACTATTCACTACAGCAATGAATAGCCCTACAATCAAAACTGATCGCCACTTTTCTTTTATATTCAAAACCACTTCCATCCCATTATTCTATAAACCCAACACATAAAACCTCTACCTAAAAAACGCTTCTTATTGAGCATAAAATAAACTATTTATAGGGGCTCATTTGACAAACTAGCGCCGAATAAAAGACAGATACATGTGATCTCACAAACACTATTCATTTTATAACGTAAGACCCGTTAACTTAATACTCCATCATTTGAATATTGATCGTTTGCTACTGACATACTGCGTACAACCGATTAGCCATAGCTAACCAACTGGCAACAGATCTCAAAACCATTCATCTACTTTTATTCGAAATAGCTAAGCTACTACCAAAATCAATTGATATATATATCTAAAATTTTAAACCACTCCCCTTCACACCCTTGGGTAGTGACTGTCACGTTTGACCCTGCACTTTTCGCCATTAAAATAGCGGATTTTAAAACAGAATCAGCCTGAAAATGCCCTACCCATCCATTCGATGAAACACACGGGTATTTTGCAACAGCCTGAGGTATTCCAGCCCTTCCCCCTCGCATTTGAAGCGCAACCGTACCGGTCGCTGAGACATAAACTTTACTGATTATCCCTACATCTTGGGCATAATTTGAGGCACTTGATGGTAAAGTCCATAGCAACATGATAAATAGTACTGTACTTTTCATCCACATTTATTAACTACCCTGTCTATTTAACAAACCGACAAAATTATTATTTTCTTCACTAATTAATATACGTTTAGAACTGTTTATTTTTTGTTCTCAATTTTAAAGAAAATGATCATACATATCTTAAATATGCTACATTAGCGTATATCACAAAGTACTTAAATTACCTTAACTAGAAAATATGGTACAAAATATATACACTAAAAAGATTTGAAACTAAAAATACATTACTAGAAGTATAAAATATTATATGTCGCACCTTATTGAAACCACATACGACTTTAGTCGTAAGTAGTTATACTATAATAATCATCAAAACGACCTACTAATTATCATTACCTGTGCTATACAGTACAACGCAAATGCAACTGACTTGACTACTCATTGAGGAATAAAAAACCTTTTAATATTACTGACTGTCCTTTTAAAACATGTTAACCAATAATATTAGCTGGGTTATATAAGATGATAAGATAGGTCGGCAATATTAAATTTAAAGGATATACGGTACTTCTTTGTCAATTTAGGCATACAATCCAAAACAACCTGCACCAAACGTTGCATTTATGATGCCGGATCATACCACATTTAATGTTTAAAGCTATTCTCGAAATAGCTTTAATTTAAAAAATGTTAAACTAAATATACATCATTAACCACACATACTATAAGTGTTTAGCTTAACACTTGAATTGATTTAATGGGCCGGAGAACTAGTTTTTTCAGACGAAGTAACTCCACACGATATTCTTGTGGCTTTTCTCTAAGTAAAGGATCGTATTGTAAATAGACAAAACTATCAGTAATACGCTGTACCCAAGTTGCATACTGTGGCACATGTTGCTGCAATCGGGCTAAATAACTTGACGGCGTCTCCCCTACTTGACGTGGGCAACCTTGTTTTCTCCCCCACTGACAAAACTTTAAATACAATCTCGTTGCAGGGTCATACTTAATGGATTGGCGGCGTAAAATAATCCATACGCCCAACATAATAATAATGGACCCGATCCCACCACCTAATGCCAGTGCCAGTTTATACCAGGAAAAAGAGCCAAATAATTGATTGAAAAATTCCATTTGCTGATCTTGATTATAATTGAGCACAAAACGTTGCCATCGATATTCCAATATATCCCACTCAAGACGCAAACGATTGATCCAACCAATATGTTTAAAACGTATAGGTGACAGAGGGGTATCCTCTAAAAAACTCCCCTCTTCTGCCAGCGCGGCTTCAAGGCCATCTTGAATACGCTCAGGGGCGACAGAAGCAGTTGGGTCTACACGCACCCAGCCTTTACCTTCCAGCCAAACCTCAGCCCATGCATGCGCATCAAACTGCCTTACCTGAACATAATTATTGGTTGTATTACGCTCGCCCCCTTGATAACCCGCAATCACCCGTGCAGGAATGCCTGCTAAACGCATCAAATAAACAAAGGTACTGGCATAATGCGCACAAAATCCACGTCGACTCGTAAATAAAAACTCATCCATGGAGTTGAAGCCTAAGGTAGGTGGCTTTAGCGTATAATAAAATGGTTGACGATTAAAATACTGTAAAATCCGGTCAATATACAATTGCGGTTGTTGTTTGACATCATCCCACAGTTGTTGTGCAAATGTACGTGTTTGTGGATTGCCAAATGCAGATAATTGCACATTTTGCCGGCGTAACCAATGAGGTAACTCGATATCAACTAAAGACGAGGGATAAGAACGGACTTCATATTGTTGACGTAATCGAACTGGCTCTCGAGCAATTAACGTAAAATCACGGGTGACACCAATATCCACATTACTTATTTGAGGTACCGCCAATGCATAAAGCCAGTTTTGCTGTGTAGGCTCTAAAATAACGGTGTAATGAAGTGCCTGTCCTTGCTTTTTTACTGCATTTGGCCAACGTTGAAATTGATCTCCCCAAGTAATCAGCGGATTACCAGAAAGTTTCAAGTCTTGCCCCGTCCGCCCAGCCAATGCCAGTTCCCGACTTGCTTGCCGCCAGGTTCGCCCCATCAACTCAGCCAGTACCACACCACGCCAATAGAGTTGATCCTGTGGTGGAATAGTGCCTGAAAATGTGGCTCTAAACGCCAGCGCATCAGATTTACTTAACTCCGCGATATCTCCTGGCGTCATCTGGTCACTCACCCCACTTCGGGCTTTTTGACTGGGCAATTCTACAGACCAAATGGGGCCTAAACGTGGAATAAAAATAAATAAGAGCACCATCAATGGCACAGACTGCAGCATCATTACAGCGCCTTTACGCAATGTCTTTTTGAGCTGTAATGTTCCCTGTTGTTGATGAAGTCCTACCAATGCCGAGGTAATTACAACAAGCGTAAAAAAGGTATACGCTGCAGAAGGAATTGCTTGAGAGTACAATAGCTGTGTGACAATCACGAAGTAACTTAAAAACACCACAAGATAAGCATCTCGCTGGTTCTTCATTTCCAATAATTTAAGCAGAAAAGTACATAATAAAAGAACAACCCCTGCCTCCAACCCGACAATTGTTCCATAATTTAAAAATGTCCCTGTCACCGCCCCAATCACCAACAGCGCTTTTAGCCAACGAGCAGGATAAGACCAGCGCCCATTGAAAATCATAATACGCCAACACCCACAAGCCACGGCCAAAATGCCTACCCAATAAGGTATACGCAGTAAGTGGGGTAATAACACCAATGCCTGGGTGGTAAGTAACCAAATTAAACTGGTGCGCGGTATCGATGCAACAGCGATAGTACGTTTACTATTAATTGCACTTGACTGGCTTGAAGACTTTTTTTTCCTAAACATTGTCGGTCCCTTGACCTGGTGTTATCCCTGGCTGATTCACACCAAATAAGGCCAATGCCGTTAAGCAGCGTGTTAGATGCTGTCGTCCACGAGCAGGTTCAAGCGTGATGTTTGGAATTTTAAGCCCATAATCCTGTTGATGTTGTTCACATTGTAAACACCAGTAGCACAAAAAACTCAACCGTTCTTCTGTGGAGGCACCAGAAAACTGTTCCCAGTCGAGCCACAATCGCATATCAGTGTAAGCACTAAACTGCTTGGTGAGTAAATCATCAGATTTCCAAAAGTGCTTCCAGGCAATATGGCGTAATCCATCACCAGGCTGATAGGATCTAAGCCCTGTAAAATCCTCAACCCCCTCTTTGGCTAACGTATCACCTTCACTAGAAGCAATATGACACGCAGGTAACGGACAAGCGATAGGTTTTGGGTAAATCAATGCCTGACTATCCAGATCAATCCATGTCCAGGCTCTTAACAACCCTAATGGATAATGGGTTTCTATACATAAGCGTCCAGGCCGAAAATAACCACGTCGAGAAGCCAATAAAAATACAGAAGTCGATTTTTTTTCATGCTCGATTAACGACACCGTTGAAACCTGATAAGGCTGCCAAAAAAGCCTTATAGACTCGTGAGGTTTACCGACAATATCCTGCAACTGAATAGTAAATCCGACATCATCCCCCACATGCACTTTTGACGCAAATAAAGCAGTAATTTCTAATCCCGCCAAATTGGCATAAGTATGTAAAATACATACTAAAAACAAGCTGGCTAAAAAAAAAGCAATCATAAAACTCATGCTATTTTCATAATTTACTGCTGCAAAAAAAACTGCCAATCCAATTAAAATAAAAAAATAACCGGTTTTTGTCGGTAAAATAAATATACGCTTTTGATTCAAAAAAATAGATGTACTAGGTGGAATCCGCTGATCAAGCCAACGACCAAAATAGTTCTTAATCAACGTGCGCATTACACAACCACATCCACGGCTGTCAGTAATCGCTGACTCAATGCAGCCCCCGTTGAGCCTAAATGATCATTAGGTTCTCGTAGACGATGTTGCGTTACCGACGGCAATACAGCTTGAATATCTTCGGGTAACACATGCTTTCTACCATGCATCAATCCCCATGCTTGTGCTGCACGCAATAATGCCAGGCCTGCTCGTGGTGATAAGCCGTAAGCAAAATCCTCTTGCCTACGGGTGTATGCCAATATTCGCTGTAGATAATCTAAGACCGCTGATGCAAGCTTTACCTGCATGACCTGTTGCTGAAACATCTTAAGCTCTTCCTGGGTCAGTACAGTTGAAATACTTTCCAGCTTAATACGGCCTGATTGACCTAATAATATCTGTCGCTCCGCCTCTGGATTAGGGTAACCTAAGGATATCCGCATTAAAAAACGATCAAGTTGTGATTCTGGTAAAGGAAAGGTTCCGGCCTGTGAAAATGGGTTTTGCGTGGCTATGACAAAAAATGGCTCAGGTAAGGGCCTGGTTTCACCTTCAACAGACACCTGACGTTCTTCCATAGCTTCCAACAATGCACTTTGACTTTTAGGGGTGGCTCGGTTGATCTCATCAGCAAGCACAATATGTGAAAAGATTGGCCCTGGGTGAAAGGTAAACTGTTGCGTTTCTTTAGTATAAATCGATACCCCTAAAATATCGGCAGGTAATAAGTCACTGGTAAACTGAACTCGGTTATAGGTCAACCCTAAGACTCTGGCCAAGGCATGGGCTAATGTCGTCTTACCCATACCCGGTAAGTCTTCAATCAATAAATGTCCCTGGCTGAGTAAACAACAAAGTGCGAGCTTAATTTCCTGTTGCTTGCCTGCCAAAGCATGTTGAACGGATGATACACAGGCATCCAGTTTTTGCTGCATCATGCTCCCTTATTTCAATACTGGCTTAGTACTATCTTAGTAAGTGGTTAAAACTTAGTCATTCCGAACTTAGTCTTTAGCCCATTAGGCTTAAGGTTAGCTTTTTTAGAGTAGCGAATGGCCTATAAGTTTGCGAACTTCAGGCCGTATCCTGACAGAACACGTAATTTGACTCGCGTTGAGCATTATCAGCCCCCTGCTACCCATCCTATCAATCCATAAGTAATTCTTTCATTAAATACTTTAGTTAAAAAAACAACATTTACTCGTCTTAACAAACCAAACTAGTTCCATGAAAAATCCTTCGCTGTAGGTATAGCCAACCCAACAAACAAGACATAATACTCACTAAAACTAAGAAATACTTATTATTTTAATTATTTTGCCAAGGATTTTTTACGGTTACACTGATTTTTTTCATTATCATGAGCTCTAATACAAGTGATAAATTAATTCTTATACCCAACGTTAGGAACACATACACTTTGTAGCACTGTTTAAATCCCGCTATTAAAGCTAAGTACGAAGGATTATGCACAATGGGTATACCTTATTCGTCCTCTAGTAACACAGCTTCTGATGTACAACGTTAGGACGCGAGGAGGTTAAATAAATATGAGCCACATTAAACACCTTTGTATAAGTGCAGCCTTAGCCAGCGCTTTATTGTCACCTATGTCTCAGGCACTGGAAATCAGTGTTCGGGCAGGAAATGTTTCATTCTCAAGTGGCTATTATCAGCCCAGAGTGATTGAAGTACATCACCGTCATTATCGTCCACACCGCCACCATAGACGTTGTGGACACTGGCGTCCTAAACATCATAGAAGGCATCGCTACTATAGGGAACAGCAGTATTACAACTCTGGTTACTATAATGAGCCTCGTTACTCTCAAAACGTCAATGTGAATGTCCATTATCCCCCACCTCGTGCACTACCTCAGTGGCACCCCCACCAGTCTTATCGACAAGGACAGCGCATTTTTTATCGCGGTGTCAGTTATCAGGCTAAATGGTGGACACAGGGAGAGGAACCAGGATCAGACCGCTGGGGTCCTTGGCAGCCGGTTTACTAAGAGATGAAAAATGAAATTCTATTAAGTAATGATAGATAAAGCGTTAATGCTGCCAACTCACATAAGTCATTACAACATATAGGCAAAAAATTAGGGTATGTTAATACCCTAATTTTTTTTAGATTGTTTAGTTTTTTTCTTACGCTTTTTCTTTGCCTTAACGGCTAGAGGTAAACAGTCTTCAAAGCGCTGACGCATTGCTTTTACTTTGGCATCCTTACGTGCATGCACATGTGGGTCTTTTGCTGTAGAGAACACGATTACATTATCTTTTGGCATTAACTTGCCCTCCGTCAGCTGTAATTACCACCACTTAAAATTTCAAAAAGTCAATGGACCCTATAGCTAACGGTTATAGTAAGCCACTTTCCGCTGTGGGTCTACTCATGCTTAAACGTTGAACATAGCACTTTCTTTTGATTCATCACTCCCTCTCATTACGACTCAGCCTGGGTAGGCTTAGTGAATAACGATGACTCAACCACACCACCACAATACTCAGAAACCAATTCGACCAAGGCCTCAAGGCAAGGCTGCAACGATGCCTCCTGTAATGACTCGACCACCAAAATTGCGTCTTTCGTGGTCGCTGTCAGTTTGGTCCTTTCAGCTTCTTTCCAATTCCAGCGTCGACATACAGCACCCACATTATCACTATAAATCACCTCACCTGGTTTAGGTGCCCTCGCCTCCGGCTCCCCAAGAAGCTGAATAGATGGCTCGTTTTCAGTCGCAAATCGCAACCATAAATCACCTTGAATTTTTGCTATATCTTCCCCTCCAACAGGAACACGATATTGCAGTGAAACAATATTATAGATATCCACTAAAGGATTAATTGCACGAGGAAACTGTTCACGTTTTAGTCGCTGTAACAAGTTCTCCAAGCTGCAAGGATAGCGTTTAGGCTTTGCGCCAAATAAACGATAAGCTTCACGCCAGGCAGCCACTTCTGGTAACTCACTGATAGTCACGCCTTGAACCTGCCTTGCAGTGACTTCCTGCACACTACGTAAGTGTTCTGCCGTTGCTGTAGCAGCACCCTCATTATCAACACCCGTCACTTTAACAACACCCAGCTGCAGCGTTGACCAGTAACTCCATATCGCAGGATCCACGTTTAACTTGATCATAAAACTAAATACCCCGCAAACCAGCACATAATACAACCAGTAACAACATCTATCCCCCGCTGATAGCGTGGGTGGTTTAGCTTAGCGGCTAGAAATGATGCGCCAATAGTCAAACCAAAAAACCAGACGAAAGACGCAAAAACAGCGCCTCCAGTGAAAGCAGCTCGCGCTTCACTTGGATATTGAGCCCCTAAACTACCTAAAAAGACTAATGTATCTAAGTAAACTTGTGGGTTAACTAAGGTGATGATTAACGTGGCTAAAATAACCTTAACAGCTGATCTTGAAGCATTTTTTTCGCCAAGCACCGTCATTGCATACTGGTTACGCCATGCTTTTAACCAGGCAAAGCAGGCATAACAGATTAAAAAAGCAGCACCAACATATTTGGCGAGTAACATAAGCGCTGTATGTTGACTTAATAAGCTTCCAACCCCTGTCACGCCCACCGTGATTAAAACCACATCACACAAGCTACACACCAGTGCGACTAAATAGGGATATTGTCGTTTTAACGCATGGTTAAGCACAAATGCGTTTTGTGCTCCAATCGGAATAATCATTCCCAAACCAATTGCAAACCCCTGACTAAATGGAAACCACATTGCCAACCTCAACAACAAATACTCAATAGGAGTAATAACCGTAACAACACCCTCTCTATAAGTGAAATTAATTAATTTTAATATCCATTAATTATTCTTATAATAGGGTAAAATGGCTTGTTTACTTGGTGTAGTCATGTGCTTAGTAGTTTGGCAAGGAGATTTGCTTCATGAAACTCGACTATAAATTGCTTGAAGCCCTGGCTTGGGTAGCAAAACTTGCAAGCTTTGAGAAAGCCGCTCAAAAACTGTTTATCACGCAGTCTGCAGTATCTCAGCGCATTAAACAACTTGAAGAGCGCATTGGGGAACCACTTCTCATACGATCGGCCCCTCCCCAATTAACACCTCGTGGTCAACGCTTAATTTGTCACCTGCAACAAGTTCAGTTGCTTGAACAAGAATTATTGACTGAATTCAATATCCTGGACAAAGAAAGTCACTTTTTACCTATTAATATTGCGATTAATGCTGACAGTCTCGCTACATGGTTCTTACCTTGTATTGAATCCTTATTATCTTCCCACCAAATTCTGCTTTCGATTCAAGTCGAAGATGAAATCAGAGCCTTACAACTTCTTAAGCGAGGCGATGTGGCGGGTTGCATCAGTTGTCAGCCTAATCCCATCTCTGGATGTGAAACTCATTATTTAGGTGATATCCATTATCACTGTGTTGCCAGCCCTCAATTTATAACACGTTATTTTAAAGACGGTTTTACACTCGAAAATACTAAAAAAGCCCCTGCGATTATTTTTAATCAGTTTGATACGCTACACGAGGACTTTCTTATTCAGTTTTTTGATGTGCCACAGGTACACTATCCCACACATTTAATTCCCTCGTCAGATGCGTTTCTGGCGGTAGTAGAAAACAGCATTGCTTATGCACTCATACCCCATATGCAAGTAAATACTGCCATTGCAGCGGGAAAACTTATTAATCTCACACCTCAACACTACGAAATTCGTTCATTATACTGGCATACTTGGCACAGTCCTTCTCAAGCCATTCTATTACTGACAAAATCCCTAAAACGACAAGCACACCATTTTTTATTTAGTAAAAATATTAAATAACAATTAACTGTCAGACAGTCCATAAAAACGTCACAAAATAATACGCTTTTATTAGCATAATTTATCGATAACCTGCATTATCATTTCTAGCCATAAACAATATTCTTTGAATTTATCTTCCTTGTTTGTTATAAACGCCTGCAGTACGCAATGTACTGAAAAACCAAAACTGTAACAATTTAAACAAGGATTGTTTTATGTTAAAAGCTATGGGTGCACTTTTATTAGCAGCTATTAGTTCTCACGCGTTAGCTGATATGTCCAATGCTGATAACGCAGCTGACTCACTGATGAATGCCGCTAATGAACTACGCAAAGCTTATTATTTTGATACTGATAAAGTTACGAATGTTTGCACTCAATTATTTTTGGAAAATGGCGTAACTGTTGGTGATATTTTATGTTCAAAAGACAGTGATAAAAATCTGGTTAAATTATTAGAAGAAGCAGCAAATCGTGTTGGCGCAATGAGTCAATAACTATAAATACAACCCGAAAAGAAGTTAGTAGGCCGCTGGTCAGTGAAGTAGTTGCTATACCCTTTTTTGCGTGGGCCTGTGTATTTCATGGCCCACGATTAAAAAATGAATACACTCAAAAAACCAACAATGATTAGAAGACATTTTTTCACAGTTTTTTGTTATAAATGATTTAAACAGAAATAACCAATCAATAAAGTCTGGACAAATATACTCAGCATATTGAATGGTTAATTTTTGAACTCAATATTCTTGCCATTATTAATGAGCAGGAAGAGTTTACTGACCGCCCTTCTCCCTTTCCTCATTTTCCAAGGCTTTATCCATAATGGCTTTGTAAAGTGCTGCAGCCTTTGCAGCTAAATCATGATACTCAGGATGCCGATCGACATAGCCTCTCATTTCATTAGCATCAGTAAAAACTTCTTCTAAAAATGCAATATCATACTCTGACAGCCTTTCTCCTTGATCAACTCGCTCCTTTATTGATAAAGCCCGTGGTAAACGTTGCTTATCAAATCGCTCAATCAATGCCGCAATAATGCCTGCTTCTTCAGCATTTTGATCCATATTTATACCCCGTTCTGCTATAAAATTACTGTTATCCATAGACTATAAGTGTTTTGCTATGGAGTTAAGATTAATCTACAAAGGTCTACCTTTTTTATAAGTTCTCGCTAACACCTCATAAGCCGTACGAATCTCCCTGAAGCGTTCTGCATCTCCACCTTTATCAGGGTGCAGCTCAGTGGCCTTTTTCCGATATGCCAACTGTATATCCTGCCATTGTGCCGTACTGGAAAGACCCAATACCATTAAAGCATCTGAACGCTGATCCCAAGCTGCAAATCGACACCAAAACTGATCCATCAACTTTTGCAAATCCTCACGACTAACACCTTCCAGATTGCGCCAATCCAAGTAATACTCTCTTAGTAAACAATCACCACCATCTTCAGCTAAAGCATTATCAACTGACGATGAACATACACGTAACAGATTTATTTCAAGAGGCGATATAGACAAATACCACGCTTGGTCTAGGAGTTCAGTTTGTAGCTGATAAAGCGCATTCATCACCAGAAAGTGGATATAATACAAACTATCAAGTGTTGAGGTATCACTGATCAACTGACGGGCTTTCAGCTCACAGATCAATTGGTGCTCCGATATCGGACCTGAGCATTGATATAATATCGTTTGAATGGTTGCTTTCAGTGGGTTATCAGGCATCCGTCTTAAACACTGCTTTTTTAAAGTGACATAATTAAAAATGATCTAAAGAATGGATATTTAATCAACTTTCTTTACCTGAAATACACTACAACACCACTATGTCACATAGTATGCGTATAAATAACATTAATACTGGGTATAGACCACAAAAATACTTGTCAGCTTAATCAGTACTGCAGTTGGGGAAACACGTCACTGAATGCCCCGCCATAAAAAGGTATAAAGCAGTCCTCTAAGCCTTTGATTTATAAAGTATACTCTTTGCTAAGAACAAGCCATAGCTAAGCGCAAGTCAAAACAGGCATCAAATACCACTTTAGCCATGGTTATAACATCGCTTCTAACATGCTTCACCTACAAGTTTACACAGCAGTTTACGCCATTTGCTGAGTGACTGTTTTTTATATCAACACTTGGTTTTGCTAATTGTATGAGTGTCATAATCAACATAATAGAACAGTTTATCTTGTATAACTTACACCTTGTAACCCTTACAATCATATTAATTAGTTGCAGCTTTTTATATTGGCGTAAGCTCAAAAAAACAACAACTTGCTTCACATACATGCTTAGCCACTTCTGGCTTATACCAAGCATCATAATGATAGCCTGCAGTACACTTTTTGCACTATCAATGTCAGCCAAAGCTCAATGTTCAATGGCTATTTATTACTGTTACCCATTAAGTGATATCTCCTCCAACTTACAGCTGATCACTCAACTTTACACCTTACCCGCCTTATTTATCTGGACTACTGTCTTTTGGGTAGGACAGCTATGCTCAAAAATCAAACAAAAAATAGCCCTTTAACCTTATCAATTTATAGACAAAATATTATGCAACAGATAAACAGAATCACTGGTTTGCCCTATGACTGCAAACCAGTTGACGTATTGACAATCAGGTTATTTATATACCTGAAGATAAGGACATATACTTATCACAAAGCGTATTCCACCTTATTATTCAATAACAGATGAGAAATAAGTAAGTGATTAGAAATGATTAATTTAACGGTTGTTTAACCACTTTTAAGATAGCGCGTGGGTCATCCTCCTGACCAAACTCACTCACTGTCTTAAACTCTCCAGTCTTAAGAATTTTCCAGCCATCATCCTGATTAAGATATAGAGAACCTTCTTCATCAGGTGCTTGAGATGCATCACCCAGCATATATAAACGTTGCACTTGACCTTCTGCCTCTGCAAAATACTGTGCTATATCGTCAGGCTCAGCAGAAATCGTTTCCCATACAACAAAAAGTGAAAAACGACCATCAGCAACAACTAAATCAGGGGTTGTCATCATGTCTAGTGCATTAAAGGCTTTTACCTCCCATGGCTCAAATTGTTCCGCGTCATAGGGGTCCGTCAGCACTTTCAAAGCAAAGTCACGATAGGCAGGGGTATTAAAGTCAACCGCTAAACCAATGGTATGGTAACTCATTTTTGAAATCTCAATCGCTATCTACTTTATATTGTGTATTTACAAATCACACGTTAATAATATTGTTCAAAATAAAAACATAACACACTTTTTACAGTGATTGCTGTAAGCCGATAACGCGTCCTCACCTCCCTCAAAGCCTTACTATATAAAGGGATATCACCAGTATCGGAGGGTGCCAGAGTCCTTTGTCGAGCGCACATCAATGCTATTTAAGTGTGCAACGTTGGAGTTTTATCACAACATCAAACCTTTTGCCATAAACAGTGTATAAAACATACCCTCATTTTGTATTTTGGTTTTTTATCAAAAAGCACACGTCCAGAAATACTACAAACAGACGTTTTACTTGAAAGCAAATTTGTTTATTGTTTAGTTCAAAACAACATCATGACTCAATGATAGAGTTACTGGGTGGGATAATCAGCAAAAGTTGTTGTCTATATAAAAGATTGCGTTAAAAATGAATAAAATTATACAAATTTTTTCTATGACTCACGCTTAGCGCAATCAAACGATATGGACAATACCGCCTTAATATCAAGATGTTGGGCTAAAACTTGCTATGGATAACCATGACTACTAGGTGGCATTACAATACATGCCATGCTTTTCAATGAATCACAATAAAGAATGCAGTCTTGTTCATTTAAGAAAATACTAATGACACTTACTGCTAACCAAAATGTAACTTTGTCTAGACTTAATGAGACTTCCAACCATACTTAGTGAGGTTAAAGACAGGTGCAAATTTACGCATTTCAATCTCATAAGACATCAAATGGTAGTGTTCGTTTATTCTGCATTCGAGGTCTGTAGATTATGTATAAAGGTGAACGATTTAATAGCATCACGCACCTTATTGGCGCATGTGCTGCACTTTATGGACTGGTAGTGCTCATTCTCGTTGCAGCAGAAGAAGGCGATCCTTGGAAAATAGTCAGTTTTAGTATTTATGGTTCAACCCTTTTTTTACTGTATCTGGTCTCTACGCTCTATCACAGCACAAGTGGTCGTTTAAAAAATATTCTTCGCAAAATAGATCACAGCTCGATCTACTTACTGATTGCAGGTACCTACACCCCTTTTACACTAATCACCCTTCGAGGCCCTTGGGGCTGGGCTTTGTTTGGGGTTGTGTGGGGGCTTGCCATTTTGGGCATCATTATTGACTTATGGCCCCAGAAAGGAGAACGAATTTTACCGATTATCATTTATCTTGTCATGGGCTGGTTAGCCATTATTGCCTTAGACCCGTTATTAACTAACTTATCAACATCAGGCTTCATCTGGTTGTTAGTCGGTGGACTATTGTATACAACAGGTATTTTGTTTTATGCATTTGATGAGCGCATCAAACACTTTCATGGAATATGGCATTGCTTTGTTTTAGGAGGAAGTATTGCCCACTATTGCACTGTATTAATCTATGTTGCCTGATTGCCTGATTGCCTGATTGCCTGATTGCCTGATTGCCTGATTGACATATGTTACATACTCCTTACGACTCTTAGTCATGTTGTCGACATAAAACAATACAAACTATAGAACCAACGCCTCTTTTATAGTAAACATCCGTTATATAATAACCGTAATAATCCCTTCTCTATTATAAGCAGCAGTCATATAAAATGACTTTAAAGAATCAAAGTTACAACTGATATAGGATCTATCTTCTGCGGTGTCTGATAGCTTTGCATAAATGCCTGCACGAGATAGTTTTTCCACAGAGTAATGACGCATCAACTGTTCAGTATCAATAGGGGCCAATTCATCCGCAAGCAATGCTACTTTAAGTGGCTCAAAATAACGCGCCGGACCACAGCCTAAATCATCGGTAGACAGTGGCCTACCACCCAATATTGTTTCGCTGATCAGTTCATCTGTAGTCTGAGCAGAACCACAGAGTAAGTAGTGAATAATATGCCAGGACTTATCAATATCGAGTGTCGTTTTATCACACTCAGTAAAAATCACTCGAGGCACCCATTCCGGGGCTTTCAATAATTTGTGGATCGCGCCAGAAGACATTCGACGAAAATAAGCATTCATACACATGAGTAATACGTAAACTCCTCTCCTTTCGTATGAATCATTCGGGACTTAAATCAAAGCGAACGCCCACTGATTAATTGGTCCCTATAAAACAATAATACATGGACACGGCTTCAGCGAATGTTTCATGCTTAAAAAATCTGGACAGGATTACTTACTCAAAAAGCAGCAACTTATTTTTAAGACGATTAATATCATGGATCCGCTCCTCAAGTGTACCTGTTAAGCAACCGCTTGAGGAAAATCTTTCAGGAAAAAGCATGGTATTCCACTATGAGTGGAATACCATGAACCCCAAAACACAAAAACACATAGATAGATCACAAAATCACACGACCCCTTTAGACCAGGGCGCTTTTATCAAGGCAATTTTTGACAAGGCTCCATCTGCACAGGCACATCAGATACCTCATGCCATTCACCTTTTGTATCTTGATATTGGAAATATGCAATCCCTTTCTTAAAGGTGTCGTCAAGCAGTAATCTGGCTTTCAACGTCACTGGAAGTTGAGGGCCAATCCCCGCTTGAGCAGGCCAAGGTTTCAATAAGGGCACCCCTTCTATCACCATTAAAATGTGACAATCTTTCATTGTGCACAAATAATTGTATTCTCCATTAACCCTATACACATTTTGGTTTGGTTGATCCAAAAATAACTTGCCTTCACCATGAACAACATGTTGTACCGTATTAACAACAACATTCAAATTTAATTGCGGCGCACCTCTTTTTTGCTCTCCAATGAGATAGCACGCATGAAACAAACCAAACTCAGCATACTTTTTATTTAAATCTACACTATTCACAATTACACTCCCTGTCGTCTATTTTCTAAAGAACGATAACCCCTGTACATAGCGAATAAATCAATGCACAGCCAATAATCTCCTTATCAACCTCATTCAATATTTCACCTACATGAGTTAAATGCATTTGAGTTACTTGAACCCTGTCAAATATTTTAGAGACAAAATCTTTGAAAGCGGTATATTTACCGTCAAGAATAAGAATTCACGCACCCTCTCAAATAATGCAGGTATAAAATACACTTTTCTAAACGGGGCTGGTGACTAACAAATGTAAAGTATTTATACCTAACAATAACGACAATTGAGTTAACCTTTAATGCCGGTTAAGTGACCAACATATGTCACCCCTAATTTAGCAACCTCCACATCAATAGCGCTTACCATTAACTAACAGCATAAATTGACGTTGTATATCAGCACAAGACATTTGCCAAATAGTTCCTTTTTTATTTTCACTATTTCTTCATTTTACCGCACTGACACCGTTATCAAAAAAAGTGCATATTAAAGGTACCTGCAGACTCTGCTCCAATTATTTTGCCGACAAATATCTACAAAAAAAATAAATATCCCTCATTTTTTAATATACTTATAAAAACCCACCATTGTGTTAACTGGTTTTTAGCACCACGCTATAACAAATGCAATAATGCATAAGTCAAATAATCAACAGATTATCTAAGCTTTCAGCATAGGTATTTTTTACTGCAAATGCATTTACAAACCATACATGCATTTCAATAAAACTGCTTACCTCCAACCTACTTGCAAATACTTTAAGGAGAAAGATCACAATTTATATTTTTCACAAATAGTCATCAGCCAACACTGATGATCCAATCTTTTCGAGATATCTGTCACGCCTGGTTTTGCCAGATTATATCTTTTCTTATTAGGACAATAGATATTAATCAATTGGAGGATAACAAAGTAAACGAAATCTGATTTCAATCATTATAAGAATACTTAAACAATATCAGATGTTATACCCACAGTGATATTTTTAAGAACGGCCAATCAGCGAATAAACCAACGACTTACTTTAATAAGTATTGAAAGTAAAAATCGCTGACGAGCAATACTTAACATAATTCACCAAGGGTAATTTTCACAAGCGACATGACACTGTTAATCTTTTATGCATTACGAGAAGAGGATTTAAACACTTATGAGTTGCCACAAGCCGTATAAACAGAAGTTATCAGAAGTTTCATTAGGCATCATTTGTACCTTTGGCATACTATCAACCCCACAACTTATTGCTTCAGAAGCAAAGTTTGCCCAGTTTTCCCAGGCTAACCATTTCAGCGAAGCGCAACTAATTTATAGCCATGCCGAAATGTTTAACTTCGATATTGAAGCCTATTTAAAACATAATGCTCCCCACTTAACAGACTACGCTGAAATCATTTCACATTGGAGTGGCTATACCAGTATTAGCCCAAAAGTATTGATTGCACTAATGGAGACACAAACAGGCATTATTTCCCAAAAAACGCTTACTAAAAAGCAGTTAAACAATCCTATGGGCAATCTTTCACACGCGAATGACTTTTCAACCCAAGTAAAAGATGTTGCGACAAAATTAGCCAAACTACATTATCAGCATATTGAAGCACTTCACCAACAAAAAGAAGACGGAGCGTCTCTTTTTTATAATGAAGATGACCTGCCACCCTTTTCAACCATTGAATCACTGTTTACACAGACGCAACAATCAAACAAAACTGCCACCAAAAAAGATAACACCATCGAGCAGGATGATGCCATTATTATTGCTGATGATGACATAGATAATTCCACCACTCAGCCAACGGCAGATAAGTTCTACCAAACTTATCAACGACTATTTCCCTCTGCAGAACAAGCCAATACAGCACCTGAAGCACAGTTTTTTACCAATAACCCAAATAACAATACATACCCCTTTGCCCAATTACCTCCAGACAATCTTCTGCAACTTCCCTACCCAAAAGGTGAATACTGGCGTATTGGGGGAAGCCATACCAACACCGGAAGTGGTAGCTATCCTCAATCATCACTTGACTTAAATAATGGCGGTAGCTGGGGATCTGACACATCCAATAAATGGGTCACCGCCTCAGCAGGAGGGAAGATTAAAAAACACTCTTCATGCTTTGTTGAAGTCATTCATGAAGGAGGATGGTCCACCACCTACTACCATCTTGGCAATGTCATTGTTCAAAGTGGTCAGACGGTAGAACGAGATCAGCGGCTGGCAAATTACGCTAATAATAAACCGCAAGCACTGTGTAATGGCGGAATGTCCACCGGACCTCACCAACACTTTAGCTTAAAGTACAATGGCAGTTTTATGCACTTAAATGGCGTAAAATTTTCTGGCTTCAAAGTCCATACAGGAAGAGACAGCTATGACTCTGATTGTAATTACTTCTGGGTAGAAGGACATGGACAGCGCTATTGTGCTTGGTCAAGAGTAAGCAATCCTGGTGTTCCTGACTCAAATCCAAATCCAAATCCGAACCCGAACCCGAACCCGAACCCGAACCCGAACCCAGATCCTGATGTAGATAGTCTAAGTAATGGCAAGCCTATTACTAATATTTCTGGTCGAAAAGGTGCTAAGAAATACTACGTTTTCAAAGTCCCTCAAAATGCCAAAAATCTATCCATCGTACTTGACGATGGCACTGGTGATGCTGATCTATACGTTAAAATAGGCAGTAAACCAACATTAACAAGCTGGGCATGTCGTCCTTACATGATCCAACAACAAGAAATTTGTTCGCTCAAAAACCCTTCAGCGAACAACTATTACATCATGATCAATGGTTATTCAAATTATGAGAATATTAGTATTAAAGCTTCGTACGATGCTAAATAAAAGTTTAATGCATGTAATAAGGTACATGTAGATAACTACCCTGCTAGCACCTGACATTTATCAGTCGCTAGCAGGATATTCCCCTCATTGTTAGCTTCAGTTCAAGGATACGAACGCTTACTGCCGAGTGTCACACTGTGCGACAGCAAGCTTTAAGTGTGGAATAAAATTACAAGGCCCATGACGCGCATCAAGTTGTTGCTGTAAAATCCCGTCCCATCCAGTCCTACAGGCTCCTGTTGAACCTGGCAAACAACAAATTAGGGTATGGTTTGCCAAACCCGCTATTGCACGAGATTGAAGCGTTGAGGTACCAATTTCTTGAAATGAAATATGTCGAAATAACTCTCCAAACCCATCAACTGTTTTATCAAATAAGGGTAATAGTGCTTCAGGTGTGGAGTCTCTGTCTGTAAAACCAGTTCCACCCGTTACAAGAATGACTTGTACTGTATTATCTGCAATCCAGGCAGAAACGATAGCCCTTAATTGATAAATATCATCTTTACTAATGCACCTGCTGTGTAATGTATGACCCGCTTGTTCAATTGCATTAACCAAATACTGTCCTGATGTATCAGTGGTCTCATCTCGAGTGTCAGAAACAGTCAAAACTGCGATAGAAAGTGGAACAAAGTCTTTTTGTGAGTGCTTACCCATACCTAGAGTACCTTTAGCCTTATTTTGGCCATCAATATTTCTCAGATAGATCCCCAAGTGAAGAGATATACCCAAGGCGAAGAATATCTATGCGCTTAATAATATCTTCAGTCTCTAGCAACTACAAAGCTTTATCCGCTTAACAGCAAGCAGGTTAGGATATTTGTGTACCAAACAGCAGCTAACAGGCTAGTTATAGTGTCATAAGCTATTCTATTGCATGGAGGATATCATTACGTTGGTATTGTATATGAAGTTCATATTACTGTTTTTTTTATTGAGTCTTTGCTTGCAAGTTTTAGCCAAAAGCTGCTTAAAAGACACGCTAATCGTTGGCTGGGATATTTATCCTCCCTATGGTTATTATGATAAAAATAAGCAGCTGGTAGGATTGGATATTGCTTTTCTACGCGCAGTACTACAACAGGCCAACTGCCATTACCTTATTAAAATGATTACATTCAAACGCTCATTAATAGAGCTTAAAAAAGGTAATATTGATCTTATGCTCACGGTAAGTAAAACAGCAGAGCGGGAACAATATGCCTATTATTCTCCTCCCTATCGAAACGAGCAAATGAGAATGGTCATTCGTAAAGGAGAAGAAAAACGCTGGCCACTTCAACATTTACACGACATCAAAAAACTAAAAATGTCCTTAGCGGTCAGACTGGGCTCTTATTATGGTAAAGAGTTTGCCGAGTTATTATCAGATCCTGAGTTTCACGACTTACTCATTGATGTCGAACAAACAATTCAGGGTATTAAGATGGTCGCAACAGGGCGGGCTGATGCGGTATTACAGGATGTATACAATCTTAAATACCGAGCCACTAACTTAGGAATATGGCATAAACTTTCGCTACACCCTTATATTGTTTCAAGCGATCAAGTACATGTTATGTATAGTAAACGTTCTGTTTCTCAACAAGATGCTCAGTATATAAACCAGCATATTTTGGCGTTTAAAAAAACTGAAGCCTATAAAACAATTTATACGCTGGACTAGACTCAATAGAGTGGCATTTATTGATACTATACGTGTTCATTAGAAATCATTAAGCAATAAGTTCCAAACTACAAAAATAATCACTCGCTAAAGATATAACAATAAAACTGATCAATTTGCTAATAATGGGCACCATTAAAAATAGTGATTTTTAGCGGTACCTTAATGATTAAGCGGTAAATTATCTAGCACTAAAACGCATGGACCTCTATGGGAAAACTTAAGTTTTATAGTCCTATTGGGCGCAAACTGCTGGTGGTTGTCATCAGTGTAAGTACCATGATTGCTGTTGGTACCACCGCTATTCAGTTAAGTTATGATTATTTCGAAGATATTCAACGTGTAAATAAAATATTCGTACAAATTGAAAAGTCAAGTTTACCCAACCTTAATCGTTCTCTATGGTCTTTTGATGAAAAGCAAATCAATACCCAGTTAGAGTCTCTACTACAAATCCCTGAAGTTGTTTTTGTCAAACTGACGCAGTCTACCGATAAAACGCAAACGATAGGCCAGCTACCCGAATCATCCCGTTTTTTTACTGAACAAACATTCCAGTTAACCATTACCCCTTGGAATTCAGAACAAGTTGAACTGGGTCAACTCACTGTTGTTGCAGACCTCAGTGAAACATATCGGCGTTTATGGGAAAAGCTTATTGTTATTTTTATCTCTAACTGCACTAAAACCGCCATTGTCGCTTTCGTGCTGCTTATTGTTTTTTGGCAACTGGTCACCAAGCATATCATTACTATTGCTCGTTACATTAATGAACAAGAAAATGCATCCATCATAGAACCATTATCATTATCTCGTAGTTCAACAAAAGCCTACGATGAACTTGATTGCTTAGTTGATGCCGTCAACAACTTATATCAATTAGCCGCTGAAAATAAGGCTCAAACACCATCGCTCAATGATTTCGCGCTTGCATCACAATTACAGTCACTGGATATTCCTTTTAATAATGCCTTAATCAATAATATTGACGCTGAATCAATAGCAACTGAAAAAAAACCAAGTTCCGTAACAAACCATGTTGAGAGCAGTTTTAAAACAATTGAACAACAATTGGATATTTTAAGCTACTATAAAATGCATTTATCCTCTCACTTTCAGCAAAGTAAAAAAGAAATTGATCACTTACTCCGTCGTATTCAACATATCAAAAAAACCCTTGAATAATTGAATAGTAAAATAATATCCACATTAACCACCCTTTACGTTATTATAATATTCGTTTAGGGAACACTCTAAGCTGACAGTATATGGAATAAGTCACGGGAATTAACGAAAAAGGAGTTTTTGGCGTGACCACGACTAAAAATATCTATCTCTATGGCACTTGTACCATTGATTTATTCTTTCCTGAAGCCGGTATTGATGCCATCACCCTCCTTGAAGCTCACCAAATTCAAGTCCATTTTCCCAGTGAGCAAACCTGCTGTGGACAGCCTGCTTATACCAGTGGTTATCCTGAACAAGCACGTCAGGTAGCCCTTTCACAGCTTGCAGCATTTCCTGAAAACTGGCCAATTGTTGTATTATCCGGTTCATGTGCAGGTATGATGAAGCACCATTACCAGCACCTTTTTCCTAAAAATCACCCACAATACATTCAAGCGCGTCAATTTAGCCAACGCATCATTGAATTTAGTGAGTTTTTACATCACCACTTAAAGGTTACGCTTACCGACCATGGTAAGCCTGTGCACGTTGCACTACACACTGCCTGTAGTGCACAACGGGAGATGGATACCCTGCAGAGTAGCCGGCAACTGTTGTCTCAATTAAACAATGTTTCAGTGGTTTCCCCTGCCCATGAAGAAGAATGCTGTGGTTTTGGTGGTACATTTTCAGTCAAGTTTCCAGACATTTCGGGAGCGATGGTAAATGATAAGTGTACGGCCTTAGAAGCAGTCAACATACAGCACCTCATCAGCGCCGATTGTGCTTGTTTACTCAATATTAATGGCTGTTTGGCCAAACGACAGAAAACTTCACTTCAGGGTGAACATATAGCCAGTTTTTTACGACACCGATGTTTGCCTAACACTCATTAGCAATCACGTAAAAATGAACAATTATTCTAACCAATAGCATTACAAAAAATATCATCACAGAAAGGACGGTGATAGATGACGTTATCACAATTCGAAGCCAAAGCTTCCTCAGTGCTACAAAACATGAAATTACAGCACAGTTACCGTAATGCTATGGATTATTTAGTTGAGCGCCGCCAGCAACAATTTAATGACCCACACGAGTGGTATACATTACGAAAAACAGGCACCTCGATTAAAACAAAAGCGCTTTCTCGATTACCAGAATTATTGTTACAACTTGAAGCCAAGCTAATTAATAATGGTATTCAGGTCCACTGGGCTGAAACACCTGGTGAAGCTAATCAAATCGTTCTTCAATTGATTAAGGAGACAACTGCGTCAACGCCGCCAGACGCACATGCGCCCGTTGTAAAGGGTAAAACCATGGTCAGTGAAGAAATTCACCTCAATCAGTACCTTACACAGCAAGACATACCTTGCTTAGAAACGGATATGGGTGAATTTATTGTACAGCTCGCCAATGAAACGCCCTCTCATATCATTATGCCAGCCATTCACAAAAGCAAAGCAGATATTGCCCAACTTTTTAAAAAGCATGTTTCTGGCCAATATCAAGATGATGTGGATACACTTATTCAACAGGCACGCCAGCATCTTAGACAGCGTTTTCAAAAAGCCATGGTAGGTATTAGTGGCGTCAATTTTGCGGTGGCAGAAACAGGCACACTAGTGCTTGTTGAAAATGAAGGAAATGGGCGAATGTGTACCACATTACCCAAAGTACATATTGCGCTGATGGGTCTTGAAAAAGTTATTGCATCAATGGCAGAGTTGCCTCCCTTATTAAGCTTACTTACCCGCTCAGCCACCGGCCAATCCATTACAACCTACATTAATATGATCTCAGGACCAAGGTGTACAGGGGAAAAAGACGGACCTGAACAAGTACACGTTATTTTATTAGATAACGGACGCAGCCAACTTTGGGAAGATCAAACATTTCGGGATGTACTACGTTGTATTCGTTGTGGGGCTTGCATGAACCATTGTCCAGTTTATACCCGTGTTGGGGGGCACACCTATGGTACAACCTATCCAGGCCCAATTGGCAAAATATTAGCCCCTCAACTTGAAAGCCAAAGTAGTCGTGCCAGTGAACTGCCTTTTGCTTCCAGTTTATGCGGCGCCTGTGGTGAAGTTTGTCCCGTTAAAATTCCCATCCCCCAATTACTACTTCGTTGGCGCCAGGAAGCTACAGGACAATATCGTTCGTATCATGATAGTCATTTTTCAGCTACACATACCCAACTAACACCCATTACGGGTCAACAATATTCGCGCAGGCAACACTTTATATGGAAGACATGGAGTTGGCTAAACTGCCACCCTAAGTTGTATCATTTTATCACCCACTTAGTGACTAAATGTCGTGCATTATTTCCTCACCAATTAGGTGGCTGGACGTCTTATCGAACACCACTTGTTCCAGCGTCGAACACATTACATCAACGATTAAAAGCACATCGACGTCATACTGCTTTGTCCAAAAAACAGGTATAAACTTTAATCGAGAAAAATGTCATGGATGCGCGCACCAAAATACTCAATCGACTGCATCAAGCTAAATTGAAAAACTCAATAAATAAAGCGGCAAGTGATGATGAAAAAAATGACACCATTAACGATAAATCAACGCATTTAGTAACCCATAGCCATGATCAAGCCATTAAGATTTTAATTGATCAACTAGAAATGGCACATGCTCATGTTGTTTTAGGATCATCACAGTATTGTCAACAACAGCTTTTCACATTCCTTTATCAACAAAAAGTTAACTGCTTACTCACAGGAGATCCAATTCCTGACAACATTAACCGTTTATTAGCCCCCTCTTCCCCTGCAACTGAACAGCCTCCATACAAAATTGAGCCTTATAGACAACCTATTGAACAATGGAAAACCCGCTTATTTAATGAGGGTAATGCCGCTATCACCAACTGTCTTGCAGCAATTGCCAACACAGGCACTTTAGTTATTCAGCCCTCATCCGTGGAACCTCGAACCTTATCCCTTGTTCCACCTACTCATATTGTCGTCCTTTATACCCAACAAATTATTCATACTTTTGACGCACTGCTTAATCACTCGTGTTGGCCACATAATATGCCTACAAATATCGTATTTATATCAGGCCCTTCCAAATCCGCCGATATTCAGCAAACGTTAGCGTATGGCGCACATGGTCCCAAAATACTTGCCGTTTTTATCATTGATGACTTAAAAAATGAATAACTGGAATGTATTCACACAACACCTGGCTTCTATTTTCAGTAAAGAACAACTCATCACAGATGAAGTATTACGTTACGCTTATAGTACGGATGCCAGCTGTTACCGACTTGTACCTAAATTAATTGTACAAGCAAACCACGAATATGAAATGAGCCAATTATTACAACTGGCTAATCAATATCAAGTGGGTATCACATTTCGTGCCGCAGGAACGAGCCTTTCTGGACAGGCAATCACAGAAAGTGTTCTGGTTATTTTAGGCCCAAACTGGAATAACTGTCGAATTGAACAGGAAGGCAACGTTATCCAGCTACAGCCTGGCATTATTGGCGCACAGGCAAATCGCTTATTACAACCCTGGCAACGTAAATTAGGTCCTGATCCTGCGTCAATTAATAGCTGTAAAATGGGTGGTATAGTCGCTAATAATGCCAGTGGTATGTGTTGTGGAGTAACCGCCAATAGCTATCATACATTACGCCATATGCGTTTAATATTGGCTGACGGTACAATATTGGATACGGCTGATGGCAACAGTATAAAAGCTTTTAAGCAACATCATCAACCACTGCTTGATAAACTTCAGCAATTAAGCCAACAAACGCTTGCTAACACGTCCTTAACGAAGCGTATTAACCATAAATACCGCCTTAAAAATACGACAGGTTATGCTATTAATGCACTGATTGATTTTACTGATCCTATCGAAATTTTAATCCATTTACTGGTTGGGTCAGAGGGTACGTTAGGTTTTATTTCTTCAGTCACACTCAATACGATTAAGGATTACCCATACAAAGCAGCAGCACTCGTCGTATTCCCAACCTTGACTAACGCCTGCCAAGCCGTAGAAACATTACAAACAATGCCTGTAGCCGCTGTCGAACTCATGGATAGTCGTAGCCTGCACGCTGTCGCAACACACCCCACTATGCCTGATACACAGTCCTTATCAGCACAAAGTGCAGCATTACTTATCGAAACACAGGCTGATTCTGAGGTCCAATTAAACCAATCTATAAAAGCAATTGAACAATGCCTCTCCCACTTTCAACTTTTAACACCAGCCAACTTCACGACAGATCAAGTTAATATCGATCAACTATGGGCTATTCGTAAAGGCTTGTTTCCTGCTGTTGGTGCACAACGTAAATCAGGATCAACAGTCATTATTGAGGATGTTGCTTTTCCCATTCAGCACTTAGCAACAGGTGTACAATTTATTCAACAACGCTTTACTGAGTTTGGCTACCATGATGGCATTATTTTCGGACACGCCCTTGCTGGTAACGTACACTTCGTATTTTCTCAACGTTTTGATAGCCCAAAGCACATCCAACAATATCAACAATTTATGGATGCAATAGGCCAGGGTGTCACGACAAAATTTGATGGCTCACTAAAAGCAGAACATGGCACAGGTCGTAATATTGCACCTTTTGTTGAACTGGAGTGGGGCTCAGCTGCCTACCAGCTTATGAAAGCGATAAAGCAGCTACTCGATCCAAATCATATTTTAAATCCAGGGGTAATTCTGAATAACAATCCACATGTGCACCTGGAAAATTTTAAGACCATGCCCTCATCTCACCCACTGATTGATAAGTGCATAGAGTGTGGTTTTTGCGAAGCGATTTGTCCATCCAAACAACTCACTTTTACACCAAGACAGCGGATTGCAGTATGGCGAGAAATTACCCGACGTCAGCAGCATAATGAACCGGTTAAACACTGGCTACAACAATTCCATTTTTACGGTAACCAAACCTGTGCAGCAACAGGGCTTTGTGCAAATCGTTGCCCTGTGAACATTAATACTGGCGAGTTTATCCGTTCTTTACGCGAACAACAGGCTAAACAGTTTCGCTTAGCACAGTGGACCGCCAACCACTTTGATGTATGTCTGGCGGGAATTAAAATGGGTCTCAAATTAGCGGAATGGAGTAGCCAATGGGTGGGTAAAGCGCGTCAATATCACCTCAGCCAAACAATACACAACTTGTCAGGTAAACGTCTACCACTATGGCCATCAACCTTGCCTTTAGTTGTTACTCAGCAACGCTTGAAAAAATATCATCGATCCCCCACGCAGCAAGGTATAACACCGAAGAAATTTGATCCATCAAAAACCGTTGTTTATTGGCCTAGCTGCATAACTAAGGTAATCAGCGGAACTCCGTCTCTACCACCACTGACCACACTCATCCCTGATATTCTTATACAGTTGGGATTCAATGTCTTAACAGTAGAAGATAATGCGCTTTGTTGTGGGCAACCTTATTTAAGCAAAGGTTATAAAACATTAGCGGAACACAAACGTCAACAGTTACTCAATACGTTAAACCTTTACTCCAATAATGGTAAATGGCCAATTATTTCGGATACAAGCCCGTGTGTACTGCAAACCAAAAATTCCCATCTAACGATTTATGAGCCTGTTAATTTTTGTCTACACTATATCGTTAACTCAAATAAAGGCTATCTATTTACCCCAATCAAAGAACACATTGCTTTGCATATAACATGTTCTACTCATCGTATGGGACTTGCAACACAAGCCCAACAATTAGCTGAGCAGTGCGCACAAAAAGTGATTATTCCACCAGACATCAGTTGTTGTGGGTTTGCAGGTGATAAAGGTTTCAATTTACCCGAATTAAATGCAAGTGCCTTAGCGACATTAAAATCACAGGTTGCTAGTTGCTCCCGAGGCTTTAGTACCAGTGTCACCTGTGAAACAGGCCTTAGTTTACACAGTGGCATTCCGTACCAGTCTATCTTTTATCTCGTGGCAGAAGCACTGGGTATTAACACTCAACAGATTTAAATAATGATGTTTTTAAATGGTGCCAGTGCATAAACTAATTTGGTAAAAAATAACCCGAAAACAAGGTATGCATCCAGACAAGTTCACGGGTTATTTTCTTGATAATGCTATATCTGTGAAACGTTATATTTACACTTAAACAGCAAGCTTTCTGTCATGATGTATAGGTGTTACTTCACTATTCACTAACGCTTCAAGCCCAAAGCCAATTTTTCTTAAGCCTACTTCTAACTGAGCAGACTCAATTGTAAGTGGGGGTAGTAATTTAATAACATGATCATCTTTACCGCATGTTTCTACAAGTAAATTATTTTCAAATAAAACTCGCGACAACTGTTTTGCCAAACCTGGTTGTGGTATATCTAACCCCCAGATCATTCCTCGACCTCGAACAGACATTTCCAGTTCTGGAAAAGCAGATACCAACTGTTCAAGATATTCCTTTATGATGCAACCTTTTTTATGTACTTTTTGTGATAGGTCATCTGTAGCCCAGTTTTTTAATAATTCCGTCGCGGCTACAAATGCTAAATTATTACCTCTGAAGGTACCTGTATGTTCTCCTGGCTGCCATTGATCCAGCTCGGGTTTGATTAATGTGAATGCTAATGGCAAGCCGCCACCAATGGCTTTTGACATACAAATCATATCAGGTTTAATACCTGCAAATTCAAAACTAAAGTATTCTCCAGAACGGCCATTTCCGACTTGAATATCATCAATAATCAAAATAATATTATGAGCTTTACATAGTTTTTCAATGTCCTGTAGCCATTCTTTAGAAGCAGCATTCACACCACCTTCACCTTGAATTGTTTCAAGAATAATCGCAGCAGGCATTGAAACACCACTACTGGAGTCTTCAATCAGTTGTCTTAAATATTCAGCGGTATTAACACTTGCCCCAAAGTAGCCATCATAAGGTGCATGGTATACATTTGCCCGACCACCATAACTTTGGTTCTGGTAATAATCATTCGCGGTTAGGGCTAATGACCCCATAGTTAAACCATGATAACCTCGGGTAAATGCAATAACATTAGTCCGTTGTGTCACTCGGCGTGCCAGTTTAACTGCTGCTTCTACAGCATTAGTACCTGTGGGACCCGTAAATTGAATTTTATAATCCAGATTTCTTGGCATCAAAATAGTTTGGTAAAAAGCTTCAATAAATCTTTTTTTCGCCACCGTTGCTTTATCCAAACTGTGTAATATTCCTTGATTACTGAGATAGCTAATAAGTGCTGTATTCACTAATTTAGGATTATGTCCATAATTTAGTGTACCGGCACCAGCAAAAAAATCCAGATACTCATCGCCCTGTTCATCCCAAATAATCGCATTTTCAGCACGCTCAAACACTGTTGGAAATGACCTTACATAGCTTTTTACTTCAGACTCAAATTCCATAAAGTTAGTCATACTTTATCCCTTAAACTGCAAATAGCGAGTAATCTATTTAAAATAATAATTATTCAGTAGCGTTTTTAACCACTTTATCTAAGCTGTCAAGATCAGAAAAGCATTTAAATACAGCAATATTTAATAGTACAAGAAAACCACAAATACTATAGAGTAATAAAATACCTTTACCCTGACCTACTCCAATAACCGAGCCCACAGTACCTGCAAGCAACCCGTCAACCGCCATAAGCGGCTCAAATATATGATCAGCCAGCGGCCCTGCGACTAAAAATGATATAGGTACTGCCAGCTGAGCAAGCAATGTTTGAATACCAAATACTCGTCCCTGAAGCCCAGTAGGCACAACCGTTTGCCAAACGACCTGGTCGCAACTATCAACAGTGACAAAACAAAGCGTAACAATAAAGCCTATCGCACTTAAAATCATAATAGTGTACTGATCAAAAGCAAATGCGCCACTGATAAGCATTATTGATGTTCCCATAAGCGCTAGAAATAAATACATTCCTTGGACACGTTTTTTTGGCCCGCCCCAAATACTGAGTAATATCCCTCCAGCCAATGTTCCCAGACCCGAAATACTTAAAATAGTACCAAGTTCAATTACATCATAAAAACTTAAAATCAATGGAGTAAACAGAATCTCAACCATTCCCATACTGAAATTTACGATAGAAAAAAACAGTAATAATTTCAAAAGTGAGGGTTGCGTTTTAAGGTAGAATAAACCATCACGTATATCTGATTTCCAGCTCCTTTTATTTTCTTTTACATCCTCTTTAATTTCTCGCCCATCCCCTCTCTTCAACAATGGGTTGATTGAGAGTAATACTAAGATAACCACAGAAAAACTACATATATCAACAATAAAAATACCCTTCAGATCGATTGCAGCTAGTGCAAATGCAGCTATTGCAGGTGCAGCAATTTGAATGATACCCATACCTCCCTGTATAAACCCTTGTGCTCTTCCTAAATGTTCCTTTTTTACCAGTACGGGTATCAACACAATAAATGTTTGGTTAACCAGGCCATTAAATACTGAACTAAAACACGCAAGAATAATGATCTGCCAAACTTGAAGACTATCTGTTGCATATAATACCAATAATAATAAGGTACAACAGCCTGCACCCCCATGTCCCAAAATCATCAGTAAATTTCGCGGATAACGATCAATAATCGTTCCTACAAAAGGTGCCAAAATCAACTGTGGGGCCAAGGCAGCAAACCCTATCAGACTATAGGCTGTTGTTGAGTTTGTTGTTTTATAGACCCACTGACCTAACGCAAAATCAGTAATCATAGTACCTAAAACAGATACCATGGTAGCCGTTAATATTAAACCAAAATAATAAATACTCATATTTCCCTGGTTAATATTAACTGGCTTTTCAACCCTCATATCAATCGATGAAGAATCCATAATACGGCAGCCATATTTATCAGACAACAGTGCCATTTTAAACTAAAACGACACCATTACCTACAATATTAAATTTTTTATTGCATTAACCCTGCTAATTTTAAAACCCCTAAAATTAGCAGGCATAAGGTATCTCAAACCTATTAAAACATCTCACACCATATGTCTATTAGTTTGAAATAAAACACCTGATTTTATTAGCCAAATCATCCACAAAATCAGGCTTTAACATGGTAAAGTGATCTCCACTGACTTGTATTGGAGTTTCCAGTTGATGATAGATTCCTTTATAACGGCTAATGACTTCACTGAAAAATGTTTGATTGGTAAACGAGTTTTTACTGAACAGAAATGCTGCTTTTGTTGTAAGTAATTTGCTTGGTTGATAATTAACATACAACGCCATCTGGCGTTTACTTAAATGAATAAAGTCGTTGGTAAAGTCCTCCGGAATTTTATTTTCACAACAAATGGTTCGTAATACACCTACAGGACACTCTGCGCCATTAATCGTAGTGTTTACTTGTTCTGTACTCAAACCAAAAAACGACTTTAGTCCAAGCGAGGCAATATAGTGATCTATGACGAAGGTATCTCGTTTCTCTCTTTTCGCCACCATAGAAGCCTCTAATAATGTGTCAAGCAAGACTATGCGTACGTTCTTATTTTTTCGCTCCAATTGAGCCGCAAGCTCTGTGGCTATGCACCCCCCAAACGAGTGGCCTATAAGCGTATACTCTTGGTCATCAACAAAGTTTTCGAGATACATTTCAGTTAAAGAAGACCAGTCAAGACATATATCTTGTGTCTTAAATACCTCGGGATCAACTACGGTAAGATTTACATCATTTTTTAGGCTATTGGCCAAATGATAAAAATCAATGCCTGTACTACCAATGCCAGGAAAACAATAAATCGTTTTCTGATTTGCATTATGAGTCGTTAGCTTGATCATTATATCCCTTGTTGCCTGTTTGTTTGTAACTTTCCCTTTATTTTTATTATTATGGATCTGCTCAGACGTACTCCTACTTCCTTTCTGTGATAACCCATTGAGAGTATCACTTTCTTCTAATGTCATACTATGCGCTTCTTGCTCATTATTTTTACCCAGGCAGTGATCAATAACCTTCTTTAAATTTTGAATGTAACTATCTGCTAAACGTTTAATGGTTTTTTCTTTGTATTGATATTTACTAAAATCAAAAACAACTTGTAAGCAGTTACTCGAAACAACCGCATTTATACCTAGTTTATACGGTCTTTGTCGTCTTGAACTTATCCATGCTCCCGTATTTCCAAAGACATCACTCTGATCTGAATGTTTATCATCTCTCGCACTTTCAAATTGACCTAGATAATTAAACAGTATCTCAGAAGGCGTATGAGCATTTATGACTTCCCTATCCTGCTTAAGGTATCTAAGCAGACCAAAACCTAAACCTTTCTGTGGGATTGCACGTAACTGTTTTTTCACTGTCTGAATATGCTGAGCAATATCCGTAGCGCTTCTTTGTAAACACACAGGAAATACACTGGTAAACCAACCTACAGTATCGTTTAAATTAATCTCTGGGAAAATCATTTCCCGACCGTGCCCCTCTAGTGAAAAGCGTGTCGTATTACTTTTTGTCCAGTCTGTTAGCGTCAACATAAGTGCTGTAAGCAACAAATCATTTACTTGAGTGTTATAACGTTGATTCGCCTTTTGGAGCAATGCGATTGTCGTATCACTATTCAAGTAAACACTCACATCACTGCTTGCTTCAAAACTTTTATCTTGCTGGAAGTATGATGCGGGATAGTCAGTAGGCAATGGCGTTACTTGCTGCCTCAACTGTTTTAGCCAATACGCTTTTTGAGCCTGAAGCTCATTAGACTGACTGTAGGTTAAAAGCTGGCTACTCCAAAGTTGATAGCTCGTTGTTTTAACGCCCAGATCAACAGACTGTTTAGCCAAAAGCTGTTGCAGTGCCAGCAATAGATGCTGTGTTAATAGCCTTAATGAAACTCCATCAACAATTAAATGATGCAATATCCAAATAAGTTGATCGGCTTGTTGATCGCCAAACTGTAGCCAAATAATTTTAGTTAAAGGGGCTGACTGTAGCGATAAACTTGCCTGAGCTTTATTAGCAAAACGTTCAATAAGCGATTTCTGATCTACCATAGCAACCTTGGTCAGATCATATTTCAGCACACTCTCTTTAATGGGTATATTATCCTGATAACTACTTTTCCATAATCCCTGTGTTTGAAAAAACGTTAACCGAAAAACATCATGATGCAGACAAACTTCAGTAAGCGCTTGTATCAATAGTGTTTCATCTAATCCTTTTGGTAAGGATATCCTTAGTGCCTGATTAAAATGATGCAGATCTGTAGGATCACCTTCAAGAAAGGATTGTTGAACAGGCAGCAAAGTTTGCTCACCAGTAACACGCTCTACAGAAAACTGCTTTTGGTTCACATGGCCTTTTACCACTTTTTGGGTTACTGCTTTTTTGGCTAATCCTGCAATTGTTGGGTATTCAAATAAATCACCTACAGAGTACTTCAAACCCTTTTTAAGACTTTGAGAGGCGATTTGCATTGCAATAATTGAGTCACCACCCTCAGCAAAAAAATTAGCTTCTGTGCTTATCCTTTCTTTTTTTAGTACACTTCGCCAAATTTCGTGTAGTAATATTTCATTTTCGGTTTCTGGTGCTCTATAGGCGTCCTTCGTTTCTTCAAACACATAGTGAGTGAGTAATTTTCTGTCAACTTTACCATTCGCATTAACGGGTAAATTTTTTATTAAAATAATTTTCTGCGGACGCATATAGTCAGGAAGCCGTTGATTCAACTGCGCATTTAAGATATCAACCAATCCCTCTAACGCTTCAACTTTAGCCGAAACAAATGCAATAAGCTGCCCTGACTTATGGTAAACAACCGCTGTTTCTAACACTGAATCATCAGCGTCAATGACAGCTTCAATTTCTTTGAGTTCTACTCTAAAACCTCGAATTTTAATTTGATCATCATGTCGTCCAACAAAGGCTAATTCACCATTATTCAGCCTGCGAACATAATCACCCGTTCGATAGAGTTTAGCCCCGATTTTATTGCTAAAAGGATCATCTTTAAAACTATGTTGTGTTAACTCAGGCTGTAAATAATACCCTTGGGCAACTCCCTCTCCACCGAGCCATAACTCACCCACAACATCCACTGGACATAATTGATGATAATCAGGATTACTTTCAGGAAAACAAACATAGGTTTTAATATGTCCTACGGGTTTACCAATGGTAACTTGTGTTTTATCACACTCAAGTTTTTTGGCCGTTGCCCAAACTGTCCCTTCTGTTGGTCCATATTCATTGACTAAATCACAGTTATTTGTCTGTGTATAATGTTGTTTAACAACCTGTTCCGAACAAGCTTCACCCGCTACAATCACTACATCAAGAGAGTCTGGCAAACTCATATCATCAGCAAAAAGCAATTGTGAATAATATGAAGGCAACGCTAATAAATGGCTAACCTGTTGTTCACTTATTAACTTTCTTAAGTTTGCCAAATCCATTATATCGGTAGGTAAACATAATTTACCCCCTGTACATAACGTCCAATAAATACCTGCTACAGAACTGTCAAAAGCAAATGATGAAAGTAATAAGTAACTTGACACCGGGGCTTTGTAAAATTCATAACGGGCTTGGGTCGAAACAGCCAGGTTATATTGATTAACCGCTACACCTTTAGGTTTACCTGTAGAACCAGAGGTATAAATAACATAAGCCAAGTTTTCTGGATTCGTTTTAATATTTAGGTTTGTTACAGGTAACGTTTCAATGTGTTTTTTGACTATAAAATCATCCAAGAGAATTAATTGTTGTTTTTCCACGGTTAAATGGCTTAAACAATCATTTTTCGTTATCACGATACCTGCTTCACTAGCCGCTAAAATATGCTGATTTCGTTCAGCACTGTAGCCAGGATCCATAGGTAAATAAGCCCCACCCGCTTTAAATACCGCCAACATAGCTATTACAACTTCAGGTGAGCGAGGCAAACAAATGGCAACGAGATGATTGATTGAGATACCCATAGAAACTAACTGATGTGCTAACTGATTCGCTTGTTTATTAAGCACTTCATACGTCAGTTGTTGATTATTATGAGTAATCGCTACGGCATGGGGAGTTAAACTAACCTGCCGCTCGAATTGCTCAAGCACTGAGGCAGTATAAGTTGATTTAAAATCAGCTTGGCTCACTATTTGAGAAATATGCTGTTGTTCTGATACAGACAATAAACTGAGTTGAACAACTTTTTTCTCTAATAAATGTAGCTCAGCAGAAGTCATTGCAATTAACAGCTGCTGCCATTGCTCACTGAGTCGTTTGACTGCAGCATCATCAAATTTATCATGTTGATAGAGCATTCTGACATGACAGGTTTTGCCTGGGGTAATTGTAATACTCAGTGGTAAGCTACTTTGTTCGATCCCATCTAAATCCGTTATGGGGAGTCCTGCATCATCTTGGTTAAGTTGCTGTAGTTTTTCCTCCATAGGAAAGTTCTCAACCACAAGTAACGTATCAAATAATTGACTACCAGGGTCAAGTTCACTCCACTTCTGAATATCAACGAGTGGTGCATAACTATAACTATCATGTCGTGCTTGCGACTGTTGCAACGCCTGTAACCAATGACCTAACACACTTAACTCATCAAACTGCACTCTTAAAGGCACACTGTTGATGAATAAACCCACCATTTCCTCTACACCCTCAATGGTTTCTGGCCTACCCGACCGCGTCACCCCAAATACTACATCACGATTCCCACAATAACGGCTCAGTAATATGCCCCAAGCACCCTGAAAAACAGTACTCAGGGTCACTTGTGCTTGTTTAGCTAGTTGCATCAACTGCCCTGTTAAGTGCTCACCTAAGGTAAGCTGAAGCTCCCCTTCAGATCGCTCTGTATGAACATCTACGTGGGAAATAGCCAATGGCGATGGCTCAGAAAAGTCTTTTAAGTAACGTTGCCAATAATCCTTTGCAGCATCCACACTCTGTTGTTGCAACCACTGAATATACTGACGATAAGGCTCTACAGGGGATAACTGTGCAGGAACCCCTTGTTGTTGAGCACAGTACAATGCCTCCAAATCCTGAATCAATATGGGGACCCCCCAACCATCCAGCAAAGCATGGTGATGTGTCCAAATCAGGTGATGCTGATCATCAGCTACTTTCACTAACACCAATCGCATCAGAGGTGCTTGATCTAGCTTAAAAGGTGTTTCTCGCTCAGACTTCAGCAGCGCAGCCCACTCAGTTTGGTATACCTCCGCAGCAAGTCCTCGCCAGTCCATTATTCGCCAAGGCAGCTCAACTTGTCTTTGTACCAATTGAAGTGGTTGTGCCTGATCTAAATGAACAAATGCAGTCCTTAATATGGCATGCCTTGCGACCAGTTGTTGCCAGCTCTGCTGTAAGTGATCCGGATTGATTGCTGCAAAACTAAGCATGAGCTGAGTGATATACACGCCAGAATCTGGCTGCATCTCACTATGAAACAGCATGCCCTGCTGCATTGGAGTACAAGGATATAAATCTGCTATCGGCGGATAGTCAGCCTGAAGCTGATCAAGCTGTTGTGATCCTATTTTTGCCAGAGGAAAATCACTAGGCGTATAAACACTGGGGGATTTTATGCAATGCTCGACAATTGTCGTGAGATGCTTGAAGAAATTATCCGCCAGATTTTGAATCGTCGAGGCATTATATTCATGACGGTTATAGTCCCAGACTAACTGCAGATGCCCCTCACTGACTAACCCACTAATACTCAAACGATGACTTCGTTGCCGACGATGGCTAACCCATGGACCCGTATTATCAAAGCTACCATTTAATACAACACCGGTATGTTGCTGTGATGAAGACAATGCCTGCTCAGCATGGCTATCAAACTGCCCCAGATAATTAAACACCAGTTCGATGGGTGTCGCAGGCTTCAATGTTTGTTGATCATCATTAAAGTAACGAAGAATGCCATAGCCAATCCCTTTATGAGGAACGGCTCGTAACTGTTCTTTAACCGATTTAATCAATGAGCCTAACTCATCGGTATCTCGATTGAGCGTTACAGGATAGGTACTGGTAAACCAGCCAACGGTTTCATTAAGATCAACGTCATCAAATAACGCTTCTCGCCCATGGCCCTCCATCTCCAAGCGAATAGCCTGCCCACTATTCCACTCCGTGACCGTCAACAGTAACGCCGTTAATAATAAGTCGTTAATTTGGGTGTGATAGCTTTGATTGGCTTGTTGCAATAGTGCCTGAGTCGTGGCGCTATCCAAACTGACGGTCAACTCTCCACTGGCTTGATAGGTATCATCTGCCTCAGAGGTGAGTGGTTGATCCACAGGTAAAGCCGAAACGGGCTGACGTAATACCTGTTGCCAGTAGGCTTTTTCTTGCGTCAAAGCCTCAGACCGGCTGTATTTGACCAAGCGCTGCCCCCATTGCTGGAAGCTACTTGTACCTAGCCCCAGGTCAATAGGCTTATCTTGTTGCAACTGGTTTAGGGCATACTCCAGATCCTGTAGCAAAATACGCCAGGACACACCATCGACGATTAAATGGTGAATCACCCATAACAGTTCACTTTCTCCATTTTCCGTTAGAGGAAACTGCTTCCATACCAACAAACTTAAGGGTGCAGGATTCAGTTGCAAGCTTGTTTGTGCCTTATAGGCCAGCGTATCCCAGTCAGCCTCTGAATTAACTAGGCAGATGCTTTGCTGTATCGCCTGCTCACTTAATTTCTCTTCATACATGCCCTGCCATGACAAAGGTTGCTTTTGAGACAGCTGTTGAAAGGATAAACGAAACACAGCATGTCTTTTATAAATAGCTTGAACAGCCTTACGCAGCTGATCTTCTGTGACACTTGCAGGCAGGGTGATACGCATAGCTTGGTTAAAGTGGTGTAAATCAACCCTATCACCACTCAAAAAGGCTTGCTGGATAGGAAGTAAGGGCTGCTTTCCAACGACAACATGGTCAACATGTTTATGGATTTGACTTGCTTTGAGTTGCTTGGCCAGTTCAGCAATCGTTTGATACTCAAAGACCTGACGTGTACTCAACTGATACCCGGCTCGCAAGGTTCGAGATGCAACTTGAATGGCTAAAATCGAATCCCCACCGATAGCAAAAAAGTTATCGTTCACACCAACAGGATTAACACCCAACACCTGTTGCCAAATTTCACTGAGTACGGTTTCTGCTGCAGTGGTGGGTGCCACATAGCCCTGTTGTGACTCATACTGTGGCTCTGGCAAGGCTTTTCGATCCACTTTTCCGTTACTGGTTAACGGAAAGCTGGCCAATACAACTATCGCGCTGGGTACCATATAATCTGGCAACTGCTGTTTCAGACTATCTCTTAAGTCACTCGCGAGTGGCTCACTTGTCGTATAATCAGCCAGTGATGCTGAATCCACAGGCACCACATAAGCCACAAGTCGTTTACTTCCGGTATCTGTGGTCTTTACTACGACTAACGCTTCTGCCACATGGGCCTGACTCAGCAACGCATTTTCCACTTCACCCAGCTCAATCCGAAAACCACGGACTTTGACCTGATTATCCGTCCGGCCCATAAATGCCAAGGTGCCATCGGTACACCACTTCACCAGGTCGCCTGTGCGGTAAAGTCGTACATCCGTGTTTTCAAAAGGGTGAGCAACAAACTTTTCTGCGGTCAGCGCTGAATTATTTAAGTACGCGAGCGCCACACCATCTCCACCCGCATACAACTCACCCACAACACCGATAGGCACAGGTTGCTGATAGGCATCTAATACATACACCTGAGTATTACCAATCGGTCTGCCTATGGGTAATGGCTGCTCCACAGGCCAGTCTTTGGGAATGGGGAAACAACAGGTAAATGTCGTATTTTCTGTAGGACCATACCCATTAATGACAGTGACCTGGGGATACTGTTGATAACAACGCGCCACCGACTGTGGCGAGACCACATCACCGCCCGTCAACACATAGCGTAAGCTTGGCATTGCAGGCAATTCAGCCGCCACCCACTGATCAAAAAGACCTGAGGTCAACCAGATCGTATTGACCTGATGTTGGTTAATACAAGTAGCTAACTGAGCTGGGGCCACCACCTCTTCCGGGTACAACACCACCTGACCACCATTAAGGAGTGGTCCCCATAGTTCTAAGGTTGCGGCATCAAAAGTCACTGAAGCAGACTGCAACATCACAGTGTTTTGATCGACGGGCACCTCAGGGTTATTCAACACCAACCGCAAGATACCGCGATGTGGGACCACAACCCCTTTCGGCTGCCCTGTTGAACCCGAGGTATAAATCACATAGGCCGGGCTGTGCTCATCTACTGATACCACAGGAGCAGTTGTCGGATAGGTCGCCATCGTGTTTTGCACATCAAGACTATCTAACACTACCGCCTGTTGATCCGTCAGTGGTAATCGCTGCTCCAGACCACTTTCGGTCAATACCCAACTGACCTGACTGTCACTGAGCAAATAACGTAACCGGTCTTCCGGATACTGGGGGTCTAACGGTACATAGGCACAATCTGCTTTTAAAATCGCTAATGTGGCCACGACCATATTCAATGAACGGGGTAAACAAACACCCACCAAGCTACAAGGTGGAATGCCTTGGGCAATTAAGTAATGGGCAAGCTGGTTGGCCCGAGCTTCTAACGCCTGGTAGCTCAGTGTTTCATTATCCATCAGCATAGCAGTAGCCATAGGCGTTGCTTGAACCTGAACAGAAAACTGTTGGGCTACTGATAGAACAGGAAAGTCAAGCGACGGAGGATTCCAGTCCTGCAATAATTGTTGCCGTTCCTGATCCCTTAACAAGGGCAACTGAGAGATCGGTACGGTTGGCAATTCCAGTGCAGCAATCAGTAACTGATTAAAATGAGCTGCTAATCGATTGATGGTGGTGGCTTCAAACAAGTCAGTGTTGTATTCCCAGTCCAGTGCTAATCCATTGGGCTGTTCATCCACATTCAGCGTTAAATCAAACTTAGCTGAACTGGCCTTAACTGGAGCTTCAGAGATCCTAAGCCCCGCCATATTAATCTCAGCCGCTTGATTATTTTGCACCGCCAGCATGACTTGAAAAAGCGGGTGATAACTTAAGTCTCTGGGCAGTTTAAGTTCATCCACTAGCTGCTCAAAAGGAACTTGTTGATGTGCAAAGGCACCTAAAGCCACAGACTTACATTGAGTTAATAACTCAGCAAACGTAGGGTTCTTAGATAAATCAGTGCGCAAAACAAGGCTATTGATGAAAAAGCCAATCAGGTTTGAGACTTCACTTTGATCTCGGTTTGCCGCCGTCGTACCCACCACCACATCCACTTCACCACTATAACGACTGAGTAGCATTGAGAGTCCAGCATACATTCCCATAAAGAGGGTGGCATTTTGCTGTCGACACAACATTTTTAGCTGTTGAGTCACATAGGCAGGCAGTTCAGACTTTAAAATAGCCCCCTGAAAACGCTGTTGAGCAGGTCGAGGCTTATCCAGTGGTAAATTATGTAGACGAGGTAAACCTTGCAGCTGTTGCTGCCAGTAGTCCAACTGTTTTTTTAATCCCGGTCCAGCTAAGAATGTTCTTTGCCACACGGCATAATCAATATACTGAATAGTCAGCGGAGGCAAAGGATTCTCTTCACCTTGCACATATGCCTCATAGAGCGTACTCAATTCGTTAAACAGCACACTCATTGACCAGCCATCCGCCGCTATATGATGAATCACAATCAGCAGCATGGCGGTATCACTATCCAGCAACCACAAGTTGGCTTTCAGCAATAACCCTGCGGTTAAATCAAACGCATAATTTGCTGCATCATCCATTAAGGGTTCTACAGCTTGTAATGCTTGTGGCTGGCCCAACGGTGTTAAATCATCAACATCCAGTCTAAATCTATTGGCGATAGGCACCACTTGTTGAACGCCGTGTCCATCCTCAACACTGAATGCCGTACGGAGGCTTTGGTGACGCTCAATAATCGTTGCTAAAGCTTTTTCAAGTGCCGCTTGGTTTAAGCGGCCACTCAGTTTTAAGGCAACGGGTATGTTGTAGTGACTGTTTTTTCCTAATAACTGATCAATCGACCACAAACGTTGTTGAGCATACGACAGTACATGCTTACCAGATCGATCCTTAAGGGGAACTATCCGTGCTGTTTGAAGCTTTTCTTGCTTTTTCTTAGCAAGTAACTGCTCAACTAATGCCCTCTTTTCTGGCGATAGACTTTCCAATTTACGCTTTAACTGAGCGTCAGCAGATACACTGTTACTTCTATTATCCATCCGTGTATACCTTATTGTTCGCTGGTTTCAAGGAGTTGAGCAAGTTCATCAATGGCTAAGTCATCAATCTGGTCCAAAATATCACTCAGCAGTTCATCATCTTCAGCGTTAAGCTGCTGGTCCAAGAGACGACTTAATTGGCCAATGGTTGGTTGTTCAAACACGGCGCCTATCGCCAAATCAACTCCAAATGTGGCTTTCACCATCGCATTTACCCGCATAATCAGTAGCGAGTTACCACCAATATCAAAGAAGTTAGTTGTGGTACTAATGGGCTCCTCAATAGCCAGCAACTGTTGCCAAAGCGCCATCACTGTTTGCTCGGTTTCCGTGGCAGGTGCAACAAACTCAACCTGCTGTGTATAGACAGGTTCAGGTAGTGCTTTGCGATCCACTTTGCCATTAGGAGTAAGCGGGAAAGAAGCCATTAACACAAAGGCATCAGGTGTCATATAACGAGGTAACTGCGCACTGACAAAGTCTTTTATGTCAGCAGTCACTTCTTCGCTTTGCGTTCTCGTCACCAGATAAGCAATGACTTGTTTACGACTGGCACTGTCTGCCCCATGATTTTTAATCATCACCAGTGCACTACTCACTTGTTCATGACCCAGTAAGCAGTTCTCAATTTCACCTAACTCAACACGATAGCCACGAATTTTGACTTGGTTGTCGGCACGACCCACAAACATTAAGGTGCCATCCGCTTGCCAACGTACTAAGTCACCCGTCCTATACAACCGCTCATGCTCCGCAAAAGGGCTGGAAATAAAACGCTCAGCGGTTAGCACTGGTCGATTCAAATAACCAAGGGCTACACCATCACCGCCGGTATACAACTCACCTACGACACCAATGGGCACAGGCCTTAATTGGGCATCTAGGACGTAAACCTGGGTATTAGAAATAGGCTGACCTATAGGAATAGGCTTATCCTCTGGCCAACTTCGAGGAATGGTGTAACAGCAGGTAAAGGTGACATTCTCTGTAGGCCCATAGCCATTAATCAACGTGACATTAGGCTGCTGTTGGTAGAATCGCGCAACGGACTGAGGATTAACCACATCCCCCCCGGTAAGCAAATAGTTCAAGCTAGGCAAAGGCTCCCGATTGATCGCCACAAACTGATCAAACAGCCCTGAGGTAAGCCATAACATATTCACCTGAAACTGATTGATGACTTCCGATAGCTGCTGTGCATCAACCATGGGCTCAGGGTATAGAACAAGTTTGCCACCATTCAGTAATGGCCCCCAGATTTCCAGTGTGGCCGCATCAAAGGTCACAGATGCACAGTGCAACATCACTGTATCTGCAGATAACGGCACACGCTGATTATTGTTCACTAGTCGTGAAATCCCTTGCTGTGTTACCCGTACTCCTTTCGGCAAACCTGTAGAACCTGACGTGTACATCACATAAGCAAGCTGATCAGCAGGGTTGATTGCCCTATCCAGTGCTGGACTGGTCTTGGGCTGCTCAGCGACAGTTGCCTTAATGTCTGTGCTGTCCAGGCAAAGAGTGACACCCTCATACGCAGGCAAGCGATCATGCAAGTGCTGCAGAGTAAGTACCAGGCTTAGCTGGGTATCACTCAGCATATGGGTAATGCGTTCAGCAGGATATTCAGGATCAAGCGGAACGTAAGCAGCTCCCACTTTAATAATCGCCAACAGTGCAGCCACCATATCCACGGACCTATCCATGCATAACCCAACCAATTGCGCAGGCTCAACCCCTTGTTTCATCAAGTAATTAGCAAGCTGATTGACTCGCTGATCAAGGGTTTCATAACTCAGCTGCTGATCCCGATACACCAAGGCTGTGCTATCAGGCGTATTGGCTACAACACTTTCAAACAATTGGGCTAAGCTCAGGTGCTTAGGATACGGCTGGGTTGTTTGATTCCAACGTTGAAGTTGCTGTTGTTCTTGTCTTGTTAATAAAGACAGGTTTGCCAGTGGCTGATCTGCAGATGCCACCATCACCGACAATAACTGCTCAAAATGTTCAGCCAATCGACTGATCGCAAGCCGGCTTACCTGTAGCGGTTGATAGAGCCATTTCACTTCAATGACATCATCAGGCATAACCGTTAGGGTAATAGGATAATTAGTCTGTTCTTCACCCACTGACTCAATCAGTTTTGGCAACTCAGACACCATCTCACCATGTGCCTGAGCGCTCTCCTGGGTAAGGGCTTTATCGACAGGGTAATTTTCGACCACGACCAGCGTGTTGAATAATGCCTGGCCTGGATTGAGATCACTCCACTGCTGAATATCAGTTAATGCACTATGGCAGAAACGATCATGGTCTTTTTGTGAAAAATGAATAACTTGCAGCCAGTTCTTAAGAGATTGTGACAAGTCATCTACAGCGACCCTGACAGGCAAGCTATTGATGAACAGCCCCATCATTTGCTCGACACCGGGTAGCGGTATATTCCGTCCAGAGCGGGTACAACCAAACACGACCTCCTGATCACCACTGTACCAGCTAAGCAGGAGTGCCCATGCACCCTGCATAACCGTACTTAGCGTAACCTGCGTTTGCTTGGCGAGTTGGCTAAGTTGATGACTCAGTTGCGGACTGAGGAGACAGCTCAATGCGGCTTCATGATCAACTGCATCTTGAGCTGCCTGTTCATTGAATAAACCAAGCTGGGCTGGCGCAATAAAACCTGCTAAGTAGCTTTGCCAGTATGCCTTTGCTTCCGCCTTCGACTGTTTGGATAACCAGTCAATATAGCGTCTATAAGGCGCAACCCCAGGTAGTTTCGCAACGTTGCCGTTACTGAGTGCCTGGTAATGGACGAATACCTCCTCAAAGACCATTGGTAAGCACCATCCATCGAGTAAAGCATGGTGATTCGTCCAGATAAAACGACAGCGATGGTCAGTGTCTTGAACCCAGGCAAAGCGCATTAAAGGGGGATTATCCAGAGCAAAAGGCGTTGTTCGCTCCTGAGCCAATAGTTCATTCAACTGTTGTGCGTATTGTTCAGGGGCTACCTGCTGCCAATCCAGTTCCTGCCAAGGCAAAGCAACATGCTGGTGAGCAACCTGTAATAACTCACCATTATTAACCTCAGTAAACCCTGTTCGTAAGATGTCATGACGCGCAACCAACTGCTCCCATGCTTGCTTGAAGCGCTGAGCATTGAGTCCTTCAAAGACCAGTTGCAACTGACACATATACATCCCAGATGCCGCATCCATGCTACTGTGCATCAGCAACCCTTGCTGCATAGACGTACTGGGGTAAATATCCAACAGGTTAGGATAAGCCTGATCGAGATCTACGACTTGTGCTGCACTTAGGTCAACCAAATTGAAGTCTGATGGTGTATGCCCTCCCTCACTGTTAAGACAGTGATCAACCAGATCGATTAAGCATGCTTGATAAACATTAGCCAAGTGCTCAATGTTTGCTGTGGGTAATACCTGGGGATCAAACTCGAAATTGAACTCAAGCTCACCATTAACTGCAATTCCTGTGATTTCTAAGGGATGCTGCCTACCTCTGGCGACACTCTCCTCTTTACCCAGGAAGCTAAAGGTGGCTGTCTCTAATGACTCATCAACGTCTGATGCAAATTGATCCAACCCTGTAGAAAACTGACCTAGATAGTTAAATACAACTTCAGCATTAGCATGACTACAGATAATTTCTGGGTCTTGAGCAATATAGCGCAACAAGCCAAAGCCCAGCCCTTTATTAGGCACTGCCCTGAGCTGTTCCTTGACCGCTTTAATAATCTCAGCCCAGCGCCTCACACAATGCGCTTCAGCATCAGGCTTAGTAAGCAGCACAGGGTATAGACTGGTAAACCAGCCCACAGTCTGGCTGATATCTAAATCCTTAGCCAGATCGGGAAGATCAGACTCACGACCATGCCCCTCCAGATCAATGCGAATAGCCTGAGCCTCTTGATCAGCCGCAAGTGCTTCCAGTAATGCTGATAGCAGTAAGTCATTTATTTGTGTGTGATAACACTGGTTTGCTTTTCCTAGCAGCTGTTTAGTAAGGGCTTTATCAAGCTTAATACTGATCGTTTGTGGGTCAGTTTCCAGTGACGAGGTCAAACGTTGCTCACTGGATAGATGCTCTTCATTAGAAAACAGCGACGCAACAGGTGCCTGCAGAGTATTCAACCAGTAGTCACGCTCACCCACCAATAAATCAGCAGCACAGTATTCATGCAGTAACTGCCCCCACTGTTGATAACTACTGGTTTTAGCTGGCAGTGAAACTAACTGCTGCTGACTTAACTGAGCAAGCCCCTGCTCCCAGTCTTGAATTAACACCCGCCACGAAACACCATCCACAATCAAGTGATGCATGACCCAAAGTAGCTGATCAGGCTGCTCTTCTGGTAACTGACACCAAACCCAGCGACACAATGTGCCTTCGTAACCTAGGCTTAGGCTCGCTTGTGCCCTTTCGGCCAAGGCCGCGATATAATCAGTCAATGCACTTCCCGTCAAATGACGGCAGTCTTCTATCCATAACGATGCTGCAACACGAGCTTGATCATCATCCAGATAATGTCCCTGCCATTGCCCTTCTTGCTGGACAAAAGCCAGACGCATCACATCATGGCGTTGGTATAACGCAGCCAATAACTGGCGAAGTGCAGACTCATTCACATCACGGGGAATTGTCAGCCACTGAGCCTGATTGAAGTGATGTAAATCAGTCTGATCACCCATTAAAAACCGCTGCTGAATGGGTAATAAGGGTTGATTGCCTATAATCGGCTGCTGCGAAATCGTACTGGTGACGGCTTCAACATACAGTGCCAGCTCAGCAATTGTCTGATGCTCAAACAACTGCCGTGTCGCCAGCTGATAACCTGCCTGTTTAGCTTGAGATGCCACTTGAATGGCAAGAATAGAGTCTCCACCCAAGGCAAAGAAATTATCATTTACTCCGACCTGGCTGATCCCTAAAACATTTTGCCAAACCTCACAAAGCGCTACCTCAGCGGCTGTTTGTGCAGCCTGGTAGTTATCACTCATAAAGTCATAACTTGGTTCGGGCAATTGTTTGCGATCTACTTTGCCATTTGGGTTCAACGGTAAGCGATCCAATTGAACAAAGGCTGATGGGATCATATACCCTGGTAATAGCTGCTTAAGTGATTGACGTAAAATAGAAGTAGTATCATTTTCTGCCAGACTTTCATCCACAAAACCTCCAGTACTCACCCAGTAAGCCACCAGTCGCTTATCACCAGCCTGGTCCTCTCTGACCATAACATAGGCTTCACTTACCAGTGCCTGTTTCAGTAAGGCCGAGGTCACCTCTTCCAGCTCAATCCGGAAGCCCCGCAACTTCACTTGATGATCAACACGGCCTTGGAATTCCAACTGCCCATTAGGTAACCAGCGAACTAAATCCCCAGTCCGATAAAGTATGATATTTGAGTCAAAAGGACTTTGAATAAAACGCTCTGCGGTCAAATCCGGTCTATTGAGGTAACCTCGTGCAACCCCAACACCACTGATATACAGCTCACCAATCACTCCAGGGGGAACCAGCTGCTGGTGAAGGTCTAAGACATACACAGATTTACCAGGAATCGCTTCACCAATAGCAACTTGAGCACAGTCTGACGAAATTAGCCCTGTCGTAGTACAAACCGTTGTTTCTGAAGGGCCATAACCATTAAACATATAACGATCTTTAGCCCACTTCCTTGCTAGCGGGAGCTGACATTGATCCCCAGCCACACTAAGGTGGGTTACATTCGGCCATTTATCTACATCAAGAACGGCAAGCAAAGCTGGTGGCAATGTCACATGAGAGATACGATGTACATTCACCACATCAGTTAAGAGCGTTTCTGACAACACGGCTTCTTGTGTAAGTAAAACAAGTTCAGCCCCAGCACAAAGTGCTGAGCTCCACTCGGCAACAGCACCATCAAAACTGAATGAAGCAAACTGTAACAGGCGACTATTAGCGGTAACCATAAAGCGCTGCTGTAAGCCGATCGCAAGGTTTACCAAGCCATCATGTTGCAGCATCACCCCTTTGGGTTTACCTGTTGAGCCAGAAGTATAAATAACATAAGCCAAGTGATTGGGCTTAAGGCCTATACTGACCGGGTCAATATTTGTTTGTGGGTATTGCTCCAGCTGACCCGCTATATCGACATTATCAATGACTAACAACTTAAGAGGTACTTCCCCTGAGGGTAGCGCTTTAATGAGGTGCGACTGAGTAATCACCAGCGATAGTTCACTGTTACTGATCATGTATGACAGTCGTTCTTGAGGATAAGTAGGATCAAGCGGTACATAGGCACCACCTGCCTTCAAAATACCCAGCAGCGCGATAATGAGGTCAATCGACCGGTCACAGCAGATACCGACTAAACTATCTGGCTCAATACCTTGAGCTATTAAGTAATGAGCTAACTGATTAGCCTGGTGATTCAGCTCTGTATAGCTCACCGTTTTTTCACCAAAACGTAGCGCTGTGGCCTCAGGGTTAGCATTTACCTGTTGCTCAAACAGCTGCTGAATACACAATGCTTGAGCTTCAACATGCGCTTCAGTAAGCGGTGTATGACCCTGTATTAGCAGCTGTTGCTGAGCCTCAATGCCTAAGCACTGCAACTGATACCCAGGTACAAAAGGTGCGTCGACAATGTTCTCTAACAACACAGCAAAATGCTCAGCCATTCTGGCAATCGTTGCCTTTTCAAACAGGCTGGTGTTGTACTCCCAGCTTAACGCCAATCCTTGACTGCTCTCCTCTACGTTCAAGGTCAAATCAAATGCGGTCACTGTAGTGTTAGCTGGCATGCTTTCCCAGTCGACCTGATTCAATTCCAGCTTACCTGCAGGGGTATTTTGCACCGCCAGCATGACCTGGAATAAAGGATGGTGACTCAGGTGTCGGCTCGGTTGAATCGCTTCTACTAAATGCTCAAACGACACATGCTGATGCTCATACGCCTCTAATGCCGTGGCCCGGGTTTGTGCTAAAAGATCAATAAAGGTGCTATTGGGTGCTACATTGGTACGAATCACCAGGTTGTTAACAAAGAAGCCAACCAGCGCTGACAGTTCCAGATGGTCCCGGTTAGCTACAGGCGTTCCTATCAGGATGTCCTGATCACCACTGTAACGACTGAGTAACAGTGAAAGTGCTGTATTCAGCCCCATAAACAACGTGGCACCTTGCTGCTGGCACAATTTGATAAAGCGATTTGTTAGCTGACTGCTCAGCAAAGCCTCAACCACATCACCGGTATACACCTGCACCGCCGGTCTTGGCTTATCAAGGGGAATACTATGAATATCGGGCGCGCCTGACAATTGTTGACGCCAATAGGCCAAATGCGCTTCAAGATGGTCGCCCTGTAACCATTGCCGTTGCCAGATAGCATAATCTGCATATTGCAGGGGTAAGGGCGTTAACTGCGGCTGTTCGTCTAAACAAAGTGCGTTATAACACTGACTCAGCTCTGTAATAAGCACATCGGCAGACCAGCCATCTGAGGCAATGTGGTGCATGACAAGCAGTAACACTGACTCGTGCTCACTGAGTTTCAAACAGCTTACCCGGAGCATCAGGTCTTCGCTTAAATCAAAGCCTTTGGTGATAAATGCCTGTTGGAAAGCGGCGATCTCTTGTGCTTGCTCTGCATCAGAGCATTCTGACAGATCAACTTCAGCAAGAGGAAATACTGCAGGTGCTGAGTTTACTTTTTGATAGGCAATACCTTGATCATCGTTGTGGTATGTCGTCCTTAAAACTTCATGACGTTCAACCAACAACGTCAGCGTAGTCCTTAAGTGACCTAAGCGAGTAACGCCTTTCAGCAGCAAAGAAGCTGGCATGTGATATTGCTGACTGCCACCCTCCATTTGATGAATAAACCACAAACGCTGTTGTGCATAGGATAGTGGAAAGCATAATGGAATATGCTGTGGACGTTGCTGAGGTTCAATTTTAGCCAGCACAATATCGGTATCAGTCTGTTCAATGATGGACTGGGAGGCTTCACTATCAATCTGTTTTGCCAAGTCACTTAACACAGGTGCGGTAAATAAGCATTTCACAGAAAGCGCTTTACCAAACATCTCCTTAATAGTGGCTAAGACTCGGATGGCCAACAATGAGTGTCCACCCAGTTTAAAGAAGTTTGCATGAACACTGACGGGATTATTGAGCTCCAACACCTCCTGCCAAATCAACGCTAGCTGTGCCTCCGTTTCTGTGGTGGGTGCCACATAGTCATCACCTGCAGTATATTCAGGCACCGGTAACGCTTTGCGATCCAACTTACCGTTCGCATTCACTGGGAACGCGGCCAACACCACCCAAGCGGCTGGGATCATAAAGTCCGGCAACTGCTCTTGAAGCGCCTGACGTAATGGTTCAATCAATAAGGCGTGATCTGCGCTAGCCGCCTCAGCATCCGTTGGCACCACATAAGCCACTAGCTGTTTATCGCCAGGCTCATCTTCTCGCACCAGCACCACCGCATCATGCACCGCGTCCTGATGACGTAACGCGGTTTCAATCTCTCCCAACTCAATGCGGAAGCCTCTCAGCTTGACCTGGGTATCTAGTCGTCCAAAGAACTCCAACTCACCATTGGCGAGCCAACGCACTAAGTCACCCGTGCGATACACCCGTGCTTCAGCATCCACACTGAATGGATGCGCAATAAACTTTTCCGCAGTCAGCTCAGGACGATTCAGATAACCTCGTGCTAAGCCAATCCCACCAATCAGTAACTCGCCGGGGACACCCACAGGTACTAACTGTTGCTGGCTATCCACGACATACACTTCCGTGTCTAAGGTAGCGCTACCAATCGGCACACTAACCCCACCACTCACCGCTTGACCTGTGCTTCCAGCGCCTAACCAGTACAGGGTGGAGGAAATGGTGGTTTCCGTGGGTCCATAGTTATTGATTAACTGACAATGTTGCTGAGCTGGTCCTGTCAACCAGCCTTCAGCAAAGTCGGGAGGTAACACATCACCACTGACCACTAACCGGCTCAGTGAGGTCGACTGCCAAAAGGCGGTATCCCCAAGCACAGGCTCCAATAAGGCCTTGGCATACAAGGGGGGGAATTCCGTAATGGTGATAGGGTTGGCTTGCAACCAGCTGACAAACTCCGCCGAAGTCCACAACTCAGCAGGACGAATATACAAGCTGGCTCCGGTGGTTAAGGCCTCAAACACCTGCTCTACTGCCGCATCAAAACCAATGTTGGAGAACTGCAACACCCGGTCTTCCGCCGTGATGCCATAGGCCTGAATAATACTTTGGATATGACTGACTAATGCCTGATGCTCAATCATCACCCCTTTGGGCTTACCCGTAGAACCCGAGGTGTAAATCACATAGGCCAAGTGCTGAGGTGTGACACCCGTTGCGGTCACTGGCAAGTTAGTGACTGGCTGTGCAGACAGCGTGCTCTGGAACGCAGGATCATCCCAATACTTACAGTCAGCATCCACTGAAGCCAGTTTTGCTTGCTGGGCCTGCTCCGTGATAATCAGCTGACAACCACTGTCACTCACCATATAGTTCAAGCGATCAACCGGATAGCTGACATCCAGTGGCACATAACCCCCACCGGCTTTATGCACGGCCAAAATGGTCACGATCATGGCCATGGAGCGCTCTAAGCACATCCCCACCAACACATCGGGACCAACACCCTGCTGGACCAGCCAGTGTGCAAGCTGATTAGCCTGCTCATTTAATGTCGCATAACTCAGGCTGTCCGTACCCAATACCAGTGCGGTCGCCTCTGGGGTTAATGCAACCTGCTGCTCAACCTGCTCATGAATACATTGCGTCATGGCGCATTGCCTAGCGTCTCGTCCTTGAGTAAGCGCTTGGCCTTGAGCAAGTAGTGCCTGCTGTTCTGCGGAGGTCAGCATCGACAACTGCTGAATGGCTTGCTCAGGCTGCTGAATAATACGTTCCAGTAAATTCAGCAGATGTTGCGACATCCGTGTGATGGTGTCTGCCGCAAACAAGTCTGTACAGTACTCCCAATAGAATGCCAGTTGTCCGTCAGCCTGGTTATCCAGCACATTTAAGGTCAGATCAAACTTAGCGGTGGGGCTGGTTTCCGCCAGCGCTTCAATCACTAAATCCCCCAGCTGTTGCTGAGTAACATCTTGGGTCTGCACTGCCAGCATGACCTGAAACAGTGGATGATGACTTAAGTGACGATTCGGCTGCAGGACCTCCACCAACTGCTCAAATGGTACTTGCTGATGTGCATAAGCATCCAGTGCAGTTTCTCGGCAACGCGCCAATAGTTCAGTGAATGAGGGGTTACCACACAGGTCGGTGCGCAACACCAGGGTATTCACAAAGAACCCGATGAGCGCTTCTATCTCCAGCTGTTCCCGATTTGCCACCGGAGTACCCAGCACGATATCAGTCTCACCACTGTAGCGACTGAGGAGTAAGGCAAAAGTCGCTTGCAGTCCCATAAACAGGGTCATGCCCTGCGCTTGGCAGAAATCTCTAAAGGCTACTGCTAATTTGGTAGGTACGGCTTGCTGATACACCTCTCCCGCATAGCTTTGTTCTTTAGGACGAGGCATATCCAGTGGCAGACTGTGTACATCAGGGATATCTGCTAACTGCATTTGCCAGTATTGCAGCTGTTTCTGTAATACCTCACCTTGCAACCAGTTCCGCTGCCAAACCGCATAATCAGCATACTGAATAACCAATGAAGGCAATGGATTCGACAGACCTTGGCAATACGCCTGATACAGTGTTGTTAACTCATTGAACAGTAAATCTGTAGACCAGCCATCGGAGGCAATATGGTGCATGGTCAGCAGCAGGACATGCTCACTGTCTGTTAATTCAACCAGCTGACAACGCAACATCAGGTCATGGCTAAGATCAAAAGGTGTTTCCGCTTCAGCGTTCATCAGTGCATTTAACTGTGAGTCACGCTGAGTAGCCGTCAGTGCTTTTAGGTCTACAGTGGCTAGCGGTAATACAGTGGGAGCCGCTTGAATTAGCTGATAACTCTGGCCATTTTTTTCAATATAACAAGTTCTTAGTACTTCATGGCGCGTCACAATGGTTGACAATGCCTGTGATAGTGCTTGTTTATTTAGATCGCCTGTCAGTTTAAACACCCCAGGCATGTTATATGAGGCTCCGCCTTCCAGTTGTTGCAGGAACCAAAGCCGTTGCTGAGCAAAAGATAATGGTAAAGAGGCTGAGCGGTCTGCTGGCTTAATAGCAAGTGCCTGATCACCTGCCAAACTGGCAATTTCTTTTGCCATACTGGCTAACGTTGCACTTATAAAGACCTGTTTAATGGACAGCTCTGCGCCAAACTGCTCTCTTATCTTCGCGACCAATCGAACAGCTAATAACGAGTGTCCACCCAGTTTAAAGAAGTTTGCATGAACACTGACGGGGTTATTGAGCTCCAACACCGCCTGCCAAATCAACGCCAGCTGTGCCTCAGTTTCTGTGGTGGGTGCCACATAGTCATCACCTGCGGTATATTCAGGCACCGGTAATGCCTTGCGATCCAACTTACCGTTCGCATTCACCGGGAAGGTGGCCAACACCACCCAAGCGGCTGGGATCATAAAGTCCGGCAGCTGCTCTTGAAGCACCTGACGTAATGGTTCAATCAATAAGGCTTGATCTGCGCTAACCGCCTCAGCATTCGTTGGCACTACATAAGCCACTAGCTGTTTATCGCCAGGCTCATCTTCTCGCACCAGCACCACCGCATCATGCACCGCGTCCTGATGACGTAACGCGGTTTCAATCTCTCCCAACTCAATGCGGAAGCCTCTCAGCTTGACCTGGGTATCCAGTCGTCCAAAGAACTCCAACTCACCATTGGCGAGCCAGCGCACTAAATCACCGGTGCGATACACTCGTGCCCCAGCATCCGCACTGAATGGATGTGCAATAAACTTCTCCGCGGTCAGCTCAGGACGATTCAGATAACCTCGTGCTAAGCCAATCCCACCAATCAGTAACTCGCCGGGGACACCCACAGGTACTAACTGTTGCTGGCTATCCACGACATACACTTCCGTGTCTAAGGTAGCACTACCAATCGGCACACTAACCCCACCACTCACCGCTTGACCCCTGCTTCCAGCGCCTAACCAGTAAAGGGTGGAGGAAATGGTGGTTTCCGTGGGTCCATAGTTATTGATTAACTGACAATGTTGCTGCGCTGGTCCTGTCAACCAGCCTTCAGCAAAGTCGGGAGGTAACACATCACCACTGACCACTAACCGGCTCAGTGAGGTCGCTTGCCAAAAGGCGGTATCCCCAAGCACAGGCTCCAACAAAGCCTTAGCATACAAGGGGGGGAATTCCGTAATGGTGATAGGGTTGGCTTGCAACCAGCTGACAAACTCTGCCGAGGTCCACAGTTCCGCAGGACGAATATACAAGCTGGCTCCGGTGGTTAAGGCTTCAAACACCTGCTCTACCGCTGCATCAAAGCCAATGTTGGAGAACTGCAACACCCGGTCTTCCGCCGTAATGCCATAGGCCTGAATAATACTTTGGATATGACTGACTAGCGCCTGATGCTCAATCATCACCCCTTTGGGCTTACCCGTAGAACCCGAGGTGTAAATGACATAGGCCAAGTGCTGAGGTGTGACACCCGTTGCGGTCACTGGCAAGTTAGTGACTGGCTGTGCAGACAGCGTGCTCTGGAACGCAGGATCATCCCAATACTTACAGTCAGCATCCACTGAAGCTAGTTTTGCTTGCTGAGCCTGCTCCGTGATAATCAGCTGACAACCACTGTCACTCACCATATAGCTCAAGCGATCAACCGGGTAGCTGACATCCAATGGCACATAGCCTCCGCCGGCTTTATGCACAGCTAAAATGGTCACGATCATGGCCATGGAGCGCTCTAAGCACATCCCCACCAACTCATCGGGACCAACACCCTGCTCGACCAGCCAGTGCGCAAGCTGATTAGCCTGCTCGTTTAACTCGGCATAACTCAGGCTGTCCGCGCCCAATACCAATGCGGTCGCCTCAGGGGTCAATGCAACCTGCTGCTCAACCTGCTCATGGATACATTGCGTCATGGCGCATTGCCTAGCGTCTCGTCCTTGAGTAAGCGCTTGGCCTTGTGCTACCGCTTGGCCTTGCGCCAGCAGAGCCTGTTGTTCTGCGGAAGTCAGCATCGACAACTGCTGAATGGCTTGCTCAGGCTGTTGAATAATACGTTCCAGTAAATTCAACAGATGTTGCGACATCCGCGTGATGGTGTCTGCCGCAAACAAGTCTGTGCAGTACTCCCAATAGAACGCCAGTTGTCCGTCGGCCTGGTTATCCAGCACATTTAAGGTCAGATCAAACTTAGCGGTGGGGCTGGTATCCGCCAGCGCTTCAATCACTAAATCCCCCAGCTGTTGCTGAGTAACATCTTGGGTCTGCACTGCCAGCATGACCTGAAACAGTGGATGATGACTTAAGTGACGATTCGGCTGCAATACCTCTACCAACTGTTCAAACGGTACTTGCTGATGCGCATAAGCATCCAGTGCAGTTTCTCGGCAACGCACCAATAGTTCAGTGAATGAGGGGTTACCACACAGGTCGGTGCGCAACACCAGAGTATTCACAAAGAACCCGATAAGCGCTTCTATCTCTAGCTGTTCCCGATTAGCCACCGGAGTACCCAGCACGATATCGGTCTCACCACTGTAGCGACTGAGCAGCAAGGCAAAGGCAGCTTGTAGTCCCATAAACAGGGTCACGCCCTGCGCTTGGCAAAAATCCCTAAAGGCTACTGCTAATTTGGCAGGTACTGCTTGCTGATAAACCTCCCCTGCATAGCTTTGTTCTTTCGGCCGAGGCATATCCAGTGGCAGACTGTGTACATCAGGGATATCCGCTAACTGCGTTTGCCAGTACTGCAGCTGTTTCTGCAGTACCTCACCTTGCAGCCAATTCCGCTGCCAAACCGCATAATCGGCATACTGAATGGGTAAGACAGGTAATGAATCTGTCTCTCCTTGGCAATAAGCCTGATAAAGACTATCAAGCTCATGCATCAAGACTTCCAGTGACACAGCATCGCCAGCGATATGATGTAGCGTCAACAACAGGACATGTTTTTTAGGGGCAAGGATAACCAGTTGCCCTCTGATCATAAGTCCTTGCTGTAAATCAAACGGTCTCTCTGCCTCCAATAGTCGCAACTGGGCTAGCTGTTCAGCTTGAAGTGCTTCTCCTGTCTGCTGAAGATCAACCTGGGTGAGGGAAAATACTTCAGGGACAGTCTGAATAACTTGATAGGCTTCACCACCCTCAACAGCAAAACACGTTCTTAAGCTTTCATGTCTACTGATAAGCTGATTGAGCGCTTGGTTTAGGGCAGTGACATTCAAATCACCCACCAGCTGAATCGCCAGTGGCATATTGTATAGGCTGTTTTCTCCCTCCAGCTGAGTTAAGAACCACAAGCGCTGTTGTGCATAAGACAAAGGCAACTGCGACTGTCGATCCACTTGCGTAACAGGGGGAACCTGGCTTTCATCAGCCAGCGCATTATCAATAAACTGCGCGAATGAGGCTAAAGTGGGGTGGGTAAAGATGGAGCGAACATTAATATCTTTATTAAACCGGTTTCTTAACTCTGCCACTAAACGAATAGCAAGCAGTGAGTGCCCTCCCAGCGCAAAGAAGTTAGCATAGCGCCCCACAGATGCTTCCGTGTTAAGCAGCTCTTGCCATAGGGCTGCAAGCACTGCTTCTGTGCTGGTTTCTGGTGCTACATAATGAGTGGAGGTTTGCAGCTTAGGTGCAGGCAGCGCTTTACGATCTACTTTGCCATTGGGAGTGAGTGGTAAAGCATCCAGTACGACCCATCCCACTGGCACCATATAATCTGGCAGTTGTTCAGCTAAGGTTTGTTGTAGTGAGGCAATCCATTCGGTTTCTCCTTGGCCAGGTGCTTTTACTTGAGCTCTGGGTGATTTTGACTGGGCTGTAGGCACTTTTGACTGAGCTGTGGGCACTATATAAGCCACCAGTCGCTTATCTCCTGGTTGATCTTCTCGGGCAATAACAACACAACTGCTCACACCAGAAATATTGCCGAGTTGGGTTTCTATTTCACCCAGCTCAATTCGAAAACCACGCAATTTAACTTGATGGTCAATACGACCTAAATATTCGATATTGCCATCAGGTAACCAACGAGCCAGATCACCCGTTCGGTATATTTTTGATTCCTGACCAGCGTCTGCTTTGGCAAAGGGGTCTGGTAAAAATCGTTCAGCGGTGAGTTCATCACGATTAAAGTAACCTCTGGCTAAACCAACACCCCCTATAAAAAGCTCACCGACAACGCCAACAGGTACTGGTTTCAACTGATTATCCAGCACATAGAGCTGGGTATTATCAATGGGCTTACCTATGGGCACAGAACGTCCCATAAAACTCGGTTGGCACTGCCAGCAGCTGACATCAATTGCCGCTTCAGTAGGTCCATACAAGTTGTAAAGCTTGGCATGATGGTTCGCCAAAAAGCGGTTTTGCACATCCACTGCCAGAGCTTCACCACTACACACCACCAGTCGTAAACTAGGAATTCTTTGCTGATAGCGCCCATCAGCAATAAAGGTGGCTAACATGGGAGGCACAAAGTGCATAACCGTGATGCCCGCTTGCTCAATAGTATCCAGCAAGTAGTCCACATCTTTATGCCCTTCCGGTCTTGCCATTACCACTGAAGCACCCGTTACCAATGGCCAGCAGTATTCCCAGATGGATACATCGAAACCAAATGGGGTTTTTTGCAGGACATTATCAGTGCTTTGTAAACCAAACTGCTTCTGCATCCAGTGAATCCGGTTAACCAGACCCCGGTGCTGGTTCATAACCCCTTTGGGTTTACCTGTTGAACCCGAGGTATAAATCACATAGGCCAAATGTGTTGCAGTGACACCCATATGCTGGGTATCAAGATTTACAACTGGCTGCTGGGCTAACTGTTGCTGAACATATTCATCATCAACACAAAGGAGCTGATCTGCCGATAAACTCAGCTTACTCACCAAATGTGAGTCTGATATCAACACGCTAGCCTGGCTATCTTCAAGCATGTACGCCAAACGCTCGGCAGGATAACTCGGGTCTAGTGGTACATAGGCCCCACCTGCTTTTAATACCGCAATTATTGCAACAACCATATCAATGGAGCGCTCAAGGCATATGCCTACTAACTGATCAGGCTTAACCTCTCGTTGCACTAAGTAATGTGCTAACTGGTTAGCACGCTCATTAAGCCCTTGATAAGTAAGTGCTTGCTGTTCAAATTGAATGGCTACGGCTTCAGGAGACTGCTCAACCTGTTTTTCAAATAGCTGATGAATACAGCTATTGTCGGGGAAATCAGCGGCAGTATTATTCCAGTCTTTTAATACTTGGCTGGCTGCAACGTCCGTTAATAATGAAAGCGACAACACGGGCTGCTCAGGGGTCTGAATAATGCTTTCAAGTAAGCGATTAAACTGTTCTGCCATTTGTTCAATCGTCTCAGCATGAAACAGATCAGTATTGTATTCCCAAGCCAGCGCCAAATTATCTTCCTGATCTTCCACTGTCAGCATCAGATCAAATTGTGCTCGACTGGTAGTCAGTGCCATGGGTGTACAGCTAATGTCTTCTAGCTGCATAGTCTGTTGACGACTATTCAATACCAGCATAACTTGGAAAAGCGGGTGATAGCTTAAATCCCGAGCAGGCTGTAACACTTCCACCAACTGTTCAAAAGGCACCTGCTGATGAGCATAAGCCTGCAACGCACTTGTTTTAGCATGTTCAAGTAACTGCAAATAACTTGGGTTATCGTCTAGTTCCAAACGCAATACCAAGGTATTAACAAAAAAGCCAATCAGCTCAGCAAGACGTTGTTGTTCACGGTTAGCAATTGGGGTTCCAACAACAATGTCACTATCACCACTATAACGGGCAAGCAACACTGAAAAAGCAGCATGTAATCCCATAAACAAGGTGACACCTTGCTGCTGGCATAATTGCTTAAATTGCTCAGTCACCTGGCTATTTAACTGCAAATAATGCCATTGACCACGATACTGTTGTGTAACTGGACGAGGCTTATCTAATGGTAAATTATGTACTGCAGGTAAACCCGCTAATTGTTTTTTCCAAAAACTGAGTTGTGTATCCAGTAATTGACTAACCTGAGCACTACGTTGCCATAATGCATAATCACGGTATTGAATAGATAACGCAGGCAAATTGACTGCTTTATTATTGTTAATCCCATGATATAACTGACTGATCTCATCCATTAATATTCCCAGGGACCAGCCATCAGACGCGATATGATGCATGGTGAGTAATAATACAACGTCTGTAGTATCAAGTTTTATCAATAACCCTCTTAGTAACAAGTCCGTTGATAAATTAAAAGGCTTATCTGCTTCCTCTTGTTGTAATGCAGAAAGCATTTTTTCTTGCATGTCCTTATCAACACTCTGCAAGTCTTTCAATTGTAACTGCCAGTTTTCAGGCATTGCCTGGATATACTGATAAACTTCTCCTGACTTATTAATAAAGCACGTTCGCAACACCTCATGCCGCTCAATAATTGTGGCTAATGCTTTATTTAATGCTTCAAAGTTCACATCACCTTTAAGTCGAAAAGCCAGCGGCATATTATAGTGGGCACTACCATCCTCCATTTGATCAATAAACCACAGCCGTTGTTGAGCATAAGAGAGTTGAGAAAAATCCTGACGGGTATTTGCCTGAATTTCAGGTAAACACGTTTTCTGCTGCGAAATGAATTGATCAATTAATTTCGCCTGATCGCAAAGAATCGCGTACTCAAAAATATGATGCATGGCTATTTCAATAGCAAACTGCTTACGGACAGCGGCCACTAATTGCATAGCAAGCAACGAATGTCCACCAAGCTCAAAAAAGGTGGCATTCCGGCTTATCGCGTGTGCAGAACCTAAAATAGCCTTCCATATACCTGCTAAAGCCACTTCAGTTACTGTTGAAGGTGCAACATAATATTCAGAAATAATATCTGGCTCGGGCAATGCTCGACGATCTACCTTACCATTCGCTGTCAGCGGAATTTCAGGCACAATCATTATTGTGCTAGGCACCATATAGCTGGGCAACTGCTCTTTTAATTTAATTTGTATATCGGTTGTTATTTCTGTATTACTGCTTTCTACTCCATGAGATAAAACAACATAAGCAACAATACGTTTATCCTGGTGTTGTCGACCGTTATGAATCAGTACCGAGGACTCGGATACTTCAGCACAATGATTAAGCGTGGACTCAATCTCTCCCAGCTCAATACGAAAACCTCTTAATTTAACTTGCTGATCAGCCCTTCCTTCAAATGCAATATTGCCATCAGGTAACCACCGAACTAAATCACCTGTACGGTATAACTTGGCATTTTTATCTTTGCTAAATGGATTAGTTACAAATCGGCTGGCCGTTAATTCATCCTGATTTAAATAGCCATTGGCTACACCATCCCCGCCCGTAAAAAGCTCTCCTGTGACACCTTCAGGTACAGGGTTCAGCTGTGCATCAAGCACATAGACTGTGGTATTCGATATTGGCTTACCAATAGGAATTCGTTGATGTGTTGGCCAATCCCTAGGAATTTTATAGCAGCAGGTAAAGGTGACGTTTTCTGTTGGGCCATAACCATTAATAATTGTAAGCTGGGGATGTCTTTTATAAAACTCAGCAACAGATACGGGATTAACGACATCTCCCCCCGTCAATAAATACTGCAAACTAGGTAGCGAGTGTGAACAGTTTGCAACAAACTGATCAAATAACCCAGCAGTTAACCATAATGTATTAATGTTAAACTCATTAATCGTTTTCGCTAAGGTAAGCGGATCAATTAAAGGCTCTTTATATAATACTAACTGCCCACCATTAAGTAATGCCCCCCAAACTTCAAATGTGGCAGCATCAAAAGTGACTGAAGCACATTGCAACATCACAGTAGCAGAAGATAATGGCAAACTGCTGTTGTTAATAGCCAGCCTGACAACACCTTTTTGGGTAGCTTTTACCCCTTTTGGCTGACCTGTAGAGCCAGAGGTATACATTACATAAGCTAATAGTTTTTTAGGCTTATTACTCAGTGAAATAATTAGATCTGAGCTTAATTTTGCTAACTCAGTTTGTAATGCAAAATCATCTAGACAAATAGCAACTTGCTGATTAAGTGGTAACTGACTCACTAAATCGGTATGGCTAATAATTAAATTTGAATTGGTATCAGCTAGCATATAAGCTAGCCTTTCAGCAGGATACTGAGGATCTAGTGGTACATAGGCTGCACCCGCTTTTAAAATTGCCAACATCGAAACAATTAAATCAATTGACCGATTGAGGTAAATCCCTACTAAATCGCCAGTAGTTGTTCCTTGTTCAATTAAATAATGAGCAAGTTGATTAGCCTTAGCATTCAGCTCAGCATAAGTTAATTGTTCTTCACCTAAAATAATCGCTACTTTATTGTTATTGTCTGCAACCTGTTTTTCAAATAGTTCAGCAATCGATGTTTCAGCGGGGTATTGTCGAAAGGTATCATTCCATTGAAACAACAATTTATTTTTAGTTTCAGTTGATAGCAAAGATAAATCATTAACACATTGATTAATATCCTTCGTTAACGACTCAAGCAATATGGTAAAACTTACAGTCAGGTGTTCAACAAAGGCTTTACTCAATTCAACTGAATTAAATAACACCTTAATTTGAATTTGTTTACCTGGAATAATCGCAACCGTAATTGGAAAGTTGGTTTGTTCAATGGCACTAATACCATTAAAAGTAAATACCTGTGTTGCATTATCAACATCACCATCCCGCCATCGATCTTCAATGGGATAATTTTCAAATACCACTAATGAATTAAATAATTTTTGACCTGCATCCACCTCACTCCAACGCTGAATATCCACCAGAGAAGCATATCCATATTGGTCAAGTGCTATTTGTGATTGATGAATGATTTGCAACCATTGGCTAATTGGTTGCTCGTCAGAAGGAATTTGCAAACGCAGAGGCACACTGTTAATAAACAGCCCTACCATTTCTTCTACACCGACAACCTCTTCGGGTCGACCTGACCTTGTTACACCAAAGACAACATCATTACTACCGCAATAGCGATTCAACAATATTCCCCAGGCCCCTTGAAACACCGTATTAAGTGTCACTTTTGCGTGCCTGGCAACCTGTTGCAATTGCTCAGTAATGGTAGAATCTAATGTCAGTAAATGCTCTTCAATGGTATTCTGTTTTGGCTCATGACGTTGATAACTGATTGCTTGAGGATCAGATAATAAGGTAGGTTCAGTAAACCCTTTTAGATAATCCTGCCAGTACGTTTTAGCCGCTTGCTCACTCTGTTGCTGTAACCACTGAATATATCGACGATAAGGTGCTACAGGTGATTGCGTAATCGCTGATCCTTGTACATTAGCACAATAGAAAGCCTCTAAATCCTTAAATAAGACAGGTACACCCCAACCATCTAACAAAGCATGATGATGCGTCCAAATCAAATGTTGTCGATCATCTGCCTCCTGCACTAACATTAGTCGCATTAAAGGAGCCTGACCGAGGTTAAAATCTGCACGCTCAGATGCAAGCAAACTATGCCATTGTTCTTGATAAGCTTCTGCAGATAGCGTTCGCCAGTCCCTCGTTTGCCATGGAAGTTCAACGTGGCTTTGCACCAGTTGCAACGGCTTGCCCTGATCTAAATGAACAAACGCTGTCCGTAACATGGCATGCCGGTCCACTAGTTGCTGCCAGCTACACTGAAAATGCTCTCTGTCAATGGTTCCAAAACTTAATATCAGCTGTGTAATATACACACCGGAGCCAGGCTGCATTTGACTATGAAACAGCATACCTTGCTGCATGGGGGTACATGAATATAAGTCTGCAATTGCAGGGTAATCTGTTTGTAGCTGATTGAGCTGCTGTGCGTTTATTTGAGCAAACGGAAAATCACTTGGCGTATAAGCACTGGGTGCATCCAGACAATGCTTAACAATGGCCATCAAATGGTTGATATAGTTGTCTGCCAGTAACTGAATCGTCGATGCATGGTATTCGAGGTGGTTATAATCCCACTCCAGTTGCAGCTGACCGTTACTGACTAAGCCACTAATACACAGTCGATGACTTCTTTGCCGTTTGTGGCTCACCCAACTCCCTGTTTTCTCAAAACTCCCCGTTAATACGCTAGCAGCATTATGATCTTCAATATCAGGTTCATCACCGTCAAACTGACCTAAATAATTAAATACGATATCCAATGCTTCTGTCGTACTTATTAAATCATTATCTCGACTGAGATATCGCAATACGCCATAACCCAATCCCTTATTGGGGATTGCTCGCAAATATTCTTTAACTGTTTTAATTTGAGCATCAATTTCACCATCAGCACGTTGTAAAACCACTGGAAATGTCGTGGTAAACCAGCCAACGGTTTCATTTAAATCAAACTCATCATTGATAGCTTCTCGGCCATGACCTTCCAACTCAATGCGAATGGCCTGACTATTTTGCCATTCAGTCACTGTGAGTAATAATGCCGTTAATAACAGATCATTTATTTGGGTGTGATAACAACGATTTGCTTGCTGTAACAATTCCTGACTAATTTCCGTATTTAATGTCACCGTTACGGTTCGGCTATTTTCCCGGATATTATCTTCAACATTAACAGGCTGATCAGTGTTTAAACGTGGAACTGGACTCTTTACTATATCTAACCAGTAATCATGTTCAGCCAATAATACTTCAGATTGACTATACTGCTGTAGCCATGCCCCCCAAGATTGATAGGTGCTGGTTTTTCCCCCTAAGTGAATGGACTGCCCCTGATGCAATTGGTTGAGTGCCAACGATAAATCTTGCAACAAGATACGCCATGAAACACCATCAATAATTAAATGGTGAATAATCCATACCATTTCTCGCCGATGTTCACTTTCAAGACCCAGCACAACATGACTTAAAGGTGTATTGGCTAAATCAAAACGACGGTGTGCTAAATCTATTAACTGCTCAAAATCATCACCTGTTTTCTGAATGGTTAAGCAAAGTTCATAATTCTTTTCGTTGCTTTCATCATAGTGACCTAACCAGTTATTTTTTGATTTTTTAAAGCTTAAGCGAAAAACATCATGGCGCTGATATACTGCAGTTAAAGCGCTTTTTAACTGCTCATCTGTTACGCCTTTTGGTAATTTAATACGCAATGCCTGATTAAAATAGTGCTGGTCAATATCGCTGTCATTTAAAAAAGCATACTGAATGGGTAATAATGCTTGCTGACCAACTACATATTGATCCTGTATTTGTTCAGATTCTCTTTGTTTAATTTGCTTGGCCAGTTCAGCAATCGTTTGATACTCAAAGACCTGACGTGTACTCAACTGATACCCAGCTCGCAAGGTTCGAGATGCAACTTGAATGGCTAAAATCGAATCCCCACCGATAGCAAAAAAGTTGTCGTTTACACCCACAGGATTAACACCCAACACTTGTTGCCAAATTTCACAGAGTATGGTTTCCGCTTCAGTGGTGGGTGCCACATAGCCCTGTTGTGACTCATACTGTGGCTCTGGCAAGGCTTTTCGATCCACTTTTCCGTTACTGGTTAACGGAAAGCTATCTAATACAACTATCGCGCTGGGTACCATATAATCCGGCAACTGCTGTTTCAGGCTATCTCTTAAGCCACTCGCGAGTGGCTCACTTGTCGTATGATCAGCCAGTGATGCTGAATCCGCAGGCACCATATAAGCCACAAGTCGTTTACTTCCAGTATCTGTGGTTTTTACCACGACTAACGCTTCTGCCACATGAGGCTGACTTAACAACACATTTTCCACTTCACCCAGCTCAATCCGAAAACCACGGACTTTGACCTGGTTATCTGTCCGCCCCATAAAGGCCAAGGTGCCATCGGTACACCACTTCACCAGGTCGCCTGTGCGGTAAAGTCGTGCATCCGTGCTTTCGAAAGGATGAGCAACAAACTTTTCTGCCGTCAGCACTGGATTATTTAAGTACGCGAGCGCCACACCATCTCCACCCGCATACAACTCACCCACAACTCCGATAGGCACTGGCTGCTGATAGGCATCTAATACGTACACCTGGGTATTACCAATCGGTCTGCCTATGGGTAATGGCTGTTCCACTGGCCAATCTTTGGGAATGGGGAAACAACAGGTAAATGTCGTATTTTCAGTGGGGCCATACCCATTAATGACTGTAACTTGGGGATACTGCTGATAACAACGCGTCACCGACTGTGGTGAGACCACATCACCGCCTGTCAACACATAGCGTAAGCTTGGCATAGCCGGTAATTCAGCAGCTACCCACTGATCAAACAGACCTGAGGTCAACCAGATCGTATTGACCTGATGTTGGTTAATGCAGGTGGCTAACTGGGCCGGGGCCACTACCTCTTCCGGGTACAACACCACCTGACCACCATTAAGGAGTGGTCCCCATAGTTCTAAGGTTGTGGCATCAAAGGTCACTGAAGCAGATTGCAACATCACGGTGTTTTGATCGACGGGCACCTCAGGGTTATTCAACACCAACCGCAAGATACCGCGATGTGGCACCACAACCCCTTTCGGCTGCCCTGTTGAACCCGAGGTATAAATCACATAGGCCGGACTGTGCTCATCCACAGATACCACAGGGGCGGTTGTGGGATAGGTCGCCATCGTGTTTTGCACATCAAGACTATCTAACACTACCGCCTGTTGATCCGTCAGTGGTAATCCCTGCTCCAGACCACTTTCGGTCAATACCCAACGGACCTGACTGTCACTGAGTAAATAACGTAACCGGTCTTCCGGATACTGGGGGTCTAACGGTACATAGGCACAGTCCGCTTTTAAAATCGCTAATGTAGCCACGACCATATTCAACGAACGAGGTAAACATATGCCCACCAAACTACAAGGTGGAACACCTTGGGCAATTAGGTAATGGGCAAGCTGGTTGGCCCGAGCTTCTAACGCCTGGTAGCTCAGTGTTTCATTATCCATCAGCACGGCCGTAGTCATGGGCGTTGCTTGAACCTGAAGTGCAAACTGCTGAGCTACCGTTTTAACGGGTAAATCGACAGGTTGTCGGTTCCAATCCTGCAATAACAGTTGTTGTTCTTGTTCTGTCAACAAGGATAATTGAGAAATCGGCACAGTTGGAGATGCTAATGCCGCCACCAGAAGCTGGTTAAAATGCGTGGCAAATCGATCAATGGTGGCCGCCTCAAACAGGTCCGTGTTGTATTCCCAATCCAGTGTCAAACCATCATCATGCGCTTCAATATTAAGTGTTAAATCAAACTTTGCTCGACCGGTTTCTGTTTTCAATGGTGTTACATTCAGATCTGTCAGCTGGTACTGCGCTGGCCTGTTATTCTGCAGCACCAACATAACCTGAAATATGGGGTGATAGCTTAAACTGCGTGTTGGCTTCAATTCATCGACCAATAACTCAAAAGGCACATGCTGATTAGCAAATGCATCCAGTGAGGTATTTCGACATTGCAAAATTAATTCATTAAATGATGGATTACTTGCTAAATCAGCCCTTAATACCAAAGTGTTAACAAAAAAGCCTATTAATTCAGACACATCAGACGATTCACGATTCGCCGTGGGCGTGCCCATCGTTATATCTGTTTCATGGCTATAACGACTTAATAATGCTGAAAATAGCGCAAAGATCCCCATAAATAATGTTGCACCTTGCTGTTCGCAGCGCAGGTGCAGAGATTGTGTGAGTTCTTTGGAAATGTTAAACGTCGAGATACTACCACGATAATCTTGTTGACTTGGTCTGGGTTTATCCAGTGGTAAATTATGTAACTCAGGAATCCCAGCCAGTTGTTTTTTCCAATAGCTTATTTCTGATTGAATCGTATTTCGATCATTTAATTTTTGGCGTTGCCATTGTGCGTAATCTGCATACTGAACAGGAAGCTTAGAGAGTGAAGACGGTTGATTTAAATAAAAACTATTATAAAGCTGATTGAGTTCATTAATTAAAATACTATATGACCAACCATCAGCGGCAATATGATGCATCGTTAATAATAATTGAGCTTGATTTTCTTCTAACAAAATCAAGTGTCCACGTAACATTAAATCCTGTTGTAAATTAAATGCTGTTGACGCTTCTATTTGTTGTATTTCGAGAATAGCATGTTGCTGTTTTATTTTTTCAAGACCACGCAAATCAGTAGTCGGCAAGTCAAATTCTACGGGTAATGATAATATTTTTTGATACGCTTGCCCGTTATCACTTGGGAATACCGTCCGTAAACTCTGGTGACGTTCAATGATCGTTCTGAAGGCATTGACTAAACTTGTTGTTGATAATTTCCCATCAAGCTGCAAAATTAAGGGCAAATGATAGTGGTTACTTCCCCCTTCCATCTGATCTATTGCCCATAACTGCTGCTGCGAATAGGACAATGCTGTGGGCTTCGACGTATCAACGGGGTGAATATGATCATCCCAGTCCGGCTTTACGCTTTTATCTACACAAGTTTTATCGATATTTTCTGCGAGAGAGCGTAAATCATTTGCAAAAAATATATCTTTTATTGATAACTTTACCCCAATTATTTTATTAATGAGTGACAGCAACTTCATGGTTAACAGCGAGTTTCCACCTATTTTAAAGAAGTTAGCTGCTATACTAATCGGCGTATTGATACCCAAAACCTGTTGAATCAAACTAACAACTTTTTCTTCTGTGCCTGTTTGAGGAGCAATATAGTCAACATCCATGTCCACAGACAATAAACTGAACTCAGGTGTTAGCAATGATTTTTTATCAATTTTACCATTAGCGGTTAATGGAAACGCATCAAGCACCACGACCTTGCTGGGCACCATATAACCTGGTAAAGATTTATTAAGAGAATCTATCACTGTTTCAGCAAGTTGATTTTTCTGTTCCACCGTAGCATATGTTTGTTTATCTACGGCCATCACATAACTCACCAAATGCTTTTGGTCGTTGTTACTTTCTGTGATAATGGTTACCGCTTCAGCCACTTTTTGATGTTTACGAAGGGTGTTGTCAATTTCTCCTAACTCAACACGGTATCCTCTAATTTTAACTTGGTCATCAACCCGGCCAATAAATTCAAGCTCACCCATTGACGACCATTTAACTAAGTCACCAGTGCGATACAAAATAGAATCATCGACAATATATTCAAGTTCAGTAGGCTTTTTAATGAATTTAGTATTTGTTAGCGGTTCGTTATTAATATAACCTTTTGCCACCCCAGGACCGCCAATAAGCAGCTCACCTGCAACGCCTATTGGACACAATTGATGATTAGGTAAGCAAACATATCCATTAATATGAGGAGCAATTCGCCCAATAGTAATAACCTCGTTATTGTCATCAAATAATTCTGCTGACGTGCTCCATACAGTCCCTTCCGTGGGCCCATATTCATTAAAAAGTCTACTGTTTATCTTCGAAAAGTGTAATTTCTTTAGGTCATAGCCAAAACTCTCACCACCAACGATAGAGACTTGTAATGATCTCATTTGGTTGGTTTCTGCTTCTTCTAATAACTGACGATACAGTGTAGGTAAGACCAATAAGTGGCTAATGTGCTGCTGCTCAATGGTATTCACCAAATACGACAAATCATAGACATCTTGGGCTATAAATAACTTACCGCCATCAAGTAAGGTCCAGAAAATACCAGCAACAGTACAGTCAAATGAAAAAGAAGATATGAGTAAATGTGCACTGACTGGATGTTGATAAAAAGATTGTCTGGCGAGAATTGAACTCACTAAATTTTTATGTGAGACAGCAACACCCTTTGGTTTACCAGTCGAACCAGAAGTATAAATAATATAAGCTAAATGGTCAGAATCACAAGCAGTGCTTGCTTCTGAAACCCTACTATCCTCAGACATATTGCGGATAGGAAAGTCATCCCGTTGCTGCAAAGCCTTATTAAGAAATATTGCATCTGTTATTGATTGTTCAGCGAGATTTAACCGTTGCCAAAGTACGTTTTCTGTAATCACACATGAAGCTTGGCAATCCTCAATCATGTAAGCTAGACGGTCTGCAGGGTAAGAGGGATCAAGCGGCACATAAGCTGCACCTGCTTTTAAAATACCTAAAATAGTAGCAACATAATTTACAGAACGGTCTAAGCAAATACCAACACTATCCCCTGGTTTTATGCCTTTTTGTACAAAATAATGAGTAAGCTGGTTAGATAGCAGATTAAGTTCATTGTACGTGAGCTGTTGGCTATCATCTGCTACCGCTATGGCTTGTGGGGTTCGTTTAACCTGTTTTTCAAATAACTGATGTATACTTATCTCTTGTTGTTCGTTTACCGTTGCTTCACTTACATACTTACTCTCATTATTCCACTGTGCAAACAGTGCTAACTCTTTTTCAGTGACAAGATTAGTGTTTGAAGCTAGTAACCCTGTATCCTCAATTAAATTTTTAATGATATTTATAATTCTGCTAAAGAATAACTCAGCCTCAGTACGATTAAAAACATCTGATCGATAACAGATATTAAGCTCTGTGCTTTGTTCACCACTTGTCCAATTCCACTGTAACTGCAATGGTAATTCACTATTGAATGTACATCTATTGACTAATTCAACATTTAAACTTTGACTAACATGCGGAAAAAGCTCACTTGTTTCGAACACTATCGTATCAAAATGTGAGTAATTTTCTTTAATATCATCAAATGTTGTATTTACTATTTTTACTGCTAATGTTTGAATATCATCTGCATGCGTGATATCCAATGTTAAAGGTACTATTTCCTCATTATTTTCATATATTCCATTCGTTGAGAGCTGATTGATTATATTACTTTTATGTACACCTATCGTAATGGATTGCTTATTACCTATGTTATATAAATAAACAGCTAACGCGAGCACCGTTAGATGCTGAATATCCAATCCCAACTCACCTATTACATCTTGTATTTTTTCATAATCTTCACTATTTAACGTCTCACGTAATACATTCATTTTTTTATCATTTGAAAATGATTTATAGTGAAGAAATTCAGGTTTCATTCTGTCCTGATAGGCAAATAGTTCATTGAATGACATCTTAGACATACCATGTACATTTAGCCAGTCGTATAATTTTTTACAACTATGATCCAATCCCAGATTGATTGAATTCATTATCTGGTTACATTTTTTATCTTGTACAGTACTTTCATATAGCGCAAATACATTCTTAATATAGTAAGCACATGCTTCATCAGAAAATAATGTTGCACTCCCTTGAAATATCAGTCGACAACCCTCAACATCAGTCTTCAACACATATACACAAAGAGATATTCTTGTACTGTCTTTCTTGTTGATCTCGTCTTCAATAAATTTTTCAGTCACGCGAAGTGGATTTGTATCTTCTGAATAATCAAGTATTTCGAGTCTTACTGGAGCAATTTCACAGATATTTTCTTGGTTATTCTCATCAGTGTATGAACTCTCAATACATTGAAACACTTTTTCTGCTGCAGTAAAAAAACTATCGATACACAGCTTTCCATAAAATTGATAACAATAGCTTCTTGTAAAACCACCGACAAACAGACTGCTATCTTTTTCCATATGGCGCACGATTCCCTGAGAAGACAAGTGATCCCATACTAATTTCATGTCAATCCCTAAAAATTTTAATCTAATACAAGAAAGTTCAGTATTTTATTTGGTAAAGTAGATTTATTTAAATATAGATAATAACTATTCTATTATTTTTAAAATTCAAATTAGCTGCATAGTCATCTTTTACGAATATATTTATTACACTACACTTAAGGTAGACATTAAAAGCTGGAACAGTCAGCCCTGATTGATCATTTTTCAAACAACCATATACCTTGTAAAATTATCAGCACCTAATAATTAGGTTAAAAAGCACCAACTTAGTACTTTGATAACTATTTTTCTTACCTTAATGATTCAATCATCATAATTCAGTAATATAATATTTATACATTGAGTGTTTTTTATCCCAAGGCCATATCTATTACTCAATCCCGTATGTTTGATATTCAGCAAGACTAATATATGGATAAGACAGCCTGATTCTACCTAGCTTACATTTTCAGAATAGCGCTATGGATACTATCAGATAAGTCGCGGCAACGAGCTCCTATATACAAAAAACAAAGAATACCTTCTAAAACGCTGCGATGATTATAAAGGCAAGGACTGCTAGCTCCTTTTTGAGCAACCAGTTTGAATAATTAATGCGTTAAAAATTTTATCTGCTTGTTGATCACAGGCCATGTGTCTTCTTCTTTCACCATTAAAAACTGCTTACACATCATTATATTAATAATTACTTATACAGCTACTTCTTAGTAAAAATTTATATGTACATTATAACTTATTTGCAACAAATTCAAATACAGAAATGATTGTTATTTTATTCATCTATTCGTACAGAGAATATTCAACAGCACTACTTTGTCTAATTTTCACCCACCCCATCAAAAGAGTTTACATTGATTTATTTATTGAAATTTAATTTAGAATACTCGAAAAATCAAACAATAAGCACCTATTACGGAAACTTACTCAGCTGATCCAGGTTCATTAAGTTTAGTTAACCAACGTCACTTCATGTATGATTAGCAATCACTTTTTACCTATATTTACCCAAACTTTATATAACATATGTTGTATATTATTTAATCTCTTCATTAGTATATCTCTTACAATTACATGATGACTCACTTTTTCAACATAATGAAAAACTTCACTTCTCGTTGTTAGTGCTATGAGTACACTGGTGATGATTCATTAACTTTGTTCAAACTATCACCATCTAAACGTTTGATAGATTTTCGAACAGTTCAAGCTAAATTAAAATTTCATAACGTAAGCATCAGGAAACCACTGTGCCATTTATTCATATTTAGTAAAAATTTTATTGCTTTAGTTTTATTTTTAGCATAAAAAAATGCTCAACTGGCTAGCCAGTTGAGCATTGCGGTTTGCGTTTTTTTATAAACTACATTGTTACTTCTAACGTTAGGCCTTTATAAGGTGTTTCTGCTTGTATCTGAATAAAGTAATCACTACCTCTTTGCGGATTAGCAATGACAATACGTTCATTATTACCTTTGTTAACTGAACGGAAGTCACTGTTGTAGCCATTCGGCCAACCCTTGCTACTATGGTTTACAAACAAGTTTGCATCACCGCTGCCACCTCGAACAGTAATTTCTAATTGAGTAATAGAGGCATTATTAGGTATACGAACCCAATACCAGTTAGACCAGGTTGACGCAAGTCCTGTCATAGGAGTACAAGCTTGCAGTTCATCTCGGCTTTGCGTGATTTTGTTATATTGACCGCTGCACTGCTTTTTATTAACCGTCGTCACGCCTTGTTTACTCATACTCCACTGCTGATTGAAGTAGCCATGCTTAGGCCAGATACCTACATAAGCACCATTACCGTATGGGTATGAGTAGAAAACATCCAACACCGCATCGCTTGTTCCTGTGTTCTGAATAAACTTACCGCTGACTTGCCAACGTTGGCTAGCACTGTTATTACATTGATTCAGTCGAGCCAACTGTTGAGGGTTTGCATCTAAACACAGTGAAGATGATTGCTTAGGACGTAGTGTCCCATCGTTAAATACTGCCCATGCTTGGCTATTCTTACTTTGACACGTTTGTACAATAACAAAAGCACCCGCTCTTGCTTGTTCTCCACGAATATCCAAACACAGATTTTTGTTACTCTCAGTAATAATCGCTTGATAATTGTTACTAGTGGTTGTAGTCGGTGTCGTCGGCTTAGTGGACGTTGTTGTTCCTGGGACGAACCCTGGCGCAAACTCTTTAATGCGATCAACCAAAATTTGTTCATTCACCTTATAGAAAGGCTTTCCTAAAGAACGCATCATAGAGTCTTTCGTGGGTCGATAAATGCCACTTTTACAGTAGCGTCCACCTTCAAATAGACCTACTGCGCCTTCAGTCAAAGCGTTATAAGTCGGCAGTTGAACACTATTATTAATATAAGATGCCCACTTAATTTGACTACGACTATATTTCGAGGTCACATTCCGTTCTACAGGTTCAGAATAACTACACCGTTCGCTCTGATAATCATATTCATCAGCTAGCTTACCAAACGAGTGACCAATCTCATGTAAGGCAAGATCAACGGCTGCGGTATCTGTCGAGATAACTGCAATAGAACCACCAGAACCACCATACTCATCGTCATTCACGACAACCAAAACAATATCTCGTTCGTTACTATTAACCGTTTTATTTAAGATACCGTTTACCGCTGCTGTGTCAGCACAAATAAGTCGCTGCACCCCTGCACAGGCATACTTTGAGTTTAAAGTCGTATTTTTATAAAGACCTTTTTCAGGATGATCAACACCAGACTCAGCACTGGTTACATCAATACGATGGACATTAAAAGCACCTTTATAACGTTTAAAAGGCTCTTTTTTAAAAAAACCATCGACTATTTTCTGAGCATCACTTATCCATTTATTTTGATCCGCTTGAGTATAACCATCACCCAATAATACTAAGTCGACTCGTTGAGCAGCACTGCCATTATTTAAAATAGTTGTTTTCGGATAATACTGGCTGTCTCCCTGCGCGATAGGCGCATCAAAAGGGGCTTCTGTGTCAGTTTGCGTTGATACATCATATATTGCCAGCTCATTTAAGTGGACACCATGAACATCAAACTGAGGCTCCAGAATCTGAACTTTTACTAGCTGCGCATCAGCTTTAACTACTACATCAAGTTCACTCACCATATGTTTTAAAGCATCGGAGTATTCAATTTCTTTTGTATGAGGATTAAAAATTTCAGCTCTAATAAAACGAGGATCAGTCACGACTGTGCGATTTAAGATAGCGCCCTTTGCATCTAAACCCAATACCACTAACTCGCCTTCTCGCAACTGACGATTAGGCTTATCCGGCATAGGCGTTTGATCAGTGGCTTCAGCACTATTCACAGAAGGGGTCAGTTCATCCAATTGTGGCATATCATAAGCCATTGCCGCTTGATACTGCCCACTACTGGACTGAGGTAACGGCAGTGTAAGCTTGACACTGTCCGCTTTTGCTATAGTCCACCCTGCCATACTTGCTGTTATTCCACTGACAAGACATAGTGTTTTAACAGCCTTATCTGAAAATAAGTCTCTAATTTTCATGCAACTGCCTCTGCATATATAAAGCCCTATGGCTCCATGCTAGAAATCCGTCCATTCCGCATGCCATATACTGACTGGGCTTATTGTTTTAATTATCTCGATCCATCAACAAGAACTTTTGTGATGAACGTTTCTTAACCAATGGGAATGGTTGCACAAAAAATAAGCAGATTTAAGTTGAAGGGATAATATATGATTACTTTTTCACATTGCCACAGAAAAAAATAATTCACACTTTACAAGTGATATAGGTATCAGTTAAAGCGTTTCTCACACAATGAGTTCAAATAAAAAATTATTTTTATCATTAATAAAAAACCATAGTACCAACTATAGACATTTGAGAGCAGTTAATCTTATTTCAAAATGGGACCTATTGCTTTTGAATGAGGATTACATCATTCCCAACAATTTCAAACTCAATTGGATAATAGTGACTCAGGTACTCAAAAACTTGAGGGCTAAAAAAGGAGATATGCGTTAAATCCCGAATATAATGCCAATTTGCAAAATCTCGCTGATTTGTCACAAGTTTTGTCATCAAACCTAGCCATCCTCCTGGCTTTAACAGTGCTAGCCATTGTTTAAAATAAAATAACGGATCAGCTAAATGTTCGATAACTTCGGTTGCAATAATAAAATCATAATTCTGATTAAGCACTGACTTATCAGGGTAATAAAATAAATCATATTTGTTAACCAAAAATCCTTTTTCCTCCAGCATGGCTGCTAATGCGGGTCCTGGCCCACAACCAAAATCAAGTCCTTTAGCACTAACCGCTAATTTGAGTAGCAAGGGATCCATTACTCTTGACAAAAAACGGCGATAACCTTGATCGTAAATGTCATTCTGGTGTTGATCATAGATTTGCTTTTCTTCCTCAGTTGTTAAATGGTAAGAAGCAGGAACAAAAATAAAATTACACGTAGCACATTGCATGTAAGCCCGATACTTATCTTGGTGATACAGCTGCAAACCTGTTGCTGTGCATAGCGGACAGTAAGGAATTGACTTACTCAAATTATTTATACTCATTGTTTTATGGAACTTTATTTAAGTGCAAATAATACAGCACATGCACATTTTAAGTTAATGCTAACAACTAATAGCTATTAATATACATTTACAATATCGCGAACCATAAGCCACTTTTGTTATTTGGCAACTCAAAAATACAGGTCTACATTTTTTAGCACATGGACACTACCTGTCAGGGAGACAAAATACATGCTATTTAATCGTGTACAGCCCCATTCCTGTGCTATCAACAAAATAAAACAAATCACATATAACTCACTCTATTTTTATGCACTATCGTTCAGTTTTTATGCACACAGCGCAACAATGGAATTCATTCCAACAACCAAACCAGCTTCCACTCACTCACTTACAACATTAGCCCATTTAACACGATCAGAAAGCTTACAACTAATCACTAAGGTTAATGTAAGTAAACAGCTCATTAAGCATCGTTACCAACAGTACTATCAAGGCGTTCCAGTGTGGAACTCAAATCTCGTTGCAAGTTTCAATCATCAGCACCAACTACTGAATATCTCAGGCTTTTTGCTAAGAGATATTCAATCCGATATTCAATCGATAAAGCCTTCGCTTTCAGCATTACAGGCATTAAATATTGCATTTGAGGCAGAAAAAATCCCTCATATACTGTCGCCCCTATATACTTCAACAGATGAAATAAACCGCCCTCTTATTACTAATAAAAAAGTAGACCTATACATCTATCTTGATACACGAGGAAAAGCACGGCTCGTTTACATTGTATCGTTTATGGCTCACACCACAAAACCAAAACGACCGTACTATATTATTGATGCACACGATAAAACGATTATTGATTATTGGCAAGGATTAACCACTCGCCAAGCAACAGGTCCAGGAGGTAATGAAAAAACAGGTATTTACCATTATGGCACTGATTATGATTACTTAACTGTTAGTGACGACTGTCGTATGACAGGTCCCTATATTGACACCGTTGACCTTAACCATAATACAACGCGTGGCAAGGTTCACCAATTCCCCTGTGCAAACAATACTTATAAGGCTATAAACGGCGCATTTTCACCACTCAATGATGCCCACTTTTTTGGTACAACGATCCTCACTATGTATGAAAAGTGGTTTAACATTATTCCTTTGCAAATGCGCTTAACTATACAGGTTCATTACCGCCGATATTATGAAAATGCCTTTTGGGATGGACGCAATGTCACATTTGGTGATGGCTACCAATCGTTTTATCCTTTAGTCAGTCTTGATGTCGTTTCTCATGAAGTAGCACATGGTTTTACTGAACAGCATTCAAATTTAATATACCGAAAGCAGCCTGGTGGGATTAACGAATCTTACTCCGATATTGCAGGTGAAGTTGCAGAATACTATCTCAGTAAGAAAAATGACTGGATGGTTGGCAGCACCATTACTAAGACGACAGGTGCCTTACGTTATTTTGCAGATCCCACACTTGATGGTCGCTCCATTGACCATGCAGATGATTATACCTGGGGCTTGGATGTTCATTTTATCTCGGGCGTTTTTAATAAAGCATTTTATTTGTTAGCCACCACACCAGGCTGGGATATCAAGAAAGCCTTCACTCCCTTTATGTTGGCAAACCAAATTTATTGGCGGCCTGAATCTCAGTTCAATGAAGCAGGCTGTGGGGTTGTTCAAGCTGCTAAAGACCTTAAGCTTAATGCAGATGATGTCGAATCAGCATTTGCTCAAGTTGGTGTAAATGCCAGTTGCCAGTCCCCTAATGACCCCATCATAAAAATAGAACATAAACAAACTGTCTCAGATTTGTCCGCAGACAAAGCACACGCTTTATTTTTCCAAATGCCTGTTCCTTTTGGCATGCATAATTTGACATTTAAAGTTTGGGGAGGCTCAGGAAACGTCGATCTTTATATGCGACATAAAAATAAACCAACCCGCTTCATGTGGGACTGTCGTCCATTCAAAAATGCAAATGATGAACTCTGTCAAATTGACCAACCTAAAGCAGGCACCTACTACGTGATGCTTTATGGCCGCGAAGGTTTTCAGCAGGTGTCTCTTCAAGGTAGTTATGAAATGCGGGTTATTGACTACACGAATAATACAACGGTTGATATACCTGACCGAGATTTTGAAGGGGTTAATAGCGATATAAAAGTGGGTTTAGGTAATACCGTTATTCGTGCCAGAATAACGGTTGATATTACGCACCCCGATATTGGTGATATTGCCATCAGCCTAATTCCACCTAACGGACAACGCTTTTTACTAAAACAATACATGTCTCAAGAAGGTCAACGAGATCTGAAGGCTCGCTATGAAATTAAATTAGACAACTTACAGCAAGGAGGCATTTGGCACCTGAATGTAAAAGATGTATTTTCACGGTATACCGGAACACTAAACAGTTGGCGTTTAGAACTGTTTGATGACGAATAATTTTTTCGTTAATACTTCAGTGCATATCTGTTATGTTCTTTATCAGGTATGCACTGTCCCTTTTCTAGCGACTTTACATTATTCTCTTCTCACCATTAGTCGTTTTTCAGGGTAATTTTATTAGCAATTTGCCTCCCCTCCTAACATTATTTTCAAAATATCTAACTCATCATTTTTGATGATTTTATTAATACCATTTGATACATTTATGTTGTTAATATTTATTTAAAAAGTACATGAGTACCTATTCGTTGTAGTTAATGTACTCATTCAATACATCATTCATCACTTATGATGTATCTTCCAAGGAAAGGCATTATGTTCAAATTAATACCAATCAGATTTACGAAAAAAGCAAAGAACACTTATCCTATTACCACATTAACGAGTTGTATTTTATTTTCTGTTACATCCACTGCTTTTTCGGCAGATATCACTCATTCTAAAGCTCAAACACTTGCCACCCAGTTTTTTAAAAACAAATATTCAACTGATAGCGCAACGATTACACATGAACAAACGAAGTATGATAAAAATAACAAAGCGAAAGCCTATATTTTCCAAATAAATCGTCATGGCTTCGTAATTATCGCTGCACAACAACAGCGTAATCCAGTTTTAGCTTACAGTAATTCTCATGGGGAAATGAATTATTTGGAGAGTCACTCTCCATTAATGAATTGGCTTGCTGATTATACTCCGCCTACCACAAAGTCACCTTTCCGCAATGCTATTAGTAATCGATCCTCACGAACAAATACGGCAGTTGCACCCTTAACAACCACACGTTGGTCACAAAATGGGTTTTATAATGACTTAGTCCCCAATGAATCCCTGACAGGCTGTGTGGCTACAGCTATTGCACAATTTTTGAAATACCATAACTACCCTGAACATGGTTATAGTTTCAATAGTTACGCTTACCCTGATCAAGAAACTATCTCAACAGATTACAGCTCCACCTATTATCAGTGGAATGATATGCCTGATCAGCCCTTAGCCGCAAATAACGCGCTTGCAACCCTTATGTTCCACAGCGGCACTGCTGTAAAAACACTGTATGGTTCAAAAGTCTCTTTAGCCCCTATGCGCTTTATTCCCAATGCCTTAGAAAAACACTTTAACTACATTACCCATGGTTTTGAGTATGTGAGTCAGTTTGACAACCTTCAAGCCTGGCAAGACTTAATCATTCAAGAGCTTCAGGCAAGACGTGTCGTCATTTTAACAGGGTTAAGTGGTAGAGATGGTCATGCCTGGGTTGTCGATGGTTATGATGGCAATAACTACTTTCATATGAATTGGGGTTGGGGTGGTAATATGAATGGTTATTTTCAGCTAACATCACCAGCACCACGCGGTAATTATAATTTTAATCAACGTATGGCTTTTGTGAGGGCTGCACCTCGCACCACGTTGAATCATATTCCTTTTTGCCAAAATACCCAGTATCTTACCGCAAACCAAGGAGAAGTCAGCGACGGCAGCCAACAATGGAATTATCCTGTTAACAGTGACTGTAAATTTATTATTCAACCTAATGCAACTGGTCAGTTAACACTACAATTTCAATCCTTTAATACAGAAAGAAGCCATGACTTTGTCACCATCTATGATGGCAGTACAACTGCAGCGCCAATGATTGGTCAATATCATGGTTCTTCTCTACCCGCATCAATTTCCAGCCAAAGTGGTAGTTTATTAATTCACTTTACCAGCGATGATATTGTCAGTGACAAGGGCTGGTCAGCACGCTACTGGGTACAATAAGGTAGTCTTCGGATACTAATGATACCCAATCGAGAAAGCTTCCCTTAGACTCAACGAATACCTGCAAGGACAACAAGTGTTGTCCTTGCATTAAAATTATATTTTTGGGAATCTACTACCCGTAACTATTGTTTTCGCAATAAAACAAATAATTATTCCAATAAACCATTCTTTACCATGGATTAAGGTAACTCACTCAATGCTTACAAATAGAATAATAATACGCCTATTTCTCCTCTACTTGACGCTAATTGTTTCTACCTGGAGTTCAGCGCAATCCCACCTCGCCAGTCACACTGAAAATATCGATATATTGAGCTATTTACAGGGCATACCTGGTATGGAAGCCGAAGAGCTCGATAATCCTCCATCTGGTTATCGATATATTTTAATACGGTATAGTCAACCTATTGACCATGATCGTCCTTGGCTAGGTAGTTTTAAACAGCGGATGGTTTTACTTCATCGAGATAAAAGTGCGCCCATGGTCTTAGCCACCAATGGCTACACTATTGCCGTCAACACATATCAATATAATTTAACGCAAATACTCAATGCCAACCAATTGAAAATAGAACATCGTTTTTTTGCAGACTCCACCCCCGAACCGAAAGACTGGCAATATCTGACGATTAAACAAGCCGCTGCAGACCACCATCGAATAGTTTCAGCCATACGTCCTTTTTATACAGGAAAATGGGTTTCTCGAGGCAGTAGTAAAGGTGGAATGACTGCCATTTATCATCGTCGTTTTTACCCTGACGATGTTGATGGTACGGTAGCTAATGTAGCACCACAAAGTTTTGGACGTCTTGATCCTCGGTATGTCACATTCCAACAACAGGTTGGACCTGCTAGCTGTCGTACAGCATTAAAAAACTATCAGCGGGAGCTACTAAAACGACGTGACATAATGAAAGTCTATATTCAACGTTACAGCAATGAAAAAGGGATTAATTTTAGTCTGCAAGGCGGATTAGACCAAGTTCTGGATATGACGGTAGGCGAACTGTATTTTCAATTCTGGCAGTACGGTGATATTGCTTACTGTAAAGATATACCCGCAACTGATGCCTCTGACACCGACCTCTTTAATTTTATGACCGAATGGGGACCACTTTATTTCTTAAGTGATATCGGACGGGAAACATACGAGCCATACTTTTATCAGGCCATTACACAATTTGGTTACCCACGTCTCCTCACACGTCATTTATTAGACTTACTTCAATATGACCCTAATGATTATCGCCCTTATGTCTCAAAGTGGCCTACTCAACCATTTGACCATCGCGCCATGTGGGATATCGCCAATTTCGTTGTATTAAAAAGTAGCAACCTGATGCTTTTTTATGGTGATATTGACCCATGGTCAGCAGGTGCTTTCTTTTTACCTAACTCAACTAAACGGAGCACTCATACTTTTTGGGTTAAGGATGGGAATCATGGCACCAATGTTTTAACGGTCAATGAAGAAGATCAGAAAAAAGCCTTTGCAATGTTAAAACACTGGACAGGTGTTGAACCTAAAGTACCTTCCGTTATGTTACGACATTCTGCTCAGCCAGATGATAAGCAAGAACAACTCAATGAAGATTTAATTAGACATCCTCTGTAGTCCAGTTAAACGCGTCCAACTATTCACGTTTTTAATTCAATTTTTAGCCCCAGCATGAGGTCTTAACTGACCTCTGCTGCATAAACATATCACTGAAAATAACCCATTAAACATGACATGACCCTACAATTTCAAATGTAAGCTGCCCTGAAAACTGGCGTACCGTTAATTGACCATGATATTCCATATAATTTAAGGCGTTACCAGATTTCGTTTTTATCAATTCAACACTTATCGTTGGCTCATCCCTTACAGTAAATTTTTCAAACTGATCCCGAATTTCAGCTAATTGCAAAGTCCTTAATCGACCATTAATCACCATTTTGGCTTCTGAACCATTGGCAAAGCGCGTAAAAATAAATTTCCATGTTTGTGGCTGTCTCGGGTTAAAATAATTTGCATCGTTTTCCAGCATAAAATTACAAAAGTTACTATATTGTTCTCCTGTCATCACCCCAATAGCCAGAGGGGTCTTTGGCTCTTCAATACTATTCTTATCAAAAAATGACTCGCTCGTATTACATCCCGAGAGTTGTATAGCAACCACGAAAAGCGAAATAGGTTTACTGCAACATAGAAGAGTCGTTAACTTTTTTTTCACCCATAATAATAAAGTGATAACATTGACCAACATGATTGCCTTCCTGGGCCTTCTTCATTTCCACTTATATTGATTTTTAACAAGCAAACACAATCGTCACGCACAATAATCACTATAGTTGAACAACCGCGAAACAAACACTCACCCCTCCTGGTGCCAATGATCAATCAACTGGCAAACGGAATCACCACTAGGCACACCATCAGGTAAGTCCCTCCACTGATCCAGCGCCGTTTCCATACGGACAAGTAATCCACTTAACTCGGCTATTTGTTGTTTAACTTGAGGGATATGCTGAGCTAATAAATCCCTCACCATAGGGCATGGTGAATCACCTTGCTCAGCATGTTGTAATATTTGCTTTATTTCTTTCAAACTGAAACCCAATGTCCTTGCCTTCAAGATAAAGTGTAACTGCCGTTTATCTTCTTCATTGTATACATGGTAACCATTTGCAGGATCACGATGTGGCCACAACAATCCTTGCCGAGTATAAAATCGGACTGTCTCCGTAGTAACACCTACCCGTTTTGCTAACTGGCTTGCTTTCATGTCAAAGGACTCCTACTAACGTACTGGTGTATTGGTAGCGTTACGTTCCTTAATACGTACGCCTCTCTTCCACGCCACCTTAAAACTTATGTGCCACATATAGGTCAAGCCCAGTTGCTTATTCAGTGCTAAGCTAAAGAGCATCTTCTCGAATTTGATGTAGTCATTAACGCTAAGCTGATGATCAAACAGATACATATAGAAGGCTACCGTTCTATTCGTGAGCTTTCACTGCCGCTGCACCCAGTGAACGTATTGGTGGGTCCTAATGGGTGTGGTAAGACAAACTTATACCGAGCTTTACTCTTATTATCAAAAGCTGCTAAAGGAGAGTTTGCTCAGTCCATTATCTATGAAGGTGGTATGCCATTAGCACTTTGGGCTGGAGAAAAACGACACAATGATACAAAGCGAACACTTCGAAGAATTAAGCTTGCCGTTTCATTTGAAGAGCTGAGTTATGAGTTACATGCCGGACTAACCCCTAAAACCCCGGCCAATACCTGCTTTGAATTTGACCCTGCATTTAGAGAGGAATATGTTTGGCTTAAAGAAAAGCGGCGTCAAAGCAACACACTATTAGCAAGAAAGTCTACATCAGTGTGGCTAACGCATGCTGATAGAAAACGTTATGAATATCCCGTGACCTTGTTACCGAGTGAGTCAGTATTATCACAGCTACAGGAACCCCATTTATATCCAGAACTTTTCACACTTCGTGAACTGTTATTACAATGGCGCTTTTATCACTATTTTGATACAGGCCCCCCTGCGGCTGTTCGTCAACCTCAAGTTGGTACACTGACCCCCGTACTCAGTCATAATGGCAATGATTTAGCGGCTGCTTTGCAAACTATCATCGAAACGGGAGATGAATCCACTTTACATGAAATTATTGAAACAGCTTTTCCTGATTCAAGGCTGCTGATTGAACCTAATCATGGCCGATTTGCCATTTACTTACAGAAAGATGGTATACGCCGTCCCTTTGAAGCCCGAGAGCTATCTGATGGCACATTAAGGTTTTTATGCCTAACAGCAGCATTACTGAGTCCAAGACCTCCCAGCCTGCTCGCCTTAAATGAACCTGAAACTACACTTCACCCTGATTTGTTGCCTGCTTTGACTTTACTCATTAGTCATGCGGCTAAATACTCACAACTTTTTATTACAACACACTCATACTCACTCGCAGAGGTTATTGCAGATTTATGTAATACCCAGCCTATCATTTTAGAAATGCTGGATGGAGAAACACGCTGGGTTAATGAGCCTATGGCTATGAATAAATAAGTCAGATAGTTGCTTTACCGTTACCTTAGGCCATGAGCCCTCAGTACTCGTTGCGCAAAGGCATCAGCTCTTAGTGTTGAGGTACCTGTAATTCTTGCAATATTTGCATTACGCTTCTGTGTCGGATAATCACGAATGCTCTGTAATAGCCGTTTGTGAGAACGCTTGACGACAAAGGCTGGGGCATTGGGATTAAAGCCCATTCGATAAGCATGATAACCAATATGCCCAGCCATATTTTCCTGGTCTGTATCTCTATGTCCACCTAGCGTACGAAACGATTCAACTGCATTAGCAATAATCTGCTTACGTGCTGTGCCATGACTACTACTTAATGCCGGGTGTGCTTCAGAATACGACATACCCGGCATACCTGGAATAGGCTCCATACCATAAGGTGTATGTTGTACAAAAGCTGTCGGATCATTAACACGCTGAGATATACGGCGAGCAGTTCTTTGTGCAGTACGAAAGCTATGATGACGCATATACATAATGGCATCATCGGTTCTTTGACCTAAACGATCTGGCCCCATCATTTTGGTCTGGCGAACGCTCCGGTTAGATACCAACTCTCTAGCCATAGCCTGAGATACTTGTTGAGACCGTTGAGGGTTAATGTTTAAGGTTATGCGTGCTCGACTATTAATAGGCCCAGTAAGTGGCATAATACGATAAGAAAATTTGTGAGCCGCTCTTCGAAACCCTCGCCTCAACATATACTGAGCGGGTGACTCTCCTCGATTTCCTTGTGGGTAAACCTGTACAGGAACAGTGGGGTCAGCATGAAGCTGTTGCAGTGAAAGCAAATGATTCATCTGCTGTGGTTGACTCAGCTGAGTAGAACCTGGAGAGTGGGTATCATATAGCGTACGTGCTCGCTGTTGAAGCTGAGCATTGGTAGCTCCCCCAGCTGACGACGTATGAGTTTGTGTAGCCCACTGCGTCATACTTTGAAGTGAATCAGGCATTTCCTTTCACCTTACTTACCTTCCATGGTTTAGCACCCTTAGCTACAGGTACCCATAATACTATTTCCAACCGTTATGATAGTAACCATAGCCAGTAATAATCAAAGCTGCCAGATAAAAGCAAAATACACTGTCATTCAAGTGCAGTATGAACTTCTTCTTACTCGATCCCTCAGTCTGTTACTGCAATGATAGGCTTATCACCTTTTCTTTGTCGGTTTCGCTTCCAGTAACTCGGGCGGTTCAACAAAGTATATTTAATATTTTTTAATGCTGACCAATATTGATAACGCTGATTCCACTGCCAGTGTTCATCGGTAAAGTCAGCGTTATCTTTTTCCTTACGGTGACTGGCAATATCACTTGCCACCACTGAATAAGGCAATTGTGAGGTAAGCATAGGAAATGCTGAATAAGAATCAAACTCACGCTTATAAATAATATCAATAGGCTCGTGGTGATATTCAATAGCAGCCAGTTTTTCCAAACCACTTCTTTGTAAAATATAAGAATGGGTACAAAACAGCTTACATCTTGCAATATTGGGACGATACGTTAACCAAAGACGCCCTAAAAACCCCCCTAAATAAAACACATCACCTTGATTTGAGCATAAAAAATTATTAATACGTTTAAGTTGTCTTGATGATGGTTGCTTATGAAAGACAATATCATCTTCAAAAATCAAAACGCGCTGATAACCTTGGGCAAGGGCATAGCGGGCAATATCGCGGTGCGAGTTATAGCACCCTCGCTCCGGATTTTCTTTATCTTTTTCAACTAACCAGAATTCAACAGGATTTTCTAAAACACTCAGATTCTGTTTAGCTATTTCCTGCCTATCTGTACGTTCCTTAAGGCTAATACAATACACCTTATCAACGGCAAACTGCATACTACTCACCGACTACTGAAAAGGAAAATCGGCGTGTAGATTAACTGAAATACGTTGAAAAATCGAGGTTACTCATATAATCAACGCATGTGAATCAATAATTCTTCCATTATACAGTGGTACTCATGAACCAATATTTTTAAAAAAGTGATTTACCGGACCATAGCCTTGACCAAGTCGCCAAGATGAAGCAGATTTCAATGCACCAGTCAAATAACACTTACTTCTTTCAACAGCCTCTTCCAACACCAAACCCTGCCCCAAATAGCTGGCCAATGCGGCAGATAGCGTACACCCTGTACCATGAGTATTCGATGTAATAATTCTTGGTGTAGAATAAGTTTTAGTTTTATTAGGTAAAATCAGAACATCAGTGCAATTTTCTTGATCAGATGAATGCCCACCTTTCAATAGCACTGCTTTCGAGTTTAAACTCTGCAACTTTTTAATCAGTTTGGGTTGATGTTCATCTAAATAATCATTTTTCTCCTCACCAATAAGGATATTTGCCTCAATCAAATTAGGCGTCACCACATCCGCTAAAGGAACAAGCACATCCAACATCGTATTAATAGCATCTTTTTGTAGCAGCGTTTTACCACTCGTAGATGCAAGCACAGGATCAACCACAACCCATTTCGGGTTATATTCGCAAAGTTTAGCGGCTACTGTTTTAATAATGTCTGTATTCAATAACATCCCAGTTTTAACAGCCCTGACCGAAAAATCAGTAAATATCGCATCAAGCTGTTTGGCAACGTGGTTCGATGAAATAGGAAATACATCTAATACACCACACGTATTTTGCGCCGTGACCGCTGTTAATACTGTACAAGCATAGCCTCCCGTAGCACTGATCGCTTTTAAATCCGCTTGAACCCCTGCACCAGCACCACTGTCTGATCCTGCAATGCTCAAAATAACGGGGGGTTGATGTCTACTCACACAACTATCCTCATTTATGTCATTCCTCATTCATTTCATTTACTAGAAACAAAACAGGCAGTGAACGTCAGGAAAAGACTATGCTGTCAGAGTTAGTCATTGCCTTCTTTCTTTTAAATTTTTTATGATGATATTCTTCACCTTGGGTATATATATTCGCTTCATTGGCTCATAACAAAATCATAATTTAGCCATTAACACTGCAATGAAAAACACATAACCCATAGTGATAAGAATAAATATACCCACAGCGAGGAGTATTCGCTAATAATCTTTCCAACGTGGAGTAATCAGTATATGAAACAAGGATTGTCTCGCAGAAATCTGGTTAAAGGTGCCCTTACAGCAAGTGTCGTACTTGGTTTTAATACCATAACCCGCACCTGGGCTACAACGGCAACCTACCCTGAAGAACATGCTGAGGGCGCATTAGCAACCGATTTTCCGGACTTTGAAGGACAATTACTCACAGATCCAGACTCTCTCAATCAAGCCGCAGAAGACTTTGGTCATATTGAACATAAAGTCCCACAGGCCGTGCTTCTCCCTGCCTCTAAGCAAGACATCATCAAACTAATGAAGTTTGCCAACCAGCACATGATTGTCGTCAGTGCCAAAGGGCAAGGTTTTTCAACTGCAGGTGAAACACTGGCAGATGCGGGTGTTGTTATCGATACATCATCGCTGAACACAATTCAATCAATCACAAATACAACACTACACGTCGATGCAGGTGCCCGTTGGTTAGATGTTATGCCAACCTTACTTGATCATCAAAAAACGTTACCTGTCGTTGTGGACTTTCTAGAAATCACTGTTGGTGGCTCAATTTCTGTGGGAGGTTTTGGCGCCCAATCTTTTAAGCATGGAGCCATGACTGATATTGTTGATTCTATAGAAATAGTGACCAGCCAAGGGCAGCTTTTACAATGCTCTGCCAAAAGCAATGGCTGGTTATTTAATGCTATTCGAGCAGGTTTAGGTCAGTTTGGCATTATTGTGAGTGCCTGTTTTAAACTTGAACCTGCTTTTTCAATGGCAAGATACTTTCAACTGGTGTATACCGACTTTGCTAGCTTTAGTAAAGATAATCTCTTCCTCATAGAAAGTAGTCGCTTTGATGGTATTCAAGGTGGTGTTCAACCTAGTGAAACGGGAGGTTGGTTATTTATCCTGCAAGCCACAAAATATTATAATTCTGATGAATCCCCAGATAATGCAGTACTCTTGAAAGACTTGAATTATAATCCTGATGCATTGACTGTACAGGATATGCCATTTTTAACTTTCCTAAACCGTCTGGCCCCTATTATAGAATACCTCCGCAGTACTGGCTTATGGGATTATCCACATCCCTGGTGTCCTTTATTAATCCCTGCATCTAAAGCAGAAAACTTCGTTAATAATACATTGCAATCCCTAAAACCTGAAGATTTAGGCGGTGGACCTATCCTACTATCAGGCTTTAACCACTGTAAGTTATCAACACCACTATTAAGAAAACCGGACGAAAAGCACTTCTTCTATTTCTCTCTTATGCGCAATGCCACCCCACCAACAAAAGAACGCGCAAAAGAGCTCATGCTACTCAATCGGGATATTTACGAAAGTGCACGACAATTAGGTGGGTATTACTATCCTGTAGGTGCAATGCCTATGGAGCAAAAAGACTGGAGCCAACACTTTGATCGTTACTGGCGCCCCATGAAAATGTTGAAACAATGGATGGACCCTAAACATATCCTTAATCCAGGCAGAGCTATTTTTAATAAGTAGAAATTATATCTAAATATATATGTTGATGCCCTCTACCTTAATGGCATTAGGGCATCAGATTTTCAGCACTCATCCCCAAGTTTAATAAATCAGGTAAACACATACTCAATGTTTTCACTTTTCATTCATGATTTTCAATACTCACAAGAAATGGCGGGAGATGAATGACTGAAGGTAACAGACGCTGCCTGTTGTTGTTTGCGAAATATGTGTTAGGAGCACTCTAAGCAGCAGCCAAGGATGGCCTTCTATTTAGGAGGAACAAATAACAACTGACAGCGTAACTTACCAAATGAGCTTTTTTGGGGTCTTTTATTCAATGAGTTAAGCCACTAAATATTGTTTAATGATAACTCTATTGCTTCTTTTAATTTAGCGAGAGCGCTTTTACCTATAAAGCAATATTCTAATGAACCTCCCAAAGGAACACCCAACATTCTTGTTTCTACTCTATAAATCACGTATTTAATGTTTTCAATGACCTTATACTCAACTAACTCCGTAACTTTTAACGCTCCCTCGTTGTACTCTTTGACAATAATACTCTTCTGTTTTTTGGCTTGGCTAGATAATGCATAATTTACTAGCCTATTAACTGATTCAATCTCTTCTCTCCCTTTTAGTGAGAAAGATTTAATACTACAAGGAAAAAATAGTAGCTTAATAAACATGTAACCTGTCAAATATACTTCACTGTTTTTTTCACATAATAAGTATATATCTCTTCTAAAAATATCATGCTGGTATGAACTAACCAAACCAAAACTTTTTATTATATTACTACTATATACTCTGCTAATAATTTCAAAAAGCATACAGTTACCGAAAGAACATTTTACCGCACTTCTATACGGTGATTAAACTAGGTTTCTAGTAGATTATATACCAAATCTCAAAATTGATTATACTGTAGCTATATAAAAAGTTACATGATAGTATTTTCTATTATGTTCATTTAAGCGATAAGTGCTACGAAATATACTATTATGAAGATAGAAGTCATTTTCCTTTTTATAATTATTACTTTGATGTCACAAGTAACTTATAGTGCTGAACCATGTTTCACCCCATCCCCCCTTAAAAAGAAGTCAGGTCAAGCCTTTGAAGAGATAAAACCTGTTAAACTTACTAACAAGCAAATCCACAACATTCGCAACATGTTTAAAAATTTGCGCGGTAACTGGCGAGGCACAGCGACAGGCTTCTTTTGTTTAGGGACAGAAAAAAAACCTCGACAAAAACCAGATAACTATAGCCTTAAAGCTGACATGGATGTCTTTAGCCAGCAAGATATTGAAATCACGGCAGATATGGAGTCAATAGCTCAAAGTAAACAACGCACAGAAACCTTCCGTCTTTTTTCCAGTAATGGTTTTTTACGCTATAACAGAAATCACCCTGCGGGAGATGTAAAGGTAAACAGCATCAGTCGAAATGAGATTTCCTTTGTGCAGCACAGTCAAATACGACTGGGACCAAAGGGTGGTACGGCAAGAAGAGAAATTATAACAACCCTCAAACGGACTTATAAGAATTTACAAATCGAGTACAAAGTGTATTCAAACGGGGTACTAGGCTCTGTTAGTACATGGAAACTACAAAAGCTGTAGCTCTAAGCCATCAACTTATGATAGATTTTACACATCAAACAGTCAAAATTAACAGATAAAAACTATAAATCAATTGCATTTGCCTTTTACCCGTATTTGTTATACATTAGCGCGCCGTTGCCCAACGTCATTGGGCAGCGCGTCTGGTGAGGTGTCCGAGTGGCTGAAGGAGCACGCCTGGAAAGTGTGTATACGTTAACAGCGTATCGAGGGTTCGAATCCCTCCCTCACCGCCAAATCAAAATTTTCTGATAGTAGCTCTCCCTAGCAGCATAACAAGCTAAATCCCCTTATTTGCTATTTTTCCCTCAGTTTTCTTGAATTGCTCAATGCAAAACCTATTGAACCTTAAAACTTTTAATAACCTGCTGTAAGGTTGGTTTATTTCTATTCATGCGTGACTTAAGTGTCCAACTGACCAGTTGAAAATATTCTTCATCACTTTGTGCCACGACTAAATAGTAATAGATATTAACCCGTTGAGTTCGTCCCACAACTTCATAACTAACTGCGGGGTGTCCATTAACCTCAAGACTCATTGGCCCAGCAATTAACTCTGATTGCTCCAGGCTGCTTAAAATAATATTGGAAACAAGCTCTCCATACTCCTGAACACTAACCGACGTTTCAAAATCCATTTTAGATTCTGCTAACACAATCAGATAATTCTCATCCCTAAGCTGAGCAACCTGCAGTACCGCCTCTTCATTTAATTTCTCAATCACGTTCCAATGGGAAGGCACTGTCACAGATAGGCGCCCATCAGTAGAAATAATGTCCTTTACCCCTCCTCTGGAATCACTAGAAGCTCGGCATGCACGAGGTCTAAACCTAGGTCCTAAACTACCTCCAGAGCAATCCCATTCGACCTGCCCATTAACTAATGAGGGACGATAAACAATCGTTTGCCTTGGTTGATGAGTGATTTCTTTACGAAATTGAATCGTTAATAATCCACCTTTCGAGACACGAATGGACGATACAATTTCATTGTTAATGGTTTCAGGCAAACCTGCTTGCGTATTACTATCTGGAAACACATTATTTGCCCGAATAAACAGTGATAACTGCTCTCGTGCTTGTTCAGAGAAAGCTAGTCCATCACTAATTTTAGCTCGTATTGTGTAGTCATGATAAGCAGGAATCGCAATGGCTGCTAATATACCAACAATCACAACGCCCCCTATTATTCCTCCAATAATTGCACCAATAGGGGTTGAAGCTGTCACGTTGCCATAATGTCGTAACCAACGCTGTTTGGGTGTACATAAAAAAACAATACCTTCTACCAGCGAAATAATTACAGGCAGTCCAGTAAATAATAATAAGGTATAAAAAATTCCCCACCATTGCCCTAAATAAAATCGGTGAATACCTAAAAAGCCAGTAAAAATCGCCAGTATCCCAGCCACATATTTATTTTTGGCAATACCTATCATTTGTCCAGCACCGCAGGCAGGACAATAAGGCACTTCTGTACTGATTTGTGTACCACACTGACGACAAAAAGCCCGACGACGGGGATCGGTATCAACTTGTGGTGAGCGATAAACATTTCCAGTATCAGATTGATGCTCATCAGGCTTAACGGCCGCGCTTTCTGAACGTTCTTTTTCAACCAGAGAAAGGGAGGGAGCAACGGGGGGTACTTCTTCCTTAATAGAAACCATAAATCCTGTTTGGCTAAGACTATCACTGTACTTTTGAGCTGCGCTCTTATCTAGTTTGCGCTTAATAACAACCTCTTGCTTTGCCAGTAGACGATCGAGTGTTTGCTTATCTAATTTAAGCATACCCGCCAGCTTAACTTTAGCGGTAGCCACGTCAACGCCAGGATAACACTTATTCAATAAAACAAGAGAGTAAAGTGCATGCATAACACAACACTACCCCAAACAAAGAAAATTGTGCGATGAGTATAGCATAGTTACCCACCAAAATTGGGTGAGAAAAACGTGAGAGCCATATGGGTAAGCTTGAGAGACAGGAGATTATTGCAAGATTAATGATAATAAATGAGTCTTTATTTACTATCTTCTAGCGATTAAACAAGTAATCGCCAGAAGTTTTTAAACGCTAAGCGTTTTACTCTTTAACGGTAACCGTTATTTTTTTTGACATAATGGGTTTATCATGAGGTATGTGTAGATAATTACCCAATAAAAGTTGTAACGTATGTTTTCCAGGTTTTAAAGTAATTGTTGTTTCTGTTTGGCCTCCCCCAAAATGCTTAATATGCTCATTTGCGGGTAATGGCTGTTTCATATCAGGTAATTTATCAACATCAATCAATAAATGATGATGTCCTGTAGCCTCTTTTTTTATTCCTGCTGGCGCAACCCCCATCCCCTTCAAACCAAATTTTACAGTCACTGTTTTTGAAACAGTTTCACCATCCTGAGGACTAATAAAATAAACTTCTGCTCCCTCTGGTGCTTTTGAAATCAAGCTTTCTGTACTTGCAAAAGTAGATAATGAGACTAAGCCCAATGCTAGACCAAACAGGGCCTTTTTTGAGTTTACAATCAGACGCATAAGGTTCTCCATGTTGTTAAAATAACGTTTATAACTATCAACGTGTCCCAACAAAAAATTTATAATTAAAATATGCTGAGAAATTGTGTACTCTTGCTCGCGCTTCTTTTCCACTTATTATACCCACAAGTCAAGTGGGTATTAACTTTTTGAGCACTCACAATAACAAATTTTACTGAATAATACCTCCATAGAAACACATTCGTAAAAATAGATATTTGTGAATAAGAAAAAGGCAGCTAACGCTGCCCTTTCTTGACTCAATATAATTGAGCACTCTGTTAACTTTCTAATTGGCCACTACGTGCAATATCCGTCAACTCTCGATTCGCTACCGTAAACATAGCCAACTCAGAAGCACCCTGACTTCGTAAGTCTTCTAACATGGTATCCCAACGTTTGACTAATATTTCATTAGCATCAACCCACTGTTGTATTAATGCAGGGATATCGACAGCTTCAATCGGTGTATCTTTGAGCGCATTATCCGTTAACAACACACTTACGGTTAAGGCTCTTTGCAATGAATACAGCTCATCGCGGATACTTTCACGGGCGAGTGATTGCCAATGGTTATCGACGGGTAATTTACCCAACTCCTGAGTAAACCAGTTTAAGTGTAAACGCTCCGCCATGGCAAAATAAACACGCGCAACCAGAGGTAAAGGACATTCTGTTTGGTCCGCTGCCTGAATAATGGCTAAACCACTCACCACATGACGGAAACCAATCACTACACCGGCTAATGTATCTGCAACGCCTTGACTGATTAGTTCATTCGTTTCCCCTTGCCAGCGTTGACAGGTTTCTTCATTAAGTAACGATGGAAACACTTGAATAAACTCACGCATACGTGGTCCATAATGGGCAACACATGCATTTGGCGACAAATCTGCACGATGATTGCGGATAAACCAACGAGATGCCCGACGTAATAAGCGAATTAAATTTTGCATCATTTGTAATTGCAGTTCAGCTGCAATGTGGTTATCTAATGCTTCAATTTGCTGCCAATAATCACTGACCGCAAAAACATCCCGAGCAATGACAAATGCCTGAGCAACCTCGGCTGCATCGCCTCCCGTTGATAACTGCATACGGTGCACAAAGGTAATACCCATCATATTGATTAAATGATTGGCTAATTGCGTAGAAACAATTTCACGGTGAAGTCGATGTTTGGGAATTTCCTCACCAAAGCGCTCAGCAAGGACAGCGGGAAAAGCGGTTAATGCTTCCTGAGCTAAATAAGGATCATCAGGTACAGACGAACTTACCAGCGCATTTTTTAAATCGGACTTACTATAAGAAATTAATACCGACAACTCAGGACGCGTCAGACCTTGATTTTGTGTCATACGTTCTGCCAGCGTCTCATCATCAGGCAAGTATTCAATGCGACGATTTAATTTACCTTGTGCTTCCAAATGATGAATAAAACGCTGATACTCATCAATCTTTTGTTGTGCTTGCCGAGCTTCAAGAGAAATAGCCTGCACCTGTCGATAATTATTCAACAAAACCAGCTCTGCAACTGAATGAGTCATGCTCTCAAGCAGTTGATTACGTTGTTTAATGGTCATATCACCATTAGTGACAATACTGTTTAATAGAATTTTGATATTCACTTCGTGGTCAGAACAATCGACACCACCTGCATTATCAATAAAATCTGTATTTATGGCCCCGGTATTAAGTGCAAACTCTACTCGACCCAGTTGGGTCACACCCAGATTTCCCCCCTCACCGACCACTCTGCAACGAAGGTCAGTCGCATTAATACGTAGCGCATCATTTGCTCTGTCACCCACCTGATTATGCGTCTCTCGTTGTGCTTTAATATACGTACCAATGCCACCATTCCATATCAAATCAACAGGTGACTTTAACAAGGCATGAATTAATTCATTAGGGGTTAACTTAGATGAGGTTATAGCAAAGCGTTGCTGCATCTCAGGTGAAATAACGATAGATTTAGCATCTCTGGAGAAAATACCACCACCTGAAGAAATCAATTGCTGATCATAATCGATCCAGCTGGATCGAGGTAAAGCAAACAGTCGTTGCCGTTCAGCAAATGACGCCTCCACATCGGGGTTAGGGTCAATAAAAATATGCTGATGGTTAAATGCAGCTGCTAACGCAATTTGCTCTGACAGTAGCATACCATTACCAAATACATCACCTGCCATATCTCCGATGCCAAGCACGGAAACTGTCTCACGTTGAACATCAATACCTTGTTCTCGGAAATGACGCTGTACTGATACCCATGCACCTCGCGCCGTAATGCCCATTTTTTTATGGTCATAACCTACACTACCACCAGAGGCAAATGCATCTCCCAGCCAAAACTGATATTCATTAGCAATGGCATTGGCAACATCAGAAAAAGTGGCTGTACCTTTATCCGCCGCCACTACTAAGTATGAATCCTCATCGTCATAACACACCACCTGAGGTGGTTTACTTAATTCGTTAGCCACTAAATTATCCGTTAAATCCAATAACCCACGAATAAATAGCTGATAACAGGCAATCCCTTCTGCCATGATCGCTTCACGATCGCCCGTGGGTAACCGTTTAGGCACAAAGCCACCTTTTGCACCCACAGGAACAATCACGGCATTCTTGACTTGTTGCGCTTTTACCAATCCCAGTACTTCAGTCCGATAATCTTCTAAACGGTCAGACCAACGTAACCCGCCACGCGCCACTTTTCCACCACGCAGGTGAACACCTTCAACGCGCGGTGAGTAGACAAATATTTCATACATAGGATGAGGTAACGGCATCTCAGGGATATGCGTAGGATCAAATTTATAAGAAATATAAGTCTTAGGCTGTATACCACTATTCGAAACATTTGTGCCCTGAGACTGAAAAAAGTTTGTGCGTAATGTGGCACTAATCACTTCAACGTATCGGCGTAATGTACGGTCCTGGTTTAAGACATTAACCTCATCCAGTGCAGCATAAATTTGGTATTCAATATCCTGCTGCTGTTGTTGCCGGTGTGCTAATGTACCCTTAAATTCCGGATTAAAACGAATATTAAACAGTTCAACCAATAACTTAGTAATGACAATGTTTTGAATTAATGTTGACTCAATATAAGGCTGACTCAAACTAAATCGAATCTGTTTTAAATAACGCGCATAACCACGCAACATGGCAACCTTGCGCCAATCTAACTGGGCACCCAATATTAATCGATTAAAGCCATCATTTTCTGCACGCCCAAACCAAATTTCTCGAAAGGCTTCCTGAAAAATACGATTAACCTGCTGTACATTGATAGTCTGTTGACCATTACCTGACGGCTCAAGCGCATATTCCAAGGTGAAATCATGGGTCCAAAAAATTTCACCTGATTTCTTACGGATTTTATAAGGGTGTTCACTCACTACCCTTAATCCTAAATTTTCAATAATCGGTATTAAATCAGACAGCGGCAAAGGTTGATTATAATGGTAAACCTTAAAGTGTAATGTGGTTTCCACATCATCAATGGACTGATAAAAACTAATCTCAAGTGGATCATCCGCACTTAATGATTCAAGATGCCCAACATCAACGACCGCCGTTCGTGGTGAAAATACTTCACGATAACCTGCAGGAAAACCGTCAGCATATTGCACAATAAGATGATTCCCTAACACCTCACCTTTTGCTTCAAGTAAGGTATCCCTAAACTCTTCTTCCCAGGAATACGCCACTTGTATTATTTCGTTCGTCAACGTTTGTAAATTATAATTATGTTCATGATCTGGGTTCACTCTTAAAATAAAGTGGACACGCGCTAACACTGATTCGGAAAAATAGGTGGTAAACTCTGCATCCTGCACATTCAATCGATCTTCCAAAATTTGCTGCATTTTTATTCGCAAACGTGTGTTGTACACATCACGAGGAATATAGACTAAGCATGAATAAAACAGCTGGTTTTTATCCTGACGAATAAACAGCCTGATTTGACGACGTTCCTGAATTTGTAAAATCCCTAGCGCCGTTTGGTATAGCTCATCAAAGGACATTTGAAAAAGCTCTTCTCGCGGCAAAACCTGTAATACTTGGTTCAGTTCTTTACCATGATGCGACTTGGGATGAATGTGTGATTTTGCGATGACTTGCTTGACTTTTTGACGTAGCAACGGAATATGATGAGGGCTTTGATGGTAAACCGGCGAGGTATAAAGGCCAAGAATTCTCGCTTCCCCAACCACTTCTCCCTGCTCATTTAATTGTTTAATGGAAATGTAATCGGGATACGCAGGTCGGTGAACCGTTGAACGCTCACCTGCTTTTGAGAAGCTGACAATCGCTTTGTTACTATAAAAATCACAATCAGCTTGAGATGATAACCGGCCCGATTTTAGTAAGCCATAAGTAGTGCTTTTTACAGGTTTAATGGTTTTTCGTTGCGCTTTTGGCTCTACGGTAAGCTCTTCATAACCTAAAAAAGTAAAGTTATCCTTAATTAACCACTGTAAAAAGGCTTTAATCTCTTGAATATCATCATGCTTCCCCACTGGACGCTGAGTTATTTGCTCAGCCAGCGTTGCTACGCGTTTTGTAATTGCTTTATGATCTGTCACCACCAAACGAACATCCGATAAAACGGCCGTTATTTCTTCTTGTAACGCCTCCAGTTCGCATTGACTATCCAGTCGATCAATCTCAAGGTAAAGCACTGCTTCTTTATGTTTAACGGCATCTGTTGCATTTTCACCCGATAACATTAAATGATGTGAGGGATCTCGCAGGTGATTAAAGACACTATTTTGTAAATAATGAATCGTTGACCCACGTTGATTAAGTGTCATTCGTACTGAATCAACGATAAAGGGTAAGTCCTGATGCAATATTTGAATAATTGTGTGAGTAGAATGCCAACCTTGATGCTCATACTCAGGGTTGATAACCGTAATCTTTGGCTGTGAGGGATTATGATATTGGATATATCGCCAAAGTGATAATGTACTCCCCACGACATCACTTTTATGAAAACGAGCCAGGTCTTCAAATGCAGTTACTGAAAAAAACTGCTGAGTAAATGCCCTAAGCGGTTCATATTGTTCCTTAGGTACATGATGCTCCAGTTCAACGACTAATTTGGCCAAAAAGTCCGCTTTGTTATCCGCAGCAATATAGCCCATACCACTCACTCCAAGAAAAGCTAAACACTACACAAGGTAGCTCAAGGATTAATAACTGGTGCGCAAGGGATAACGAGAGAAGTCCAACTTCAAACAAATCATGATTAATGCGTTGTGTTATCTCTGTTTTTTGATTGTTTATACCCCTTACCTTCTTAACTTTGAGATCAAGAGATTGAGGAGTATAGTTGGCGCCGTCACCCAAACCAGCCAGCTTTTTCTAGTTTATCTCGGAATTATAGGGGAACTTTCAAAAGCCTCTTAAGTCGTATTTTCCGAACACAACCGGCTATAAAGCAAAGAAACCCTAAAAGAAGAAACTAAAGTTTGATCCTATTGAAAAACCATAGCATAACCCCCATAGCAAGAAGGATTAAACGCTAAAGATATAATTCATTACACGACACCCTGGTTGACATAATGTGTCGTATTAGTATTACAAAGAGAAAGGTGTATGAGTCATCGAGCCGCTATAAATGCTTTACGTGACTATTTAGCTACCGTCATCATTGGACAACAGCATCTCATTGAACGTCTTCTTATTGCCTTACTGGCTGATGGTCATTTACTGGTAGAAGGCGCACCAGGCTTAGCCAAAACCAAAGCAATCAAAATGCTTGCTACTGGGCTTGAGGCTAATTTTCACCGTATTCAATTTACCCCTGATTTACTGCCTGCGGATGTAACGGGTACTGATATCTATCGTCCAGAAAATGGCACGTTTCAATTTCAACAAGGCCCCATATTTCATAATTTAGTGCTTTCCGATGAAATCAACCGAGCACCTGCTAAAGTTCAATCAGCCTTACTGGAAGCGATGGCTGAACGCCAGGTTAGTGTGGGTAAACAGACCTACTTACTGCCTGAACTGTTCCTGGTAATGGCAACCCAAAACCCTATTGAACAGGAAGGAACTTACCCCTTACCAGAAGCCCAGCTCGATCGTTTCTTATTACATGTATTAATTGACTATCCAGATGCTGCAGCTGAAAGACAAATTTTACAACTGGCACGAGGTGAAGCTAAAAGCCATTCACCAGCCCCTCCCGCCGAACCCGTTTCCCAAGCTTCTATTTTTGCCGTCCGCCAGGAAATTCTTGATTTACATATGGCGGATAGTGTTATGGAATATATTGTGCAGCTTATTCAAGCCAGCCGGCACCCTGCCGAATACGATAAACAGATCGCTGATTGGATTGAGTATGGCGCCAGCCCGCGCGGCACGATTGCCCTTGACCGTTGTGCCAGAACATATGCCTGGTTAAATGATAAAGACTTTGTGAGTCCTGATGATGTACAAGCTGTTGCTCACGATGTATTACGGCATCGGCTACTTCTCTCTTTTGAAGCAGAAGCTGAAGGTATCAGTCCACAGCAAGTAATAGACAAGCTCATTTCTGTGGTGCCAATAGCTTAATATGACTTATCGAGCCTATTCTTCATTAGATGATCTAATACAGCTACGACTACATAGTAAAGAACTAAGCCTGTTTAGGCCACGCATTGCCAAAAGTGCACTGAGTGGCCAATACCGTTCCAGTCGTAAAGGCCGAGGTATTGAGTTTGCCGAAGTTCGAGTCTATCAACCAGGTGATGATGTTCGCACTATCGACTGGCGGGTCACAGCTCGAAGTCAGGAGCCCCATACCAAAGTATTTCAAGAAGAACGGGAACGTCCTGTATTTATTTTGGTCGATCAAAGTCAGTCGCTGTTTTTCGGTAGTCAAGGTGACTTCAAATCAGTCATTGCAGCAGAAGCAGGCTCTGCCATAGCTTGGGCGGCTTTGGCAAATAGTGACCGTGTTGGCGGTATTGTCTTTTCAGAAAAAGGCCATCAGGAAATTAAACCCCGACGTCAAAAGAAAGCCGTACTGCAGCTGCTTCATAATATACATGCTTATAATCATGAATTGAGTATGACGGCACAGCTTACAAAATCGTCAACTCACTTTGCTGATGTGCTTGGACATGCCTGTCGTTTAATAAAACCAGGTTCCACTGTCGCTATTTTTAGTGACTTTCAGCAGTTTTCTGAGCGGGCTCGTCAATACTTATCTCGGCTTGCCAGCCATAATGATGTGCTCATGTTTCCTATTCAGGACCCATTGGAAAGTCAGTTACCCCCCCCAGGTAACTATACCTTTACCGATGGCCAACATCGCTGCTCATTGAATACGCAACAAAAACAGTTGCGTCAGCGCTTTGCTGAACAAGCACAACAACACCAGCAAACCCTGACGGCGTTCTGCCGACGCTATCGGATGGCATTTCACCCCCTGACAACACAACAGTCCGCTGTTGATCAACTCAAACAGGTCTTTCACTCGCCCTGGAGCAAGCGTGTTGTATGAGTGCTTTAAACCCCCAACTAGCGCAGGTGCTTTCGGACTTAAAACCTTTACATGAGCCCCCTCCTATAAACTGGTGGCCGTTATCACCAGGGTGGTGGGTATTAGCTGTGCTGACCATTGGTGTTATTGTTTTCTGTGTTTGGTTTCTGCTTCGTTTTTGGCAGCGTTATCAATACCAACAGCACCTTCTTGATGAGCTCAATCAAATCTGGCTGCACTATCAACAATATCAACAAACAAGCACTTACTTACATCACGCAAACCAGTATTTAAAGCGAACCCTTTTACAAACACAGTCTCGTGCAAATATAGCCTCGCTTTGTGGCCAACAGTGGTTACAAGTCCTTGATCAGGCAAGTCAGTCAAATGCCTTTACTGATGGTGTTGGACAAGCCCTCGGGACAATGAGCTACCAACCGAACCCGCACTGTAATACTGAGCGGCTACACGCGCTATTAATTAACTGGACCAAAAAAGCATCATGGTTGAACTACACTGGCCCTGGATACTAGTTTTATTACCTTTGCCCTGGCTTTGTTATCAGCTGCTCCGACCAGCACCACGAGAGGAGTCAGCATTGCACGTACCTTTTTACCAAACGATTACTGAGCTAACGGACAGCTCATCCTCTTCCACAGCTATAAGACGACGCTGGTCGTTGTTTTTTTTAATACTGATTTGGGTTGCTTTACTACTGGCCGCTAGCCAGCCTCGCTGGGTGGGTGATCCTATACCTTTATCCAGTAATGCACGTGATCTCATGCTTGCTGTAGACTTATCTCGAAGTATGGAAAGAAGAGATTTAACACTCAATGGACAGCATGTTGACCGACTGACTGTCGTTAAGTCCGTGCTGGATGACTTTTTAACACGCCGGAAAGGGGACCGCTTAGGACTCATCCTATTTGGTTCCCAGGCTTACTTGCAAGCACCGCTCACCTTCGACCAAGACACCTTGCGTATTTTATTAGAAGAGTCTTTTATTGGCATGGCTGGAAGCAATACAGCCATTGGTGATGCCATTGGTTTAGCCATTAAACAATTAAGAAAACGTCCAGCAAAAAGTAGAGTACTCATTCTGCTGACTGATGGAAAAAATACAGCAGGTCAGGTAACACCGCAGCAAGCTGCACAGCTTGCTACCAAGGAAAAGGTCAAAGTCTATACCATTGGTGTAGGTGCAGAGGAAATGATTCAGCCCGGTATTTTAGGCTCCCCTTTTGGGGCAAGACGGGTTAATCCCTCTCAAGACCTGGAAGAAGATACTCTAAAAGACATTGCCAAAATAACAGGTGGCCGCTACTTTCGCGCCAAAAACACAGAACAACTTGAAGATATTTATCAACAACTTGATCAACTGGAACCTGTTGAGCAAGAGGCACAGTTATTCCGCCCAATTAAAGTACTGCACTACTGGCCACTAGGCTTTGCATTATTGATTAGCTTGATATGGGCGGGCCTCATGCTAGCCCAGTCAAAACAGTGGTGGTCAACGAGGAAGTATTGATGGAACTACTCACCCATTTTCACTTTTTACGTCCTGCCTGGCTACTATTGCTTGTTCCCTTAATACTTCTGGCGATAGCGCTATGGTATGCCAAACAGCAACAGGGCGCCTGGCAACACGTTATTGCACCTGAACTACTGCCCTTTCTGGTAGGCAAGCAAATGCAACATTTTCAACAGCGCTGGCCACTTATCGGTCTATTTATTGGCTGGTTACTCGCCACCTTAGTCCTTGCTGGTCCAAGTTGGAAGCAAATCAGTGTCCCTGTACATCGCAGTGAAACACCCCTGGTGATTGTGGTTGATCAAACCCTGTCAATGTACGCTGAAGATGTTAAACCAAACCGACTGGTCGCCACTAAACGGAAGCTTCAGGATCTTTTCAAATTAAGAAAAGAAGGTCTGACTGGACTTGTCGCCTATTCAGGGGATGCATTTGTTGTCAGTCCATTAACAGAAGATACGAAAACTGTCGCCAACTTAACCAAAGCCCTTCAGCCAGAAATTATGCCAGCAGTAGGAAGTAATGTCGTTGCAGGTATCAAGCAGGGACTGACTTTGTTACATCAAGGGAGTAAAGGCCAAGGACATTTGTTATTAATTACAGATGGTGTTACTCAACAGTCATTATCGCAAATTAATCAGATCCTGGCAGAGCAATCCGTATCACTCAGTGTTATTGGTGTAGGTTCTGACCAAGGAGCACCTATCAAGCTGGGTAACCAGGGATTATTAAAAGATGACAATGGCGCCATTATTATTGCCAAACGAAACAGTAAAATGCTTATTCAATTGGCTGAAGAAAATAACGGCACCTATAGTCACCTAACGCTGACTGATGATGACTTACTCAAAGTGCTTCCTAAAAATAATCGCCAGCAGCATCACCAGGTTGCTCGACAAGGGTTTGACCAATGGCAAGATCAAGGCGTATGGCTAACACTATTGCTACTTCCTATTGCCCTTCTTGCTTTTCGACGTGGCTGGTTAATCACACTGCTATTTTGCTTTTATTTACCCTTACAGTCGCCGTCTGCACAGGCTCTTAGCTGGAAAGATTTATGGCAAACACCTGATCAGCAAGGCGCTAATGCCCTACAACAAAATGATCCTAAACAAGCACAGATGTTATTTGAAGATCCTGCTTGGAAGGCAACAGCAGCCTATAACGCCAACGATTATAAGACAGCAGCCGAATTATTTGGTCAACTGAATACAGCCTCAGGCTATTACAATCAAGGCAACAGCCTTGCGAAACAAGGCCTGCTGAAGCCTGCCATTGAAGCCTATGAAAAGGCTTTAAAACTCAATCCAAACCATAAAGATGCACAATACAATAAAGATTTGCTTGAAAAACTATTGCAAAAACAGCAACAGCAACAGCAACAGCAACAGCAACAGCAACAGCAACAGCAACAGCAACAGCAACAGCAACAGCAACAGCAACAGCAACAGCAACAGC